>ONYL01000019.1 GCA_900322035.1 uncultured Prevotella sp.
GCTCTAATATACACAGAATTAATGAAGTAACAAATAACAGACAACAGCTAGTGGTGGAAGGCTTTAGCTTTTACGCCGTAGCGGAAATTAGTACAACAATGAAAAAGAAAAAGAGAAACATCAAAAGGACAGCCATCGTATGGACCATGCTGACGGGCTGCGCACTGGCCACGCCACTGGCGGCCAAGACTGCAGATTCCACTTACGTGATGCCGCAGCACAGTGTCTTTGTTGAGATAGGAGGCGTTACCGGTCTCATTGGGCTCAACTACGACATGAGGCTGAAGAAGAATTCACCCTGGGGCTTCAGAACCGGTGTGAGCTACGCATTTGATAGTGAGGAGCTAATGACTTATACTGACACAAAAGAGCACCTTTGGGGCTTCGGCACGGAGCTGAACTATCTTCTCGGCGGACGACGCAACCACTTGGAACTGGGACTGGGCAATAAATTGTGGGTCATAAAATATGATCAAAGAGGCGCATATTACAATGATCCGTCTTCTTATTTTATTTATCGCCATACATGGGCGCGCGACATGATCTATCTGAATATCGGCTACCGCCACGAGGCATTGCACGGCTTCCAATTCCGTTGCGGTGTCACACCAATGATTCACGTGACCAACGACTGGCTCTGGGCCGACGGTTCCACTTGCCACAAAGGTGACATACTCTTTGCGCCTTACGTCAGTTTCGGTTGGGCTTTTTAATTCTCTTTCAACGAAATACGCACAACAATGAAACCGGCACACTTCTATTATAAACTGGGCATCATCCTGCTCCTTCTGTTTGTCGTGGTGTCCGCGTCGGCCCGTCCCAAAGGTGATCCGACCACCATAAAGCAGCAGATGGAGTGGCTTCACAAGACAAAGAAAATCAACTTTACCTACGATGCCTCTTTGCCCGTGGGACAAGTCTATCGTGGCCCTTCGCTCAAACATCTACCGCTCGACAAGGCCTTGAGTACGTTGTTTGCAGGTTCGGGTATCGACTATAGAGTGAAGGGCAAGTATGTGATACTCAATAAGGCTCAACGCAGTGCCCCGCCGCTCCCACCGAAGCCAGCCTCCGCATCCACTGCACGGCACACGCTGAACGGCTTTGTGCGCGACACGGACGGCGAGACGCTTATCAACGCTACCATTTGGGACGAGACCACGGGTGTGGGAACGACCACCAATGCCTACGGCTTCTATTCACTAACGCTGCCCGAGGGCGACCACCTTATAAAATACAGCTATATCGGATACGAAGACAAGAAACTAAAAGAGCCGTTGCATGGCAATCTGCGCCAGGATGTCACACTCAGCGAGAGCAAGAGTCTGCCCGAAGTGGTCGTTGTGGGCGATCTCAACTCGCCACTGCTCAACACCCAGACAGGCAAGCGATCAATAGGTCCCTCCGACCTCAAGACCGGCTATGCCTTGCTATCCTCGCCCGATGTGGTGAAGACGCTGCAACAAGTGAGCGGAGTGGCCGAGGGGGTGGAACTGGTCAGCGGACTCTATGTGCACGGCGGCAACAGCGACGAGAACCTCTTCCTGCTCGACGGCACCCCGCTCTACCAGATCAACCATACCTTGGGACTTTTCTCCTCGTTTAATGTCGATGTGGTGAAAAACGTGGATTTCTACAAGAGTGGGTTCCCAGCCCGCTACGGCGGACGACTGTCGAGCGTGGTGGACGTACGCACCACTGACGGCGACATGCACCGAGTCCATGGCTCGGTGCGCTTCGGACTGCTCGACGGAGGAATCCAGTTGGAAGGACCGTTGCAGAAAGGCAAGACCAGCTTCAACATAGCGCTCCGCCGCTCGTGGCTCGACCTTCTTACAAGGCCCATATTCGCCATCGTCAACAAAAACGCAGGAGCCGACGAGGACAAAGTCAACGTGAGCTATTTCTTCCACGACTTCAATGCCAAGGTCACGCATATCTTCAGTCAGCGCTCGCGACTGGCCCTGAGTACCTACTGGGGACAGGACAGACTCAACACCAAGGATGAGGACAACGGCGGAGGCATGGGCTACCGAGACTTGTCAAAGAGCCGCTTCAACTGGGGCAACTTCAACACGTCGCTCGACTGGACGTATATCGTATCGCCAAAGTTTTTTGCCAACATCAGCGGTGTCTATACCTACAGCCTGTCCAAATTGTGGTCGAAGGAGGATTTTAGCTCGGGAGAAGTGGGGGATGGAAGTTTATCCAACTATTCCGAGCATGACAACCAATCCACCATCAACGACATCGGTTACCGCGCCTCCTTTGACTACCGTCCCACACCTCATCATCACCTGCGTTTCGGCCACGACTTCACTTTTCACCATTACCGTCCGCAGGGCAACAATCACATCTATATCGACAAAAACGGAGGACGTAGCGACACCCTGCAAAGCCATACCGCGAGCCGCCTTACAGCCACAGAATGGAATGCCTATGCAGAAGACGAGATAAGGCTCAACCACCGTTGGAGTCTCAACGGCGGCATCAATGTGGCCCTGTTTCACATCCAGGGCAAGACCTTTGCCAGCGCCGACCCACGCGCGGCCATCAAGTTCCAAGTATCTCCACGCCTTTCACTCAAAGCCAGCTACACCACGATGACGCAATTCGTACACAAGATCTCCAACGCCTACATAGATCTGCCGAGCGACTATTGGGTACCCACCACCCGCCGTCTCCATCCCATGCACAGCCATCAGTGGGCGGCCGGAATCTACATGCAACCCGACAAGCACTGGCTGCTGTCGTTGGAGGGCTACTATAAATGCTCTTCCCACCTGCTGCAATACACCAACTGGATTGGCCTGCAGCCGCCTGCCGACAGTTGGGATACAAAAGTCAACGAGGGAAAGGGACGCTTCTTCGGCTTGGAGTTTGATGCACACTACGCAGCCCACCGTCTGCAATTGGACGCCTCCTACACGCTGTCGTGGAACAAGCGTAAGTTCGACGACTACTATCCTCACTGGTTCTACGACAAGTTCGACAACCGTCATAAGGCCAACGCCTCAGTGCGCTACCACTTCGGCAAAGGCACCAGCCTCTATGCCGAATGGATCTACCACAGCGGCAACCGCCTCACGCTGCCCACCCAATACGTCAACTTCCCCGACTTGGGGGAGGGTGGATCGCAGGACTTCCTCTACGATGTGCCCAACAACGTCAGCGCGCCTGCCTACCACCGCCTCGACATCGGCGTAGACCTGCATCACCGCACAAAAAACGGCCACGAGCGCATTTGGAACTGGAGCATCTACAATGCCTACTGCCATCTCAACACGATGTGGGTGGATGTGAAGTACGACAGCGACCACGGCACCATGAGAGCCAAGTCAAAAGGCTACATTCCCATCATTCCTTCATTCAGTTATACGTTTAAGTTTTAAGTCCCATGAGCTATACTCATCATTTACTACTGTTGGCCCTATTGGCCATTGTATTGCTGACCTCCTGCCGCGACGACTTCAACATCAATGCCGTGAAGAGTGAGCCGAAGCTCGTTCTCTACTGCATGCCAACAGTGGGCGACACCACAAACATCTTGCTATCGCGCAGCCTTCCCGTCAACCACCAGGGCCAGGTGATTTCAATAGACGGCGCACGTATCTCCTATACGGTCAACGGCCGGCCAGCTACCGTCATTGCCGAGGGCAACGGACTTTATAAGGCAGTGGCCAGACAGACGGTGGGCGACCGCATCCACATTGAGGCCGAGGCCGACGGGCTGCCTGCCGTGTCGGCACAGACCACCATTCTCGCGCCCGTATCGGTAGGCGACGTCAGTACAAAGGAAGTGTCCATCTATTCCGACGACTATGAGGGAGCGGAAGATTACCTTCAGCTGCAGATCCCCTTCACCGACCCCGCCGAGACCAAAGACTATTATGCCGTACAGGTGAGGGCGCGCATATTCCAGGATCGAGATGGGAACACTTACTACTACCCCACCCCCAATGACGGTGTGGATACGCTGGAACAGGTCGTGACGGTGAACACAGAGAGCGACCCGGTGCTGAAGAAACTCAACAGCATCGACTACGACTTTGGCTATGACAACTACAACTACGAGGATTTTTATGTCTTCACCGATAACGCTTTCAACGGCAAGACTTACACGCTGCGCCTCAATCTCAACAAAATCTACGATATGGATCGCAGCCAGCGAATCAGCCCCTACTACTATGTGGTGCTCTATCACATCACACCGGAGTTCTACCATTTCGTCAGCACCATCGGCAGCTTACAGACAAGCGACCTGGCCAAGTCTGGCCTGTCCAACATAACGCCCAACGTGGGCAATGTGAGTGGTGGCATCGGCATGGCCGCTGGATACGCCGCGGCGAAGAGCAAACCTGTGCGGCACATTTATGAAGAATAAAACCATTGGCTTATGAAATACGTTATCCATTACTACAAGGAGGGGCGGCTCGAAACGCGCAAAGCTTTGGCCAAAGTCCGCTCGCGCGTGGGTCATCAGGCTGTACGCCCCACGCATTATTTGCGCTGGGCCACCGTAGCGGCGTCGTTTCTCGTGCTGATCGGTATTGGTGTTCATGCGCTGCTTGCTCCGTCCGATGTCACGCTCACGGCAGAGGCTGTGCCGCAGGTGTTTCGTCTGACCGACGGCACTGTGGTGACGCTGGCACCCCATTCGTCCCTCACCTACCCCTCCGGCAACTGTCGTCACGTCAAAATAACGGGTAAGGCTTTCCTCGACATCCACCACGACACGGACAATCCCTTCACTATCACCGACGATCATTATGTCATCCAAGACATCGGCACGCGGTTGCAAGTGGAAGAGAACGAGACCATGACTCGCCTCACTGTGGTGGAGGGAGCGGCCAGCTTTGGCTCCACACGGCACGGCGGCACAGCCTTAGCATTGAAGGCAGGGATGTCGGCTGTGTTGGAGAATGGCGGTGACATGCCGAGGATGGAAAGGCGCACCGACGTAAACGCCACAGCCTGGGCTACGCATGAGTTCCACTTCAACGACACGCCACTGCCGGAAGTGTTGGCTACGCTCAGCCGTTACTATCACGTGCCGCTCACGGCCACTGATACCAACAAGCGGCTCACAGCCGACTTTGATGCCGACAGTCTCGACAAGATCATCGGCCTGATTAACCAGACCTTAGGTGTAAGTATCAACAAACAAAAATAACATAACAGCATGAAACAATATCCTTTTTCAAAAAATCTACAAACAGTATTCGGACTGTTTGCGATGCTTTTCTGCCTTCTGTCCTTCACTTCCTGTAAGGACAGTGAGGACACACCCGACAAACCCGACAAACCTATTGAAGAAACTGACACCGTGAAGCAGAAGGTGCGGATAGAGGCACCCCATGTTGATGTCGAGGCCGAGGGTGGAAAGGCTTATGTGTTTATTAAGGCTTACTCCTCGCTCTACGATCTTCCTCAGCTGAACGTTGACGCGTCTTGGGTGAGAGAAGCAGGCCATGACTTCGCAGGGAGCAGACGCACACGGGCCATATACCACGGCTTTTACGACATGGTGTATGTGCTTGATGTGGATAAGAACGAGGGATTGGGCCGTGTGGCCACTCTCACCTTTAACTATTATACCGATAACGGCAAACATTTGGGAGAGCCAGTAAAGGTCACGTTGCACCAGTGGCCGCGCAACTTCAAGTTCGCGGAGACCATCCACGTCAATAAACCGGGGCAGTTGCCCATACTCATGGGTGGCAATGCGGCGGCGTGGAGCGATCTGCATGAGCTCAAGCTAACGGGTCTGCTCAACACAGCCGACATGCGCACCCTGCGGCTCCTACTCAGGCGTGGCGTCAGATCGCACGTCACTAACCGCGACGCGACGGGCAGCAAGATAGAGATTAGTACGTTCGCCAATATGAACCTGCAACAACTGGACATGGGCGACTGTGAACTTGTAGAGGATGGCGACACTGCGGTTGAGGAGTGCATTGAGGACTTCGACGATAACTACGTGCAGTCGCGCAACGTCTTGGGCGATGGAGCATTCTTTGTAGCGGGATGCAAGCTCGACAGCATCGTTCTGCCGAAGAACCTCACCGCGATTGGCGCCGACGCTTTCCGGATGTGCGAGAACCTGGCTTATATCGACATCCCGGCAAGCGTGAGCAGCATCGGAAGCTATGCGTTCCAGAATTGTCTGGGCATGAAAGAAATCCGCCTTCCGGCCAATTCGACCTTGAAGACCCTCGGCATCTATGCGCTCGCCACCGGTCATGGTCTCAACAGCATATCCTTCCCAGCCTCGTTAGAGGTGGTGGAGAAGTTCGGCATCCTTGGCAATGTAACAGCGAAGAACATCCATGTGAAGTGGGCGGTTCCACCCACGCTATCTCGCTTCCGCATTTCCGACGAGACCACGCTTTGGGTACCCAAAGGGACAGGCAATGCCTACCGCGCCGCTTTTGGCTGGAACCATGCCAATGAAATCAAAGAAGAATAACTCCCATCACTTTCTCATGGCAGCCTCTGCGGAATCCCGTGGAGGCCGTTTTATATAACATCCGCATGGACATGGGCATTCCCCTCAGGCCATTATTTTTTACCCAGCTTATTGTCTGGGAAAAAGCATGAGCCGGAATAATATCGAAGTTGTTTTGAAGTCTCGCTAAATATGCCTAATTTTGTGGAGGTTTTATCATATTACGTAAGAAAAGCATGGCAAAGAGCAAGAAGAAGCGCAAAAGCATACCCCATCAGTTTAAACCACAAGGACTGGACCTGAAAACGTGGCAGATACAACTAAGACGACAGGCCGCTATCGATGAGCGACTGTCCATCAGCTGCATCGACGAGGAGAATGCTCCCGGCATCTACCGTGTGGTCTCACCCAAGACCGGCCAGGAATATAAGGTGATATACCGCGGTGCTCAGAGCACTTGGAACTATTGTTCCTGCATGGACTTCAAAACCTCTCAACTCGGCACTTGTAAACATTTGGAGGCCGTAAAGCGCTGGATACACAACGGCCACCGGGTACACCGAGAAACCCCATCCTACACCTCTGTCTACCTCGACTATTCAAAGGGCCGCAAGGTGCGCATTCGTATCGGCACCGACCATGAGAAAGAGTTCCGACAGTTAGCCTCCGAGTTTTTCACCGAAAGTGGAGATCTGCTACCGCAAGGCTACTCGCATTTCAGAACTTTCATGCACCGCGCCTTGGCCATCGATGACACAATGCGGTGCTACAACGATGCTCTCGACTTCGTATTGGAGACTCGGGAAAAGTCACAACGACAGAAGTGGGTAGACAGTCTGAGCCATGACGACTTCGCCCATCTGCTCAACACTACGCTCTACCCCTATCAGGAAGAAGGCATCCGCTTTGCTGCTACCGCCGGAAGGGCAATCATCGCCGACGAAATGGGATTGGGCAAAACCATCCAAGCCATTGGCACAGCCACCCTCCTGAGGCAGAGAGGACTGGTGGGGAGCGTGCTGATACTCTGTCCTACGTCGCTAAAATATCAATGGAAAAGAGAAATTGAGCGTTTCACCAACGAGAAGGCCCACGTCATCGAAGGCAACCACCTAAAACGACGTGAACAATACAACGCACCCGAGTTGTTTAAGATTGTATCGTACAATTCTGTTTGCAATGACATCAAGATTTTCGGCAAACTGGAAACTGATATGGTCATCATTGACGAGGTGCAACGGCTGAAAAACTGGAACACGCAGATAGCAAGAGCAGCACGCAAAATCATCTCGCATTATGCAGTCATCCTCTCTGGAACGCCTTTAGAGAACAGGCTGGAGGAACTATATTCCGTCGTGCAACTTGTCGACCAGTTCTGCCTGAGTCCCTATTACCTCTTCCGCGACCATTATATTGTTACGGATGACAAGGGGGCTACGATAGGATACAAGAACCTCAATGAAATCAAGTCAAAGTTGACCGGCATACTCATCCGACGCACAAAGAAACAAGTGAGACTACAAATGCCGGCACGGCAGGATAAGAACTTGTTAGTACCCATGACTAAGGAGCAAATGACGATACACAACGAGGCGAAAAGCCTGGTCAGTCAATTGCTGCAGAAATGGGAACGCATGCATTTTCTCTCGGAAAGCGACCGCAACCGACTGATGCTGCTGTTGCAGCAGATGCGCTGCGTATGCGACAGCACCTACGTACTCGACCAGAAGACTCGCTATGATACCAAAGTGGACGAGGCGATGAACATCATCAGCAACATTGTGGAGAGCGGTGATGAGAAAATTGTCGTCTTCAGCCAGTGGGAGCGGATGACGCGCCTGATAGCAGAGGAATTAGACAAACGCACTATCCAATTTGAATATCTCCATGGTGCCATCCCATCGGCAAAACGCAAAGACCTTGTCAACAACTTTACCGACAACCCCAACAGTAGGGTGTTTCTCTCCACTGATGCGGGAAGCACCGGCCTCAACTTGCAAGTGGCTTCTGTCATCATCAACATGGACTTGCCATGGAATCCTGCCGTCCTGGAACAGCGCATTGCGCGAATATACCGCATAGGGCAACAGCGCAACATCCAGGTCGTCAACCTTGTGTCGGCCGACAGCTTTGAAGAGGCCATGCTCGGCAAGCTGCGTTTCAAGGCTTCTCTTTTTGCGGGAGTGTTGGACAATGGACAAGACTCTATTTTCGTTTCTGACAGCAAGTTTAATGAGCTGATGAAGGACATTCAATCCACAATGGATGATTCCGACAACAGCAACACCCTGATGGTCACCACCGACGAAATGGAACCCACGGCCAACGCACCCGCAGAGACTTTCACAACCATCGACGACGATCATGATAGCGAAGGTGACATCCTGCTGGATGAAAATGATCAATCGAGCTACAACCGAGAACAAGTTGGAGAAAAGCTTGGAACAGCCTCGTCAGTTGCCTCGCTCCACCACCAAGAGGGCGAAGACGACACCCAAACTTACAAGAAAGGCACAAACAGCGAGACGCATTCCCAACCCTCGCCCAAGGAACTCGTGGCCGAAGGTGTTTCATTTCTCACGGGGCTTAGCAAAACCTTGGAGTCGCCAGAGGCCACACGCGAACTTGTCAACAGCCTTGTGGAGGTCGATCAGGAGACGGGCCAAACCAACCTGCGCATTCCCGTCCCCGACAAGGAGAGCGTTGTGCAGGTGTTGAGCGTATTGGGAAAACTCTTCACGCGATAATAACTTGATGCATATAAAAAAGCGATACCTATTATAGATACAACCCTGTGTGTCTCTACGATAGTAAGTTTCGCGTTACTGTAGATGGACACATAATCTACTCTCTTCGGCTTGTCCTTCACGGTCTTGCCCACTTTACCACGTACGAAGTAATAATCAGTTGTGAATTAGCAGCCATCCATCGCACCTCATTTGGCAGTTTACAGTTATGGGACTATTCTATGACGTCACGTATCGCTATCGGTCTTTGCTGATCGTTATTCTTCCTAATAAATATGGCTATTTTCCCAACCACTCTTCAATTTCGTTTTCCGACAATCCCTGCTGACGCAGCTTTTCTCGTACACGATCCAGTTGCTGATCCTTCAGAGAGAGTTGCTGACTCTGCTCGGAGAGTTGCTGGTTCTGCTGCAATATCTGCTGGTCTTTTTCCTTAATCACTTTATCACGGCTCATGATGGCGGTGTCGCGATCCTCCAAAGGTTGGATATATATGTCCTCGTCATTCATGTCCTGGCGAAGTTGCGCATCAGAAGAGGCCATGAGCAGCCGATGGAGGATGTACTGCATATCGGCATCGTCCTGATAGTTGGCATCGTCGAGTTCAACAAGTTGCCGGTTGTCCTTCTCTTTGTTGGTTTGGTCAAAAACACTGAACACCTTTTCCAGTCTGTTGTTGATTTGTCCGTGCAGGAGTGGAATCTGCACGATGATGCTGTCATGGACAAGGCTGTCGACAAACGGGTCAGGAAGACCCTCGGTAACCTCGTTACCCTCGTAATCGTAGGGTTTATGATTGACATAGAGCACAGGCACATTGATATGCCCTACCCTATGCCCGAGAATATATACTGCCACCATAGGAATCCCATAGGGCGGGCGCATCTCTTCGCGCACCATATTCTCGGGATTGGCATACTGTGCGCCGAGGTACTGCCGGAAACGTAAAGTCTCTGTTTCCAGCCATGTCTTTTGCAGCTCGATGAGGATCAGTCGCAGCGCCCCGGCGTCTTCGCGGATGCGCGCTCCGAAGTCGATACGAAACATGGAGATATTGTCACGATAGCCATTGGTGTACTCGTTTCGGCGGATCTGCACTTCCACTACCTCTTTCTTCAGCAGTGCGGAAAGAACTGTGCGGGCGATTCGCTCGTCCTCCATCAGGTATTTGAAGACGGAGTCATAGATGGGATTTGCTACACGAATGATCATAATACGACACGGTTTTTATTCTACAATTATTCTTCATGGACAAAGATAGAGAAAAAAGACGGAGTAAGCAAGCGGATCATGAGAAAATCTCTGACTACTTCTTTATATAGCTATCTTTCGATTCAAAGGTCTGACGCAAAATCACTTGCAGGTCACTGCGGTTCAAGCCTGTATAGGTGGGTAGCAGGCCGTTGATATACCCTACGTACACTTCCCGATGCGGATGGATAGGGAGTAGGTTTCACCTTCTGCCTCCTTCGGTATGCCCAAGTATTCTATCGGCATTTGCCGTTGATGAGGACTGGCATAAGCATCGACAGATGGAATCAAATCATGAACTATAAAGACAGAAGCTTTCCCAACGAACCATGTTTAATAACAAAATTGGAAAAGCTTCTATCTGCTCATTCTAAAAGACTCTGCTTATGCAGTCAGTGGTGTAAGCATAAGGCAGGAAGGCAAGCGAGGGCACGGGCCGTGTGAGGATCAGACGGGCACGACGCCCTATAGAGATACTCCCGTAGTCACGGCTCAATCCCATGGCATAGGCCCCGTTGATGGTGACGGCATTGAGCGCCTCTTCGGGAAGCAGCCTCATCTTCATGCAGGCCAGCGACATGACAAACTTCATATCGCCAGATGGCGTAGAACCTGGATTGTAGTCACTGGCCAGCGCGAGGCCTAACCCGTGGTCGATCATGGTGCGGCCTTTGGCATAGGGCATATTGGAGAAGAACGACGTCCCGGGGAGGGCGGTGGGCATGGTGGCCGATGACTTCAGCAGGGGGATGTCGCTCTCGGGCATACTCTCCAAATGGTCTACCGAGAGGGCGTTGTGCTCCACAGCCACCTGCAGGCCTCGACCGGCAGCAAGTTCATCGACATGTACCTTGGGTTTCATTCCATATTTTTCGGCCGCTTCGAGGATGCGTTTCATCTCTTCGGGAGTGAAGAAGCCCTTGTCACAGAACACGTCCACATAATCAGCCAAACGCTCTTTGCCCACTTCGGGAAGCATTTCGCCGATGAGCATGTCTACATATTCGCTTTGACGCCCCTGGAACTGTCTCGACACGGCATGTGCGCCAAGGAAGGTGGACACCACTTTCAGCCGGCCGGTCTCGCTGATGCGCCGGATCACGCGCAGCATCTTCAGCTCGTCGGCGGTGTTGAGTCCATAGCCGCTTTTTATCTCCACGCATCCTGTTCCCTTGGCGGCTATCTCTTCCACGCGCTCCATCGACTCTCTGAAGAGTTCCTCCTCTGAAGTGCGGTGGAGCAGGTCGGCCGAATTGAGGATGCCTCCTCCACACCGGGCCACCTCCGCATAGCTCAGACCGTTGATTTTGTCCACCCACTCCTGCTCGCGGTGACCCGCATAGACGAGATGGGTGTGGCTGTCGCAGAAAGCCGGCAGCAGCAAACCACCATGAGCATCGGTCTCCTCGTCAAACGACTCACCGGCCGGAAAGGTATCCATCGCGCCAAAGTCCTCAATGACTCCGTCGCGTATTGATAGCCATGCGTTGTTGAGCGAGAAAGGATTTCGCATCTCCTCACCGCAGACTCGCTGGCAGTCGGCGGGACGGATTCCAAAAAGTGTCTTGATATTGAAAATGATACTACGCATGTTCTTTCTACTGAAATCTTAAAATAATTCGGTCTACATGATTCATGATCTTTGCAGCTGACAGGAATCTTCGGCTTTCCATGGATTCTTTAGGGGAAATTCGGAAGAAAGAAGCCAGCCCCCATGAATCATGCAGACGAATCGTTTGTGGATAATTTCAACAATTGATGGATCTTTCAGGAATCCAACTTCTCTGTACGCAGGAACTCTACCGACTTGGCGAGATAAGGATACATCACCACGTCCTTGTCGATAAAGGGCACGAGCTTACGATAGTCGTTGAAAATGCGCTCCACCACGGGCGAAGACTTCAGCGGGCGGCGGAACTCCAGGGCTTGGGCGGCGTTGAAGAGCTCGATGGCCAGCACCCGCTCGGTGTTGAGAACGACGCGGTAGAGCTTCGTTCCGGCGTTGGCACCCATGCTCACGTGGTCTTCCTGGCCTTGCGAGGTGGGAATGCTGTCGACAGAGGAGGGCATACAGAGGGTCTTGCTCTGGCTGACAATGCTGGCGGCGGTGTACTGGGTGATCATGAATCCGCTGTTCACGCCGGGATTGGCCACAAGGAAACTGGGCAGTCCACGCGTACCGGAGACGAGCTTGTAGATGCGGCGCTCAGAGATATTGGCCAACTCCGACATGGCAATGGCCAGGAAGTCCATGGGCAGGGCGATGGGCTCGCCGTGGAAGTTGCCTGCCGAGATGATGAGGTCGTCGTCGGGGCACACCGTGGGATTGTCGGTGGCGGCGTTGATCTCAATGTCGGTCACGGTCTGCACGTAGCGCACGGTGTCTTTCACCGAGCCGTGCACTTGCGGAATGCAGCGGAAAGAATAGGGATCCTGCACATACTTCTTGGGCTGGCGGATGAGCTCGCTGCCCTCAAGGATCTTGGAGATATGCTCCGCCGTATCGAGCTGTCCCTGATGGGGGCGCACCAGATGCACGGGGCGCAGGAAGGGATCGATGCAGCCGCCATAGGCGTCGATCGACATGGCTGCGATATAGTCGGCCCAGTTGCTGAGTTTGGTGGCCTGGATGATCGACCAGCAGCAGAAGGCTGCCATGTTCTGTGTGCCGTTGAGCAGGGCCAGTCCTTCTTTCGAGGCCAGTTTGATGGGCTCCCAACCCATGAGTTTCGTCACATCGGCACCGCTCATGCGCTTGCCTTTGTATTCCACCTCGCCCAGTCCGACAATGGGTAGGCAGAGGTGGGCCAGGGGCACCAGGTCGCCGGAGCTGCCCACAGAGCCCTGCATATAGACGATGGGATAGATGTCGTTGTTGAAGAAGTCGACGAGGCGCTCCACGGTGTCGAGCTTGCAGCCGGAGTAGCCGTAGGACAGCGACTGGATCTTCAGCAGAATCATCAGTTTGACGATCTCGTTGGGCACGCGCTCGCCAATGCCGCAAGCATGGCTCATCATCAGGTTGATCTGGAGTTGTGAGAGCTGGTCGTCACTGATGGAGATGTTGCAGAGCGATCCGAAGCCTGTCGTCACGCCGTAGATAGGTGTCTTCGACGAGGCAATCTTTTGGTCGAGATACTCGCGGCAGCGGGTGATACGGTGGATGGCATCGTCGCCCAACTTGAGTTTATAGTCCCCCCGCAGGATTTCCCAAACCTTGTCGAGGGTCAGGTGGCCTGCACTGATTTCATGTATGTTCATAGCGTTGTGGTTATCGTCCTCCTCTCCCGCCTGCATTCGTAGGGACTGTGGCGGGAAGAGGAGCTAAAAGATTTGTTATTATTGTTGATGGATAAAAGTTGCGGACTAATCGTTGTGGGCAGAAAATTCACCCATACATCCGTCGATGACGTCGTCGTCCACGAGGTTGGGCATGGTGACGCGGAGGTCGGGCCTGCGTTCCATCTCACGGCGAATAGCGTCCATCGACCCTTTGTTGCGGGCCCAGGAGCGGCGTGCGATGCCGTTGTTGACATCCCAGAAGAGCATCTCTCGGATGTTGTCGTCGCTCTGCTCGGATCCGTCGACAACCATACCGAAGCCACCGTTGACCACTTCACCCCAGCCTACGCCGCCGCCGTTGTGGAGGCTCACCCACGTGGCACCGCGGAAGGAGTCGCCAATGACGTTCTGCACGGCCATGTCGGCACAGAACTGCGAGCCGTCGTAGATATTGCTCGTCTCGCGGAAGGGAGAGTCAGTGCCACTGACATCGTGGTGGTCGCGTCCCAACACCACGGGAGCCTTCAGCCGCCCGTCTCTGACGGCTTCGTTGAAGGCCAGGGCGATCTTCGTACGGCCCTCACAGTCGGCGTAGAGGATGCGGGCCTGCGAGCCGACGACGAGGTGGTTCTTGCCCGCCTCGCGGATCCAGTGGATATTGTCGTCGAGCTGATGGCGGATGTCCTCGGTGGCATGCTCGCGCTCGGCGACCAGCACCTCCTCGGCCAGACGGTCGGTGAGTTCCAGGTCGGCCGGATCACACGAGGTGCAGACCCAACGGAAGGGTCCGAAACCATAGTCGAAGAACATGGGGCCCATGATGTCCTGCACGTAGGAGGGATAGCGGAACTTGCCGTCGGGGCGCAGTATGTCGGCACCGGCGCGCGAAGCCTGGAGCAGGAAGGCATTGCCATAGTCGAAGAAGTACATGCCGCGGGCCGTGAGCTGGTTGATGGCCGCTACCTGACGGCGCAACGAGGCCTCCACGCGTTTCTTGAACTCCTCGGGATCGTCGGCCATCATCCGCTTGCTCTCTTCCAGCGAGAGACCCACGGGATAGTAGCCGCCAGCCCAGGGATTGTGGAGCGAAGTCTGGTCGGAACCGAGATTCACCTCAATGTCTTCCTTGGCCAGACGCTCCCACAAGTCGACGATATTACCCTGATAGGCCATCGAGACCACGCGCTTCTCGGCCAGTGCACGGCGCACGGAACCGATGAGTTCGTCGAGATTGTCGTGGATCTCGTCCACCCATCCCTGCTCGTAGCGTTTCTGCACGGCCTTGGGATTGATCTCGGCCACAACGCTCACCACTTTGGCGATGTTGCCGGCCTTGGGCTGTGCGCCGCTCATGCCGCCCAAACCTGACGAGACAAACAGGGGGATCTGATTGCAGACCTTGCGGGCGGGGTCGTGCATCACGCGGCGCGCGGCATTGAGCACGGTGATCGTGGTGCCGTGGACGATGCCCTGAGGTCCGATATACATATACGAGCCGGCCGTCATCTGTCCGTACTGGCTCACGCCGAGGGCGTTGTCGCGCTCCCAGTCATCGGGCTTCGAATAGTTGGGGATCACCATACCGTTGGTCACCACCACACGCGGGGCACGCTTGTGGGAAGGGAAGAGACCCAGAGGATGGCCGGAGTACATCACGAGGGTCTGCTCGTCGGTCATCTCGCTGAGGTATTTCATCACCAGCCGATACTGGGCCCAGTTCTGAAAGATGGCTCCGTTGCCGCCATAGATGATGAGCTCGTGGGGATGCTGTGCCACACGGGGATCGAGGTTGTTCTGTATCATGAGCATGATGGCGGCCGCCTGCTCCGAGCGGTGGGGATATTCGTTGAGGGGGCGCGCCTTCATCTCATAGCGCGGCCGGTAGCGGTACATGTAGATGCGTCCATACTTGCGCAGTTCCTCGGCGAATTCCGGGGCCAGCGTGGCGTGGAACTTTTTGGGGAAATAGCGCAGGGCGTTGCGCAGGGCCAGTTTCTTCTCCTCAGCCGTAAGGATATCCTTGCGCTTGGGAGCATGGTTGACAGAGGCATCGTAGGCCTGGGGCTCCGGAAGGAAGTCGGGTATGCCGGCTCTGATCTCAGCTTGAAATTCTTCTGTTGTCATAGACTGTTGATCATTTCGTTGATAGATATTTAGGATATAAAATTTTCATGGGGCAGGCCCGTCAGCCGTTGATCTTGCCATCGACGATGGCCGAGATAGCAGCTTCCTCTGCATCGGCCTTGGCGGCTAAGGCGTTGGCCTCATCGATAAGGCGCTGGGCCGTGGCCTTGTCCTTGAGCGAGGAGGCATTGATTCTGACGTTCATCGAGGCTCCTCTCACGGCAGCTCTTGCGGCAAGGGCGCCTACACCGGCATCGGAGACGCTGTTGGGATTGCCCATCTCGGCCATGGCCCTACAGATCTCAAACGCCTTCATCGACTCGCGCATGGTCTCCAACGGCACCTCCGAGGCGTAGAGCGTCGCTGCCTGGATGGCCGCTGAGCGTGCCTGCTTCTCCTCTGGCGTCGTCTTGGGCATACCGAAGGCTTCCATGATGCGGTTGAAGGCTGCCGTGTCCTCATCGATGAGATGGAGCAGCGAGCTGACCAGCACCTGGCCCTTGTCGGCCCACAGGCTGAACTCTTGCCACCGGTCGTCCCATCCACGCTTGTGGGCAGAGAGGTTGGCCACCATCGTGCCCAAGGCCGCGCCCAATGCACCCATGCAGGCGGCTATGGTGCCACCACCGGGAGCTGGACTCTCCCGCGAGGTCTCCTCCACAAACTCCTTCACGGTGAGGTCGGCCAAGCGTTTCACGGGCTGGGCATCCTCAAGCAGATATTCGATGACCTTCTCCCGCGGATGGAAGGGTTTGAGGTCGTCGAGGCTCATCGACTTGATGGCCATCCTGACGATATCCTCCTCAGGAACACCCGTGGAGCGTTGCTGTTTCTCCAGGAAGTAGCGCCCTGCGTCGGTGAGCACCCGCTTGGGGATCAGTCCCACGATCTCGGTGCCGGTGACGCGGATGCCCCTGACTGCGGCCGCACGGCAAACCTCGTCGAAGGCCACGTGAAGGGGGGTCGTGTTGATATTGGTGATGTTCATCGACACTTGGGCGATGCCGTATTCGTCGATAAACCATCCGATAGCCTTTGTGGCCTTGAGGGTGCCGGGCTGCATGATGGGCTCACCGTTGGCGTCGCGAAGCGGCTTGCCGGTAAGGCTTCCTCCCTCACGCTTGGGACGGCCCTTCTCGCGCACGTCGAAGGCGATGGCGTTGGCGCGGCGCGTGGAGGTGGTATTGAGGTTGAAGTTGACGGCGATGAGGAAGTCGCGTGCGCCTACGGCCGTGCAACCCGTGCGGGCCAGGTCGTCGTCCCATGGACGTGCGCCGAAGTCGGGCTTTTCCTCGGGTTGTGACATGCGGTCGGCAAGGGCCTCATATTCGCCCTTGCGGCAGACGGCAAGATTGTGTCGCGGCTCCGAATAGGCGGCAGCCTCATAGCAGTAGCAGGGCACGCGGAGCTCCTTGGCGATGCGCTCAGCCAACTGGCGGGCCAGCTCGGCGCACTCCTCGAGCGTAATGCCGCTCACGGGCACCAGGGGCAGCACGTCGGTGGCACCCATACGGGGATGGGCGCCGTGGTGCTGGCGCATGTCGATCACTTTCGCAGCCTGGGCTACCGAACGGAAAGCTGCCTCGCAGACGGCTTCCGGACAGCCCACAAAGGTGACGACGGTGCGATTGGTGGCCTCGCCGGGGTCTACGTCGAGCAGACGTACGCCCTTCACTGACTTGATGACGGCGGTGATAGAATTGATCTTCTGCATGTCGCGCCCCTCGCTGAAGTTGGGGACGCACTCAATGATTCTCTTATTCTGGTCCATAGGTTAACAATGAGGTTAGGTTTTTTGCCCCCAATATTAGTGCTTTTTTTTGAAACCGACAAATATTTTCGTATAAAATTTAATAAACTGCCTCCTTTTGAGTCCTATCGGGAAAGGTTTCTGACAGAAAGTTCAGTAACCCCAGCAGCACACTCCGTCCTCACTTAAGGGAAGAACAATGCCGTTGTCGACAAGATTCATTGGGGGATAAGAAGCTCTATAGAGACAGAACAGAAGAGCAAGCGACTTCAAAACATCATCGAATGCCTGCCTTCCCTCGTGCAAAGCTACCTGTGTGTGCATCTCGTGGCGAGCGCCACGCAATGATTTGACGACCGCCACAGATGTTTTTCCGGCATTAGTGTTAATTAATGCTTTTCCCCTTTTCCATCAACCTATAGGCACACTCAAATACCAGTAAAAATGGCTCGTTGTATATTATCCGAGGGTTAGCGGTGAGAGAAATTTGAGATTCGTTACATCACCCAACCACGCCAATCCGTCATCATAAATCACCAAAATAAAGACTTGTGTCCTAATAAGGAACTCACCTTCCTTGAGGCCTATAAGATCTATTCCATGAGATGGTCTCTGGAGGTCGTATTCAAGGACTGCAAGCAGAATCTCGGACTCGGCAAGTACCAAATGCGCAACTTCTCCTCGCAAATAGCCATGACTGTGATAACAGCCATGCAATACAACTTGCTTGCTATGGCAAGGCGATTCACCGACTATGAGACCATCGGCGGTCTCTTCAAGGACGTGATGGCGGACAGCGTCCAACTCACCATCACAGGGAAAATCTGGGATATGATGATTGAGCTCGTCAGAGAGATGGCGCAATGCTTCAATATCGAGGACGAGCAAATCCTCGACATGCTTGTCAACAGGTCTGATAAACTGCGACATTATATTGAGTCTTACCAGTTGAAATTTGCAAGTTAGGAACTTGCGGAACTTGAGTAATTCACAATTCATTATTGCTGTGCCATCCTTTCTCAGCCACACTCTTATGCTACTCACGTGGTATGGACGTGTCCCGACAGGTTGCTCCTCATCTGAAAGTAAAAACAAGCAAGGCTGATTCTCAATCTGCTTAGAATCAGCCTTGCTTGTTTCCTACTTTTCTTCCTCAGGCCCTTTCTCCATCACGTAGAATCCAGCCTCCGAGGGATGGTCAAGGAAGAGGGCATCCTTGGGTTCTTTCAGCATGAGCCAGGTCATCCAGATGTCGCCCGCAGCCGCGGCGAAGAAGATTAAGCCGAAGAGCAGCCACCACACATTGCCGTTGAACCACGACACCACGGCGGGCACCACTCCCAACACCGCACAGGGCATCATGGCTCCGGCGATGTAGCGGCCCCGGCTCATCGGTTCGGAGTAGTGGCAATAAGGTGTGACGTATTTCCACATAACTCCGAAATTGACGTGGCGGAATTCTCCTTTGTTGAGCAAAGCCCACGTGAGTCCGTGCAGTCCCTCGTGTGCCACCACGCCGACGGCCACAATGGTCATCATCACCCAGAGCACCTTGCCTCTTGACGCTCCTGTGGGAACGTGGAGATACCATTCTGGCCACAAGAGCCAGAAGGGAACGAAAAACACAAGGATAGCTCCCACGAGCAGTGCAACGCTGAGCACATTGGCCTGTGTTATGCTGATAGACACTTTTCTTTTTTCCATATTCCTCGTTGTTCAGTGCATGCTTGTGATGTAGCCGGCTTTTTTCTGTTATTTGATGAATTTCATCTGTCTCTTTCCCAGCTTGCTGTCAGCCTGTATCAGGTAGATACCCTTTGGCAGATGGGCTATGTCCAGTTCGCACTCTTGTTGGCCCGTCCGCTGAGTAATGAGCAGCTCGCCCTTGATGGAATAGACGCGGATGGAGGTTGGAGCAGCCAGTCCACCGACATGAACCGTCTCGTGGTTGGAACTGAGCGTGAAGGGCACCTCACCTGAGCGGAGGGTGGGTTGACTGATGGCGTCAGTCACTTTGGCGCCGCTTATGCATAGGTTGTTGAAAAAGACATTGTACCAAGATTCGTCGAACTTCGTGTTCAAGTATCTGAATGCGAGATAGACCGCTCCGTCAGTCTGGGGAATGGCTATGTCCTTCCTCACCAGATGCGTCTGGTCCATATACAAATAGTTGTCGCCCCTCACGTCCAACAGCACCTCTCTCGACGCGGCCTCTCGGGGGTTCTGACTGCCAGTCAGCATGTAGAGGGCAATGGTGTCGTTGTCGCCCATGCGGTACATCCAGCCCACATTCCAAAACTCGATGGAGTCAATTTTTCCCTCCTGATTGATTTCCAAAGGTGGGGAGACAAACCAATCGTCGGCTGCGCCAACTTTCATGCCGGGGGCATAGTCGTGATAGAGTCCGTTGTAGATTGCCCATCCCGGTCCTTCGGTGTCGCCGAGACGGTATTGCTTCCAATCTTTCGCTTGCTCCTTGCTGTTGAATGTGAAGGGGATGGTGTCTTCGTTCTCTTCAGCTGCCTCTGTGGTGTAGGAGGGCGAGAGCGGAAGTTGAGGAGTCGGAGCTTTGCCCTTGGCGCCAGCCATGGACATTACGAGTAGTGCACTGCAAAGTAGAAAATTTCCCATAGTCTTATAATTTACCTAAAATCTGCAGCAATTTAATTTAGATTTATTTATAAATTCCTGAGCTACATTTTGTTGCTCTGGATTTTGCCATGTCGGAAAATCCACTTAACTTCGTGCTGCGAAAAAAGTAAAAGAATCACCAACAGGACATGGCAAAAATACGAAAAAAATCTGAGAATCTTACACCTTTTGGTGGAATTTTTCCCATCATGGACTACTTTGACAGTAAATTGTCTCCTGTGATAGACAGGGTACTCGGACTGCGCTGCAAACAATTCGGCTATCAATACAGCGAAATAATCCGTTCACTTATGTGCGTTTACCTTTGTGGCGGATCATGCATAGAGGATTTTTCCTCACACCTGCTACGGCACCTGTCGCTGCATTCAACCCTGCACATGCAGCTCAGATACGGTGCTCCGCATCATACTCAAGGAGGCCAATGTCACCTATACATCGGAAACGGGCAGGAGTTACGATTTCAACACGGCGGACGGGCTCAACGACCTGCTTGTCAATAGCGAAGCAGTTTCTCCGGGGCGAGCCCTTTGCCGCCACTCATGTCAAAATGCAGTACGGAATGCCGATAGGGTATGTCCATACTATTGCCATGATTGCCGGTTTTACTATTTCACTTGCAAATATTGCACATTATCCGCAAAGCACAAAGGAGCTGAGTGTTTTAAAGCAAACAAAATAGCTTTTAGCCCACTTTATTCATGAACATCCAACACTGTTATTTTGAACATTGTATCGTCATAAATAGACCACGAACTATTCACAAATGATTAGATTTATGAGGAATTACCATGCTTAGCGCAGGAACGTGATAATCCGCATCAGTGGGATTCCAAAATTGAAATTGTCACTCCCATCACTTTTGGCAAAATTCACGGCGACCAGCCGGCCATGATCATCGACGACTGGCGAGCCGCTGGATCCCGGCATAGACGGAATGCTGTACATGACACGCTTGCCGTCGGGCTGTTGGGTAATGGTGCCACTGGTAAACTGAGCCCTGATGCCATTGTCGGTCTTGGCAAGAACCACACCATTGTTATAGCCAATCATATAAACGGCCTGGTTGATCTCAAGTTGGTCATCAGAAGCTGCCAGGTCATTATCCACGGTGAAGATATAGCAGTCGCTTGGCGTCTTTTTGCTGTTGAGCTGTAACAGGGCGAGGTCGGAATTGGCATCCTCTGAGACACGCAGCATGGTGCAAGGAGTTTTCATGAAGTCATCCCACGAATTGACATTGCTACCGTCGTAGGCTATACCGTATTGGGAATGCAAGCGAATGGAGAAATTATCGTTCAGAATATTACTCCTGACCCTATTTTTCAAGTTTTCCGCCTCCTCAAACTGTTCTTTCAGACTTGCCGCTTCCTGTTGCAAGGAGATGATCTCATCATCGCTCAAGTTTGTATATGTCTCGCCATAATCATCCTCATAGGTATTTTCCTGCGCGTACTCCTGTAGGGCAGCATAACGCTGGTCCATAGAATCCTGAAGCGACTGAAGGTATTGCGCGTAATTCTCGATGATGGCGTTGACATTGTTTCTCACCATCGCCTTGTCCACCGCCGGAGCCACCACATGACGGTTCGTCAGGATCCGCCCGGTCTCATCGATAAAGAATCCGGTACCATTCAGCACTCCCGGTTGTTTTTTGATGTCGGCGAGATTACTCGTAAGGTTGATGAAGTCTCCATCAGCATCGAGGCCAGAGAAATAAAGATGCTCACCATTAAAGAGCGTGATGTCATAGTAGAATTCATTGCAGATGAGTACCACACCCGACTTCTCTTCACTATAGATCTCCTGAGGGTCTTTCTTACAGCTGGCCAGCAGGATCAGGAGAAACAGTGTTATTAAAGGACTGTAATGTTTCATATTCATAAAGAGTTCCGTTTTCAGTTGTGACATTAATAGTTAACGCATGGAATAAACTGATCGTTCAGACTTGCTGCGCAAAAGTACATTTTTTCTCTGACATAGCCACAAAAAAAGAAATAAAATTGAGCATGCGGTCTCTCGCCTTACCCCGCCGTCAGACCAACATTCATCGAAATGACCGATAACGATTATCGAAACTTTCCTTATCCGGCAAGGTCACCGTCTTGCAGATCATGGTAACTTTGCAGAACAAGAACAAGGGCTGGCAAGTTCTGCCGCTTGCAGGAGATCCAGCCGGCAGGCTGCTTCCGTCCCCTCGCTAAGGTAAGGCAAGCAGCCGCTCTGAACCGCGAAAGTCTTCATGTACTTAACCAAAAAAACAACAACAAAAACAAAAAAACGTATGAAAAAATCATTAACGTTTGTCCTGGCCTTGGCAGTCGCCACGGTCAGTTTGCAATCGTGCAAACTGAAGAAAGGCGGCCACATCGGCGTGGACGAGGACGCTGCCAAGAAGGTGTATGTGGCACCGGGGCAGTATGATGAGTATTACGACTTCGTGTCGGGTGGATTCAGCGGCCAGGTGGCCGTCTACGGTATTCCTTCGGGCAGACTGCTGAAGGTGATTCCCGTCTTCTCACAGAATGGTGAGAACGGCTACGGCTACGACGAGAACACCAAGGCCATGCTCAACACCTCGTTTGGCTTCGTGCCATGGGACGACTCCCACCACACGCAGCTCTCTGAGACCGACGCCATGTACGACGGGCGCTGGCTCTTCATCAATGCCAACAACACGCCGCGTATTGCCCGCGTAGACCTCAAGACTTTCCAAACTGCTGAGATCATCGAGCTCCCCAACGCAGCCGGCAACCATGCCTCACCCTTCATCACGAGCAACACGGAATATCTCGTGGCCGGAACCCGATTCAGCGTGCCTGCCGACTATGAGAACGGCGATGTGTCCATCAGCGACTATAAGAAAGACTTCCGTGGACACATCTCTTATATTAAGGTGGACAAGAACACCGGCCACCTGAGCCTCGACTTCCAGTTAGCGCTGCCACCCTACAACTACGACCTGAGCCACAGCGGAAAGAATGCCTCGGCCGACTGGTCGTTCTTCACCTGCTACAACACCGAGGAGGCCCACTCGCTGCTCGAGGTGAACGCCTCGAAGAACGACAAGGACTACATCCTCGCCATCAACTGGAAGAAGGCAGCCGAGCACGCTGCCAAGGGCGACTTCGACTGGAAGCCCTGCAAGTATGCCCACAACGTGTTTAATGAGCAGACAGAAATGGCCACCTCGGAGATCATCGACAAGGTGAAGGTGATCGACACCAAGAAATACAACGACTTCCTCTATCTGATTCCGTGTCCCAAGTCGCCCCACGGTGTCGACGTAGACCCCTCGGGTGAATACATCGTGGGCAACGGTAAGCTCAGCGCCAACCTGCCGGTGTTCAGCTTCACCAAGATCCAGGAAGCCATCAAGAATCACAAGTTTGACGGACAGGTGGACGGCATCAACGTCATCAAGTATGAGGACGCTCTACACGGTGAGGTGCAGGCTCCCGGACTGGGATCGCTCCACACGGAGTTTGACGCCGACGGAAATGCCTACACCAGTTTCTTTATCTCCTCGGAGATCGTGAAGTGGAACCTGAAGACCCTGCAGATTGAGGACCGCATCCCCACCTACTACTCCGTGGGCCATCTGTCGGTCTTCGGCGCAGACACCAAAAAACCTTACGGCAAGTATATGATTGCCTACAACAAGATCACGAAGGACTGCTTCCTGCCCACAGGTCCTGAGCTCTGCCAGGCCGCCCAGCTCTACGACATCAGCGGCAAGAAGATGAAGCTCATCCTGGAATTCCCTACCATCGGTGAGCCCCACTATGCCAGTGCCATTGCTGCCAGCGAACTAAAGCCCAACGTGAAGCTCTTCACCCGACTGGCCGACAACCACAACCCGTATAAGGTGATGAAGGCACAGGATGCCCGCGTGGTACGCACCGGCAACCGCGTCGACATCTATATGGCCGCCATCCGAAGCCGTCTGGTGCCCGACAACATCGAAGGCATCCGCCTGGGCGACGAAGTGTATGTGCACGTGACCAACATCGAGCAGGAGTGGGACATCCCGCACGGCTTCGCCATCAAAGGCAACAACAACGCCGAGCTGCTCGTCATGCCGGGTGAGACTCGCACGCTGAAGTGGGTGCCCAACCGCGTGGGCATCATCCCCTTCTATTGCACCGACTTCTGCAGTGCCCTCCACCAGGAGATGCAGGGTTATTTCCGCGTGTCGTCCAAGGGAAGCAACGTGCCGCTGAAGTTCACCATCGACGGCAAGCTGCCCTCGCAGTTTACCAACTCGAAGCCCACCACCCAGCAGGGTGCCGCACCTACGGGGCACAGCAGAAAATAACGGATAAAAACGATATATAGATTAGGCGCCGCCCCATCCTCCCCGAAGTCTCTCCTTGGGGAAGGTGGGGGCGCTATAAAAAGAAAAAACAAACCATGATAAAATTGGATTTAAAAGGAAAAATTTCCAAGCTGAGCGTCATCCTGCTGTTCGTCGCGGCCGCCTTCACGCTCGGCAGCGCCTTTGCCCCAGTGTGGCGCATCGACCTGACCGCTCCGCAATATCCCGAGGGGATGGTGCTCTACATTGGCGGCATGGCCGGCCTCGACGGAGGTGACGGAGGCAACGACCTCTACAAAATCAACGAACTCAACCACTACGTGGGCATGGCCCAGATGCATCCCGGCGATTTCTGGGAGTTCTCGGTGCTGCCCTATTTGCTCATTGCCTTTGCCATCCTCTTCGGTGTGGCTGCCGTGATGAAGAGCAAGAAGCTCTCCCTGGCCGGACTCATCGCCTTTGGCATCTTCGGCATCTTGGGCTTCATCGACTTCTATCACTGGACCTACGTCTACGGTCACAACCTCTCGCCCGACGCTCCCATCAAGGTGCCAGGTATGGCCTATCAGCCGCCTATCATCGGCGAGAAACAGTTGCTCAATTTCGATGCCCTCTCGCAGCCCGACCTCGGTGGTTACCTGCTCATTGTGTCGGGACTGATTCTGGCCTTCGTGGTCTTCAAGGAATTGGGCGTATTCGGATGGTTCAAAAAAGATAAAGCGGCTGCATAATGAATCAAAAGAATGTTTTTAAATTTTCAGCACCGGTCGTCGTATCGGTGCTGATTTCGCTGACCCTCCTCTCATGCGGTGTCAGCGACAAACCTCAAGCCATGAACTTAGGCAAGGACAAATGCACGGCCTGCAGCATGACCATCGAGGATGCCAAATATGCCTGCGAGTATATCACCAACAAGGGAAAATGCTTCAAGTTTGACGATGCCACCTGTCTCTTCCACTATCTGAACAACAACCAGATAGCCGACAGCACGCTGCTGCGAATCTATATCGCCGACTATGAGCAGCCCGACTCACTGATCGACATTAAGACGGCTTCTCTCGTGCTCGGTGAGGACATCCATTCGCCGATGAACGGCGGCATTGCGGCATTCAGCAACAGAAACCACGCCATACAGTTCGCAGAGAAAACCCACTCTATCCTGCTCGACTCATGGGAAAGACTGAAAATCAACCACGTGCGACGGTGAGAAGGATCCCTATCATCAGCCTCCTTCTCCTCCTGCTCGCCTCACTCCCCACTCAAGGGCGGCGGCTCGACGTGGGGCCGGGCAAAGCCTATGCCTCCATCGCCAAAGCCCTCGCGACGGCCACCGACGGTGATGTGGTCTATATCCATTCGGGGGGAGTCTATCGGGAGCATTTAGCCATCCGCCGCTCCGTGAGGCTCCAGGGCGTAGGTCTGCCCGTCGTCGACGGCGGCAAGAGGGGCAACATCATCGAGGTGAGAGCCAACGGCGTGACCATCGACGGGCTGATGCTGCGCAACTCGGGGCGCTCCTCACGCGTGGACTACTGTGGCATTCACGCCCAGGGAGCAGAGAGGCTCAACGTGAGCCACTGCGTGTTCCGGTCCTGCCAGTTCAGCATCATGGTTCAGAACGGCAACAACTGTGTCGTGGAGGGCAACAACATATCGAGCGACATCACCTACAACCCCATCATGGGCAACGCCATACATTGTTGGAAAAGCGACCACCTGCGGATTGTGAACAACAGGATAGGCCACAACCGCGATGGCATCTATCTGGAGTTTGTCAACCGCTCCCACATCGCCCACAATACCATCGATGGCTGTGCCCGCTACGGACTCCACTTCATGTTCTCCCACTTTAACGTGTTCGACGACAACCGATTCAGCCACAACCAGGCCGGCGTGGCCGTGATGTTCGGCCATAACGTGACCATGCTCAACAACCTCTTCGCCGACAATCAGGGGACCTCCTCCTACGGACTGCTCATCAAGGAACTGCAATACAGCAAAATCCACGGGAACCGTTTTCTCAACAATACGGTCGGACTGCTCGTCGACGGTGGCAGCGACCTCAATATCCACCAAAATGAAATTCGTGACAACGGGTGGGGCATACGCCTCATCTCGGCCAGTACCAACGACACGATCTACAGAAACAACTTTATGGGAAACACGTTTGACATGACCACCAACGTGAGCTACAACCGCAATCGTGTCGACGGCAACTACTGGGACAAATACGAAGGCTACGACCTCAACAAGGACGGCCGGGGCGACGTGCCCTTCCATCCGCTCAGCCTATTCTCCGTACTGGCCGAACAAGACGAGACCGTGCTGCTTTTCTTCCGCAGCTTCCTCATGAACCTGCTCGACGCCACCGAGAAGCTGCTTCCCACCATCACCCCCGACAACTACGTGGACAACACCCCAGCTATGAAACCCTTTAGAATATGATCGAAATCAATCACCTCAACAAATACTATGGCAGGCTGCACGTGCTCCACGACATCAACCTCAAGCTCTCGCCCGGCCAATGCGTGGCCTTTGTCGGCCCCAACGGATGTGGCAAGACCACGCTGATGAAGTGCATCTTAGGGCTCGCCACACCGCAGTCGGGCGAAGTGCTCGTCGACGGCAAGAACGTGGCCCTGCATCCCGAGACCCGGGAGCACATAGGATTCATGCCCCAAAGCAGCTGCTTCCCCGAGAACATGACCGTGAGCCAGACCTTCAAGACCATCGAGAGCCTAAGGCGCAGCCATGGGGCCACCGACCGGGAGCTCTACGACGCCTTCGGCATGGACGACATCGCCGACAAGCGCTCCCATACGCTCTCGGGCGGCACGAGCCAAAAGATGAACGCTGCCCTGGCCTTCCTCTTCAATCCCGACATCCTCATCCTCGACGAGCCTACGGCCAGTCTGGACCCACTCGCCGCAGAGACGCTCAAAAACAAAATCAGCAAGGAGAAAGACAAGCTGATCTTCATCACCAGCCATATCCTCAGCGAGCTCGAAGGACTGGCCACCCACATCGTCTTCATGCAGCAGGGCCACATCGTCTTCTTCAAGAGCATTGAGAAACTGCTCAGCGAGACACGTCAAGAAAACATCACGCAGGCCGTCATGTTCCACCTGCGACACACCAAACAAGAATTGAATGATGGGCAAAATCACTAAAATCATATTTCAAGACAACATCAGGAGCAAGATCGTCATCTTCTATTTCTGCCTGTTGGCACTGCTCTCCTGGACGTCTATGCTGTTGCAGGACAATGAGGCCAAAGCAGCACTAACGATGCTCAACATCGTGCTCTTCATCGTCCCACTGATGTCACTGCTCTACACCATCGTCTATCTCTACGACGCCCACAATTTCATTGTCCTGCTGCTCAGCCAGCCCGTGACACGGCAGCGCGTGTGGTGGAGCTTTTATTGTGGGATAGCAGGCGGACTACTCATAGCATATCTTTTGGGAGCAGGAATCCCCGTGATGCTCTTCGCCTCCCCCCTGACGGCCGCGCTTCAGTTGTTGGCAGGGTGCGTGAGCACCCTTGTCTTCGTGTCGTTGGCTTTTCTCATCACCATGCTCACAAGTGAGAAGACGCGCGGCATTGGTGCCGGACTGCTGATCTGGCTGCTGCTGACAATGATCTATGACTCTGTGCTCCTCTATCTTGTGTTTCTCTTGGGCGAATATCCCATCGAGCGCCCGCTCATGGGGCTGCTGATGCTAAATCCCCTCGATTTAGTGCGTTTCCAGATCATACTGCAGATGGATGCCAGTGCCATGATGGGCTATTCCGGTGCGGCGATGAAGGAGTTTCTCGGAGCCACAGGCGGCATGATCGTCTCAGCCTTTTTGCTGACCGTTTGGGCAGCTCTGCCCTATGCCCTCTCCCTCCGTCTCTTCAGAAAAAAAGACCTGTAGTTTTTAATGCATTAAAGCATTATCCAAGTTCCACGCTTCGAATGGTAATTATATTATACAATATATATCAAATGTCGGCTACGCGGAGGTAACTATTCATCGTATTGCAGAGCATCCCTCCACTCTATCCTCAACCATTTTTTAAGAACTTGATTTTTTATGCAAGCGAGTAGGAGGCACAGACTTCCGACTTCTCGCAGGACGACTCGGGGTGGGACGACAATTGAGCATGGTCTTAGACCAACGCATTTTCACGAGAGCCATTGGGCATAGGTGCCCAATGGCTCTCGTGAGTTTTTAGGGGTAGTTCTTTCGGCATGCAGCTTGGAAAAATGTAATGATATTGGCTGAATGCTTTGGAAATTATTGCTGTCCGGTAAAACTCAAAAAGCCAAAACATCCTGCCCCAAGCCCAGTACACAGTGTCCCGCCGTGTAAGTGCATGCGGTGGGACAACACACCCCTACCCAAACAAGTAAATAACGGTTTAGCTATATAGAAGCTGGTGAATAGGAGACACGGCATCCCGCCATGCAAATACATGCAGCGGGATGCCGTGTAAGTACGTGCGGCGAAACGCCGCACCTCCCAGGCAGCAGTTCGTACAGCTGCCCGTCATTACTATTAGGTTGTATGCCACACTTTTGTTCTAAGCCAAAGCAAAGAACCGCCGTGAGGCCTCATCATTCGTAGAGGCGTATCTCGCTCACGATGGGCGCGTTGTAGTCGGAGCCGTAGCGCTCACCGTAGAAGCAGTTCAGCAGGCGCAACTTGACATACTTGCACTTCACTGCGCTATAGAATACCCAGGGAATAGGATCAGCCACCGACGAGGCATAATAGTCGTTGCTCACCTCGCCGTTGGTCTGGGAGGTCCAGTTCTCGCCGTCGTCACTGGTCTGTATCTCTACTACCGAAGGCATGTAGCCCTGATCATAGCCATATTGGAATGACAGGCCGGCGATGGACTTGGTCTCGTCCATCTGCATGACGATCTCGTAGGGGGCATAATAATAGCTGTAGGTGTCGGTGCTTCCATCGGTGAGGTCGGATGTCTCTTGCCCGTCAATGCTTACCTTGTAGCTGCCGACGCCGATCTCGGTGAGCTTGTCGAGATCTTCCGGCGACTGCGACTTGAGGTTGGTGGCTATGACATTGACAAGAACGTCAAAATGGTTATACTCCTGCGCCACGGCCACGGCCTTGGAAGTTGTAGAGAGTTTCAGCGCGGCTACGCCGGTACCCTGGAGAGTTTTGAAGGTTTCGCTGGCCTTGAGCGTTACTCTGACGGGCTGGTCGGACTGTCGTTGGCCGGCTTTGATCACTACCGTAGGGTCGACTACTTCGAGCGCCGATGAGGGCAGGGCGGCCGTACCGTCGCCATAAGCGGCAGAGAGGGAATCGTCGGGGACGAGGCTGACGCTGACATCCTCAGCTACTGGGGAGGTGAGCCTGACGTAGACATCAAACGTGTCTTCCGGCATCACCACGTCAACGGGGGTCTGCACCACGGTGGCCCGTGCCGTATTCACATCGCGGCCTCCCTGGTAGAGATACACTTTGGGTCCATAGTTTTCCTCTGCCACGGTATTGAGAGGTGTGCCCACAGCGGGCTCGTCGTCGCAGGAAGTGAGGAGAAGGGCTCCCGCCATGAGGGGGAGCGCTATCTTAAAAAAGCTTGTTTTCATCATTTTGTTGGTTTTCATTTACCGTCTATACGAACGTTTTGCACCCATTGGGTGGTACCCTGAGCCGTGCAGGTATTGCCGTGGCCGGTGGCATCGGCGAAGTCGTTGCCATAGCCTTCGTTGAACTTAAAGTAGGCAAAGAGATTCTTGCTTTGAGGACTGATGACATACATATTGTTGGCCACCTCACCCTGGCTGCGCGCCGTGGTCCAAAGGCGGAACTCGCTGACCATGACGTTGGCCCGCAGATAATCCTGATTACCCATCTGGCAGTTGTCCTTGCCTAAGAATACGGTCTTTCCGGGCAGGGTCATGCTATTGTCGAGCTGTCCGTTGACATAGAGGCTGAGCGAGGAGCCTGTGCAGACGTAGGCAATGTGGTACCAGGTGTTGGCCTTAAACTCCATCTTACTGTTCATCTGTGTACCCTGGGTCTTGATTTGAAGGATATTACCCTTGATGGGGGCATCGCCGAAGCGGATATAGATTTCGCCGTCCTTACCGCTGTTGGCCCAGCCGCCGAAGATGGCCTGGTTGTTGAGTTGTCCCACCTCTGTACCCAACAGACTGATGTTGAGATCCATCTCAAGGGTCCAGGCGTTAAGTTCAATGTTGTCGCCAGAAGTATTCCAAAGGAACTTGAAGTTGTTTCTGCTATTGAGGATCGGCACGGGAGTATAGATCACCTGGTCGAGCAGGACGACTATGGAACTGCCCGAGTTGAGCACACCCTTTTTGCCGTCGGTGCTGACGAGGCGCAGGGGCAAGGCAAACTTGGCTCCACTATTCTTCATCTGCTCGGTGAGGGGGTTGAGCGTGATGTCGATAGGACTCGATAACGACTCGCCAGCCTCCACTGTAGCCTGACTGTTGTCCAAAGAATACTGTCCCTCGGGCAGGGCCACATAGGAGGTGGAATTGTGCCGGTTGTAGTCGGCAAGCACTGTCGTATCAACTTCCAAGCGGAAGGAGCAAGCTTCCGACGTGGGATCGGAGAGCCGCACGTTGACCGAGGTTGTTACAGGATCGGTGCCGATGGTGATCTTCTCGCTGCTGTTGCCGTTGGTGCTGGTCTGGGCGATAAAAGCCTGGTCGCTGAGGGTGGAATAGTCGGCATCCTCACACCCGCCCATCAAGAGGGTGGCGAGGCCCAGGCCAAACAACAGAAATGTATTGCGTTTCATAATTTTACAGATGTGTCTAAAAGGATTATTTGATGACAGGATTCATGATGCTGATGGCCTTGCGCAGGTAAGGATAGGTGTTGACAATGCCCGCGAGCGAATATTCATACTCCATGTGGTAGGAGCCCACACCGCCCTTACGGTACTGTATGCCGTCGATGGTCGGGTTCCAGTAGGCCATGCCGAGCAAAGAGGGCACGGTGGTGCCGTCGTTGAGCGTATAGCTGACGCCGCCATTGGAAGCGTAACTTTCGAAGTTCTCGCAGACGATGATCTTCTTGGCAAGCTGCTCTGCACTGAGCACGTCCTTATAGTGATCGTACTGCATGGCCACACGAGAGTCGAGGCTGCGGTCGGAAGAGGAGGCGTAGGCCTGAAGGATGAAGTAGTTGAAGCGGTCGGCATACTTGGCGGGAATGCGCTCGGGCTGGCCGTCAACGACTAACATCTTGTCGGTACCCGATGCCGGGCCGATGCGCTTGGAAATTGTCTCCACGAAGTGGTCCATCACCGCATCGTTTCTCCAGAGCTCCTTGTTGGTGTTGAAGGGCTGTGCATAGTCGGGCTCTGCATCGAGGTCAAAACCGTCGTAGCCATATTTCTCGATGGTGTCGCAGATGGCATTGGCATATTTTTCTGTGGCGGCGAGCTGTGAGGCCTCATCGCTTCCCCATCCCCAAAACTGATGGCGCCACTCATCCCATGTCGTTCCCTTGTCGACTTCCGACTGTGGCATTTCGGGAGTGATCTGATCGCCGATGTCCATCACGATGAAGCAGATCAGGGCCTTGGTGCCCTTGAGTTGCTGCACCTGCCGGAGGTCGTCTTTCTGATCCTGGCTGATATTTTTGAAGTTGCCCCAGATGGAGACGAAATCGACGCTGTCGGGGAGCCCCATCAGGCAGTTTTCGAGCTTGGCACCATTGCCGGTCCAGTTGCCAAACCATCCGAAGGCCACGGCGTGGTCTGAGGCCTTATAGGCCTTGAGCCGCTGATAGTAGGCTGCGTCACGGTTTGTTGTTGTCAAGTCCGTGGGGTCTTTGATTTCTGTATCTGTCCAGTCACTGCACGATGACATTCCGGCCAGGGCGAGCAATGCAAGACAGATGGCTTTGATATTTCTTTTCATTTTGTTTTTGTCTTTTAATAGAAAGTGATACTGCATAGTAGCGGCTTATTTTTTCTGCCACCACATTTTTGTGGCATAGTCGTCTGCCCCACCGAGCATCTGCACGGCCTTGTCGTAGTTGGTCTTGTTGCGGATGCGCTCTTGTGGATCGAAGGGAATACGATTGGCGACGCTGATATTGGCAGCTGAGCTTTGAGCGGGCTCAAAGACCTTGGGATATCCTGTGCGACGGAGATCACACCAGGCTTCCTGCCCGTTGGGGTACAGGGCAATCCACTTCTGGGTGATGAGCCGTTCGAGTTTCTGCTCAGGTGTGGCATTGTCGTCCCACTTGACAGTGATGGAGCTCTGGGCCGTGGCATTGGCACCATAGCCTCCATCGACATTCACATAGTCGGCCTGGGTATAGGTGCCGTTGTCAAGATAGTCGCTGGCCCCCGCGGCGCCCCATTGTTCGAAGGAGAGCGTCACGGCCTCGTTGTAGAGCTCACCGGCAGTGCCGCCCATGCCCGACCATCCTGCCAGAGCACCCTCTGCACGGCAGAAGGTTACCTCAGCGGCAGTCATCCAAATACCGCGATCCGACTGCTTCACATTGGCCGCGGAATAGATGGCGTCGGCCGTTGCCTTATTGCCCACATTGGCACCAGCCCTAAGACCGATGATCTTGCGATCGCCCTGGGTGGCAGGAGTAGAGAAATATTTCTCCACACGTGGATCATGATAACCGTTCATATAGGTCTCAATATCAGCGCAGGCGCGGGTGTCGCCCCACTCCACCGATGTCTTATAGAGTCCATTGGGGGTATAGGCAATAGTGAGATTGTCGCTGTTGCTGGTCATTACCCCGTCCTTGACGGCCTGCTCGCCGATCTTCCGGGCCTGTTCGGGCTCCACGAAGCGCATACGGATGGCCATACGGAGTTTGAGCGAATTGGCATACTTCAGCCAAGCCGACAGTTTGCCTTGATAGACCTGATCGTACTCCGAGGCCACTGTGGCCGAGGGATCGGCTGCTACAGTGGGGCCGATCACAGCCGTGGCGGCATCGAGGTCGCCGAGGATCGTGGTGTAGACATCTTTCTGAGAGGAATAGGCGTTGGCATCAGCCGCGTCCTTGCCTATAATCAGCGGACCGTACATATCGGTCAGCGTCAGGTAGCCCTGGGCACGCAGGATGAGGGCGAGGGCATAGGTGAGGCCTTCCCCGTTGGTGATGCGTTTGATCTCCTCAAAGTTAGATTCGATCTTCGGTTTGAGGTCACGAAGAGGATAGGTATACCAGCCTTCAGGCGCATTGCAGAGTACGAAGTTCTTTTGTGAGAACTGTGAATTGGCATAGGTGAAGTAACGTCCCAGATAGTTGCCAATGAGGTCGTAGTTCATCTGGTAATCGTTCTCCTGCTCGGGAAAAGCATAGTTGAGCAGGTTCTTGAGGAAGTTGCCGGTCATGTAGTTGTCGCGGTTGAGCTCCTCACTGCTGGCCTGGTCTCCAGGGCGGTTGGCACTCTCAAATCCGTCGGTGCATGATGTCATCAGCCCAGCGGCTGAGAAAGCTGCGGCACAAGCCAACGACCGAATATATATTTTGACGTGTTTCATTGAATGATTTCTCTGTTTAAGTATGATACCATGTTGTCAGAACTGCAGGTTGACATTGAAGCCCCATGAGCGCAGGCTGGGCTGCATGAAGTAGTCGAATCCCTGATAGTAGGTGCCGGTGGAGGCCACCGACTCTGGATCGAATGGAGCCTTATTATAGATCATGAGGAGGTTGTGGGCCACGACGCCTACGGTGAGCCGGAGGTTGCCCAGCCATTTCTTCGGGAAGGTATAGTTGAGGTGGGCCTCCTGCAGGCGTGCGTTGGTGGCACTGTAGATATATTCTGACCAGATGGGGTTCTCGCCACCGACAACGGAATAATAGTTCTCGGCGCTCACAATACCGCGGTTGACAGCCACGCCGCCATTGTCGCGGACCTCAGCCGAGCTTTTCGACACGCCATAGGCATCCATGATGGCCTGTGTCTGCGACATGACGATGCCGCCGAAACGTGCGGAGATCAGGAAGCCGAGGTTGAATCCCTTATAGCTGAACTCGTTGGAGAATCCCAAGTTGCCCTTGGGAAGCACACTGCCACGGTAGGTGGGATTGTCGAGGGTGCGCTGCGCCACCTTGCCGTCGTTGACAGCGATATTGCCGTCGGCATCGCGGAGGAAGTCGGTAGTGGTATAGACATCACCCATCGTGCCTCCCTTCTTGAGGATGATCTCGCATCCAGGCAGTCCGCCCATGGAGAGCACGCGGTCGGGATCGTCGAAGAGCTTGACGATCTTGTTGCGGTTCATACTGTAGGTGAGGGTGGGGTTCCAGGTGAACTCGCCCCAAGTCTTGTTGAAGCCCAAAGAGAGCTCGATACCGCGGTTGCGCACATTACCAGTCTGCACATATTCCTTGTTGTAGCCTCCGGCCGAGGTGATGTCGAGCAGGAAGGTCTGCTTGGTGGTGTTCGACTGATAGAAAGTCAGGTCGAAGGTGACGGTGTTGTTGAACAGGCGTGCCGAGATACCACCCTCCCAGGAGTTGGTGCGCTCGGGATAGAACTTGTCGGGGAACTTATAAGTCACGCTGCTGTAGGTGCCCGTCGCGGGATTATAGGCATAGCGGTTCTTGGAAGAGATGTTGGCAGGAATGGCCGAGCCCACCGAGGCCCATGAGCCACGAACCTTGAGGTAGTTGACAAACGAGGGGAGCTTCACCATCTCAGAGATCACGCCCGAAAGGCCCACCGAAGGATAGAAGAAAGAGGTTTGGGCCGTTCCGTCAAGGGCAGAATCCCAGTCGTTACGTCCGGTCACCGTCATGTAGAGCATGCTCTTCCAGCCCAATTCCACATTGGCGAAGAGCGAATTGATATTGTGGCGGGTATAATCGTAGATCGGCCGGTTGTCGTTGGTCACGTTCCCGTAGTCGATGGCATTTGGGGTGAAGAGGTTGGATGGCGCCTTCAAACCGCCTTGATAGCCAGTCACATCGTATTTGGTGCGCGACATGGAGGTACCCAAGTTGGCTGCGAGGGTCCAGTCGGCCCAGCGCTTGTTGATGTTGGCCATCAAGTCGCCGTAGAGACTGTGGTCGTTCACCTTGTCGTAGCTGTAGAAGCCATACTTTGAATGGGCGAAGAGGTCGATGGTGGAGGCATACCGCTTGTCCTCCTGCTTGGTCTGCGCGTCGTCCCACCGCATACGGGCAGTGACGTCGAGCCAGTCGAGCACCTGGTATTTCACCGAGGCATTGATCATATAGCGGTTCTTGCGGTTGGTGCGGGGCATGCGGTAGGCCACCCAATAGGGATTCTGCATGTGGAGGGCATCACCAAGATTCCAGTTCTGCGTGTAGATGCCGCGTGTGGCATCATAGAGCTCATAGGTACGGATGGCGTTGAAACTCTCGCCGCGGGGGAAGAGGTAGACCGAGGTCAGCGGGTTGAAATACTGTCCCTGAGCCATGAGGTTGCGGTCGTTCTCACGCACATACTGGAAGTTGAAGTCAAGCATCAGCTTGTCGTCAAGCAGTTTGGTGACGTTTCTCACCGTACCGTTATAGCGGTTGTAGGCATTGTTGGGAATGATACCCGTGGCGTTGGTGGTGCCGATAGAGACGTACATCTGATTGGTCTTGCTGCCGGCGGTCACCGATACGTTGTTCTGCACGTTGCTACCCGTGTTGAAGAAGTCCTTGGGATCATAATTGCCGTAGGCCGACTGCTCCTTGTTGCCCCATGAGAGGATGCTGCCGGGAGCATTGACATACTCGTTTTGGAATTCGGGCATGACGAAAGGATTGGAGAACTGTGTGCTGTTGCTGATGCTCACCTTCACCTTTCCCTCGGCACCTTTCTTCGTAGTGATCATGATGACACCCTGGGCGGCTGCTGAGCCATAGAGGGCAGCAGCGGCCGGACCACTGAGCACGTTGACGCTCTCAATGTCGTCGGGGTTGATATCGGCAATACCTTCCGACCCGGGCTGTGTGGCATAAATACCACCGTCAACACCGCCGTTGGAAGTGTTGGTGATGGGCACACCGTCTACCACGTAGAGGGCAGAGTTGGACTGCGAGATCGACTTGGGACCGCGCATGACGACTTTTGTGGCACCACCCATACCTGCCGAAGAGGCATTGATGGTGACACCGGCCACCTTACCGGCGAGGGAGTTCATGAAGTTGGTGCTCTTCACATTCGTCAGCTCATCGCCTTTGATCTGCTGCACATTGTAGCTTAAGGCTTTCTGCTCGCGCTTGATACCGAGGGCGGTAACCACCACCTCATTGAGCGACTTCGAGTCGGGCACGAGGGTCAGGTCGGCCGTGCTGCCATTGACGCGCTCCTCCTTGTCCTGATAGCCGATATACGACACCACCACCGTCGGGTTGGCCTCATCAGTAGTGATGGTGTAACGGCCGTCCAAGTCGGTGATGGCTTTCTCGTTGGAGCCCTTGATGCTCACCGTAGCGCCGATCAGCGGCTCTCCGTGCTCATCGACGACTGTACCGGAGACCTTGTGGGGCGCCACTTTCGTTTTGGGCTGTTGCGACTCGGGAGCCGACTGGCGGCCGGTCTCCTTGCGCTTGAGATAGACCACATTGCCCTCGACACGGTAGGTCACGGCCTTACCCGCCAGCAAGCGCGACAAAACCTCTTGGATGGAGGCATTGTTCACCTTGATGGCCGGCACAGTGGAACTGGCCAACTTGTCGTCGAGGAAGAACTCATACTTGGTCTGTTGTTTGATTTTGTGGATAACGGTTCGCAACTCGGCTTTGCGGGTGTTGAGCGTAATCTGCGCCTCGGCCCACTGGAGCGGTAGCGAAACCAACAGAAGGGAGAGCAATGCTCTGAACCACATTCTGCCCGTAGAATGATTTTGTTTCATAAAGGTTTTAATAGATATAATGATGATCTTTCGTTTCGACGTTAATTCGGTCGGTATCTAAGACTCTAACACGGCAGATTAAAAAACTACTTAGAAAAAAATAATATTTTTTTAATGAAGAGATAGAAAAAAATAAGGGCACAGCAGATATTTCCCGTGGATGGTGGATGGAGGACACATAGATTGAACGTTTTCGTTGTATGGACAATGTACGGTAATGTACGTTGAAAAGATAACGAGCTTTGTCGTACATTCATCGAGCATATTAAATAAATGAGCAGAGACAAGCAGCTTGATCCCTTTCATGGCCAGAAAACGAAAGATGAAATCCAAGGTTTGTTTCCTCAAGAGGAATGAGAACAGACATAGACGTTTAGCACCTTAAGCTTAAGATTGTAGGAAAATCATGGTCAGTCTTTTGCTCCTAATAGAGCAATGGGCCAGAAGCTATGGGGTGTAGCCTTGCGAGCAAGCTCGCAGCCACATGGCCCACACCATAGGTGTCAAGACTGACCATGAAGAAAATCGCTATAGCGTAAAATTGCCTTACGGCATAAAATAATGCAGCACACGAGTTCGATTGGAAGAAAAACATAAAACCGATTTTTTTTCTCAAGAGGAATGAGAAAAGGCATAGACGTTTTTCACCTTAATCTTAAGATTACAGGAAAATCATGGTCAGTCTTTTGCTCCTAATAGAGCAATGGGCCAGAAGCTATGGGGTGTAGCCTTGCGAGCAAGCTCGCAGCCACCCCATAGCTTCTGGCCCACACCATAGGTGTCAAGACTGACCATGAAGAAAATCGCTATAGCGTAAAATTGCCTTACGGCATAAAATAATGCAGCACACAGATTGAGTGTTATGATGATCAAAGTATAATCAAGTCTTTCTAAACTGCTTGCGGGAGATTCAGGGGATGTGATAGATTTTATGCCGTAAGGCAATTTTATGCCAAAGCAATTTTCGTCATGGACGGACTTTCCCCCGACAGGGGTGGGGCTAAGGTGATGGAGTAACCGGCGAGCTTGCTCGCAAGGCTACTCCATCACCTTAGCCCCATAGCTCCATCGGCAGCTAAAGCCCGTCCATGATTTTCCTATTCTTTTGGGATGGAAGGGTGACCCTTTCGGGGTGGAAGGGTGACACTGCTCCTTTTGATGGCTGGGTGACACTAAATCTTTTTGAGTGAATGGTGAATTATTCTTTCTCTATCCAAACGGTGTTACCCTTCCGGTGATAGCTGATGGGAACGGTGGATTTCACGAGTGCCATCACCGAGTCCACGCTGTTAGCAAGATATACTGCACCGGAATAGGTCTGAGATTCGTCCACGTCGGGTGCCACCGACACCTTCACGCCATAGAGCGCGCGGATCGTGTGAGCGATGTCGCCCACATTGGCATTCGTGAAGGGGATGAGCCGGTTGTGCCAGGCTGCCACAATGCGCGTGTCCATATGCTCCACCTCCTGTAGTCCCGTCTGCGTGTTGACCGTCAAGCGCTGATTGGGCTTGAGTTGCAACAGGCCTTTGCGTTTCACATCCTTCACCTCAACTGCCCCCTCTATCAAGCTCACGCTGGCCAGCCGCTTCTTCGTGTCGGTGGAAAAGTCGAACTTCGTACCCAACACTCTCACATCCACAGCACCTCCCTCCACGACAAACGGGTGATAGCGGTCTTTGGCCACTTCAAAATATCCCTCGCCCGAGAGTTCCACACGCCGCTCCTTGCCGTCGAACGTGGCAGGATAGCGCAGTTGCGACCCCGCTTTGAGCCATACCGTAGAGCCGTCGGCAAGGCGCACCACCCGCGAATGCGGACCCGAGGTAGAGGCGACGAGCATCTTCGGGCTGCGCAGGATACCATCCTCGCCCACGAGCCAGCAGACAGCTGCGCCCATGATGACGACACCGACGAAGAGGGCCGCACGCAGCAGCCACTGCCGGCGGCAGACCCTGCGATCCGTTTTTCGGCATTCGGCATCGATACGGCCATGAAGCTCGCGCAGACGCTGCTCCACCTCACGACCGCCCATTGAGGACGCGCCGGCCATACGGTGAGCCGCTTCCCAACCAAACAGCTCTTTGCCGTGGGCCTCGTCGGCCTCCAGCCAACGCTCCACAGCTTGCAGTTCGTCGGTACTGCACTCTCCATTGAGAAATTTTATTAAAATGATGTCGTTAATGTCCATTTGAAGTTCTGAAGCACAATGATATAACAATTGAGACGGGGGATCTACTTAGAGGAATCAGAAAAATAATTTCAGCAAGCTGCGTGTTCCCTCCAGCCGCTTGCGCAGGATGCGCAGGGCTGAGTAGATATGCGCCTCCACCGTCCTCACCGAGATCCCCAACTGGCGGGCAATCTCCTGATGGCGCATGCCGTCGACATAGCTCATGCAGAACACCCTCCTGCTCTTGGGCGGCAGCTCCTCCAAGGCCTCGTGGATGACCCGGCGCAGGTCGGCCGTTTCGGCATCGCGCTGCGGATTTCCCGTCTTGCTCTCCAAAAATGCCATGCGGCGGTCGTTGATGGCCGTGAGCAGCGAAAGCCGTTGCTCGCTCCGTTTGGCCGAGCGCAACAGGTTGATGGAGCGAGTGAAGACGGCACGATAGCAATAGCCCTCTATCTACTCGCCCCACTCCACCTCTGTGTGGCGTTTCCACAGCTCCACAAATACGTCCTCCACTACGTCCTCAGCATCGGCATCCGTGCCGACAATGCCGCGAGCATAGAAGAAGAGCGGGGGATAGAGACGTCTGAAAAGGCCGTCAAACTGCAATTGACTTTCCATAGCGTATGTGATGATTCGACTTGGCGCGATGCGCGAGAAAGGAGCCGGGGCGCGGCTGCCACTCACTCGCGGGGGAGAGCGTCGTTAATGATGCAAAAGTAAGCAAAAATAACCGAAAGACCACCCGCTTAAGGGGAAAATTCTTCCTTGCTTTCACCAAAAGGCCTGCACCATACGTAATGGACATGCGGAGAGACCAGCACCAGCACTTTCAGTGATACCGCTTAAAAGCGGTTGACAAGTGATTTCAGTAAAAGACACTTCTACGCGTTAAGGAAAAGGAAACAGTGGTTTAGCTGCGGGTTCACACATGCAGCCCCGCGGGTTCACATATGCCGCCCGGTGGGTTCACATATGCCGCCCGGTGAGCTCACATATGCCGTCCAGTGAGCTCACATATGCCGCCCCGCGGGTTCACATATGCCGCCCGGTGGGTTCACATATGCAGCCCGTCACCAACCCTCATATTAACGGAGGTCAATTATTGGGCCGCGTAGCCATATTATGCATCATATTTGATTTGCGCAAACTACATATTGTGCATTATGCCTTAGAAGGGTGGCAGCGCAGCCATAGTTTGGCTTGAGAAGGGAGGCAGAGTCATAATGATGAATCATGAATGAACAAAGTTCGGCCCCAGCAATGAAAGTTTCGCGAGTACTTGATCATAACATCTATATAAAAAGGGGAATAACAAATTAACGAATTACATTTTTTAGTAAAAGATTACCAATTTTTAGGTATTGTTCATGATGTAAAAGAGATTTAAATTTGCACTCGAAAACAAACACATACATCATGAAACTATCCATCTTATTTTCCGCTGTGCTTTTGGACTGCTCGCTCACGACCCAAGCACAGGTAAATGCCGCCGACTCGGTGATGAGTCATGCCAGTGGCAACCGATTCAGTGTGGGCGGCTATGGCGAGGTGGCCTTGAGCCGCATGTTCTATAGCAATAATGTATACCGCTACATGGATCCGGGAAAATACAAGAAAGATCCCAGTCACGGCGAGTTCAGCCTCCCCCATGTGGTGGTCTATTTGGGCTACGATTTCGGCAAGGGCTGGACAATGGGCTCAGAGATAGAGTTTGAGCACGGTGGCACCGGCTCTGCCTATGAGCGCGAATATGAGGAAGGCGGCGAATGGGAGAGCGAAGTGGAGAAAGGCGGCGAGGTGGAGCTGGAACAATTATGGTTGCAGAAGTCTTTCTGGCAGGGCAAGCTGAATGTACGAGTGGGCCACATCGTGGTGCCTGTGGGTCTGAACAACGCCCACCACGAGCCCCTCAACTTCTTCACCGTCTACCGTCCCGAGGGCGAGAACACCATCATCCCCTCCACGTGGCACCAGACGGGCATCAGCCTGTGGGGCCGGCTGCCGCAGTGGCGCTACGAAGTGCAGTTCTTAGCCGGTCTCGATGCGCTGGAGTTCAACCGTGAGGGATGGATCCACGATGGCACCAAAGATCCCTTTGAGTTTGAGCCCGCCAATAAGTATGGTGTGAGTGCCCGTATCGACAACTATTCGCTGCCCGGTCTGCGCATCGGTCTGAGCGGCTACTACGGCCATTCCATCGACAACACCTATGTGCGCAATGCCGACGGACAAGAGTCAAAGCTGAAGGGCGCGATTGCCTTTGGAAGCGTGGACTTCACTCTCGACCGCTGGAAGTGGATTGTGCGCGGACAGGCCGACTATGGCCATCTAAGCGATGCCTACGACATCGTGAACCTTGGCGGGCGACAGAGTCGCACGTCGCCCTACTCTCACGACCTGGTGGGAAAGAACGCCGTGGCCATAGGTATCGAGGCCGGCTACGATCTCTTCTCGCAAATTCAGAAACTGCGCGCCGACAACCAGAAGCTTTATATCTTCGGCCGCTATGAATACTACAATCCCTACGTGCGCGACAAGCGCCAGGTGGCCTACGAATATACCAAGAAGCAACGTTTGGCCGTGGGTGTGAACTATTATCCCCTGCCACAGATTGTGGTCAAGGCCGACTATAGTCACCGTTTCCTCAAGTCGCCCTACGACAACGAACCAAGCATCAACCTCGGCGTCGCCTACCAGGGATTCTTCCTTTAGTAGGAGGCGCGGTGTCCCGCCGCGCAAGGGTCTACGCCCCAATTGGCTGTTGTTCAGCGGGACACTGAAGCTGCTGTTGCTCACCGGGACGCTGAGCCTCCTATTGATTGGGATAAACGCAAATAATAATTTAAAAAAAATAAAGCTATGAAGTATTTAAACAAGAATTTCGCAATTTGCTGCCTCGCGTGCCTGGCCCTGACGGGCTTCAGCTCTTGCAGCGACGACGATGACAACAACACGACCACCACATTGTCGGAGGGCGACCAGTATCTGCAGAAAGTCCTTGAAGAGAATGTCGACAAGACCATCCATCCCACCTACGCTGCCATGGCGCTTGCCGCCGACAGCCTCTATCAGCAGATTCAGGCTATCCACGAAGCCACCAAGACCAAAAGCGTAACACAGGCCATGGTGGATGAGGCCTGCAATAACTGGAAGTCGGCCCGCCAACGTTATGAGAAGAGCGAGGCCTTCCTCATGGGTGCGGCTGCCGACTACGACATCGACCCGCACATCGACACATGGCCGCTCGACCTGGCCACCCTCTACAAAACACTGAGCAACGATGCCATGATCAAGAGCTACGACACCGACGACAAGGATGCCAATGCCCAAAAAGCCAATTCCGACCTCGGACAGACCGTGTTAGGCTTTCACGGCATCGAGTTCATCCTCTTCCGCGACGGACAGCCCCGCAAGGCCAATGAGCTCAACAGCTATGACTCCTACAACAAGGACGGGCTCGACTTCACCAAGTTCACCGGTGAATACGAGATGATCTTTGCCGAAGCTGTGGCCGGCGACCTGCGCAACTCCATCTATCGCCTTGAAGTGTGCTGGAACGAGAATGCGCCGAAGAGCCACTTCGACGTGTTGGAGGCCCTGGAGTGGAACACCAAGATGTCGAACTCAGACCAAAGCTACGGACAGAACATGAAGGCCGCCGGACAGCCTGGTTCGCTCTACCGCAGCGTGAAGACCGCCTGCTCAGCTGTACTCGCCGGTGACGGTGGTGCGGTGGGTATCTCCGACGAGGTGGGACTGACCAAGATCTCCCTGCCCTATACCGGATCTGATATTCACTATATAGAGTCGCCCTACTCCTACAATTCGCTCACCGACTTCTGGGACAACATCCAGAGTGTTGCCAACGTGTGGTATGGCGGCGTGGAGGAGAACCGGGGGGCCTACTCCTTTGACAGCTACTTCAAGAAGTATAATCCCACGATAGCCGCCAATGTGGAGAAAGCCATCAGCGATGCCCAGACAGCCATACGGGCCATCCCCGCCCCCTTTGTACTCAACTACACCAGCCCCAAGTGTCAGGAGGCCATCAACGCCTGTCTGGAGCTCTCCAAGGCCCTCAACGCGGCCAACGACTACATTGTGAATTCTAAAGATTAAACATACTATAGGTTCCATAAGACTCAGGACCTCTCCGCAACAGGAAAGGCCTGAGGCCTATGGGCTTAAAAGAAATATCAGATGAAAACCCTAAAATTATTACCTATATATATAGGACTGGCCGCCATGACGGTCATCTCCTGTAACGACGACGACAACATCGTCATCCCCAACGAGAACGAGAACGTAGGAAAGGCCGTGGGCAACTTCTCTGCCGCGGAGTGGAATCCCGGTGGCGAGAAGGGAACCACCTCCAACGAGCAGGGCTGCTACTCCAACCCCGTGCCACAAGTGGCCGACAATGCCGACCTCTATCAGACGTTCAAGCACGGCGAAACCTTCTTCGAGCACGACTACACTCTCTTCACCGCTCCCTTCCGTGGACTGGGCCCCGCCTGGGTGCGCTCTGGTTGCGAATACTGCCATCCGAGTTATGGGCACGGAAAACGACAAGACAAATACCGGGCTAATGAAATGGGCAATGGTTATCTGCTCGTTATCTATCACCCCACAGCCGGCACAGACCCCGACGGCGTGAAATATGCCGCCAACAGCTACGTGCGCCAGGTCACCGGTATGCCCCAGACCCAAGCCATGTATCCTTTCAAGGCCCCCATCGACGAGAGCGGCATCCATATCCAGTGGAAAACCGTAACCACAGCGCCATCGGGCATCGATCCCACGAAGTTTCCCGACGGCACTCCACTGCAGCTCATCTATCCCGAGGTCACCATCGACCAAGCTGCCTTCAACACGAATCCCCGTCCCGTCAACTATGAAGTGCGCTTGGAGTCAACCATCGGTATGTATGGCACGGGACTGCTCGATGCCATCTCGCAGGATTCTATGAAGGCACAATATCAGCACGAGTCGGCTCATGCAGAACTGAATCCCGGCATGTGGGATGCCGCAGCCAACGACTGGGCACCCACAGCCTGGTATACCTTGGCCGACGGCACTAAGCGTGTGAAGAAATATACCTACGCCATGACCCGCGCCTCGCTGCTCGACGGTCCTGGTGCCAACGCCATCTGGAACATCACCAACGTGACACGCTCCGACCGCCGGTACCTCTACACCACAGCAGCCTGGGCCAACGCCATGAGCCAGGACGACGAGGTGATCAATGCTATCAAGAACGAGGGCAAGAGCGCCACCTCACTGCTCCATCCCTACTATGGCGATGGCTCAGAGGACAGCATCCGCTATCTGGTCAGCACACTCCTCGCCCTCAACACCAAGGCAGGCTCAGACACCTACAAGAAGTATTTCGTCGACATGTCGCCTTGGAACGGACAGGAGGAGATGAGCGACGAAGACTATTATGCCTTTGCCGTATGGCATAAGGGACTCGCCGTGCCGCAGGCCCGCAACCTCGACAACGAGGATGTGCAGCGCGGTAAGGAACTCTTCTACAAGATGGGCTGCACGGCCTGCCACCGTCCGTCGTGGACCATCAAGAAAGACGAGAGCTGGATCGACCCCGTGAGCCGCAAGTTCTGCTCGCTCGGCAATGGCATGCCCGACTTCAGCAACACCGTCATCTGGCCCTACACCGACCTGGTGCAGCATCGACTGTTTATGGCCAACGACATCCGTACCGGCTGGTGCCGCACCACTCCCCTTTGGGGCCGCGGACTGAGCCAGCAGGAGACAGGAGCCAGCGACCGACTGCACGACTGCCGCGCCCGCAATGTGGAGGAGGCCATCGTATGGCACTGCTACGACAAGCGTAGCGATGCCTACCACGCCGCCATCCAGTTCTACAACCTGCCCAAGGCCGACCGTGATGCCGTTGTGGCTTTCATCAACGCCATCTAAGCGGTTTCCTCTTATGTGATCACTATAAGAAGAGGTGTAAGGAGTGGAAGCCCCGGTGGTTTCCCATCCCCACCTCTTCTCGTTCTGAGTTGAAAATTATATATCCATGACAACAAACTCAAGCCCAAGCCGCTCCCTGCTCCGAGGAATCGGCGTTCTCTATATCCTTCTGATCGTCACCATGGCCGTGGCCACCATCGTGGAACACGCCATAGGCAGTGAGGCCACCCACTCTATGATTTATGGCTCGTGGTGGTTCGTTGGTCTGTGGGCGATGCTTGTGGCCACAGGAACGACGTGGCTTCTCCGGCAGCTGCGGCGCAGGCCGGTTTCGTTCAATACCATCATTACCTTCCTCATACATCTGTCCCTGGTGGTCATCCTCGTGGGAGCTTTCATCACCCACGTGGGCTCGCAACAGGGCATCATCCATCTTCGTGGTGACCAGCCCACCAACCTCTTCGACAATATGGGCAGTGGCGATGCCGGGATGACAAGACAGCAATTGCCTTTCTACCTGAAGCTCGACCGCTTCAACGTGAGCTATCATGCCGGCACCGACACCCCCGAAGACTATGAGACCTACTTTTCCATCATCGACGGCCACCAGACCCTCCACGCCTCCGTGTCGATGAACCGAATTTTCAGCTATCGCCACTACCGGCTCTACCAAGCCAGCTACGACACCGACAACCAAGGCAGCTATCTCAGTGTAAACTACGATCCCTGGGGTATCGGCATCACTTATACAGGCTATGGCATGCTCTTTATGAGCCTCATCCTGCTCCTCGTCAATCCCCGTGGCAACTTCCGCCGGCTGCTGCGCCATCCCCTGCTGCAGAAAGGAATGCTCTTGGCGGCCCTGTTGCTGCTGCCCCTATGGGCCAGAGCCACGGCTCCCGCGCCCGACAGGCAAACGGCTGAGCAGTTTGGACAACTCCTCATCCACTACAACGGCCGCATCTGTCCCGTTCAGACCTTTGCCCTCGACTTCACACAGAAGGTATATGGCAGCCGTCGCTATCACAGACTCACGGCAGAGCAAGTGCTGATGGGATGGCTGATGTATCCCGACGAATGGAAACAAGAACCCTTCATCTACGTCAAGAATAAGAAAATGCGCCGTCGGTTAAGCCTTGAAGCCTATGTCCCGATGAGCCGTTTCTTCGTTGGGCAAGATTATACCCTCGGTCCGCTTGTTGCCGAATATGCCCAGGGCCATCACGATGCCCTGCATAAGGCATACGCCGACATCGACAGCAAGCTCGAAATCATACTCTCGCTTCGCACCGGCAAACCGTTGGGCATCTTCCCCTACACAGCCCACGGAATCACCATTTGGTATGCCCCCACCGACAGTCTGCCCGCCGGAATTGGAGCCAATGAGGGTCTCTTCATCCACAACGCCGTGCAGCTGGTGTTCCAGCAAATAGCACTTGGCGATACCGCTACGGCCCATGTCATGATTGGCCAGCTCCGCAGCTATCAGCAGAAAAACGGCGGACAGAGCCTGCCCACGCAGATGCAACTAAGAGCCGAACGCCTCTACAACGCCGTACCTATACCGTCACTTCTCTTCATGTTCAATCTCTTGGCCGGATTTGTAGCGATGGGTCTGGTCTTGCGCAGTTTCCGGCAGGCTCACCTCGGCCGTCCCTTCCGCCATCTGCGTCTGCTGGCGATGGTCTGCCAGGTTCTGCTTGCCCTTTCCTGGCTTGCCCTGAGCCTTACGCTCACCCTTCGCGGCATTGTCACCGCCACGGTACCGATGACCAATGGCTACGACACAATGCTCCTAATGGGCTGGATGGTGATGCTCGTGATGTTGCTCTGCTCGTGGCACTTCCGCGGGCTGCGGCTGTTGTTGGTAAGTTTTGGCTTTCTGCTTTCCGGCTTCTTTCTCCTGGTTGCCCACCTCAACGTGATGGATCCCGCCATAGGCTATGCCATGCCCGTGCTCAACAGTCCGCTGCTGAGCATCCACGTGAGCATCATCATGATTGGTTTCTCGCTTCTTGCTCTGACCTTTATCTGCAGTCTGACAGCGCTCATTGAGCACTCTCTGGAAGAAGTGTTGCAGCTGCTCTCGCGCCTGCTGCTCTATCCCGCCGTGACGACGCTCACCATGGGCATCTTCATCGGAGCTGTATGGGCCAACGTGAGCTGGGGCAACTACTGGACGTGGGATCCCAAGGAGACGTGGGCTCTGATCTCGCTTATGGTATATGCCATCGCGCTCCATGTGCAGAGTCTGCCCGCCCTCAACAAGCCGCGCCGGTGGCACTGGTTTATGGTGATGGCCTTCCTCACCCTGGTGATGGCCTACTTCGGCGTGAATTATTTCCTGGAAGGAATGCACTCTTATGCTTGATCATGCGTTATACATAAGAAATCGACGATTGTAATAGAGAATGAATGCACAAGTATTGAACACACCCCCATCGGTGGAATACCACTACAGCGAAAAGAATGGCGTCAACATACAGCTCACAAAGTTTGGCGATCCGGAAGACAGGGAATGGCACTTGCTGCTCAGTGTCACCGACCCCCTGCTGGATTTTCAGTCACAACTCAAACAAGTGTTTGACACCTATCGCGCAATGGTCAGCCATGAACATGCCGTCACCTGCTTCATGCGCGTATTTCTCAGCGACTCGGCCACCTAAACCCATGCCGTGGAAGAGCAGTTGATGGAAGACCGTGGATTCCCCTATTCAGTCGTAGAACAGCCACCCGCCAACGGAACGAAAGTGGCGCTATGGGTGTGGATGCTCTCCATTTTTTTTGTACCTTTGCAGCCGCTATGATCATACTTCTCACCCTTCTCGTCTACTTTGGACTGCTCATGTTGGTCAGCCACCTCACCTCTCAGCGGTCGGACAATGATACTTTCTTCCGGGGCAATCGCCAGTCACCCTGGTATATAGTAGCCTTCGGAATGATCGGTGCCAGCATCTCGGGCATCACCTTTGTCTCGGTGCCCGGTATGGTAGTGAAGACCGACTTCACCTATCTGCAGATGTGCCTGGGCTTCATTATAGGCTATTTTGCAGTGGCCTTCATCCTACTACCTGTATATTACCAGCTCCATCTCACTACCATCTACTCTTATGTGCAACAAAGATTAGGAGAGCGCAGCTATAAAACATGCGCTTCATTCTTTCTGTTGAGCAAGATGACCAATGCGGCAGCAAGGTTTTATGTGGTCTGTCTCGTTTTGCAAGAGTTTGTTCTTGAGCGATACAACGTGCCTTTCCCCATTACCGTTACCGTCCTTGTTTCCCTTATTTGGCTCTATACGCGGCGCGGCGGCATCAAGACATTGGTCTGGACCGACACCCTCCAGACGTTTTGTATGCTCACAGCCTTAGTCGTCATCACCCTGCAGGTTGTCAGCGCGCTCCAGCTCACTCCTGCCGAGGCTGTGAAGAGCATCATCGCCGACAACCATTCGCGCGTGTTCGTATTCGACGACTGGGGCTCACGACAAAACTTCTGGAAGCAATTTCTGAGCGGCATCTTCGTAGTCATCGTGATGACAGGCCTCGACCAGGATCTCATGCAGAAAAACTTGACCTGCAAGAATCTTCGTGATGCGCAAAAAGACATGTGTACCTACGGATTTGCTTTCGTACCCATCAACCTGCTTCTGCTTGCTCTCGGAGTCCTGCTGCTCCATCTGAGCCAACAAAACGGCACCCCGCCACCAACAGGAGATCAGCTCCTGCCGATGTATGCCGCCACAGGCCGGTTGGGAAACCTCATTGTCGTATTGTTCACCTTAGGTGTCGTGGCGGCCTCTTTCTCAAGTGCCGACTCGGCATTAACGGCACTCACGACAAGTTTCTGTGTGGATATCTGTGAACGGCAAGACGACAGACGGCTGCGCAATCGTGTCCATATTTCGATGGCGGCGGTCTTTGTTGCGTTTATTATCGCCTTCCGGATATTCAATTCCGTGAGCATCATCGACGCCATCTACACCTTGTGTTCCTACACTTATGGTCCGCTGTTAGGTCTCTTCGCCTATGGGCTCTTCACCCACCGCGACATAAATGACCGATGGGTGCCCTTCATCTGCGTGCTCTCTCCCATCTTATGCCTGCTGCTCGACACTGTTGTAGGCCGTCTCACAGGTTATCAGTTTGGCTACGAGATGCTGATGATCAACGGTGGTCTGATCTTCTTCGGGCTTTGGATATCGGGTCGTGCCCGCTTCAGTCTCAGTCGTTGAACTTCCAGCCTTGACGGATAAGCCTTTAGGCACTCTTAGCCCCTAAAACTAAAGGCAGTAATCAACGAATGATAGGACCGAACTTACCTACGCCAACCCTATCAGAAAAGGAAATGCGCAGATCTTTGCCTTAAAAAATGCAAAGATTTATCATTATTTTTTGTTCAAGAAGATTAAATGGTTATATTTGCCAAACGATATGGGAACATTATACATTGTCCCGACTCCGGTCGGAAATATGGAGGACATGACCCTAAGGGCCATCCGCACGCTCAAAGAAGCCGATCTGGTGCTGGCTGAAGACACACGCACGTCGGGGATTCTGTTCAAGCACTTCGACATTAAGAATCATCTGATGTCACATCACAAGTTCAACGAGCACGGAACTTCCGCCGCCGTTGTCGAGCGGCTGAAAGCGGGACAGAACGTAGCTCTCGTGAGCGATGCAGGAACTCCCGGCATCAGCGATCCGGGATTCTATCTCGCCCGCGAGGCCGCCAAGGCGGGAATCGAAGTGGTGACTCTTCCAGGTGCCACAGCCTGCATCCCGGCCATCGTATCTTCTGGCCTGCCCTGCGACAGGTTCTGCTTTGAAGGCTTCCTGCCCCAAAAGAAAGGACGCCAGAGCCATTTGGAATCACTGCGCAATGAGCCGCGAACGATGGTGTTCTACGAGTCGCCCTTCCGGCTGGTGAAGACACTGCGGCAAATGGAGACTTACTTTGGTCCCGACAGGCACGTGAGCGTGGCCCGGGAAATCTCGAAGATTCACGAAGAGCATGTCCGCGGAACATTGGACGAAGTTGCCGCACACTTCGAGGCGACGCCACCCAAAGGCGAGATTGTCATTGTCGTGGCCGGTGCTCCTAAAGATAAAAAACAAACAGACAAGTAACTCTTTGCATATAAAAATCACAAAAAACGTTTGAGATGAAAAAGCTATTATTTTTCGCATCTCTGCTCGCCCTGGTATTAGGGGCATGCAGTGAGAAGAAGGCACCGCAACCAGTGGTTGACACGGCGCAAACGGATTCACTCTCAAAAATCATCGAGCAGAAAGACAATGAGCTGAACGACATGATGGGAACCCTCAACGAAATACAAGAGGGCTTCAGAGAGATAAATGAGGCTGAGAATCGCGTCACCATCGCCAAGGATGGAGAGCGCGCCGATAAAAAACAACAAATCAGAGAAGACATTCAGTTCATCTCGAAGCAGATGGCACGCAACCGTGAACTCATCGCGAAACTTCGTGAACAGTTGAGACAAAGCACTATCAAGGGCGACCAGTTTAAGGAAACCATTGACAACCTCACCAAGCAACTGCAGGAGAAAGACCAGCAACTGCAACAGTTGAGAGCTGAACTTGATGCCAAGGATATCCACATTTCTGCGCTCGACGAGACCATCAACAACCTTAACAGCGACGTGAGCAACCTCAAGACCGAGAGCGCGCAGAAATCACAGACGATCAGCACGCAAGATCACCTGCTCAACACGGCATGGTATGTGTTCGGAACCAAGAGGGAACTACGCAACCAGCACATCTTGGAGGGCAGCAAGGTGATGAATGGCAACTTCAACAAGAACTACTTCACGAAGATCGACATTCGCGACACACGCGAGATCAAGCTTTACTCGAAGTCGGCACAGATCAGAACCGTGCACCCAAGCGGCAGCTATACACTGGAACGCGATGCCAACAAGCAATACGTGCTGCGCATCACGAATCCCCAAAACTTCTGGTCGACCAGCAAATATCTCGTGATTGTAGTGAAATAAATCGTTATTACACGAAAAGAAAGGGCAAACGCAAGATTAAGCGTTTGCCCTTTTTTCTTTGAAAAACCGTTGAATGATCTCACGGCACTGATCCTCCATCACACCTGCCGTGACCTCACAGCGGGGATGCAAGGCGTGGGGGGCATATTGCGAGTAGCCACGTTTTTCGTCCCGCGCACCATAAACCAGCCGCGACAACTGTGCCCAACCCATAGCACCAGCACACATCACGCAGGGCTCCACTGTGACATAGAGCGTGCAGCCCTGCAAATACTTGCCACCCAAAGAATTGGCGGCAGCCGTAATGGCCTGCATCTCGGCATGGGCTGTAACATCGCGCAAAGTCTCCGTGAGATTATGGCCACGGCTAATGATGCGGCCACGACTGACCACCACACAACCAATGGGTACTTCGCCCTCCTCGTAGGCCGATTCAGCCTCATTGAGAGCCATGCGCATAAACTTCAGGTCATCTTCCATGTGTGCAAAAATAGTACTTTCTTTTTGCAAATACAAATAAAAATCGTAATTTTGTCCAACCAAAACAATATTCAAATGATGGTTTCATTCTCATCCCTATTCAAAAGCAAGAAAAAAGACACTTCTGTGAACATCATCCGACTGGAGGAAACAGACAGTACAAACAACTACCTGCGTTCCTACCAACCTGCCGACGCAGAGAAGATCACTGTGGTGACAGCAGAATTCCAAACCGCCGGACGCGGTCAAGGTAGCAACACATGGGAAAGTCAGAAGGGTAAGAATCTCACCTTCTCTATTCTCGTTCATCCTGTGATGGTACCCTTGCAAAGGCAGTTTCTGCTATCTATGACGGGTGGCATAGCATTGAAGATGGCCTTGGCAAAATACACCGACGGCATCACGCTCAAATGGCCCAACGATGTTTACTGGAACGACCGTAAGCTCAGTGGCACCCTCATCGAGACAACCCTATCTGGGGGGCACATCACTAACTGTATCTTCGGAATCGGGCTCAATGTCAACCAGTCTGTATTCACCAGCAGTGCCCCCAACCCAGTCTCTCTGGCCCAGATTCTTGGTCATGAAGTAGACCGCGAAGAACTCCTGCAAGAAATCATCAAGGCTTTCAAATACTCCTATTCACTCATCGAGAACGGCAACTACACCGACATCGCCGCCCTCTACCACAACACGCTCTACCGCAGCCGAGGCTTCCACGCCTACCGCGACAGGAATGGAGAATTTGAGGCCGCGATAGTCGAGGTGGAGGACAACGGGCACCTGATCCTGCGCGACCACGAAGGAATCATCAAAGAATACGCATTCAAAGAAGTAGAATTCATAATATAAACAACATGACACGATTCAAGAGAATTTTGCTCAAGCTCTCGGGCGAGAGTCTTATGGGCAAGCAAAACTATGGTATCGACCCTGAAAGACTGAGCGACTACGCACGGCAGATCAAAGAAATCCACGACATGGGCGTGGAGATGGGCATCGTCATTGGCGGCGGCAACATTTTCCGCGGCCTCAGTGGCTCACAGAAAGGCTTCGACCGCGTGAAAGGCGACCAGATGGGCATGTGTGCCACGGTCATCAACTCTTTGGCCCTGAGTTCTGCCTTGGGAGCCATTGGGGTGAAGACAAAGGTGATGACGGCCATACGCATGGAACCCATTGGCGAATTCTACAACAAGTGGAATGCGATTGAAGCACTTAAGAATGGGTATATCTGCATCTTCTCGGCCGGAACGGGCAACCCCTATTTCACTACCGACACAGGCTCTTCACTGCGCGGCATCGAAATTGAAGCCGACGTGATGCTCAAAGGCACTCGTGTCGACGGTGTATATACTGCTGACCCCGAAAAAGATCCTAAGGCTACCAAATTTGAAGAAATCACTTTTGACGAAATCTACAACAAGAACTTGCGCGTGATGGATCTCACCGCTACTACAATGTGCAAGGAAAACCACCTGCCCATCTACGTGTTCAACATGGATAAAGTGGGCAATCTCAAGAAGGTAATAGAAGGCGAGAACATCGGAACCCTCGTCCACGAATGACAGACAGCTAATTGACAGCGCGGCGTTTGTAGGTCATTGACTTACAAACGCCGCGCTGTTTTTTTATCACCTAAATTACTCAAACCGGAAATCACTCGGGCATCTTGTCATACATGGATTTCCACCATGCATCGTCGCCTTGCAGCCACTTGGCAAACCAGGCAAAGATGGTGTTCTGCCATTTGATACGTTTGTCGTAGTCTTGTATCCAATGGTTCTCTCCTTCCACCTCTACCAGCGCAACCGGTCTACCCAAGAGTTTCAGAGCCGTATAGAGGGCAATGCTGTTGCCCGTAGGCACGTTGGTGTCGGCCGTCCCATGGAGAAGCAACAGCGGTGTATGGATTTTGTCGGCATTGTAGAGCGGACTATGATCGACATACAATTGTTTGTCGGTCCAAGGATAGCGGTTGGCCATGCTCACCTCACTATAGGAATAGCCCCAAAATCCCTCGCCCCAATAGGCAGTGTGGTCGCTGATTCCGGCATGCGACACGGCGGCAGCGAAGATGTCGGTCTGCGTCTGAAGATATTGGGTCATGAAGCCACCGTAGGAAGCTCCCAGACAGCCCACATGACGGGCATCCACATAGTTGTGGTCGGTACAGAACTTCCGCGTGCCCTCAATAATGTCTTGTGCCACTCCCTCACCGGCAGTGTTGACATGGCGTGAGGCAAACTCCTGACCGAAGCCGGCCGCGCCGCTGGGCTGGATCACATATACCACATAACCCATGGCGGCGTAGAGCGGGAAGGGATAGTTGCCGTCGAAATAGCGTGACGAGGGAGAGCATCCTCCATAATAATATACAATCATGGGATATTTCTGCGAGGCATCGAAATGGGGCGGAAGATAGTAGCGCCCATAGATGGTATCGCCACGGCTGCTCTTGAAGTTCCATTCCTCGCAACGGGCAATATCCACATCGGCCAGCGCTTTCTGGCAGTCATCCATCAATTGGCTCTTGCCGCTGTTGAGATTCATGGCATAAAGGCGAGTGGCATTTGTGGCACTCTGCCCGCTGTAGCACATCACGGGTGCCTTGTCGGCCAAAGTCACACCGCCCACATAGTCCTCTGGTACCGCCAACTGTTGTATCTTTCCCGACTTCGGATCCATGCGGTACAGACGACGGTAGTCGCGGTCGAGAGCATTGAAATAGACCTTCCCGTCGTAGCGGTTCCATTCCATAGTCTCAATACTCGGATTGAAGTCGCGGGTCATGGGTCTTACCTGGCGTGTAGCGCAATCTACGAGATAGAGCTGATAGTCGTACATGCTGGGCGTACGTCCTTGGGGCAGGTTCTCACCGATACCGCCAAAGCTCTCGGGCGATCCTTTCACGGCCACCGTCCGGCCATCGGGAGAGAAGCAGGCAGAGCCTACGAAGCCATCGCTGTCGACGAGGCACTCCGTATTCATCGTGTTCAGGTCGAGCCGGTAGATAGAGGTCAGCGTAGTAGGCCGCTTCTGCAGGCGGCTTCGGGAGACCGCATAAAGGACATATCGGCTGTCGTCGGAAATGTCGTAGAGACTGACATCGTGATAGCCGAAGGTCAGCGGTTGTGCCACACCCGTAGCAAGATCATACCGGAGCAGTTTGTCCCGTGTACGCCAACCGGGTTGACGGTCGTCGGGCTGGATGATCTGGTGCACCTGACTGTCATCCTTAGGTCCTTCCTCGCTCTGTTCTATAATAAGATAAGTGCCGTCGGGACTCATCGTCCACTGACCTTCGGGCAGCGACTCGACAAGGACAGTCTCAGCACCGGTGGCCAGAGAGGAGCAGACGAGTTGCTTCCCATGGGTGCCCTGGCGCTCGAAGAGAATGTCGTTGGTGCCGGGTTTCCATCGGATAAAGGACGCGTAGGTACGGACAATGGTGTTTTGCTTCAGATCGTAGACCTGGTATTGCCACGTAGTCTTGTTAGGGCCGGTAGTCACATAAGACACAACGATATCGTAACGCCCGTCGGCACTCAGGCTGTTGGAATAGTAATGTTTGCCGTTGAGGAAATCATAGATATTCAGGCTCCTCCGTGGGCCACAGCCCATGGTGAGGACCGAGTCGGCATCGCTGCTCACGGTGACAAGGAGCGAGTCTTTGTCGGCAGGCGTAGTGAGATATTTCACCACTACGTTGTGGGTAGACGGGACGAGTGTCAGCTGTCCGTTGCTCTTTTCGCCATCGACGAAGAGCTGATAGTTCTTGAGTTTCTCCACCTTGACGGTGGCCTTGACATAGCGGGAGTTGCTGATGTTGAACTGCAACAGATGAAGCGCGTTGCCTGCGGCGGATGTCGGAGCCATAACCCCAGAATAGTCAATACCCTGCCCGGCCCGCAGAAGATCGACAGGCGTATCAATGAATTTGCCTACTTTGAAACTGTCGCGCTGGGCACTGATGCTGTCGACCATGACGGGAGCCTTGATCAGATAGGGACCCGAATAGCGGAAGTGGGTCACGCGGACATCGTCCGCAATGGCTTGATGGATAGGAAGCACAGCCAGCAAAAAAGTTGGCAATGCGCGTCTGGCACGAGTAATGATGCGTCGCAACTCGCCTTTCTTGTTATTCTCTCTGATGTACATAATAGTGTGTGATTGATTCCAATTGCAAACTTACAGAAAAACATTGAATCGTGTAACAATAGTAAGAGAAAATTTTGAAGTATTGAACCTATCAATCCTCTTTTCTTAGGAAAAGTGTGATATCCCTGATTATTTTATCGGCTATCCAAATATTTGATTACCTTTGTACGTAATAACAGAAAACTATAAAACAATAAAGATGAAACGAAACTTGATTCTCCTTTTTTCACTAATGCTGTCTGCCTGGGTTTCAGCCCAACAACTCTACGTAGGCTCTTACAATATCCGCTACCGCAACAACGAAGACTCCATAGCCGGCAATGTCTGGTCGAAGCGTTGCCAAGTGATCTGCGACTTGATCAACTTTGAGCATCCCGATATCTTCGGCGCACAGGAGGTGCTCCACGGGCAACTTCAGGACATGAAGCACAGCCTCGACCACTACGACTATATCGGTGTGGGGCGTGATGACGGTAAGCAGGCAGGAGAGTACGCCGCCATATTCTACGACACTCGCTCGCTGACCCTGCTCGACGAGGGGCATTTCTGGCTCTCCCCCACTCCCTCCCGACCTGGATTAGGATGGGACGCTGCTTGCGTGAGAATCTGCACCTGGGGCAAATTCCTCGATAAGCGCACGCGAAAGCAGTTCTTCTTCTTCAATGTCCACATGGACCATGTGGGTGTGGTGGCGCGTCGCGAGGGGGCCAAACTCATCATCAGCCGCATACGCCAAATGGCCATGGGGGCACCAACCGTGCTCACGGGTGATTTCAATGTGGACCAGAGGGATGAGATCTATGGCATCTTCTCGCATTCGGGCATATTGAAAGACGCCTATGTCAATGCCCGCCTGCGCTTTGTCGAAAACGGAACCTTCAACGATTTTAATCCCAACCGCCTCACGACAAGCCGCATCGACCATGTATTTGTCTCGCCTTCCGTTTCTGTCGACCGCTATGGCATCCTCACCGACAGCTATTGGACCACCGACAAGACTGAGGGAGCTCAAGAAGAGACCGACAAGGCGCAGCGCCGCAATCCGTCGGACCATTATCCCGTATTCGTCCATATCGTGATGTAGGCTTCGATTCTATAGATCAGAAACTGTCAGCAGCCAACACAAAATAGGGCTATTGGCATCGTGAACAACGGTTACTGACGACGGCCCCCATTTGCCTCCCCACGGGCCTGCATTTGGGGGCCGGCGGGTTGCCATATGGAAGCCCGTGGGGAGGCAGATGCCAACTATCTGAATCCCTACTACCAGACTGTATGGCAGAAGCGCGGCAAAGCCAATGCGCGCAGCCTCAACCAAAAGGCGATCACCAAGATGAAGAGTCAATAGACGGGAAACGATTCAGGGCGAAATGCTGAAGGGACAATATTATGCATTTCGTAGATTTTTACAATAAAAAGTTTGCATTTTCTTTGTTTCAATCCATTTTTATTTTATCTTTGCAAACGAGACCATATAAAGACAACGCATCGTGAAAAGATTTTGTTTTGACACTTTTTCCCATCAGGCCCTTTCAGAGCTTCATCGCTACAGGGCCGTGATGTTCAGCCCTACGAGAGGATAGCCATAGCTTTGTTGCCTCTTTGGCAAGAAGGCCTCCCGTAGAGCACGGTCTGTGGACTGTGCTCCCAAAAAACCAGTATTTACTACACCGTAAACAACATGATTATGCAAAAGCCCACTATTAAAGAGGTAGAGTCATGGTTGATGACCCTCTACAACACCAGCCAGGATAGTATTACGCCTGCTGAACGCCGTGAGCAGAATATGTATGCCACTATGGTAGAACGTCCCAGCGACAAGAAGTTTCTCGTGAAGATGCTCGACGAGAGCTCGCAGATCCGCGACGAACGTAAGCTGGCCAAGCGCATCAAGGTGCTCATCGACGAATACGGAGTGCCCGAGTTCCTCAACAAGCGAGATGCGTGGCTCTTCAAGATGTACCAGTCGTTTGGCTATCTCTTCTATCCCATCGCCATACCCATCATTAAGAAACGTCTGCGCATGGACACCTCGCGCGTCATTCTCGATGCCTCGCGCCCCAATCTGACTCGCCATTTGGCTGAGCGCAACAAGGAGAAGATCGGACAGAACGTGAACCTGCTCGGCGAAGTGGTGCTCGGCAACGAAGAGGCCGACCGCCGCTACCAGAACACGATAGACGCGCTGAAGCAACCCGACATCAACTATATCTCCGTGAAAATCTCCGGTATCTACGCCCAGACCCACGCGCTGAACTACGAGGAGTCGTTTCCCGAACTGGTAAGACGCATGTCGACACTCTATCAGACGGCCATCGACTATCCCTATGTCGACGAGAATGGCAAGAAGAGCCCGAAGTTTGTCAACCTCGACATGGAGGAATACAAAGACTTCGACATGACGATCAAGGTGTTTCTGACCACGCTCTCCAAGCCGGAGTTTCTGCATTATTCGGCCGGCATCGTGGTGCAGGCCTACCTTCCCGACGCCTGGGATTTTCAGAGCCGCCTGCTCGACTTTGCCAAGGAACGCTGCGCTCGTGGTGGAGCACCCATAAAAATGCGCATCGTGAAAGGTTGCAACCTCGACATGGAGGCTGTCACCTCGTCGCTCCACGGATGGCCTACCCCCGTGCGTCCCAACAAGACAGAAGTCGACGCCAACTACCTGCACATCATCGAGCGCGGACTGCTGCCCGAGAATGCAAAATGCCTGCACATCGGTATGGCCTCCCACAACCTCTACACCATCTCCTACGCCTATCTGCTCACCCAGAAATACCAAACCCCCAAAGAGACCTTCTGCTTCGAGATGCTCGAGGGCATGGCCGACCATGTATGGCGTGCCCAGTCGAAACTCGGCAACCACGTGGTTCTCTATGCCCCAGTGGTCCACGACAAGGAATTCCTCTACGCCGTGTCCTACTTGGTTCGCCGCATGGACGAGAATACGGCTCCCGACAATTTCCTCACCCACTCGTTCAACCTCAAGCCGGGCACGGAAACCTGGGAATTTCTGCGCAAGCAGTTCGAGGACGCCTATGCCATCAAGGACAATTTGAACCACACACCTTACCGCACACAGGACCGCCGTAAGCCTTACACCCCCATGCCTCCTCAGGACGAGATGGTCAACGAGCAGGACACAGACTTCGACCGGGAATGCAACCAGGAGTGGCAGCGCGACATCTTCAAGAAGTGGAAGAAGAGCCCCACTGACAAGCCGGATATTATCCCCACACAGATCGGTGCCGAGACGGTGGTGAACGACAGCCGCTACAAATACTACGACCGCTCGCAAGACGAGGAAGTAGAGATCTGCGAGATGTCGAAAGCCAATGCTGACCAAGTGGAGGAAATCGTGAAGATAGCCGCCGCCGATCCCGGCCACTGGCGCGAGACGACGATAGAGGAGCGCCACAAGATCATGTACGACGCGGCCAACCGCATGGGTGACCTGCGTGGCGACCTGATCGGTGCCATGTGCGCCATCACTGGCAAGACCGTCGTCGAGGGCGACGTGGAGGTATCGGAAGGTATAGACTATTGCCGGTTCTACACCACGTCGATGAAGAAATTCTATGCCATGACCGATATAGATATCAAGGCCAAGGGCACCGTGCTGGTCATCTCGCCGTGGAACTTCCCCTGCGCCATTCCCTGCGGCGGTGTCGTGGCCGGACTGGCAGCCGGCAATACCGTTATTTTGAAGCCCGCCTCTGTGGCTGCACCCGTGGCCTGGCTCTTCGCCAAAGCTTTCTGGGATGCAGGGGTGCCGAAAGAGGCCCTGCAGGTGGTCATCACCGAGCGCGACGCCCTTGAGAAACTCACCCAGGCCCCAGAAGTGAAGCACATCATCCTCACTGGCGGCACCGACACAGCCCAGTCGATTCTGCGTGCCAAGCCCACCACGCCACTTTCGGCAGAGACGGGCGGAAAGAACGCCATCATCTGTACGGCCTCGGCCGACATGGATCACGCCATCATGAGTGCCTGCCACTCGGCGTTCAGCAATGCCGGGCAGAAGTGCTCAGCCTGCTCGCTGTTCCTCGTGGAGCGTTCAGTGTATGAGCGTCCAGACTTCCGAGTGAAGCTGAAAGACTGCGCCACAAGCATGAAGGTGGGTGGAGTTTGGGACGCCGGCAACAAGGTCGGCCCAATGATTACCAACAAGAATGAAAAACTCCTAAAGGCCATCAGCAATTTGGAGGCGGGCGAGTCGTGGCTCGTGGCTCCGCGCTGGGTCGACAAGAAGCATTATATCCTTGCCCCGACTGTGAAGATGGGTGTCAGACCCGAGAACTTCTCATTCCGCACCGAGCTGTTCGGACCCATGTTGTCTGTGGCCCCCTTCGACTCGCTGCAAGAGGCCATCGACCTGGTCAACGGTCTGGACTATGGCCTTACATCGGGTATCCAGACACTCGACGAGAACGAGCGCCGCCTGTGGCGCGACTCCATCATGGCCGGGAATCTCTATATCAACCGCGGCATCACCGGAGCCATCGTCAACCGTCAGCCTTTCGGCGGAATGAAACTGTCGGCTTTCGGTCCCGGCATTAAGGCGGGTGGCCCCAACTACTGCCAGCAGTTCACGGTGATCACCGACAAGAACGGCTCCAAGACGGATTACCGGAAAAGCTATGCCGAGGCTTGGAAGAACGAGTTCTCCCGTCCGCGCGACTGGAATCACCTTCACGGCGAGCAGAATGTGTTCCGCTACTTGCCGCTCAAGGGAGGCATGGCGCTCCGCCTCTTCACGGCCGATACCGACGAGCAGGCGTTGATGGTGGCTTTGGCAGCACAAATCTGCGGCACTCCGCTCACGGTCAGCTGTGATCCGTCTGATGAGCGCAAGGATTTGGCCGGAAAGTTGGCAGCCTTAGGAGCCAAAATAAAAGAGGAGGAGCTCGATCGATTCATCGAGTCGATTCCCGATTATGAGCGCATTCGCACTTGTTCGGCCAACATTCCCGTCGAGATGTACCGCCGCGCGGCCGACACCAACAAGTTCATTGCCACCGACACACCCGTGAAGAACGGTAGAATAGAGCTCATCCATTACCTCAAGGAGCAGAGCATTGCCTTTGAATATCATCGTTACGGCAGTGGACAAGACCAAGAGCCGAATATTGACGAGGAATACAAATAGTGCCGTAGGGATTTCCGTAAAATAATACTTTCATCATCTGTTCAGGCAGCTTCTCCATCGAGAGGCTGCCTTTACTTTCAGTCTGCTCCCTACCAATTCATGGGCATACACCCACCTGACATGCGCAAAAAATCGAAAAAAACAGAAGTTTTCATCGATGATTACGATTGATACGATAGAAACAAACCTTATATATGGATGGCCAGATCCTTCAAAAAAAAGTAATTTTGCAAAAAAGAAATAAACAAGCAAAAAGGTGCTGCAACGAAAGGTCTTAACCCAGTGACACGTACTCAGGAAAGTTGCTTCTCTTAAGAATATTCGAACCATAGGGCCTACAGAAAGTTGACACCTTGGAAATAGGAAAGATATGAACATAAAATTGAAACGCGCTTATGAACCGGCCGAAGCCAACGACGGCCTCCGCATACTCGTAGACCGAATGTGGCCGCGTGGCATCAAAAAGACCGACCTGCCCTATGACATATGGGCCAAAGACGTAACTCCGACTATAGAACTTCGCCGTTTCTTCCACGACAATCCTTACGGCAACTGGGAGGAGTTCAGCCGCCGATATAAGGAACAATTGATGCACAGCGAAGCACTCGACAAATTAGCGGCCTATATCCGCGACGGTCATTTCAATACCGTCACCCTCCTCTACGGCTTCCGGAATCCCATCAAAAATCATGCTGTCGTATTGAGACAGGCTCTTTTGGAACGTATTCAAGGTACACTTCTCTCCCCCACGCCATAAAACAATAAAAAGAAAAGAGGATGCATCAAAATTCTGGTGCATCCTCTTTTTCGTATTATTTAGGTTCAATGGATATTTTCCGTGGATTGGATATGTTGTTTCATTTCGTATAGTCCTGACTTCACCAATGAATAAATGGTAATAGAAAATCATGGACGAAAATTGCCTGGGCATAAAATTG
>ONYL01000047.1 GCA_900322035.1 uncultured Prevotella sp.
AGGGGGCAGCCGACGAGCTTGCTCGTAAGGCTGTCCCCTTCACCTAAGCACCATAGCTCCATGGGGAGCTAAAGTCTGTACGTGACTATTTTCCAAAAATTTATTCAAAATTTAGGGTGACGCATTGACGAAGTCAGGGAAAAAAAAGGGTTGAATTCCTGCGTGAAAACTCAACCCTATAGAAAAACATTAATGTTTCCGTTTCATTTCCTCAACGGCTTTTGCCAACTGCTCCAATCCCTGCCGGATGATGGAACGTGGCTCGCCGACGTTGAGCCGCATGTGGCCTGCTCCTCCCGGGCCGAACATCTCGCCGTCGTTGAGGGCAAGATGGGCTTTGTCGATAAACAGATCGAGTAGGGCCTTGTGGTCGAGCAGTAGCTCACGGCAATCCAGCCACACCAGGAATGAGGCCTCTGGACGTACGGGGTGAACACCGGGGATATGCGCCTTGCAGAAATCCTCTACAAAACGGACGTTGCCCTCCACGTAGGCCAGCATCTGCCGCCGCCACTCTTCTCCCTTTCGGAAAGCGGCGATTGTGGCTATGGGGGCGAAGATGTGCGCCTCGTCCAACTCGTTGGCCTTCAGCCACCCGTAAAACTTTTTACGAATATCGGAATTGGGCACCAGCGCATGACTGGAGATAATACCCGCGATGTTGAAGGTCTTGGTGGGAGCCTGGAAGGTGATGCTGATCTGCGCTGCCTTGTCAGATACGCTGGCAAAGGGTACATGATGGTGGCCAAAGATGGCCATGTCGCAATGGATTTCGTCGCTGATGACAAGGAGATGATGGTCGTAGCAGAAATCGGCCAATCTCGACAACGTCTCCTTCGACCAGCAGATGCCTGCCGGATTGTGGGGGTTGCAAAGCACGAGCAGACGGCATTTGTCGTCGCAAACCTTGGCGAGGTTGTCAAAATCCATCTCGTAATGTCCCGGCTCCGTCTCCTTCAGTGGATTCCAGACCACCTCGCGCTGGTTGGCACGCGGTGTGAGGAAGAATGGATGGTAGACGGGGGGCATGACGATAACCTTCTCGTCGGGTTTCACAAATAGATTGGTCACGATGCCGATGCCCTTCACGATGCCGGGCACGAAGCTCAGCCACTCACGTTTGATCTCCCACTGGTGATGTCCAAGCAGCCAGTCGTGGATAGCGGGGAAATAGTCGTCGGGCTCTACGGTGTAGCCCAATATGGGGTGGTCGAGCCGATGGCGGAGGGCGTCGAGGATATCCGGACACACGGCAAAGTCCATGTCGGCCACCCACATTGGCAGCAAGTCCTTGCGTCCCCAGCGGGGCAACAGGGCCTCGTGCATGAGGTCACCGCTCCCAGACCGGTCGATCACTTTGTCGAAATCGTATCTCATCTGATTCGGTTTAGGATAATGCTTGTTTCAAATCGTCAAACAGATCGTCGACATCCTCCAAGCCAATGGAGAGGCGGATGGTGGTGTCGAGTACGTCCATGCTTTTTTTCTCCTCGGCAGTGAAAAGGCCAAAGATCGTGCTGGCAGGATGAATGGCCAGTGAACGGTTGTCGAAGAGGTTGGTGGCACGGTGGATAAGTTTCAGCCGGTCGATGCAGCGGAAGCAGGCCTCCTCAGATTCCAGGTCGATGCAGACCATAGCTCCGGCCGTAGAACCAAACTGGCGCTGAGCCAATGCGTGATAGGGATTGTCGTCCAAGCCGACGTAGTTGACGCGCTTCACCTGGGGAAGCGTCTTCAGGCGCTTAGCCAGTTCGAGTGCGTTGGCAGCCTGCACGTGGTAGCGGGCATCGAGGGTTTCAAGGCCCAGGGTCTGCAAATAGGCCACTTGGGGAGTCATGTAGGCTCCAAAGTTGAACAGCAGTTCGTTCTTCATGCGCTCGCCAAAAGTGGGATGCGTGCCATAGTCGATGACAAGTCCGCCGAGCGACGTCGCCCCACCGCTGATATACTTTGTGGAGCTCACCACCTCGATGTCAACGCCCAACTCCTTGGAAGAGAACTCTGTGAAGGGAATCACCGTGGTGTCGGCAACGAGCCATGTGTGGTGTCGGTGGGCCAGTTCTGCGAGAGCTTTCAGATCAGCCACCTCCAACTGAGGATTGGTGATGATCTCAAGAAAAATGCAGGCTGTATGGTCGTCGATCTTTTTTTCCACCTCTGCTGCATTGGTGAGATCGCAGAGTCTCGCCTCAACGCCAAAACGGCTGAGGGTCTGCGTGAGCAGGGAGAAAGTGTTGCCAAACAAGTGTTTAGAAGTAATGATGTTCTTTCCCTGGGCCGTCAGCGCTACCATGGCATTGCTGATGGCGGCCATTCCTGAATTGACAGCCACAACGTTCTTGGCACCTGTCAACGCTTTCACGCGCTGCTCAAAATTTGTCACGGTTGGATTCTCAACACGCGAATAGTCGGGAGCATCAATACGGCCGCAGAAGGCATCACTCATCAACTGGGCATTGTCGAATTCGTAGGCTACGGCGTGATAAACGGGCATGCTGAGGGCATCGTAAGCGTCGCGGCGCTTAAACGGTACATGAATGGCTTGTGTTTGCTTTTTCATATATTATATCTTCTTCTTTGTAATGTCTCTTTATGTATATCCTGTTTGTTCTCACCTCACGATTGGTCGGACAGCGACACAAAGATAATAAATATTTCCAAAAGAGAGTCAAAAAAACAGCAAATTGGCAGATTTTTATACTGTTTTGATCCTTGAGTAGCAAAAAAGGCTCACTGTGGGTCGACATCGTAATACACTTGAAGGGAAGCATACCGCTTGTCTTGCATGAGCAGCCGGTACACATCTTTCATATATTGCTTGCAGCGCGGGAGGTTGGCCCCATTCTCCAGTTTGACGATTATCTTTCGGATGGCTAAGTTTTTCACGCGTGCCACAGAAGGCTTGTCGGGGCCCAACACACGTGAGCCGAAGCCCTGGCGCAGACGGTTGCCAAGCTCCTGTGCTGCCAATTCGACAACATCACTGTTGCGGTGCTTCAGATAGACAAAGACAAGATGATAGAAGGGCGGGTAGTGGAAATCGATGCGCTCCCGTATCACATCCCGGTAGAAACCTTGGTAGTCGTGGGCTATCACTTGGTGGATTACAGGAAGATCAGCGCTGCGTGTCTGCAGGAATACGTGCCCCTGCTTGCCCCGCCGGCCAGCGCGTCCACTCACCTGTGCCATCATCATGAAGGCCTGTTCATAGGCACGGAAGTCGGGGAAGTTGAGCATGGTGTCGGCGTCGAGGATGCCGACCACCGTAACCCGTCCAAAATCCAGGCCTTTGGTGACCATCTGCGTACCGATGAGAACATTGGTACGCCCCGACGAGAAGTCGTTGATGATGCGATCGTAGGCGTTTTTCGACCGGGTGGAGTCGAGATCCATTCTGGCAACGCGGGCCTCGGGAAATTCTTCGCGGACGATGTCCTCGATCTTTTCCGTTCCAAAGCCTCGCGAGAAAAGATGATGATCGCCACAGGCAGGGCACACCGATGGAACGGCACACGTGTAGCCACAGTAGTGACACACGAGCTGTCCGGCCGTCTTGTGATAGGTCAGCGTGACATCGCAATTCTCGCACCGTGGTGTCCAGCCACACGTTGGGCATGTCAACATCTGAGCGAACCCACGCCGGTTTTGGAAGAGAATGACCTGCTCGCCGGCATTGAGAGCCTCACGCATGGCTGCAAGCAATTGGGGCGAGAGCGGTCCGCGCATCATCTTGCGGTGGCGGAGATCCTTGATGTCGACAAGTTCTATGCGTGGCAACTCCACACCCTTGAAGCGCTGAGAGAGTGTGACGAGTCCGTATTTGCCCGTGAGAGCATTGTGGTAGGTCTCAATACAGGGCGTGGCGGTGCCTAAGAGCGTCTTGGCACCGAGCATCTGCGCCATGACAATGGCCACCGAACGGGCGTGATAGCGTGGAGCAGGGTCTTGCTGTTTATAGGAGCTCTCGTGCTCCTCGTCGATCACCACAAGGCCAAGCCGCTGAAAAGGCAGAAAAACAGCCGACCGCGCGCCGAGAATGACATCATAAGGTTCGGAAGAGAGTTGCTTGCGCCAGATCTCAACACGCTCCGCATCACTATATTTGCTGTGATAAATGCCTAAGCGGTGGCCGAAGACACGTTTCAGCCGCATCATCATCTGCACGGTGAGAGCGATCTCGGGTAGGAGATAGAGCACCTGCTTTCCCTCGCAGATGGCTTTTTGGATGATATGGATATAGATTTCGGTCTTGCCGCTCGACGTTACCCCGTGAAGCAGCACAACGTTTTTCGACAAGAATTGCTGGCCGATGCTGTCCATGGCCTGTTGCTGGATGTCGTTGAGCGGATGAGGAGGATCGGTGGTGACGGCATTGTCGTTGAGGCGGCCCACTTCCTTCTCGTAGAGAGTCAGCGCGCCGCGCTTGATCAACAGATTCAGTACAGCCGATGTTGCGTGTGCCTCGTTGAGGAGCTCCTCTCGCGTCACCTCGGATATGGGTTCGATGGGAGAGGCACCCTGCAGGCTGTCCCAGTGGCTCAGGGAAAGATAAACCGTGAGCAGGTGGTCTTGAGCCGTAGAACGGTGAAGCTGTCCGTAGAGCACTCGCAACCGCTGCTCGCTGCGAAAGGCTGAAGCAAGCGTCACATATTGCTCCATGCGTGGCTTGTATTTGTCGGTCTGCTTGAGGCCGGCCGGTAATGCCGCCACCATTATATCGCCAAGCGATGCCATGTAGTAGTCGGAAATCCATTGCCACATGCGCAGCTGATAGGGCAGCAACATGGGCCGCTCGTCGAGCACTTCGTCGATCTCGCGGCATTTAAATTGCGGGGTGGTATCGTGGAGCCGTATCACGATGCCCACATAGTGCTTGGTGCGACCCAATGGGACGCGCACGCGGCAGCCTTCGGCTACCTTTGGTTGAAGTGCCGGGGGCAAGATGTAGGTGAACACGCCTTCCACTGCCAAGGGTAATATGACATCCGCGTACTGCATACGCCGGCAAAGGTAAACAAAAAAAACGGAATAGCCAAGAGTATTAAAATGAGGAGTTGGAAGTGAGGGGTGAAGAGTTAGTAGTTGGAAGTGTGATGTTGGTGGTAGAATAGATGATGAAGCGTGCATACAGGGATTGCTATAATGCAAAAGGAGCAATCCGGTGAAGGACTGCTCCCATGCATAGCAAAGATATAAAATTGTTTGCCGAATGCAAATCTTGATCATAAAGGCGACATGATGTCGCGGTTCCTCCTTTACAAAAAAGCCCCTGATTAACAACGTCTGGAATGCTTTCGACTTACGCTTTCATGTCCGTGCGAGCACTGTCGTGAAGTATGTTGATGATGACATACTGTAAATTCAGTGACAAGATGCCACAACGGTTCCGACTCCTTTCATTCATTTTCTGTTTTTTTCTCCTCCATTTCTTTATTTTTATTGTTATTGTTGATTAGCGTAGTTTCTTCAGTGATCTTTTTTTCTTCTTCACTCACTTCCCGCTTCAGCTCATTTTCAGCAGCCTTAAGTTCGGCCTCTTGCTCCATAGCTTTCTCGTGGAGAGCTGTCTTTTGCGCCTCCTTACTCAGTTTGGGGTACTGGATGCGCGTGTGATAAATGTTTTTCAACCGTTCTATCAGCACCTGCTTGGCCTCCTTGATCTCCTTGAAAGTGATGGCGCAATCGTTGAAATAGCCCTGTCGCACATCGTTGTCGATGATATTGTTCACCAACTTGGTGATATTCTCCGACGTGTAGGCCTGCAGTGAACGACTGGCTGCCTCAACTCCGTCGGCCATCATCAGGATGGCCTGCTCCAAGGTATAGGGATTGGGGCCGGGATAGGTGTAGGGTGTCTTATCGATGATCTGGTCGGGGTGGGCGTTCTGCTCGTTGATATAGAAGTATTTCACCAAGCCTTTACCGTGATGGGTGGCGATAAACTCGCGGATTTCCTTAGGCAACTGTGCTTTCTCGGCCATGGCGATACCGTCGGTGACGTGACTGATGATTTTGCGGGCGCTCTCCAAATTGGAGAGGTGCTGATGGGGATTCACGCCCACTTGATTCTCGGTGAAATAAGCCGGATCGGTCATCTTTCCAATATCGTGGTACAGTGCTCCCGTGCGCACGAGCAAGGGCTTGGCACGTCCAATACGGCGGGCAATTTCTTCAGCAAGGTTGCTCACGACGATGGAATGCTGAAACGTTCCCGGAGCAACCTCCGACAGCTGGCGAAGCAATCCCTTATTGGTGTTGCTGAGTTCGAAAAGGGTAACACTCGACACAAACCCGAATGTCTTCTCGATGAGCCACATCAACGGATAGGCCAACAGCAGCAGCACACCGCTCACAAAGAAGTGGTTGTACATGCTGAAATCGAAGGCGATGCGGTTGATGTCCTTATAGGTCATGGCGAACAGAAGGAAGAAGACAAAGCAGTTGGTGAGGGTCACCACCAGAGCGGCCTGAAAGATCTGGGCTCTTCTGGAGAGCTCGCGCATCGTCAGTATGACCACCAGTCCGGCAATAATCTGTACCACCATGAACTCAAATGGATAATTGAGTGCAGCCACGCAGATGAGTACCATCGTGACATGGGCTATGAAGGCAGTGCGGGAGTCGAGGAACACCCTGACAAACATCGCCACCATGGCAAAAGGCAGGATATAGACCGAGAAGAAGTTGTGGGACATGATGAGTGACACGAGAATCGGAAACACGGTGATGAGCGTGTAGAGCATCATGATTTTGCGTGGATCCTCAAAATAGTCCTTACGATAAAGGTCGAGGTACAGCGTGAACAGGATGAAGAGCAAGGTCACGTAGAAAATTTGTCCCACGAGCATGTTGCGACTTTCCTTCTCGGTGGCGTTCTTGCGCTGAAAATCTTTTTCGTAGCTGCTGAGCATGCGATAGATGTGGTCGTCGATGATTTGTCCGCGGTCTACGATTTTCTGTCCCGGCTTCACTGTTTCAGAAGCAGGCGGAATGAGGCTCAGCATATCGTCGCGCTCTGTACTGTTGCGCTCCCGGTCGTAAACGAGGTTGGGCTGGATATAGCTGGTAAGGTTGAGGTGCTGGATGGCCTGCCGGTGGGCGGCAAGTTCGGGTATCTCGAAGAAACTCTCGTAGGCCGACATCGTGGAATAAAGCCTTGCCACACGTATGCTCGTTGCAGCCCTGTTGGTCACCACGCGAATCATCTGCGTCGTGTCCTGGTCGGAACGGTTGAAATCCGTTATCTGCATGATACCCGTCTGATAGAGACGGTGAAGATGGCGGATGATAATTTGCCGCGTATCGATGGGCAAGGCTGGTAGGGCCTCTGGAAAGTCTTTCTCAAAACTGGCGATGGCATTGCTCTCCACGTCGGTTTCATAATTATAATAAGGCTGGAAATCCTTCAACGCCGAGTCCTGCTCGGCTTTGATGGTCTCGTCGCTCTTATATACAGGAAATTCAAACGGCGCAATAAGCGTGTTGTACATCCATGGCTGTCCCACCTGATAGTGCAGCCTCAGTTCCTCATTGCGTGGCAGAAGCCATACAATAAGCGTAACGCAAGCCCCGATGACAACGATTCGAATCATCAGGCTGCGCCAAAAACGGCTGTTGAGTTGTGAGAATTTTGTCATTTCTGTATAAGTGTAATAAACAGGGAAAAACCATTCCCTAAGCTTTCAATTTGCGAATTTACAAAAAAAATATCGGAATTAAGAAAAAAAGCATTAAATTTGCACAAAAATAAACACATACACCTCTTTTCCGGGAAAATAAGACGATCGAAATCCCTATCCCGGAGTGGCCTGGACCACGGCTCTGGCGGATCAATGCACGTTAGTTTTCGGACCACGATGTATACAGACAACAATCAGCCATGCGAGGCCTTTTGGCAATAACAGCGTGGCTGAAGAAATATTCTAATTAGAAAAATGGCAGAAAGAACTGTTAGGGTGCGCTTCGCACCAAGTCCTACCGGCGCCCTGCATATCGGTGGTGTGCGTACGGCATTGTATAATTATCTGTTTGCTAAGCAGCATGGCGGCAAAATCGTGTTCCGCATTGAGGATACCGACAGCAGTCGTTTCGTTCCAGGTGCAGAGGAATACATCCTTGAATCGTTTCGTTGGTTGGGTATCAAGTTCGACGAAGGTGTCAGTTTTGGTGGCGACTTTGGCCCCTACCGCCAAAGCGAGCGACGCGACATCTATAAGAAATTCGTAGCTCAACTGATAGAAAACGGTAAGGCTTACTACGCTTTCGATACGCCTGAGGAGCTCGACGCCAAACGCCATGAGACACCCAATTTCCAATACGATGCCCATACGCGCATGGAGATGAAAAACTCGCTCACGCTCAGCACAGAGGAGGTGAAGAGACGTATCGACGCAGGCGAGCAGTATGTGGTACGCTTCAAGGTGGAACCCGGTGAGGAGGTACACGTCAACGACATTATCCGTGGTGATGTCTGCATCAAGAGCGACATCCTTGACGATAAAGTGCTCTATAAGAGTGCTGACGAACTTCCCACTTATCACCTGGCCAACATCGTCGACGATCACTTGATGGAGATTACACACGTCATCCGTGGCGAAGAGTGGTTGCCCAGCGCTCCACTCCACGTTTTGCTCTATCGTGCTTTTGGATGGGAAGACTCCATGCCCCGCTTTGCCCATCTGCCCCTGCTGCTTAAGCCCCAGGGTAACGGCAAACTGTCCAAGCGTGACGGCGACAAGTTTGGATTCCCTGTGTTCCCCTTAGAGTGGCATGACCCCAAGACGGGCGAGGTGAGCCGCGGTTTCCGCGAGGACGGATACTTCCCAGAGGCAGTCGTCAACTTTTTGGCACTGTTGGGCTGGAACCCCGGAACCGAGCAGGAAATCTTCTCGATGGACGAGCTTATCCAGCAGTTTGACCTGAACAAATGCTCCAAGAGCGGTGCCAAGTTTGATTATAAAAAGATGATTTGGTTCAACCACGAGTATATTCTGCGTAAGAGCGACAAGGAAATTGCTGAAGATTTCGCCCCCATTGTGGCAGGCAACGGTGTGGATGTGCCCTTTGAGCGCGTGGAGAAGGTGGTGAGCATGATGAAAGACCGGGTCGACTTTGTGAAGGAACTTTGGCCCTTGTGCTCTTTCTTCTTCCTCGCTCCTACAGAATACGATGAGAAGACGGTGCACAAGCGTTGGAAGGAATATTCGGCCCAGCAGATGACGGAACTCTACAACGTGCTTGAAAACATCGATGACTTCAGTGTGGAAGGACAGGAATCCGTGGTAATGAAATGGGTGGAGGAGAAAGGCTATAAGCTCGGCGACGTGATGAACGCTTTCCGACTGGCCCTCGTTGGAATCGGAAAAGGTCCTGGCATGTTTGACATTTCTGCCTTCTTAGGTAAGGAGGAGACCCTGAGCCGACTGAAGAAGGCAATAGAGATACTGAAATAACTGCAGGCAGAAGATGTATAATATCGCCATTTATCTCTATGGATTAGGTGTCTTCATCTACTCCCTTTTCAATGAGAAGGTGAGAAAAATGTGGCGTGGCGAGCATGAATCGTTCAGGATCATCCGCGAGCGCTTGGATCCGAACGCCAAATACATCTGGTTTCATGCCGCCTCACTTGGGGAGTTTGAGCAGGGACGCCCGTTGATGGAACGAATTCGTGCCACTCACCCCGAATACAAGATTTTGCTTACCTTTTTCTCGCCTTCGGGCTATGAAGTGAGAAAGGATTACAAGGGAGCCGACATCGTCTGCTACCTGCCACTGGACACAGTGAACAATGCCCGCCGGTTCCTGCGTACCGTAAGGCCGGTGATGGCATTCTTCATCAAATACGAATTCTGGTACAACTACCTTCACGTGTTGAAGCATCGGTGTGTGCCCACCTATAGTGTCTCGAGCATCTTCCGAAGGGACCAGATCTTCTTCAAGTGGTACGGCCGCGATTATGCCCGTGTGCTGTCGTGTTTCACAACCTTCTTCGTGCAGAATGAGGAGAGTAAGCTCTTGTTGGGAACGATCGGCATCAAGAATGCAGTAGTGGTTGGCGACACCCGCTTCGACCGCGTGCTGCAGATCAAGGAGGCCAGCAAACAGCTGCCATTGGTGGAAGCTTTCGTCAGCAATGCTGAGCACGTTTTCTGTGCGGGCAGTTCTTGGCAGCCCGACGAGGAGATCTTTATCCCTTATTTCAATGGCCGTAGCGACTGGAAGCTCATCATCGCTCCCCATGTGATTGGTGAGGAGCATTTGGCCCAGATGATGCAATTGCTCAAAGGGCGGCGTGTGACGCGCTATACGCAGACGAATCCTGAGGAAGCTGCCAAGGCCGATGTGCTCATTATAGATTGCTTCGGCTTGCTGTCGAGCATTTATCGCTATGCTCAGGTAAGCTATGTGGGCGGTGGGTTTGGAGCAGGCATCCATAACACTTTGGAAGCTGGCGTATGGGGCATACCCGTAATTTTTGGGCCTAACAACAAACGTTTTGCCGAAGCCCAAGGATTGCTCAAGTGTAAGGGCGGATTTGAAATCAAGGATGTTAACGATTTCACAACACTCATGGTTCACCTTGAGTCTGAACCGGCGCTACTGGAAAAGAGCGGAAAGGCTGCCGCAGACTATGTGAAAAGCCTCTCTGGGGCGACTGAAAAAATCTTGAAGGGAAGCGGACTGGCATAGTTCGTCGACCTGAGATCTAAGAATGGAAGAATAAAGACTCATGATGTGATCACCTGTTCATCAATCGTTCTATTATTAATTAAGGTATAAAAGAGGGAAGCCATATATCAACCGGCTCCCTTTTTTATTTATAATTCACAATTGCCATGCGAGGCGATTCTGAAAAACATGGGATTCCTGTGAGATACTCCTAATTTCTCACTCCTCACTTCTCAAAGTTTTCCTCCCATCCCTGTCAGTTGAGACAACATTAAACATGTGTCACAGAGCAGAAGTCTGTCAAGTTGTCATGACGGCCCTATTGGCACATGGTTTGTTGTTTTAAGGGCGGACCTTTTGTCCAGGCAACTTGATTTTTTGAATAATAATAAAATACAAAATACAATGGGAAAGATTATTGGAATTGACTTAGGTACTACCAACAGCTGCGTTGCTGTTTTCGAAGGCAATGAGCCGGTAGTGATTGCTAACTCTGAAGGCAAGCGTACAACACCTTCTGTAGTTGGCTTCGTAAAGGACGGTGAACGCAAGGTGGGTGACCCTGCAAAGCGTCAGGCCATCACCAACCCACAGAACACCGTATACTCCATCAAGCGTTTCATGGGTGAGACCTATGAGCAGAGCCGCAAGGAGGCCGAACGCGTGCCCTTCACAGTGGTGAACGACAACGGTTATCCCCGTGTGGAGATCGCTGGTCGTAAGTATACCCCGCAGGAAATCTCTGCCATGATTCTGCAGAAGATGAAGAAAACCGCTGAGGATTATTTGGGACAGGAGGTGACCGATGCCGTGATAACCGTACCAGCCTACTTCTCCGACTCTCAGCGCCAGGCCACCAAGGAAGCCGGCACCATCGCCGGTCTCAACGTTCGCCGTATTGTGAATGAGCCTACAGCTGCCGCCCTCGCCTATGGCGTGGACAAAGCCGGAAAGAACATGAAGATTGCCGTGTTCGACCTCGGTGGCGGTACATTTGATATCTCCATCCTCGACTTTGGCGACGGTGTGTTTGAGGTGCTCTCTACCAACGGTGATACCCACTTGGGAGGTGATGACTTCGACCAGGTGATTATCGACTGGCTTGTCAATGGTTTCAAGCAGGACGAGGGCATCGACTTGAGCAAGGACCCGATGGCCATGCAGCGCCTGAAGGAAGCTGCCGAGAAAGCTAAGATCGAGCTCTCCAGCTCCACTACCACCGAAATCAACCTGCCGTATATCTCTGCTGAGGGCGGTGTGCCAAAGCACTTGGTGAAGACCCTCACCCGTGCACAGTTTGAGCAGTTGGCCCACAGTCTGATTCAGGCATGTCTCGTGCCTTGCCAGAATGCTATGCGCGACGCTAAGCTCCAGCCGAGCGACATTGATGAGGTGATCCTCGTGGGTGGTTCCAGCCGTATACCTGCCGTGCAGACGCTGGTGAAGAACTACTTCGGCAAAGAACCCTCAAAGGGCGTGAACCCTGATGAGGTGGTCGCCATCGGTGCTGCCATTCAGGGTGCCATCCTCAACAAGGAAAACGGCGTAGGCGACATCGTGCTGCTTGACGTGACGCCGCTGACCCTCGGTATCGAGACCATGGGTGGCGTGATGACAAAACTCATCGACGCCAACACCACAATCCCCTGCAAGAAGAGCGAGGTGTTCTCCACAGCCGTCGACAACCAGACAGCCGTGACTATCCACGTGCTGCAAGGTGAGCGCCCCATGGCTGCACAGAACAAGAGCATTGGCCAGTTCAACCTGGAAGGCATCGCCCCCGCTCGTCGTGGAGTGCCTCAGATCGAGGTGACCTTCGATATTGATGCCAACGGCATCCTCAACGTCAGCGCCAAGGATAAGGCCACCGGCAAGGAGCAGGCCATCCGCATTGAAGCTTCAAGCGGCCTGAGCAAGGACGAGATAGAGCGCATGAAGGCTGAGGCAGAGCAGAACGCCGCCGCCGACAAGGCTGAGCGTGAGAAAGTGGACAAGCTCAACCAGGCTGACTCCATGATCTTCACCACCGAGAACTTCCTCAAGGACAACGGTGACAAGATTCCCGCCGACAAGAAGCCGGCCATCGACCAGGCACTGCAGCAGCTCAAGGATGCCCACAAGGCCCAAGACCTCAACGCCATCGACACGGCCACAGCCGCACTGAATCAGGCTGTCCAGGCCGCCAGCGCCCAGATGTATGGACAGGGTGGCGCACAGCCAGGTGCCGGCGCCCAAGGCTTCCAAGGTGGCGCACAGGGTGGTGCGCAGGGTGGCAACGCCCAAGGCAGCGCCGGCTCGAAGAGCGACGACAACATCCAAGACGCCGACTTCGAGGAGGTGAAATAATATTGACAACCATCAATAACGATAAATAATGAAATGGGTGTAGCTCAATGAGTTACACCCATTTTTATTTTGGTTAATCTTTGTATAATTACCGATTTCTTCCGATTTTTATCTT
>ONYL01000122.1 GCA_900322035.1 uncultured Prevotella sp.
CACGCAAGAAGTACAGAGCGATACGCTATGGCAGCAAAAGAATGAGATGCAGACGGATATTGTCAACCGTGAATATAGCATTGAAGGCGGTTTCAACTACATGCTGAACGAGCATCACAGTTTCGGTATGAAATACGAGGCGACATTACCATCCACTTCTGATGAAATGACCGTACTGACAAGCGATGTAATGGCAAACGGCCAATTCTACGATAAATGGAAAAACCTGACCAACAAGCAGACCAAGGGAATTGCAGGTCATAAAATGAATGCTTATTATTTAGGCAAGATTGGAAAGCTGGACGTTGACTGGAACTTTGACTATCTGGAACTTTGACTATCTGCGCAGTGGCTACAACGAGCATAGTAAGATTGAAGAGACTTGTCAAATACAAGACAATCGCCTGATTGATGCCGAGAACAGGGTGAGAAACAATATGTTCGCAACGAAACTCACGATGACCGACAGGATGACTATGCGAATCCGCAGAACTTTGTCGCCTCCAATTACAGCACACTGAAAGAGCAAAGCATCAGCCCCTATGTGGAATATTCCAAGATGTTACCCAAGATTGGTATGTTGCGGGCCGGGCTTCGCTATGAACACGTGAAGTTCGACTATTATGAAAGTGACAACCTTGTGGAAGAGCAGAGCCGCAGTTATGGGAATCTCTATCCGTCCCTCTCCTTTGCTACACGTCTTGGCAAGGTACAGGCACAGATAGCCTATTCTGCCAAGACCACACGCACACGCCCCACTTACCGCCAGTTGAGCAACGACGTGTTCTATGTTAATCGTTACGGCATGCAGCGGGGTAATCCATTGCTTGACAATTCCATCATCCACAACATCTCCATTCAAGGAATGTGGAAGTTCCTGCAATTCTCGGTCAGCTATTCTGACGAACGTGGAAGAATTATGCACTGGATGGAACAGATTGACAACTCAAACATAACGCTTGTAACATACAAGAATATTCACAGTCTGAAATGGATTGTACCTTATGTGACCGCTTCACCTACTTTTGGCATTTGGCACCCGCAGTTATCTGTAGGCATGCGCAAGCAATGGCTCACAATGCAAACGACAGCAGGAGACATCACACTTGGCAAGCCGATGCTGATAGTTCAAGCCAGCAATACTTTTGCCTTCAACAAGACGCTGACAGGTGAAGTAGATTTCAGATATCAAGGTCCAGGTCATTATCAGAACATCTATTTGGACTACCACCAGACCGTTCTTAACGTTAGTTTAGTCAAAACCTTCTTCCACGACCGGCTGAGTATCAAGTTGGCTGGTAATCAACAGGTGCAACTCTATCAGGGGAATTACTACGACCGACGCCGTTTCGTAGTCACTCTTCGCTACAAGTTCAATACCGCCCGCTCAAAGTACAAAGGCGAGGGCGCAGGTAACGCAGAAAAGAACCGCTTCTAAACCGCAACAACTATGCAGAATAACTTTAAATACATAAATCTCTCTTGGGCCGTGGTGGGCATTTGTGAAAATGCTCGCCAGCCCCTCTTGTCCTGCATCCCCGGCATCGACAATGACGAGGCTGCAGCCGTGGAGCATTACGTCATCGGCTACATGGCCTTCTGGCACATCGCCTTTGTGAATGAAGACCACCTCGTGCCCTGCAACGACGATGCCCTGCGCAACGATGCCCGCCGCAAGATAGACCGCTACATCGCCGACCATCCACCCGTCGAGACCTTTCCCCGCTTCTATCTTGTCCTGCTTCGCCAACCCATCGCCCCGATGGAGGCTGACGGAATGAGCCGGGTGTATCAGATGTAACCCCCGAAATGTTACAAAACCCCTGAACATTTGTTCAGACTTTCACCTCGGCAGACACTTTTTCGGTCTCTCTATGAAAGCTTTCGTGGGACTATCTTTAACTTTGCCAAACGAACAAAGAAAAAATTATTTCTGATGTCACCTTTTGCTCTTCTGAACTGTTATATAGATGAATCGGTTCAAAAAAACAGAAGTTTAACAATATAAAAATAAGAATTATGGATGAATTATTTGCACTTTTAATTCCCCTTGGCTGTGGATGCGTACTCCCAATCTTGGTAATATGGCTTACCATTCGCAAGGAAATGAATGAGACTAACACTCGTACAAAAATCGTGTTGGCCGCCATCGAGAAGACTCCCGATATGAACATTGAGGAACTCATTGAGAAGATTTCCCCCAAAAAGAAACTACTGAAAGAGACGCTTTTGGAAAAACTGATGTGGGGATGGATTTGTGCCATACTTGGACCAGGTCTAATAGGCTTGGGCATCTATCTCAAAATCGAAGGAATGGGAAGACCCAAAGACCCGTTGGTTGCCATCTGCTTCGGTGTGGTCTTGCTGGCTGTCGGCATTGCTTTCCTCGTGAACTATTATTTGGGTAGAAAGATGCTGGCCAAAGAAATAGAGGCTGAGGAGAAACAAGTAACCACTCAACAGGCATAGACCGTGACCCGCGAAGTATTCATAACCCATGTAGAGCGTGAGCAGGAAGCCCTCCGCAGTTTCTTGCTCGCCCTCTGCTGTGGCAACAAGAGCAACGCAGATGATTTGGCGCAAGATGCACTGGAGGATAAAGGCCGTTTCCGCTCGTGGCTCTTCAAGATAGCCTACAATACGTTTCTCAACCACAAGGCGGGTCACATCATAACGGAAAACCTCGATGATGCACGGACTCTTGTCAGCCCCAAAACCGCCGAAGATGTTTTTGAGCACCAAGACCTCTACCTCGCCCTGAGGACTTTGCCGCCCAAGGAGCGCTCATCCATCACGCTCTACTACCTCAGCGGCTACAACATCAAGGAGATAGCAGAAATTACCGAGACCTCAGAGGATGCTGTGAAGAAACAGCTCTCGCGTGGTCGTGACAAATTAAAAGAAATACTGAAGATATGATAAAAGACAAAGCACTTGAGGAACTCTTCCTCACCCAGAAGCCCTACTTTGATGACCACGATTCGTTCATGGCCGACCTCACCAAGCGATTGGATGTCGTCGAGTTCATCCGTCAGCATCAGGAGGCTTCCGTTCGCCGCTATAAGATGGCGATGGTTGCCGCCTTCATTGTCGGTATCGTCAGCGGAGCTGTCACTATGGTTTTCATTCTCTCTACGCCAGCCGACGTGCCGCTCTTTACTTTCCACTTTGAAACAAGCATTCTTCTTTGGTTTGCCAAAAACTCCCGCCCCATTGCCGCTACAGCCCTCGCTTTGGCAATGACACTTAGCATGTTGAGTATCATCAACAATGTGCAAGACATCATGCGGATGCTGGGAAAGGGTGCTTTTATGCCCAAGTATTCATCATAATGATATACGTCAAAATCGCAGATCTATTCAGCGACAAGATTTTGTCTGGAGAATTTCAAGCAAAGAGTCGTGTGCCCAGTATCCGGTTCACTGCCTCAAACTTTAATGTTAATATGAATACTGTAGTGCGGGCATACGAACTATTGGAACAGAAACGACTTATATATAAAAAACGAGGTAAAGGCTATTTCGTGGTTGATGATGCACGTGATAGATTTATTCGCGTCCATAGAAAAATGTTCCGAACAGAACTACTTCCAAAAGTAATTCGTGAAATGCAACTACTTAACATTTCAATAGACGATGTGTATGATGCATGGCATAAATATACCCAGAAGGAGGTTTGAGATTCTACCTTTTTTCAGTCGTACCCCCCGAAATGTTACAAAACCCCTGAACATCTGTTCAGACTTTCACCTCGGCAGACACTTTTTAGGTCTCGCTATGAACGCTTTCGTAGGAATTTTAGTAACTTTGCAGCCAAACAAGCACTGACGATGGAACAGAAATTCGGGAAAAACAGTATTGACATTGAGGCGCTGCGCGAGTTTTGCGAGCGCGAGGGCAAGGAGGTGACTTACCGCAAGG
>ONYL01000049.1 GCA_900322035.1 uncultured Prevotella sp.
TTTATAGAAAATATCCTTGGCAATATTTGTCTCCGGGTCAAGGTCTAACTCCTTTAACGCATGATAAGTATAGCCGATGCGCGTAAGGTGCATCAGTGCTGGGAACTTAACTCGCGTATTTTCATTAAAACCTGCCATATCTACTTTTAGTCTTGTTCAATATGCAAATTTAATGATTTTATTTGATTTTACGAAATAGCGTCAAAAAAAGTGTTCCGCCTTATGGAAATTGAAAATATCATATCCTAAATATTCTCAAGCCTAAATCAACTATTCTTTCAGCTCGAGAATCAGCTCTGAGATTCGTTTGAAATGTCTAAGATTAAACATACCACGATCTATCAATGAAGTCCGTGGCTTAGTTAAAAAGTCTAAATGTCTTAGAGTTTATTACCTATGCTATATAGTTCATATATTCTACCACTTTTATCGAAGGTTACTGTATCGACAGAAATTTCTCCTGTTTCACACGTATCATTTCATCTTCCAATAGATGGGGTTTGAGTTCCAGAGGGGTTGAATTGCTGATAATAAACACAGCCATCATATTAAATTATTGCTGTCCGGTAAAATGACTATCTTTGCTCATGGTTATATATTTTTTTGCAAAACAAAGATAACCAAAAGGGCTGATACCTCGTGAGAAGTGTCAGTTTGAAAAGTTTTACCGGACAGCAATAAAAACAAATATTATAGTACGATGTATATATTATGCGTATTGTTCATGCATTACACATTATTTTGATATCCTCATCGACAGTCGAGATGGTACCAAGACCAAAGCTGTCCTGAAGCACTTTCAGCACACCGGGATAGATGAAATCATTCTCTACGTGTGTATGCTCTCTAAGATCACGGCTGAACTCGCTCAAACGATATACCACTTCCTTAAATTCATCCGATGCATCGTCGGGAGCCTTGTAGCCATTGAGGAGCCCACGGACGGCACGGTAGTGAATCTTCATCACATAATCTATCAGCAGGTCCAAAGGCCACTCGCTGAAATTGTATCTACTTTTATCTTCTATAGCTTATCTTTTTTAATGTGATGCAAAGTTAGATAGAAACAAAAAATGCTTCTGACAACAATTGTTACCCTTCCGTATTAAAAAAGATTAAAGCTATTTCAGTTTCCGGCTGTCAAGAATTTCTATGTTGCGCCCATCAATTTTTATATTTCCACTATATTGATGTCAGCAGCAGTTGGCAGCAGAGGTATGAGTTTTGGTACAAAATTGTTGCGTACCACGATAAATACATCTTTGCCGTTGGCAATAGCAGTCATCAGCAATTCATAAAAGCCCTTGCCTGCCACTTCTATGCGCCCAATCTCGTCTATCCATATTTCTTTGGCTTCTGGATGCTCCTTATAATATTGCATGGCGCGGTCGAAGGCAGAGAGATGAACGAAATAGCTGCAACTGTGCATCAGCCCATTGGTGAGGTCTCTTACCGCCAGAGTCTCCTTAGATGCTGTCTCCATGTCGACATCTGGGTCTTTCACAAAGAAAGGCATTGTCTCGTTCTTAGGGTAGAGCACAAGATCGTAGGCGCAGACATTTCCATCATCGTCCCTCTTCTTCAGGGAGAAGAAGCAGAGACCATTGCCACGACTGTGGTATTCGCGTATGAAGCGCGTCGACTTACCAGCTCCGCGAGGTCCTGTGAATAATGTAATTTTCGTCATAATATATCAACATGCAACGTTACAAGAGATTACAAGTCAAACGACACACTTACGTACCATGTGCGGCCAGGCATGGGGTATCCCTCAGTGTATTCGTAGATACGGTCGGCAGCATTGAGGACTCCAACTTTCAGATCTGTCTTCCAAATCTTCCGTGCAAGGCTGGCATCAATGGTGGCGAATCCTGCCGTGGATGTGCTGCCGTCGGAGGATGAGTAGGCTTTGCTCTGTGCTATCAGACGCCCCTGTAGGCGTAGGTGCCAGATGGGTCTAAATTCCATGAAGGCTGTAAACTTACTCTTTGGACTGTAGAGAAACTTCAGGTCCTTATTGTCCATGTTGCGCTGATCGGTCATACTGTAGTTGGCACGAGCCGTCAGCCAGGAAAGTTCATAGCCGACACCCAACTCAAATCCACGGTACTGTGCCTTGCCCCGGTTTTGCAACTGATAGATCTTTGGGTCGCTGGCATCGACGCCAGTAACCTCCTGAATGATGTCGTTTATGAAGTTGTAGAAAGCTCCAGCTTGCCAGGAGAGGTTATGCCAACGCCCCTCGTAGTTAATGTCGAGGTTGATGGCATTCTGTGTGCCTAAGTCTGGATTAGGGATCGCCCTGCCGAGCTTATAGGAGTATCTGTCCTTCATGCGGGCGAAGAGCGATGAACGGCCAATCGTGAAACGGAGGCGCTGGTTGGCAGAAGGGTGATAGTCGAGTGCTGCGAGGGCATTGATGTTGCTGTCGTGGGAGTTGGGCAAGTTGGATATACCTGTCTTGCTGTTGTATTCCTCCACCTTGTAGCCTTGGCGTCCGAACCATCCCACAGATGCAGTGAGGGACAACTGGCGGGTGAGGCGTGCCTCATCCTCGGCAACGAAGGAGTAGATGCCCTCGCTGATATGTGCTACCGGTTCGCCCACATTATGAGAACGGTGGACATCATATTTGTAGTTCACGCCAAACTTCAGGTCGTTGTTTGTGGCTGTAGACCAGATGAGGTTGGCATTGGCCCCCAAGGCGTAGTCGTTGTAGATACTCGTCCATCCCTGCTTGCCCTGCTGAGTGGAATAGGTAAAATCGTCGTAGGAGTCGAGTGTGTTTTTGAAGGTGTCGTACCACAGCCTGCTCTTGAACGTCAGGGCAGGTGCCAAGCGTGTCTTGGAATGGAAATAGACCTCGTCTTTGTTCCATTCAGGATAGATGCGGAACTGCGCCTTGCCGTTCCCGCCGAGATAGGGTGGAATATGCTTTTCTGCGCGCACAAGGGTATAGCCCACTACATACTCGTCAGTGGCATTTGGCATGTATCCCACCTTGGCGTTGAGGTTGACGTCACGCGTCCGTGAGTTTAGCCGTTTGTGTCTGTCAAGATATGGCGAGCCGATAGGATAGCTGTGAGGGAGTCGGAAGTTGCTGACGTTGGAATAGCCGAAGTCTACCTGCGCAAGCCACTTCTCCCATCGTCCACCCACGTTGAGGTTGCTGTGCCAGAGTGAGTTAACGTCGAAATGCAACTCCAGCGGCTTCTGGGGTTGTCGTGAGATGAGGTTGATAGATGGTCCTAAGGTGTTGCCGCCAAGAAGCAGCGAGCTGGCCGACTTGCTGATATCTATCTTGCTTAGCATTCCAGCGGAAAGGCGGTATAGGTCTACCGTACCGTCGTAGGGAGCTGTCATGGGTACACCGTCTATATAGATTGGCACGTCGGCGCTACTGATGCCGCGGAGTGTGAAGCCGGCTTCGCTACGACCGCCTGCCTCCTGGACTATAAGTCCTGGCACCCAGTTGAGGGCTTCGGAGACACGCTGCATGTCAGCCGACTTGATAAAGTCTTCGCTGACCTGATTGGATTTGAATGCAGGTTGGCGCTCAAACACCGTTACCTCACCCAAGTGGAACACCTGAGTCGTATCCATGAGGGGGGCGGCTGTCAGAGGCAGCGATGCCACGACAGTAGCTAATAATAGCATAATGTGATTGTGTTTTAATATGAATAACTGGAATGATTATCTTTTTATCATACGTTGGAAATAGTCGATAAGGTATCTCACGGGTATGGCTGTCATGTGCATCAGTTTGGTGAAAGGAAAGATGATGACGAGCAGGAAGCCGAGGAGGATATGAATCTTATGGGGCAGCGAGGCATGAACGATATAGTCGGAGGCTCCGGGCAGGAAGGTGAAGATCCCCTGAGCCCAACGGTCAAGGTTCATATAGTGGTCGAGGTCGCTGTTGACGGTCTCTACGGTTCCCAGCAGTCCTGTGACAATCTGTAGGAAGATGAGTACCACAAAGAGATAGTCGCCGAGATGGCTGTTTGCCACGATCCGACTGTTGGTGAAGCGCCGCAGCGTAAGCAGGCAGATTCCCACGAGGGTGATGAGCCCTGCACCGGTACCCATGACGATAGCAAGCTGTCGTTTCTGCTCGTTGGTGATGAGCCAATCGTAGGACCACTCAGGAGCGAGCAGTCCGAAAATATGACCGAAGAACACAAGGATGATGCCTACATGGAAGAGATTGCTGCCCCACTTGAGCAGAGGGTCGTTGCTCAGAAACTGAGTGGAATAAGCTTGCACCGTCTTACCTTGCGCTGCGATGCGGTAAGTGACACCACAGACGAACAGTGCGCCGGCGATATAGGGGAGATATTGGAATAGAAAAGTGTGCATAGCGTCGGGTGTTTAAAGTTCTTTCAAGAGTGCAATGAGCGGCTCGTATGGATGCTGTTCTTTACGGAAGCGGTCGTCCATCTTCGAGAGTACGCCACGGATGTCGTCGATAGCGGCATGAGCCTCCGTCTTGCTGCCCATGCTGGCAACATACTGCAAATACATCGGCAGATAATCTGGTAGCTCGTCTTCGACAGGCATGAGTCCTGCTTTGAGATACTCCTCTTTCAGGTCTACCATGGCCTGTCCGCGGTCGCGGCTCGTACCATAGACCATGTCGAAGAGATAGAGATTTGTCTTCGTTGAGGTATCGAAGAGGTCGCTGTAGGCTGCTTGCCAACTGCGTGCGTTGTCAAACGTCGCCACATAGTCGAGAAAAGTCCGCACGCTCCTGAGAGCGTCCTCTCCGAGCACGTCGTCTGCAGTAAGCGTCGGGAGTATATCATTGCGGTTATCCCACAGTGTTTCTGTGGGATAGTCGAGAAGGAGTGAGAGAATGTTATAAGTCTGTATCATCGTCTATGGCTTTGTTTACATACCGCCGAAGAGGTTGTGCCGTTTGCAGCCCTCTACAAAATTTTGTTCTTCATCGTCGAAGCCGAGGCTGGTGCGCTCATCAAAATGATGGCTGCCTTGCTGCTTGGGTGCTGACGGAATAACGAAGCGGTCTTCATAGTCGGCAATGGCAAGCAGACGATACATGTCCTCGTATTGCTCTGCCGAGAGTCCCAGTGCTTCAGGCACGTCAGGGTGCTCCACGCTGTCGACAGTCTTCTTGCGCATGAACTCACGTAAGGCGACGAGCTTGGCGAGGGCTTGGCGTATGGGTTGTGGGTCACCAGCTGTCAATAGATTGGCGAAATACTGTGCCGGGATGCGCATGTCATCAACCTTGGCGAAATAATCCATCTCCGTAGTATTACTGCTGTCGGCTTTCTGCTCTTCTTCAGATAGTTTCTCTTTCTTTGGACTCATGGCTGGTACATACCACACCATGGGCAGTGTACGGTACTCTGGGTGAAGGGGGAAGGCGATGGCCCACTCCTTCATCAGTTTGTACGTAGGACTCTTCTGCGCAGCCAAGATATAGTTGTGACTGATACCCTGCCGCTCAGCCTCAGCGATGACCGTGGGATCGTTGGGATCGAGAATCATCTCACGCTGACGGCTGACCAGTTCGCGCTCATCAGCAGCGGCGTAGTCGTCGATCTTCTCTGCGTCGTAGAGGATGAGGCCGAGGTAGCGCATGCGTCCCACACAGGTTTCGCTGCATACCGTGGGCTGTCCGTCCTCGATGCGCGGATAGCAGAAGACGCATTTCTCGCTCTTCATCCGCTGGTGGTTGAAATAAATTTTCTTATACGGACAGGCCGACACGCACTGCCGCCAGCCACGGCATCGGTCCTGGTTGATGAGCACCACGCCGTCCTTGCGCTTGTAAATGGCACCCGAGGGACAGCTGGGGATGCAGGCAGGATGCAGGCAGTGCTCGCACAGACGGGGTACGTAGAACATAAACGTACGCTCGAATTCCTCGAAGCCCTGCGTGTCGATGCCACTGAGATTGGGGTCACTCTTACGTTCGTCAAACGTTCCTGCGAGGTCATCCTCCCAGTTGGGACCGTCCTTGACTTTGTCCATCTGCTTTCCTGTAATCATGGAGAAGGGTCGTGCCGAGGGTGGTGTCTTCAGCCTCCGCTTGCCTTTCAATGATGAGAAGTCGAAGGTGAACGGCTCATAATAGTCGCTTACTTGTGGCAGATAGGGATTGGAAAATAGTTGCGACATCACCTTGGGGCGGTTGCCCAGTCGTAACGTTGTGCTGCCGTCCTTGACCCGCACCCATCCTCCGCGGTATTTATCCTGGTCTTCCCACGTCTTGGGATATCCGGGGCCTGGCTTGGTCTCTACATTGTTCCACCACGCATATTCCATACCTTTGCGTGATGTCCACACGTTCTTGCAGGTCACGGAGCATGTGTGGCAACCTATGCATTTGTCCAGATTGAGGACCATTGCTATTTGTGTCTTGATCTTCATCTTATTCCCAATTTACGTTGTCGACTTTTCTCAACAGCACATACTCATCGCGGTTGGCTCCTATTGTGCCGTAATAGTTCAAGCTGTATGACAGTTGCGCATAGCCGCCTATCATGTGTGTAGGCTTGGGACAGAGTCGCGAGATGGAGTTGTGAATGCCACCACGGTTACCCGTCAGCGGACTGAGTGGCACATTGACGGTGCGCCCTTGGTTATGATACATATAGAGAGCGCCCTCGGGGATGCGCTGGCTTACGCAAGCTCGTGCCATGGCAGATCCGTTGTCGTTGATGACCTCCACCCAGTCGTTGTCCTGGATATGGAGCTTGGCAGCATCGGTCTCACTCATCCAGATAACGGGACCGCCGCGCCCAAGTGTGAGCATCAGCTGGTTGTCGTTCCACGACGAGTGGATGGTCCACTTGTTATGGGGCGTGAGCAGGTTCAGTGCCAGCGTGTCGTCGCTGAGGTGCAGCCGTTCCTTGAGGTTGTTGATTTCCTTTTTGGCCAATGGTGGCTTGTAACTTACAAGGGTCTCGCCGAATGCCTGCATCCATGGATGGTCCTGATAGAAACTTTGGCGACCTGTCACCGTGCGCCACGGAATGAGATAGTGAATGTTGGTGTAGTTGGCAGTATATTCAGTGGTCTTGTTGTTGATACCCGACCAGATGGGTGTGGGCAGTGATACACGCGGTTGGACAACGAGGTCCTTATAGGTGTATTTCGTCTTGCCGAAGTCTGCCGTGAGCGGTTCCGCCAGAGGCAGTCCTACACTCTTCTCAAGGGCTTTCCAAGAACGGTATCCAGCATCGCCGTTGCTTGTGGGGTCGAGGGTGAGTACAGCGTCGCAGGCTTGCGTTGCCTCACGGATGAGGGGCATGCCCTTGCTGATGCCTTCTTCGCGGTCCACACCGTTCATGGCTTTGAGCTCGTTGTATTCCGTGAGTGCCGACCAGCCGATGCCCTTGCCGCCGATGCCCTTGTCGCGGACGTTGGGGCCTACGGTGGTAAACTGTCGGTAGATGTCGGGGTAGTCGCGCGTTACTACGACGAGGTTGCCCATGTTGCGCCCCGGCTCTGGCATTTCTCCCGTCTCCTTCCAGTCGCTCACGTCAAGCGGTTCGCTGATTTCTCCGGCACTGTCGTGTGATAGAGGCGAATAGACCACATCTTTCTCGTGGCCAAGGTGTCCGTTAGCCATTTGGGAGAACACCTTTGATAGTTCACGGAAGATATCCCAGTCGGTGCGACTCTCCCATACCGGGTCGACGGCTTTGCTGAAAGGATGCAGGAAGGGATGCATATCGGTTGAGGAGATGTCCTCTTTCTCATACCAAGTGGCGGCAGGCAGGACAATGTCGGCGAATATGCTCGACTGCGTCATGCGGTAGTCGATATTAACAACGAGGTCAAGTTTGCCAACGGTGTCCTCAGAATGCCATTTCTCGTATTTGGGCAAGGGTTGTCCACACTGCTCTAAGTTTTGGCCAAGCACGTTGTTCTGTGCGCCGAGAAGATGCTTCATGAAATATTCCATGCCTTTGGCTGAGCAGCCGATGAGGTTGGCACGCCAGATGAAGAGAACCTTGGGGCTGTTCTCCCTTGCGTCGAGGTCCTCGGCCGCTAACGTCAGTTTGCCTTCATGAAGTTGCCGACAGACATAGTCTTTCTCGCTCATGCCGGCCTCTGCGGCTTCGCGGCACAGGGCGAGGGAGCTGCGGTTGAATGCCGGTGACGACGGCAACCAGCCCATCCTTTGACTCTTGATGTTACAGTCGAGGAGCGTCAGACCCTTCCATGGCTCTTTATTGGCAACGGGGGACAGTTGTTCGTCTACGGTCACCTTCTCGTAGCGCCACTGGTCTGAATGTTCATAAATATAACTCACAGTATTCATGTGGCGTGGTGGGCGCTTCCAGTCTAAGGCGAAGGCCATCTGGGCCCAGCCAGCTTGTGGGCGCACTTTTTCCTGGCCAACATAATGGCTCCAGCCACCGCCGTTGACACCGAGGGTGCCGCAAAGCATCAACATGTTGATGGCAGCGCGGTAGGTAATGTCGGTGTTATACCACTGGTTGACGCCTGCTCCAATTATTATCATGCTCTTGCCGCGTGTCTTCTCTGCTGTGGAGGCAAAGGCTCGTGCTGTCTGGATGACTTTTTCGGCTTTCACACCGGTGATTTGTTCCTGCCACTTCGGTGTGTAAGGCAGGTCATCGTTGTAGCTCGTAGCACAGTTGGGGTCGTCGAGTCCGCGGTCTATGCCATAATGTGCCATTAATAGGTCAAAGACATTGGCGCAATATACTGTTCCGTCTTTCGTCTCCACCTTGATGACGGGCACTTTGTGCTCGATGATATCGGGATGTCGAGTAGCGGTGAAATGGGGATTTTTGTAGTCTGCTCCACCGAAATAAGGATCAAGAAGTGTAACGACGTCGTCGCGGTGCTCCATGAGCGAGAGCCGTGGCGTGAAGGGCTTACCCGTTCTGACGTCCTCGCATTTGAGGTTCCACCGGCCTTCGTCGTTCCATCGGCTGCCGATACTGCCGTTGGGTGTGACAAGCTCGCCCGACACGTCATCGATAGTGATAGGATACCATTCGGCTTTGTTCTTCACGCCGAAGTTATCCTTGAGGTCAGCAGCGCGCAGGAGCATGCCGGAGGTATAGCGTCCGTCGCCAGTATCTTCCAACTTTACGAGGAAGGGCAGGTCGGTGAACTTGCGCACATACTCGTCGAAGTAGGGCACCGTGCGGTCTTTGTAGAACTCCTTGAGGATGACATGCCCCATCGCCATGCCCAGTGCTGAGTCGGTACCCTGCTTGGGTGCCATCCATACATCAGCGAACTTCGAAGCATCGCTATAGTCTGGTGAGACAACAGCAACCTGTGTACCTTTATAGCGCACCTGTGTGTAGAACGGCGAATCTGGAGTGCGTGTAGTGGGCACATTGCTGCCCCAAAGAAGGAGGAACGATGCGTTATACCAGTCTGCACTCTCCGGCACGTCAGTCTGTTCGCCCCACGTCTGAGGCGACGATGGTGGAAGGTCGCAATAGAAATCGTAGAAGCTCAGGCAGGTGCCACCTAACAGACTGAGATATCGGGTACCGGCGGCGTAGCTAAGCATGGAAAAAGCAGGAATTGGCGTGAAACCCACCAGCCTGTCTGGACCGAACTTCTTGATGGTATAGATGTTGCTTGCTGCCATGATTTGCAGGGCTTTATCCCAGTCGATGCGCACAAAGCCACCGAGCCCACGCACTCTCTTATAGCTGTTGCGTTTCTGCTCATCTTCCATGATTGTAGCCCAGGCGTCTACGGGATCGTGGGTCTTAGCCAATGCGGCATCCCAGAGGTCAAGAAGTTCCTTACGAATCATGGGATGCTTCACACGTCCGGAGTTATAGAGATACCAACTGTAGCTGGCACCACGTGGGCAACCGCGCGGTTCATGATTGGGTAGCCCAGGACGTGTCGCAGGGTAATCGGTCTGCTGCATCTCCCACGTGACGATACCTTTCTTTACAAAGATGCGCCAAGAGCAGGAACCGGTGCAGTTCACGCCGTGTGTAGAACGCACTTCTTTATCATGGGCCCAGCGGGTACGATAGAAATGCTCCCACTCTTCGTTGGTCACGTCCTTGCGGTTGATGAAATATTTTAGATTGTTGAATATTGTGTTCATATCATAAAAATAAAGTTCAAGTCATGATTTATTGCGCATCATGCCAAAGTAGTTGATGACCATCACGAGTATGGCAAATCCTGTGAAGAGCAGGAAGCCAAGACCGTAGCCATTTGTCGGCGAGAGGTCAACGATGCGACCCATCAACGGAGGGAATACGAAACCGCCGAAAGCGCCGAGTCCACCTACCCAACCGTTGGCACCGCCCACACCCTCACTGACATATACGGGTACGAGCTTCATCGTGGCGCCATTGTTGAAGCCAAATGCCACAGCGATGAGTAGGCTGACGAAGAAGAGGCCCACCCATCCCATTGGGATATTCATCAGCAGACCGGCAACTGCCAACAAAGCAAGGGCGCCCATGGAGACCTTTTCGCCGCCGATGCGGTCGGACAGTCTACCACCTGGCACGCGTAGCAAGGCAGCAAGGATAGAGAATGCTGCCGTGAGACCTCCAGCAAGCATCGGGTCCAGTCCCATGCCTTTCTTCCAGAATGTGGGAAACCAAGCTGTCAAAGCCATAAACCCGCCGAAAGTTGTGAAATAGCAGAGAACGAGCATCCATGTCTGTGGTATCTTAGCAGAAATTTTTAGGCTCGTTGTGGCACTTCCTTTTGGGAAAAGCTCCTGCCCGCAGGCCAGTGCGTTGTTGCGTGCTTCCTCGGCAGCCTTCCCGGCTTTGAGAAACTGGAAATAGGGGGGATTGGCACCAAGCCATATATATAATAGGAGACCGAGGAGCATCACGCCCGTCAGAATATAGTAAGCGGCCGTGAACCCAAAGCGATGTAGCAGTAGCGGAAGGGCGAAGGCCAGTATGCCAGCAGATGTCGTACCCAGACCGCCATATATTCCAGAGGCATATCCCTGACGACTCTTGGCAAACCAATAATTTGACTGTGATGCTCCAACAGAGAATGTGGCGATTCCGCATCCAGCCAAGCAACCAAGTAACAGAACTATGGGGTAGAGACCCGTCATGCTCCCTGGAGTCTCTACGGGATATAGAGTGAAGAGTATACTCAGTGCCCCAAGCCCTATGACAGCCGCGGCGAGTAGAAAAAGAAATCCTCGCCGACCGCCATTGGTGTCGACCATTGCGCCGAAAGGTATACGCAGCAGAGAACCGGTGAGTGACGGCACAGAGACGAGCAGACCGAGCTCTGTAGCGCCCAATCCCATGGCTGCACCAAGTGTTGTGCTCGTAGGACCGAAGAGTGATATGGCCATCACGCCAAAAAAGAAACCTAATGTGGCTCCCAAAAGTGCTGAAGATGGCGTTCCTTTTATTTTTAATTGCGATTTTACCATAATGTTTGATTAAGGTGTTTTCTATATGATTCATTTTATCAAATCGCCCAGTCTTCCGGTCGGTTGATATTACTGAGTAGTCGATTGTAAGGTGACATGATATAATATGTGTCTAAGTCACTTAGTAGTCCTTTCATGCTGAGGCTGCCTGTGCGCATTCGGCTTTGGATTTTAGGCAGTGCGCTTCGCTCTATAAGTAGAGGAAAGGGTGAGATGCTTCCGTCACAGCGTTGCCAAGCGAGAGCGTGGGGGCGATCTCTTTGATAGAGAGCGTTATCAGGCTCTCCGGTAAGGCTGCTGACCATCGTAATAAGTGCCTCTTTGTCCACAAATGGCATGTCGCATGTGAGAACAAGCAACCATGGCGTAGTACAACGCTGGAGAAGCGTCTCCAATCCACCCATTGGGCCGCTGTCAGGATGCTGGTCCACCACGATTTCCAAGCCAAGAAAATCATAATCCCCTGCATTTGTCTGACTTGCGCTAACGAGAACTTCTCTTGCAACAGATCGGAGCAGTCCTGCAGCTTTGCTGATGAGAGTCTCGCCATTGGGGGCGAAAAGCGCCTTGTTACTCCCAAACCGGCTACTGTGGCCTCCTGCTAATATGGCACCCGTAAGCAGAGACGAAGGCGACGATAGAAGGGAAGACATAGTAAAGGTACTAACCCGCGATGATAGTCAGTGCTACTGCCACGGCAAAAGCTGGAACGGCGAGGCGTGATTCCCACAATGACATGCTATAACGCTGCTCCAGGCGTGAGTGGAAAGAGAAGAACTGGCTGACAACGGTTATCATGGCTCCCTCCAAAAGAATATAGAGCGCTGGATGGAGCACTCCTACTGCGCCACCGGGAAGGAAAAAGTCACACATTTTTATTATTGCTGCCACGACAGAGGTGAGCATGACTGCAACAGAACCTTTGCCAGTACGGGCAGTGGCGGAAAGCATACAGAATATGCCGAAGGCAAAGAGAATATTCGACGTGCCATGATGGAGATGTGTGGCATGGAGCACCCATCCTAAAGTTGCTTCAATGATACCCCAAATGCTCCCCCAGAAAAGCACAGTCAGCAGGAATTGTGTTTTGGATTTCATGCTTTTTATTTTTAGTTCGCCACAAAGTTAGGTAATTTCTTCGAGTTCGTTATCTTCTCACCGACTTTTTTTTTAGTGAATTTTGTTTTTTTCTTTCAGTGGTAACATTGTTACCGCAAATACTTAATGTTGCTTAAAGTTTAAGGCGATGAGTCCGGTTTAAGGGCACAGCGGATATTTTCCGTGGAATCATAGTAAGTTTATATGTAAAGGGGAAGGAAAATGGTCATGGACAGGCTTTAGTAGGGAATGAGGCTCAAGTGGGATAGCCGTCGAGCAAGCTCGACGGCTATCCCACTCTTAGAAAATAGACTCTTTCGTTTCGGTGGTGAGTAGTTCAAGTGCTTTCATTCCCATGACCGAATTGCCTTTCTTGTTGAGTCGCGGACTCCATACCGCTACGGAATAGCGGGATGGATAAATGGCGGCGATACCTCCGCCCACACCGCTTTTTCCGGGTAGTCCTACAAGGTA
>ONYL01000034.1 GCA_900322035.1 uncultured Prevotella sp.
AGCTTTGAACATCCTTAGAAAAGTAGTCGGCGATTCTGAGTTTTCTCGGATAGTCGGTAGCGGGCACTCGTTATGTCCGATACGATACCGCAATCCGTTCTAAACGGTTGCAGGAAGTATGTAAAAAGTAGAATAATTATTAACACATTTAATACTTTTAATAACGTTCATCTTTTTTCTGAAGGATCAGTTGATGATTGACTGATAGGACAGGACACAAAAAAAGGAGGTTGAGACCTCCTTTCTATTTGTTATTGTCCTTTACAATGAGAATTGGACGTTGATCATCAGTTCACGGGGACGGAGCCAGTGGCGATTGGTAAAGATTCCCACACCACTGTAGGTGGTCTCTTCATAAGTTTTCTTGTTGAAGAGATTGCGGAGCGAGGCCGAGAGTCTGATCTTTTTTATGCGCCACGTCATTTTGGCATCGGCAAGAAGCGTGTTAGCGGATGGAGAATTCTGTATTTCGTTGTGGTACAATACGCCCGACAGTGAAAGGTCTACGTTTCCGATTGTGGAGATGAGCGTCAGCCGTTGTGTCCAGTTGGCAAGTGTTTTCGTCCAGTCTCCACCGGTTTTACTGCGGTTGAAGGAGAAGTCGCCTTTATAGTCTATCTCCATCCACGAGGGCGAGAACACCAGTTCCGGGCTGAACGCATAGGATGTATAGCGATAATCGATCATCTTGCCAGCCGAATATTGCTCTCCCTTGGAATAGTTGCCATTTAGAGAGAGATTGGTCTTGAGGTGGATGGCTTTCCATCCTTTCGACAAGTAGGCCGAGCCGTTGATATTGTCGCTATGGGAATTGTGGCGCATCCAAGCATAATTGTACTTGCCGTCGTTGATGACCATGTCCATGGCCGCACTGTTCCAAATACGCGAGGCACTGACTTTGAAGTTGGAGAAAAACTGGTAGATGGCCCGTTTATAGTTGTATCCAAATGATGACAGCAGTGACCGGGTACGGGGAATGAAGTCGGGGGCGTCGATCCAGGTGCGGTAATCGGTGCGGTGATGTCTGATGGCAAGATCATTCCACGACGAGGTGCTTTCATTGTAGCTCAGCAATAGATTCCAGTTGGAGCGGTTGCCATAGTCGCGGTTGATGTATACTGATCCTTGGGGCAGGAGCAGAGTAGAACCTTGGTGGGTGAACCGCTTCAAAGTAATGGCGGGGGAAAACGAAATTCTCCAGTCTTCGTCCTTATAATAGCATGAGGGAGTGAGTGCTCCTTGCAGCAGGACGTTGTTTTCGTGGGCTACATTCAGGTTTTCTGCCTCAAGGCGCAGCCCATTGTCCGTGTGCCACTTACCATACTGTCGGTTCCATGACAGTGAGTGAGACGTGTGCCAAAGGTTGTTGGTCAGCTCATCTGAATACGGAAAAATGGTTGCAGAGGCGGAATCGTTCTGCTGTGTTAAATGGAATTTATCTTTAGCGTAGTTGTAGTCGAGGGTAGATTTCCATTCCACGATGTTTCTTCCTAAGGTATATGTCTGGTTGATAGCAGCCGTCAGGTTCACCTGCGGAGTGGTAATCTTTTGGGCCAGACCGTCGGTATAGTCGGTAATTCCGTCGTCCTGACTGGCGTAGGCCTTGACGACAATGTTGCCGTAGTGGCTATCGGCATTGATACGGTGGTTGTAGTCTAAGGAGAAGGCATCTTGCCGAAGGAGCAAGTGGCGGTCTTCGGTTGTTTGTGTGGGGCTTTGTCCACCGAGAAAATATTGTGAGATGTTCTGTGTGTGCTGTCGGATGACGTTGCGGTTGTAGCTCACTGAGAAGCTGTTCTCCGCGTCGTTATTGCCTTTTGTCAGATAGTCGAGGCTGTAGGCCTGCGAGGTGTTCCTGCGTAGCCGCTCGGCGTCGATGGGTGCCTGGAGAGCAGGGGCTGAGTACCATTGGGGCATCGTAGCGGTGGAGGCAAAGTCGAAGGCATCGTAGAAAATCGAGAACTGGTTGCTGAGATCACGTCCCGAACGGTCGTACTGTACGGTAGTTTCCATTTGCCGCTTCTTTCCGATCTGCATTCCCACCGCATCACCGCCCACGTGGGTGGGGTCGTCGGCAAGAAGATAGGGGCGGAGCGTGGTGAAAAACTGGTCGCGGGCCGAGTCTTTCAGCACGATGTTCATGCCGATGTCGTCGGTGAATACCCGGTTGCGCAAAGCCTTTACCGGCTGGTCGTGCTCCACCACCTCAGCCTTCTTCACGTCCTTGGCGCGGATGTTGTCGGTGAGTTTGTTGTATTGTCCTTTGCTGAGGTCGAGACCTTCCACGGTGAAGCGGTTGATGGCTTGACCTTTATATTTTATCTGTCCGTTTTTCTCCACGTCCACACCGGGCAATTTCTTGAGCACGTCCTTCAGGTTGTTGTCGCGGGCGGTTGTGAATTTGGTCAGGTCGTAGACGATCGTGTCGCGTCGCATCGACACGGGCGGCCCCTGCACCTTCACTTCCTTGAGCTGAAAAGCCTGCTGAGCCAGCCTGATGGTGTTGTCTTTGCCCACAGGCTGCCGGTGCTTGGCATATCCCATGAAGGTGGCCTGCAGCTCGTCGCCTGGATGGGGCTGTGCATCGATGGAAAAATATCCTTTGTCATTTGCCCGAACAAAGAGAACTGTGCGTCCGCCGTGCAGCAGCATCACCGTGGCCTTGGGCAGCGGAGCTCCGCTCAGCGAGTCGACTACGGTGCCCGTGATGGTGTTTTGAGCCTTTGTGCCGGTCCACGACAATATAAGTAATATGAATAATACGACTGTTTTCTTCATGCAATTCCTACTCACTTAAGTCTATGGGATTGAAGGGTGTAGGCGACATAAACTCCTTGCGGTATTCCTCCGGGGGATATTCCCCACCGTCCTCAGTGGAAAAAGTCACCTTCACTCCCGACGCGTTCAGTGCTTTTATCATGTCGTCGGGGGTTGTCGTGCGTCGCCAGTGATAGAATTTCTTCTTGGGCATCAGTTCATACTTCTTCCACTTCTTGTCCAGACAGATATTTTCCTTTTCATCCAGCTGCTCCATGCCGATGGCCGTGAACATCCACTGGCGGCGCGAGTCGGCAGCCTTGAGAATCATGCCCGGCAGTTGGCCGAGTTGCCAGGGGCCTTGGCTGATGGGAATGTCTTCGGTATACCATACCGTCCAGTGGCGCCCCAAGTAGTCGGCTTCGGCCCTGGTGCAGGGATAGCCAAGGATGGAGCAGGTGTCGCCGGTAATGGTCCAGGCGATGGGAGTGATGGGGTCTTCTGTTCTTATGAGGTTGTTGAGCGAGTAATATAGCGTTGTGTGCTTTCCTTCGGGATAATTGTAATAGGAAGTCCACAAGACGCTCCCTCTTTTTGGCTCCGGATGGTCTTTTGTATGCTCCCCGCCGTGCTTGATCGTATAATCCAACCACTCATCATACTTCACCCAAAGCATGCTGTAGAACTTGCTTACCTTAGTGCCCACATCGAGCGCCATCTCGTCGTGGGCGTATTGATAATGCCCCAAGGAGTCTCTAAGTGTGGTGTCGTTCACAAAGTCGGTCTTGTAGGTGAAGCGGTACATCACTTTGTCGACAGGCTCCTGGGCAAAGAGCGGAATGACGCTGAAGATCAATCCTATAGACAGTAAAATTCTATTCATCATCGAATGCTAATAAAACCACTTAAAAACGGAAGGCTCTCCACAGGCCTGCCTTATTCGGCAATCTCTATGGGGTTGTAGGGCGAGACCACTTTCAGGGATTTCATAAAATCATCTTTGTCGCCACCGCCTTCTATCGTTACGTTGTCCATGCTGATGGTGATCCCCGCTGCCTTGAGCGCGTCGTCGGCCGAAGTGGTGCGGTTGACCTTGTCAAACTGTTTCTGGGTCACCGATTCATATTTTTTGTAGTTCTTGATGAGCGTGATGTCTTCCTTGCCGCCAATCTGTTCAAGTCCGTTAGCCACAAAGACGTATTGGTTTTTGGCATCCGAGGCTTTAAGGATGAGGCCGGGAAGTCCGATCAGTTTCCAGGGACCATAGTCGAGAGGGATGTCTTCGGTGAACCATACGATCCAGTGACGGCCCTTGAAGTGGGTTTCGGCTTTCGTACAATGATAGCCAAGCACCGTGCAAGTATCTGAGCCGATGCTCCAATCGGGGGTCTGCGTCTTCTCCGAGATCCGGTAGCTGCCCATCATGGCGTCGGCGAGATAGCTGGTCTCCCCGGCGGGATAATTGCGATAGACAATCCATGTCATGGTCGGGTTTGTCGGCATATGGGTAAAGTCTCTGTTGCCGCGGGCTATCTGTTCCTTCATCCATTTGTCGAGAATAGCCTTCCGTGCGCTGTAGAACTCGCTGACCGACTGGCCAATGTCGAGCCGCATTTCGTCGTCGCTATAGTCATAACCGCCAAGTGAGTCGCGTTTGGTGGTGTCGTTGACAAACTTGGAAGCATAGGTGATGCGATACTGTACTTTGTCAAGGACGGTCTCAGGCTTGGATTCCTGAGCTTCTGCGTTGCTTTTGGAGTAAACATGGTATTGGGCTGATGATTGAGAAGCGAGGATCAGCATGGATGCCAATGATAATGTTTTCAATATTCTATTCATAGAGCTTGAACCTTTATTAATAGTAATTCTTCACAAAGATAAAAAAAAAACGGAACAATCAGACAGAAAAAATATTTTTTTCGATGTTGTAACGCTTTTGGCTGTAGACACACTTCATATCAACATCATGATTACAGATAAAAAGTCAAAAATGTGGCAGAGGGCGGAAATGTAGGAGAAATATTTGGTTAGAAAGAAAAAAGCCATTACTTTTGCATTCAACTTAAATCCTCGGAAGACAGACTTCCGTCTAAGCGTAACTGATTGAAATGAACCATCAACCTAAAAATAATGCTATGCAGAAAGAAGGTCTTGAAATTAAAGAATTAGACCAAGTGGTCGTCCGGTTCTCCGGCGACTCTGGTGACGGCATGCAGCTTGCGGGAAATATATTCTCGACCATCTCCGCCACCGTAGGCAACGGTATCTCTACATTCACCGATTATCCTGCCGACATCCGTGCCCCGCAAGGCTCACTCACCGGTGTCAGCGGCTTTCAAGTACACATTGGCGCAGACAAGGTCTACACCCCCGGCGACAAATGCGACGTGCTTGTGGCCATGAATGCCGCAGCGTTGAAGACACAACTGAAGTATGCCAAGCCGCAGGCTACCATCATCATCGACACCAATGCCTTTGGACCGACCGACTTGAAAAAAGCCAAAATCGAGAGCGACGACTATCTGGAAGAATTGGGCATCGACTCCGACCGCGTCGTGGCCTGCCCCATCACCAAGATGGTGAAGCTGTTGGCTGCCAAGGAAGCCCCCGACACACCACCGAAAATGGTGCTCAAGAGCCGCAACATGTTTGCGCTCGGACTGGTGTGCTGGCTTTTCGACCGCGACCTGAATCTTGTGAGTAATATGCTCCACGAGAAATTTGCCAAGAAACCCGGTGTGGCCGACTGGAACATGAAGGTGGTTCAGGCCGGATATGACTATGGAGCCAATACCCACAGCAGCGTGCCCAACACCTATCGCATCGAGACGAAAGACAAGAGGCCCGGACGCTATATGGACATCACCGGCAACAAGGCCACATCCTACGGTCTCATTGCCGCTGCCGAGAAGGCCGGACTGAAACTGTATCTCGGCTCGTATCCCATCACCCCGGCCACCGACATCCTGCACGAGCTGGCCAAGCACAAATCCTTGGGTGTCATCACCGTGCAGGCCGAGGACGAGATCTCTGCCTGCTCGGGAGCCGTAGGCGCCGCCTTTGCCGGAGCTTTGGCCGTCACCTCCACGTCAGGACCGGGCATCTGCCTGAAGAGCGAAGCCATCAACCTGGCCGTCATCGATGAGCTGCCGCTCGTGATCATCGACGTGCAGCGCGGCGGACCTTCCACGGGACTGCCCACAAAGAGCGAGCAGACCGACCTCCTGCAGGTGATCTACGGACGCAACGGCGAGAGTCCTATGCCCGTCATCGCAGCCACGAGTCCTACCGACTGCTTTGATGCCGCCTATATGGCCGCCAAGTTTGCACTGGAGCACCTCACCCCCGTGACGCTCATGACCGATGCCTTTATTGCCAACGGTTCGTCGGCATGGAAGCTCCCCGACATCAACGACCTGCCCGAGATACATCCCCACTATGCCACCGAGAAGCAGCGCTATCGCTATACACCCTATGCGCGCGATCCGAAGACCGGCGCACGCTACTGGGCCATCCCCGGCACGGAGGGTTACACCCACATCCTCGGCGGGCTGGAGAAGGACGGCGAGACGGGAGCCATCTCTACAGAGCCCTTAAACCACGACCTTATGGACCACCTGCGCTATGACAAGGTGGCGAGAATTCCCGTTCCCGACCTCAGGGTGGAAGGCGACGAAGACGACGCCCAACTGCTCATCGTTGGTTTCGGATCCACCTACGGCCATCTGCACACGGCTATGACCGAGTTGCGCAAACGAGGCTATCGCGTGGCCCTGGCCCAGTTCAAGTATGTAAACCCCCTGCCCAAGAATACGGCGGAGGTACTGCTGAAATATCCCAAGTGTGTCGTGGCCGAGCAGAACCTCGGCCAGCTGGTGGCCCTGCTGCGCGGACGCATCAACGGCTTCGTGCCCTATCAATACAATAAGGTGATGGGTCAGCCTTTCAGCGTGGCCGACCTCGTGAAAGAATTCAGTGCCCTTATCGACGGAAAAGCCAATGTCGACAACGGCGATACTTTCATTTCTAAAGTATTATAAAGAAAATGGAACTTACAGCTCAAGATTTTAAAAAAGGCCAGCCGCGCTGGTGCCCCGGCTGCGGAGACCACTTTTTTCTGAACAGTTTTCAGAAAGCTATGGCCGAAATAGGCGTGCCGCCTTATCAGACGGCCGTCATCTCGGGTATCGGCTGTTCAAGCCGACTGCCCTATTATGTGAGCACATATGCCATGCAGACCATTCACGGACGTGCCGCTGCCGTCTGCACGGGTGCCAAGGTGGTGAATCCCAATCTCACCATCTGGCAAATCTCCGGCGACGGCGACGGACTCGCCATTGGCGGCAACCATTTCATCCATGCCATGCGGCGCAACATCGACATCAACATCGTGCTGCTCAACAACCGTATCTACGGACTGACCAAAGGTCAGTATTCACCCACGTCGCCCCGTGGATTCATCTCCAAGTCGAGTCCTTACGGCACCGTGGAGGATCCCTTCCGCCCGGCAGAGCTCTGCTTTGGAGCCCGCGGCCGCTTCTTTGCGCGCGCTGCTGCCAACGACAGTGCCGAGACGATAAAGATCCTCAAGGCCGCCTATTATCACAAGGGTGCCGCCGTTTGTGAGATACTGCAAAACTGCATGATCTTCAACAACGGAGCCTGGGACAATGTCTATACCAAGGAAGGCAGGGCCAGGAATTCCATCTATGTGGAGCACGGCAAAAAGCTCACGTTTGGTCCCAACAACGAGTACGGACTCGTGCAGCAGGGATTCGGACTGAAAGTGGTGGAGATTGGCAAGGATGGCTATACCCTTGACGATGTCCTCGTCCACGATGCCCATTGTCTGGACAACACCTTGCAGCTCAAGTTGGCCATGATGGACAACGAACACGGTTTCCCCGTAGCTTTCGGCGTGATACGCGACGTGGAAGCCCCCACCTACGACCAGGCTCTTAATGATCAGATTGAAGAAGTGAAGGCAAAGAAGCCTTACCACAACTTCATGGAATTGCTCGAGACCAACGATATCTGGACGGTAGAATGATCTGAAGCCGCCTCTCTTTCAGAACACCAACCATGCGCCCACCGAAATCCGATATGATTTTGGTGGGCGTTTTCTTTTCAAACTACAGTCGCCCATGTATCGTGGCTTTTGCCACGCAATCGTGTGGTTATTGCCACGCAATCGTGTGGCGAATGCCACGAAATCGTGTGGCGAATGCCACGAAACATGGTTGAGGCATGCACAAAAAAAACATCCGCAATGCGGCTTGGCCGGCATTGCGGATGAGATAGGATAGGGTTGCGTCTGTCTTGTCCGACAACCATCGGAATCCATCAAGACAGCTTATCTTCTCTTGCGGTGGTTGGCTTTCTTTGCCGAAGAGACCTTAGCCTTTGTGGCTGCAGTTGTTGCAGCTTTAGGAGCGGCCTTCTTCACGGCCTCAAGCTCTACGGTGAAAATCAGTGTAGAGAAAGCTTTGATAGGACCGGTCTTGCGTGCGCCGTAGGCCAGGTTCTCCGGAATATAGAGTTCCCACTTGCTGCCTGCGGGCATCATTTCCAATGCTTCGGTCCACCCCTTGATCACTTGGTTGCAGACGAAGTTGATGGTTTGTGGATTGCGCTTGTAGGAACTGTCAAACACCTCACCGTTGATGTCCTTGCCCTCGTATTTCACCACTACGGTGTCGGTGGCCGTCGGCTTCTCGCCGGTACCCATCTTGATCACCTTGTACTGCAGGCCCGAGGGTGTGGTCTGTACGCCTTGCTTCTTTGCGTTCTTGGCCAGCCATTCTGTGTTTTCCTCTTTCCACTTCTCATTGGCTTGTCTCTCAGCAGCCTGAGTGGTCTCGCGTACGAGTTTCATGGCGTTTGCCGGCTTGAAGTAGGTGGTGTCGTTGTTGAATCCGGCAGCGAATCCCTTATAGAAGAGCGAGTCGTTGATGGTGATATCGGCTTCTTTCAGGTTCTTTTGATAGTTGGGCAGAATGGCCTGTGACGCGGTTTGAGCAATCTGGTAGCCGGCAGCCAAGGCCTGGAATTTCTTATCGTTCATCTTTGTCAGTGCCTCCTCGAAGGCAGCGGTGAAGTCGGCCCGCTGTGTGGAGTCGAGATGGAGCTGCTTCTCAAGATATTGTTCCAATCCCATCGTGGCACCGACGCCGGCAGCGTAGCTCAGCGAGTCGGCCTTAGTCTTCAGCACTACGGTCTGGGTGGTAGCGGCAGGATTCTTTTTGTCCTTCTTCTTGCCGGCAATGGCACAGTTGGCCGTAGCTACGAGAAGAACGAGAGCTAAACAAACAAATTTTTTCATACTATACTATTGTTTATTATTAACAAGCATGGTCACACATTCCCGTTCCACCCTTGTTGGGAGCAGGTGAAGTGTGACCATGCAGGTGGTTATGCTTGTTGCGAAGTTTTATTTGCGGATGGGCATACCTGAAGCGGGCTGCTGTTCTGCCGGCTCAGCCTTGATCAGCGTCACCTTGAAGACGAGAGCCGAGAAAGGCTTGATCTCGCCAGCCTGGTTGGCTTGATAGCCGAGTTGCTGCGGAATATAGATTTCCCATGTAGAGCCGACAGGCATGTGCTTGAGAGCGTCTGCAAAACCGGGAATATTCTGGAAGGCCTGTGTGGTGACGGGGTTCTCCTTGCCTCCACGGTTGCTGGAGTCGAACACCTTGCCGTCGATGGTGCGTCCCTCGTAGGTGAAGGTCACACGCCAGGTAGAGTCGGCGATGGTCTTGCCGTTGCCGGCCTTGAGCACCTTGTACTGTACACCGGAGGGCAGAGTCACCACTCCCGGTTTCTTCTTGTTGGCAGCGAGGAATTTCTCGCCGGCAGCCTTGTTGGCGCCATAGAGTTTGATGGCACTCTTGGCCTTGAGTTCGTTGACTTTCTGCTGGGCAATGTTCTGTGCCTCCTCAACGGTGAAGGCTGTCTTACCGCCCTTGATGCCGGCCGAGAAGCCCGACATGAAGCTCTTCAGTGAGATGGTCTGTGTAGTGTCGTTGCCAAAGCACATGCTGTTCATCTGCTGCAAGCCCTGTGTGGAGATGCCCATACCCACGCTCAGACCAGCGATGTAGGCAAACTTCTTCTTATCCTTGCCGACCTTTGCGCCTTCGTTCAAGCCCTTGATAAACTCGTCGATATAGGCTGTGTCGATGGCATTGCCTTCCTTGATCTGCATGCGGAGGTTCTGCGACTGGGCAAGACCCATGGCATAGCTCAAAGAGTCGATGCCGTTTTTCAAATCACTCTTGGGCGCAGAGTTGTTGCACGATGCGAACGTTGCGCCGCAAATGGCCACGATGGCCGCTACTTTCACTAATTTCATATTTCTTTTGATTCAAGTTTTTCCCAATGGTTTTCTCATCAGCCGTCCCCCTCTGTCCTTGTGTATGGTGGCAAGCGCGCGACGGCCCTCAGGCTTCTTACATCACCTCGATGAGCTCAACGTCGAAGATAAGGGCGGCGAAGGGAGGAATCTGCTGTCCGGCGCCACGCTCACCATAAGCGAGGTTGTAAGGGATGAAAAATCTGTACTTGGCGCCTTCCTGCATGAGCTGCACGCCCTCAGTCCATCCGCTGATCACCTGGTTGAGTCCGAACACGGCCGGTTCGCCACGCTTGTAGCTGCTGTCGAACACGGTGCCGTTGATGAGCGTTCCCTCATAGTGGCAGCGCACCTGGTCGGTAGCCTTCGGCTTCTTGCCGTTGCCCTCCCGCAGCACCTGATATTGCAGACCCGAAGGCAGCGTCACGACGCCTTCCTTCTTGGCATTCTCGGCCAAAAAGCGTGCGCCCTCTTCCTTGGCCTTGGCAGCCTGCTCCTGGCTCTTGCGCGTAAAGAACTCGTTGATGACGGCCTCGATCTCGGCACGCTCCATGACCGGAGATCCGGCCAAAGCGTCTTTTACGCCTTGGGAGAAGTCGGTGATGTCCAATTCGTTTGCACCCATCTGCTGCAATTGCAAGCCAATGCTTGTTCCCAATGCGTAAGCTACTTTATCTTTCATTTTTATTGCTTTTTTTGTTTCTAATTGAAGAAATTCTTTGCAAAGTTACATATTTTATCCTTTTCACCACCGACATTTGGGTAAAAATTCGTATTTTTGTGAAAACTTAATGTTTCCCATGCACTTGGTGGCTTGGAAAGACAGACTAATCCTAAAAGAAAGGAAGAATGATGAGAAAGAAAGTAGTTTTTCTTACAGGCGCCGGCATGTCGGTGGAGAGTGGATTCAAGACTTTCCGCGGCAATGACGGTTTGTGGGAGAATTATCCCGTGGAGAAGGTAGCCTCCCATGAAGGATGGCTGCAGGATCCTGTATTTGTAAACAATTTCTATAACAGTCTGCGGCGTAAGCTGTGGGCTGCCCAGCCCTGCGAGGGCCATCGGCTCATAGCCGGCATGGAGGCGGATTACGACGTGACGGTGATCACGCAGAATGTCGACGACCTGCACGAGCGTGCCGGTTCGAGCCATGTGATTCATCTGCACGGCGAGCTCTCCAAAGCCTGCTCCAGCAACAACCCCGACGACAAGCGTTATCAGGTTCAGCTGTCGCCCGAGCACAACGATGTGGAGCCGGGAGAGAAGGCAGGCGACGGGAGCCTGCTGCGTCCCTTCATCGTGTTTTTCGGCGAGGCCGTGCCCATGATGGAATCTGCTGCCCGCGAAGCCATGCAGGCCGACGTGTTCGTGATCATTGGTACGTCGCTCAATGTTTACCCCGCCGCCGGTCTCGTCGGCTACGCGCCACAGGGGTGCCCAGTCTATCTGATCGATCCCAATCCTGTGGGCTGCAATTCAGATGTGACAGCCATCCACAAAGGAGCCAGCGAGGGAATGAAGGAATTGCTGAAACTTATCTGACAGCAGCGGAACGCACACTCTATACTGAATACTGAAATTTCCGTAAACATTGACAATTCAGCCTTTTGCCCTTCTAAGGGGGCACTACAAGTCCTTAAAAATCCCTTAAAAAGCAATCGTTTTCACTCAGCATTGAAAAAGAAACACTAATTTTGCACTCATGAAGATATTAATTACCGGAGCCAGTGGCTTTATAGGCAGCTTTATCGTGGAGGAAGCACTCTACCGAGGCTGGGAAACCTGGGCAGGAGTGAGACCCTCAAGTTCACGACGCTACCTGCAGGACAAGCGAATCAACTTCGTCAATCTCAACCTCGACTCAGAGGAGGAATTGGTGGAAACGCTTCGTGGTAAAGACTTCGATTACGTGGTTCATGCCGCAGGAGCCACAAAGTGTCTTCATCAACAGGATTTCTTCCGCATCAATACCGAAGGGACGAAACATCTTGTCAATGCTCTGCTGAAGTTGCAGATGCCCGTCAGGAAGTTTGTCTATCTGTCGTCGCTCAGCGTGTTTGGAGCCATCCACGAGCAACAGCCCTATGTGGAGATAACCGAAACCGATATGCCACAGCCCAATACCGCTTACGGCAGGAGCAAGCTGGCCTCAGAGCAGTTTCTCGACAGCGTCAAAGACCGGCTGCCGGTGGTGATCCTGCGACCCACGGGTGTCTATGGTCCGCGTGAGCGCGACTATTTCCTGTTGGCCCAGAGCATCAGCCGCCACATGGATTTCGCTGCCGGCTTCAAGCGCCAGGACATCACTTTCATCTTTGTGCGCGACCTCGTGGATGCCGCTTTCCTCGCCTTGGAAAAGGGAGAGGCAGGAAGAAAATACTTTCTCTCAGACGGAAAGGTATACAGCAGCCGCACATTCAGCAACCTCTGCTGGAAGGAATTGGGACAACCCTGGATGATACGCTTCAGGGCTCCTCTATGGATCTTGCGCGTCATTACGTTCTTCGGTGAATACTGGGGCCGGATGACAGGACGCATGACAGCCCTCAACAACGACAAGTACAACATTCTGAAGCAACGCAACTGGCGGTGCGACATATCTGCGGCCCGAAAAGAATTGGGATTCAATCCGCTCTACGACCTGCCGATGGGTGTGAACGAGACCATCGACTGGTATCTGGAAAACGAATGGCTTAAATGAGATCATGACTTTATTTTCAATAGAAAAAAATCCACGCAAAGGGTTGTTGTGGATGGAATGGGCCGTACTGGCCTATTTGGCCTTCACGCTCGTGTTGATGGTTTTCTCCTATGTGAGGCTCGCCAACCCCGATAGCATGATTTGGGGCCGCGTGCGCGTGGTGGCGCTCATGGCCGCCATGTGGATCGTCTACCGTCTGTTGCCCTGCAGGGCAACGATGCTGCTGCGCGTGGCCTCGCAGATGAGTCTCCTTGCCTGGTGGTATCCCGATACCTATGAGCTCAACAGGGTGTTCAACAATCTCGACTATCTCGTTGCCGGTTGGGACCAGATTCTTTTCGGTTGTCAGCCCGCACTGCTGTTCTCGGCCAAATTCACGTCGCCTGTCGTGAGCGAGCTGCTTCATTTTGGCTATGTGAGCTATTATCCGATCATCCTTCTTACGACCCTCTTTTATTTCTTCCACCGCTATGAGGAGTTTGAGCGCTGTGCCTTCATCATCATGGCCAGCTTCTTCATCTATTACGTCATGTTCGACATCTTTCCCGTTGCCGGTCCCACTTACTATTATAAGGCTGTGGGGCTTGACGAGATTACTAAAGGCGTTTTTCCCCATTTGGGCGATTACTTCAATTTCCATCATGAGAGCCTGGTGCTTCCCGGCTATGGCAAGGGTGTTTTCTATAAGCTCGTTGCCGATGCACAGGCTTCTGGTGAGCGGCCTACGGCTGCCTTTCCGTCGTCGCACGTGGGCATGAGTACCATTTGCATGCTCCTTCTCTTTCACTTGCGCCAGAAAAGACTCCTCCTTGTCCTGCTTCCCGTATACGTTTTTCTTTGTGCGGCTACGGTGTATATACAGGCTCATTATCTTGTAGATGTCTTCGCAGGATGGGTGTCGGGAGTGGCTGTCTTCCTGTTGCTGCTGGCCGTATCGAAAAAAATTAGTAACTTTGCACCCCAATATTCACACAAGAAAGGAAAATGAAACGACTCTATATAGAAACTTACGGTTGCCAGATGAATGTGGCCGACTCAGAAGTTGTGGCCTCAGTCATGAAGATGGCCGGCTATGAGGTTTGTGATAACGAGGCTGATGCCGATGCTGTATTCCTCAATACTTGTTCCGTTCGTGAGAATGCGGAAAACCGCATCTACCATCGTCTGGAACAGCTTCACGCCGAGCAGAAGAAGGGCCGCAAGCTCATCCTCGGCGTGTTGGGCTGCATGGCAGAGCGAGTGAGAGACGACCTGGTGAACAATCACTTTGCCAACCTTGTCTGCGGCCCCGATGCCTATCTCGATCTGCCCAATCTCATTGCACAATGTGAGACGGGGCACAACGCCGTAAACATCAATCTCAGCCAGACAGAGACCTACCGCGAAGTGACGCCGCAACGGTTAGGGGCCAATCGTGTGTCGGGCTTCGTCAGCATCATGCGTGGCTGCAACAACTTCTGTCATTATTGCATCGTTCCCTACACCCGTGGCCGTGAGCGGTCGCGCGACGTGGAGAGCATTCTCCGCGAGGTGAGGGATCTTCACGAAAAAGGCTTCAAGGAAGTGACGCTCCTTGGTCAGAATGTCAATTCCTATGGTTTGCTGCCCAATGGCAAGCGGCCCGACGATGGCATTTCGTTCGCCCAACTCCTGACAAAGGTGGCGCGGGCTGTGCCCGATATGCGGGTGCGCTTCACCACTTCCAATCCCGAGGATATGAGCGACGACATTCTCTATGCCATTGCTGCCGAGCCCAATCTCTGCAATCACATCCATTTTCCTGCCCAGAGTGGGTCGGACAACACACTGCGCCTGATGAACCGCAAGTATACCCGTGAGCAGTATTTGGCAAAAGTGGAGGCTATCCGGCGCATCATTCCCGGCTGTGGACTCACCACCGACATCTTCGTGGGTTATCACAACGAGAGTGAGGAAGACTTCCAGCAAACGCTGTCGCTTGTGAAAGAGGTGCGATTCGACAGTGCCTTTATGTTCAAATACAGTGAGCGCCCTGGAACATATGCCGCCAAACACTTGCCCGACAACGTTCCCGAAGAGGTGAAGATAGCGCGTCTGAACCAACTGATAGCCTTGCAGACAGAAATCAGCGCCGAAGTCAACAAGGAAGATGAGGGCAAAACCTTTGAAGTGCTGTTGGAGCGCTTTGGCAAACGCAGCCACAATCAGCTCATGGGCCGCACACAGCAGAACAAGGCTGTCATTATCGACCGTGGCCAGCATCATATCGGCGAGCGCGTCAACGTGCGCATCACAGGCAGCAGCAGTGCGACACTTTTAGGTGAGGTCGTTGAAAACTAATGGACGAAAACCTATAGATTTCAAAAGAACCATCAAGCCCATACCCTCCCCAGGGGGGCAATGAGTATTCCAAGAATTTATGAAAGAGTTCCTCAATATATTGCGGCGATTCGTGCCGCCCTATAAAAAATATCTGTATCTCACGGTGCTGTTCAATATTCTCTCGGCAATATTGAACATCTTCTCCTTTGCCACACTCATTCCGATGTTGCAGATTCTCTTTCGGACCGACAATGGGCCCAAGGCGACTCAGCTGATGGACTGGGAGTGGAAGAAGGACGTAATTGTCAACAACTTCAATTACTACATGCAGGAACTCATTCAGAATTATGGCGCTACCAACACGCTGCTCATCATTGGTCTTGCTCTGGCATTCATGACTGCTTTGAAGACGAGTGCCTATTTTCTGTCATCGGCCACCATCATTCCCATCCGCACCGGTGTGGTGCGCGACATCCGCAATCAGCTATATCAGAAAATAACGTCGCTCGACCTTGGATTCTTCAGCGATGAGCGCAAGGGCGACATCATTGCTCGCATGAGTGGAGATGTGCAGGAAATTGAGAACTCGATCATGTCGAGTATCGACATGCTTTTCAAAAACCCTATCCTTATCATCTTCTATTTCGTAGCCATGCTTTTCATCAGCTGGCAACTCACGCTGTTTACGATTGTCTTCGTTCCCGTCTTCGGTTGGTTTATGGGTTTTGTTGGCCGTAAGCTGAAGCAGAAGAGCATAAAGGCGCAAGCTTTGTGGAGCGACACGATGAGCCAGGTAGAGGAAACGCTCGGCGGACTGCGCATCATCAAGGCTTTCTGTGCTGAGGCGAAGATGAACCGCCGCTTCGACAGTATCAATTCAGCCTATCGCGACAATATCATGCGTGTCAATATCCGTCAGCAGTTGGCCCACCCCATGAGCGAGTTTTTGGGTACGGTAATGATTGTCATCGTCTTGTGGTTTGGCGGAATACTTGTATTGAAAGAGGAAGTATTGAGTGGTCCCACCTTCATTTATTACATGACCATACTCTACAGTATTATCAATCCTTTGAAAGAGTTTTCCAAGGCCAGCTACAATATACCCAAAGGACTGGCTTCTATGGAGCGTGTAGACAAGATTCTGAAGGCCGAGATAGAAATCAAGGAAAAGTCCAATCCTGTCAGAATCAACAGCTTTGAGCATGATATCGAGTTCCGCCACGTGTCGTTCCGCTATGGACAGCAGTGGGTACTGCGCGACATCAACCTGGTAATTCCCAAGGGTAAGACGGTAGCTCTCGTGGGTCAGAGCGGTTCCGGCAAGTCCACGCTTGTCGACCTGATTCCCCGCTATTACGATGTGCAGGAAGGCGAAGTGCTCATTGACGGAATCAATGTCAAGGATTTGGATATTCACGACCTGCGTCAACTAATAGGCAATGTCAACCAGGAGGCTATTCTTTTCAACGATACGTTCTACAACAACATCACGTTTGGTGTAGAGAATGCCACAAGGGAGGATGTGGTCCGTGCGGCCAAGATTGCCAATGCCTACGATTTCATTATGACTTCGGAAAAGGGATTCGACACGGGCATCGGCGACCGTGGCGGACGACTCTCGGGCGGCCAGCGCCAGCGCGTCAGTATAGCGCGGGCCATACTGAAGAATCCTCCCATTCTGATTCTCGACGAGGCAACATCGGCCCTCGACACCGAGAGCGAACGGCTTGTGCAGGATGCCCTGGAACGGCTGATGAAGTCGCGCACCACTGTCGCCATCGCCCACAGGCTCTCCACGGTGAAGAATGCCGACGAGATCTGCGTACTCCATGAGGGGAGAATCGTTGAGCGAGGCACACACGACGAACTTCTGAAGATCGATGGATATTACAAAAAACTCCACGATATGCAGAGTTAGTCACCTGGCGGAAACGCCAGTCCTCTGGAGTCTCCCATAAATAGAAAATTCGCTATGACAAAGATTGTTTATTACTTTTTCTATCTTATCTCTTTGCTTCCATGGCGTGCCATCTATGTGTTGGCCGACATAGAGTATTTCTTTGTCTATCATCTGGTGGGCTATCGCAAGAAGATTGTGCGCCACAACATGGCAACGGCGTTTCCAGAAAAGACTCCGGAGGAGCTGAGTGCCATTGAGAGAAAATTTTATCACTGGTTTTGCGATTACTTCTTCGAGGCGGTGAAACTCCTGAGTCTGAGCCGTGAGCAACTCAAGAAGCATTTCCATATTACCAATTCCGAAGAGATAGAGGCCTGCTTTGAGCAAGGACAGAACGTGGGAACCATTCTTGGCCATTATTGCAATTGGGAATGGCTCTCGTGTGTAGGAGTGGACTTGCCCGAGACCCGAATTACGGGACTGGTCTACGCACCGCTTCACAACAAGGTCTTCGACTATCTTTTCCGGCGCATCCGCTCCACCCAGCCCCATTCCATACTTGTTCCCAAGCGCGACATCCTTCGCGCTCTGCTCACGCTGCGCCGTGAGGGGAAAATGAGCATCTTCGGCTATATCTCTGATCAGGATCCCAAGTGGCAGAACATTCATCTGTGGTTGCCGTTTCTGCATCATGATACTCCCGTGTTTACAGGTGCTGAGCGCATTATGCGCAAGATGAACAATGCTATCTTCTATGTGGATATGAGCCGTCCGCGCCGTGGCTATTACACCATGACCTACCGCCTGATCACCAAAGAGCCCCAGAAATTAGCCGAACATGAAGTGACGCGCCGCTTCTTCGCCATGCTTGAGGAGACCATCCGCCGTGAGCCAGCCTATTGGCTGTGGACCCACAACCGCTGGAAGCGCAGTCATGAGGAGTTTGACCGCCGCTTTAAAATCGTCAATGGGAAAGTAGTGGAAAAATAGCAGCTGTCATGTCACACAATATGAATAAGATATTTCCATTCCTACTATCGACCGTTTTTGTTTTCTCACTCACGGGTTGCAGACAGAAGAGCAAATCCAAGGGTGAGGCCAGGCAGTTTGTCACCTTGTGCCGTGTAAGTACTACTCCCGTGAAGAATCAGGGCAACAGCGACTTGTGCTGGCTCTACGGTATGCTGGCAACCATCGAAAGTGAGCATATTATGCGTGGCGACTCGGTGAATCTCAGTCCTGATTTCGTCTTCCGCAATATATTGGGAGAATTGGGCACACGCGTTTTCCTTTCTCACGGAAAACAGCAGATAGCCCTTCGCGGCATGTCCTCTATGCTTGTTCATTACATAGAAGACAGTGGTCTTATCCCCTACGATGCTTATTTCAACGGCAGCCGAAAGATCAATTATCCCGTACTCTGTAATAAGGTGCAGAAGTTGGCTGTGTCGTCGACCGATCTAAAGTCGTTCAGAAGCCGGATGGACGAGCTCTTCGATGATGTTATCGGTCCGCTTCCGGGCACAGTGGCCATGGGCGGCATGCAGTATACGCCGCGCGAGTTTGCCCACAGTGTCTGCCTCCCCGACGAATACATGGGCGCAACAAGTTTCACCCACCATCCTTTCGGCAGTGAGTTCTGCCTGGAAGTTCCCGACAACATCATGCACGACAGTTTTCTAAACGTGCCCATCGACTCGCTCATCGGCCACATAGAGCAGGCACTCTTTGCCGGGCATCCCGTCTGCTGGGAAGGCGACTGCACGGAGCCAGGCTTCGACTGGGGTCAGGGTATTGCCGTGTTGCCGCAGCCGACAGCCGACACCAGTCAGGAAGAGCGTCAGCATGAGTTTGAGGAACGACAGACTACCGACGACCACGTGATGGAGCTCGTGGGAATGGCGCGCGACCTCAGCGGCAAGGAATATTTCATAGCTAAGAATTCCTGGGGACCGTCCAACATCTATAAGGGCTACATGTATATCAGCAAAGACTACGCACGGCTGAAGACCGTCGCTGTGATGATGACGCGTCAGGCGTGGGGCAGATGACGGTAGCCTCTGAACCTCTGAGGCCCGTTGTATTGTGTAGCCCACCCGTGGGCATAAAATCGGCCCTGTTGCGAAGTCAAATAGTAAGCCATTGTTGCTTTTCTACCCCCTTTATCTTTACTTTTTGTTCAGAAAAATACGATTATCCGGAATTTTTCGCTGCATTTTGAATATTTTCTTATCATTTGTCGAAATATTCGGTTTTAATTGTTATCTTTGCTACAACAATATTGAATAAAAAACATTTAAATCACTGATAAATATGGAAAAAATCGATTTATTGGATAAAAAGATCCTCAGCATTCTTTCCAAAAACGCCCGTATTCCCTTCAAGGACGTAGCGGCAGAATGCGGAGTCTCCCGTGCCGCTATCCATCAGCGCGTACAGCACTTGCAGGAAAACGGCGTCATTACTGGTAGCGGTTTCGACATCAATCCCAAGAGTTTAGGCTATTCCACCTGCACCTATGTGGGGCTCAATCTGGAGCGAGGCTCTATGTATAAGGACGTGGTGAAGAAATTGGAGGAGATTCCTGAAATTGTGGAATGCCATTTCACCACTGGTTCCTATACCATGCTCATCAAGCTCTATGCCAAGGACAATGAGCAGCTCATGGACCTGCTCAACAACAAGATGCAGACCATTCCGGGAGTGGTAAGCACCGAGACCCTTATCTCGCTGGAGCAAAGCATCAAACGCGAGATTCCCGTCAAGACCGAGGAGTGATTGTCCAGGTACACGCACAAGTAGAAAAACCATATCCGGTCTCTGCGCCATCTACGAGGCGGAGAGGCCATTTCTTATTTTCCATCTTTCATGAAATCTTTTAGTATCGACAAGGAAATGGAGTCTATCTACAGCCATTTCCCCGAGAACAGCCGCAAACCTGTCATTGGCATCACGGCCAACTTCAGCGACGGCAAGGCCATGATCATGTCGCCCTATTATGAGCAAGTGGAGCGTGCCGGTGGCATTCCTGTGCTGCTTGCGCCTACTGACGATGCTGAGGTGATGGCCGACATGCTCGACCACATCGACGGACTGCTGCTCTCAGGCGGTGCCGACTACAACCCACTTTGGGCAGGCGAAGAACCTAACCACCGACTGGGTGGCATCAACGTGCATCGCGACCGCTTTGAACTCATGTTGACCCGGCTGGCTTTCAACCGGCAGATACCCATGCTCGGAATATGCCGTGGCATACAGACATTGGCTGTGGCCTTGGGAGGAAAAGTGGCACAGGACATTGGCGAATGGATGAAGGATAACGGCATGGGTACGCCCCTCAAGCATTCTGAAGACGCCGAGCGCTCGGAGCCTACCCATACGGTGAGCTACGTCACGGGAAGCATACTCGACCAGATCTATGCCCCTAATGACTCCCGACAGCTCTACGTCAACAGCTTTCACCATCAGGCCGTGAGCGAGGCCGGTCCTCACTTGCGCGTCATTGCCAAGGCTCCCGACGGAGTGGTGGAGGCTGTAGAGAGCAGCGAGCGCAAATCTATCCTCGGCATACAGTGGCATCCCGAATGGTTGGGTGCCGACGGACTGCCTGTCTTCAAGTGGCTCACGGCCGAGAGCCGTGTCTTTGCTGAGGCCAAGCAGATTCATCACAGCATCCTCACCCTCGACTCTCATTGCGACACGCCAATGTTCTTTCCTCAAGGAGTGGATTTCATGAAGCGTGATCCGCGTATTCTCTACGACATTCACAAGATGACCGAGGGACGCACCGACGCCGTGACCATGGTGGCCTATCTGCCGCAACCCAAACAGGGGCAGCGCTTCAGCGACACTATCGACCTTGCGGGCATTGAGCTTCATTCGGGCAACGTGTTGGCCAAGCATCCGCGCCTCACTCACGATGCCGACGGAAAACCGTCGATAACTCCTTTCGACTATGCCAATCTCATCTTCGACAAGATTGAGGATCTCGTGGGCAACAACAGCCGTTATCTCGCCCTTGCAGCCAACGAGCAGCAGCTGCGGGCGGCCAAGGCAGCAGGAAAGAAGTCGGTCTTCCTCGGTATTGAGAACGGACTTGCCTTGGAGGGGAATCCCGACAACGTGGCCTACTTCGCCCAGCGGGGAATCGTCTACATCACGCTCTGCCACAACGGCGACAACGATATCTGCGACTCTGCCCGCGGCAGCAGTACCCACGGAGGCGTGAGTCAGTTGGGAGCCAAGGTGATCAGTGCCATGAATGATGCTGGACTGATGGTGGACCTCTCTCACGCTGCCGAGCGGAGCTTCTACGATGCCTTGGAAATCAGCCGCACGCCCATCGTGTGCAGCCATTCCAATTGCAAGGCGCTCTGCGATGTGCCACGCAATCTGACCGATGACCAGCTGCGTGCGCTCGCCAAGGCCGGAGGAGTGGCCCAGATCACGCTCTACCACGGTTTCCTGCGCAAGGAGAGCGAGGCCGACATCTACGACGCGCTCGCCCATCTTGCCCACGCCATTGAAGTGATGGGCATCGACCATGTGGGCATAGGCACCGACTTCGACGGCGACGGAGGAATCAGAGGACTTGCAGACGCCTCTGAACTGATCAACTTCACTACGCATCTGCTCAAGAAGAAATACGCTCTCGACGACATCACGAAAATCTGGGGAGGAAACTGGCTCAGAGTGATGAAACAAGTACAATCAGCTAAAAAATGAAACGGAAAAACATCATCATGATTTCAGCAGCTGTAGTTGCCCTTGCCGCAGGCCTGGGCTGGTATGGATATAGCAACAGCCACAAGGTCGTCGACGATATGGATGAGACCGAGGAGGTGGAAAAGGTGCAGCCCGTCGGTCCCGAATTCAATGCCGACTCAGCCTACGCCTTCACCAAGCAGCAATGCGATTTTGGTCCGCGCGATATGAACAGCAAGGGCCACGACGCGTGTGAGGCATGGATCATCAGCAAGTTCAAGTCGTATGGCTGCAAGGTGACTACACAGAAGGCCGACCTCAAAGGTTACGACGGCACAATGTTGAAGAGCACCAACATCATGGCGCAATATAATCCCTCAGCCACGACGCGCATCCTTCTCTGCGCCCACTGGGATTCCCGTCCCTGGGCCGACAACGACCCCGATTCCACCAATTGGCACAAGCCCATCCTCGCTGCCAACGATGCCGCGAGCGGGGTGGCCGTCATGTTGGAGATAGCCCGGCTGTTGCAGAAGAATCCCCTGCCGTCAGGATTCGGTGTAGACTTTGTCTGCTTCGACGCTGAAGACTGGGGCACGCCCCAATGGGAAGCCAATCAGGACAACGAAGGCGACACGTGGGCCTTGGGCGCCCAGTATTTCGCCTCCAATCTGCCACAAGGCTATGAGGCGCGCTACGGTATTCTGCTCGACATGGTGGGCGGACTCAACGCGAAGTTCTATCAGGAAGGGATGTCGAAACAGTTTGCTCCCGAGATTGTGAAGAAAGTGTGGAAGGCAGCCCGTCAGGCAGGTTTCGGCAGTTTCTTCCCACGGCAGGACGGAGGAATGATTACCGACGACCACATCCCAGTGAACAAGCAGGCGGGTATACCCACTATCGACATCATTCCTTACTATCCCGACTGTGAGCAGAGCACGTTTGGACCTACGTGGCATACGCTCGCCGACAATATGGACAATATCGACCGCAACACGCTGAAGGCTGTTGGGCAGACGGTCATACAGGTGTTGTTCAGTGAGAAATAAGACAGTACGACTTCAACATCCGCAATGCAGACCCGCTGCATTGCGGATGTTTTGTTTTCGGTAAATCGCTTTATTGGTGAGGAATACGGTCCCGCTTGCGTTGCTCCTTTCTCGTGTCATTGTTTTGTCTTTATGTTAACGACTGTATTCTGTCAAGAATTTCAGCCATTCTTCATGCCCATTTCCAAACGTTTGAGCTGTCGGCTGTGTTAGTTGGTGTCCCCAAATACGTATACTCATCCCGGCTTTCATTTGTCACCCCACGGGCTTGCATATGTGGGCCCACAGGGATGCATTTGGAATCCCGTGAGATTACATATGGCGGCCCACAAAATCATTCATGATTTCTTTCAAGCTGTGATCATCTTTCAGACATGAATAACTACAAAATATCTATTTCAAAGCTTCTAACTACACTCAATAATATCTAACTCTTAACCCATATTGCAGCGGATGATGGCATTGATTAGTTAAAAATGGTTATCAATCTCGTTATAAAGGGTGTTTTGATCCCCCAATGCCCTCAGAACTATAAAAATCTCTAATATCCGGTGCTGTTTTGTTTCAACCTCTCAATATGGTACACCCATGGAGTTGGGATTCTCGGGATTTGGTATTATCTTTGCAACATGTTCATCACCAAGGCAAAGAAATATCGGCAGCAGGATGACGGTACCATTTTGGCGTACAGCTATTACCGTCTGACGAAGTCTTTCCGCGATTCAAGCGGTAAGATACGCAAGCGCAATGTGCTTTGCCTGGGTGAGCTTGACGGCTATTCTAAAGGTGAGCGCGAGGAGCTTGCCGATATGCTTACGGAAATGATAGAGAATGGCCAGCATATAATTACGGACAATCCCAAACTCCGCAAGGCTGCCCTTGACTTCTACCTCAAGTACCGTGAAAGCGACTATGCCCGGGAGAACGACCCCGTGCTGCGCGAGGAGGCACTCCGTCGCGAGAGGGAACAGAGGAAGGACTTGATAACAGTCCATATAGACAGTCTGACCCAACGCGAGGCACGGACGATAGGGCCAGAGGCTTTGTGTCACTCCACGCTGAAGATGCTACAAATAGGCAAGTTCCTATACGCCAAGGGTTGGAGCCGCGATCAGGTGACACTTGCCATGATGCAGATCATCGCCCGTTCCATTTATCCATACTCGGAGCTCAAGACAGTAAGGTATCTCAAGGAGAATACTGCGTTGGCGGAGCTCTTCAAGTTTAGCAAGGTGAAGATTACCAAGGATGCGCTCTATAGGAGTGCCCTCCGTCTTTGGGATGTTCACCGGGAGCTTGAGGACGGCTCCACCAACGCGTATGCAACATGTTCCAGCTGGAGGAGAAAATACTTCTTTTTGACATCACCAATGCCTACTTTGAGGGCAGAATGGAAAACTCTGACCTGTGCCGGTTCGGCCGCAGTAAAGGAAAACGCAACGACTGCAAGATCGTGGTTCTCGTCGCGGTGGTGAATACAGAGGGGCTGCTTGTAAGAACAGCTATCTACGAAGGTAACCGCCAGGACAGAACTACACTCGAGGAAGTCATCGGCTCCATATCCAAAGAAACTTCTCCCGATGCCAAAAAGATAGTGGTCATGGATGCCGGGTTCTACACCAAGGACAACATCAAATGGCTGACAGACCATCATTTTGACTACATCACAGTGTTGCCTTCCGGTGATGCGAAATTCTCTGCTGCCAGTAACAAGGTCGTGCACCATCAAGACTGTAAGAAGCAGGAAATACGGCTTCAAATGGGTTCAGTCACAATCGACGGCATGGATCGCAAGGTATTGCTTGTGGACAGCGATGCCAAGACCACAAAGGAGCGTTCCATGTACGACAGGGCATGCCAATGCTACGAAGAGGGACTTGAGGCTGTCAGGGCAGGTATACTCAAGAAGGGCGGAACAAAGAAAAGAGACGCCGTCAACAAGCGTATCGGCAAACTGGACGAGAAATACGGCGCCATCCGAAAAAGCTTCGCCATCGACCTCACCTACGAGGGAGAAGGCAAGGATGAGAAGGTGATATCCATCTCGTGGAAGAAAAACGGCGAGCAGGTTGACACCGCTAAGAAGTTCCATGGAAAATATGTCCTGATCACCAGCCTTGATGAGAAAGAAGAGATTAATGTCTGGAGATTTTATAATGTGATAAGAACTGTGGAAGAGACCTTCCATACCCTCAAGAGTGACCTCGACATCAGGCCTGTCTACCACAAATCTGACGAAGGCATCAAAGCACACCTGAATCTTGCCGTACTGGCTTACTGGCTGGTCTCCGTGACCAAGTACAGGTTAAAAGTGAAGAAGTACGACAATGTCAGATGGGACGAAATCATACGCATAGCGAGCACGCAGGTGCTTGTCACTGCAGAACTGAAAGCAGAACGGGTGAGGCAATGCACTGAGGCGGAAGAGAAGCTATCCGACATCTATCGCATGCTCGGAATCAATCCACATCCGTTGGGGAAAATAAAATCCGTGGTACACCCAAAGCCACCCTCAAAAAAAGCCAATACAGAGAATCAATCAGTTACATGAGATATATCTGCAATGTGGGTTAAAAGACAATGTTTTGACCCGCCCAGCAAATAAAACATAAAAAACATTAAACAATAAAAACGAAGCTATGCCTTTTGTATGAAACTTATGTTTTTTTAATACCTTTGCGTACAAATAATATTATGTCTTTGAAATATTCTAATGAGTTTTGAAATATTCTAATGAGTAGTGTCGTACTTACAAATTCACAAGAATTATGCGACAAGATGGAAGCTCACGTAAACGGGTTACAGCATTATGCGTTCTCTATCATGATCTTTAATGATAGAATTAAGAACAATTAGCGAATACAGAATAATTGATACATCAAATGAATAAACGAATTCCTATCATAGCTGTTTTCTTGTTTATATCTACGGGCTTATATGCACAGAAGTTTTTTGTGCTGTGGGATAAGGTAAATAACATCCCTGTAAGCAGGGCAAGCGTCTATACAACTTATCAAGGGAAAGTGAAAAGCACATTCAGTGACCAACAAGGGCGCGTAAATTTGGATTTTACTTTTGACAGTCTTACAGTCTCACATATTAACTATCAGAAAGTATGCGTGAATATGCTACCTGACACACTGTTTTTGGAGCAGACTATACGAGTGCTTTCGGAGATTGTGGTAAACTTTGCAGGAGAGCCAGTTTGGATCAAGCCTATGCTGAAGAACTTCGTCAAGACGAAAGCGGATAAATACAGGAACGATGTAGTGCTAGAGTATGACTACGAAACGCAGAATATTGGTGATACGGTGCTGTACCGTTTTGCGAGTAAAGGGCTGGTAAGAAAGAACGAATTCTTTGAAATTCATCCAGTGAAGAGCATTATTACCTTTAAGAATCAAACTGCCGGGTGCGACTACAGCAATCTCAAAAACACACTTTATCATGATTTCGTTTCTGATATGGACGAGAAATTCGTAAAGGAACATACATTCTATGTGGATGAGCAGACGGAAGGTTTGGACGCTAATGTTGCGAAAATCCTATTCAAATCAAAAAAAGGATGGAAGGACTCGGGCTATTTGTGTATAGATACGGTAAGGAATGTCATACTCAGAGCTAAACGTTCTACGGGATTAGAGTTTAATATGAAGAATCGAACAAATGCCTTTGTGCGCTCTACGATTAATGTACTCTACGGACACAAGTATAAAGACTGGCAGATAGACATCGAGGTGGAGTATCAGCAGTTAGGAGATGCTTTTTATTTAAGTAGCTGCCAATATGCCAATTATATGCAAGAAGAATTTGACAGCAAGAAGAGGAAAGGGGAGAATATTTACAATGTGACATCCATTTATAAAGCGCAGCCATATCAAGAAGAATCTGTAAACGACAAGAATGCTTATCTTATACTACCCAAGCCTTTTACGATGAAAATTATCATGAGTAAAAAGGAAACGAAACAAGAGGAGATGCTGCAAAACATAAATAAGGAATATCACATTTATTGAAAAGCTGTAATCTGATAATTCGGCTCAGCAGATATTTTCCGTGGAATCATGGTAAGTTTATATGTAAAGGGGAAGGAAAATGGTCATGTCCAGGCTTACGCTCCTACCGGAGCTATGGTTCTGAAGTGACGGAGTAGCCTTACGAGCAAGCTCGACGGCCTCCCCATCACTTCAGACCCACACCTTTGGTGGCAAGCCTGCCCACGACGAAAATCGCTATCGCGTAAAAATAAAATAGAGCAGCACAAGAGTTCGTTTGTAAGAAAACATAAAACCGATTTATTCACGAAGATACAATCAAGGTTTTCTAAACTGCTTGTGGGAAGATTTAGGGGGATGTGATATATTTTATGCACCTTAGTGCAATTTTATGCCCAAGCAATTTTCGTCATGGACGGGCT
>ONYL01000050.1 GCA_900322035.1 uncultured Prevotella sp.
ACAAATTTTACCTTCCTGTTGCTTGTTGACATAGAGTGCTCGATTAATAATAATTAACTGACTCATGAGTGAAATCCACCCGTACAGGTCGAAAAATTTGTACCTTTGCAGGGTAAGAAACAACAAGAAGGCAAAAACTATATTTTATCTATCTGTTGTGATTAGCTGAAAAATTTGTACCTTTGCAGGGTAAGAAACAACTGAGCGACGCAAACGTTTCATGAACTTCTGTTGTGATTAGCTGAAAAATTTGTACCTTTGCAGGGTAAGAAACAACGCTCTCATCAACAAGGTGGAGTTCTCCACTGTTGTGATTAGCTGAAAAATTTGTACCTTTGCAGGGTAAGAAACAACGAATACATGAAGAGATTCAGCAGCCGACTGTTGTGATTAGCTGAAAAATTTGTACCTTTGCAGGGTAAGAAACAACATCATGAAGATATTGCATATCTAATTTATGTTGTGATTAGCTGAAAAATTTGTACCTTTGCAGGGTAAGAAACAACCAAGAATGTCAAGCCCGAGGAATCGACCTGTTGTGATTAGCTGAAAAATTTGTACCTTTGCAGGGTAAGAAACAACCCAACAGCTATATGAGCAACGGTGAGGCCGTTGTGATTAGCTGAAAAATTTGTACCTTTGCAGGGTAAGAAACAACCACCACATAAATAAGGCCACATGGCGCAAGTTGTGATTAGCTGAAAAATTTGTACCTTTGCAGGGTAAGAAACAACGATTTATAAGGATCATGTTTCATGGAATAAGTTGTGATTAGCTGAAAAATTTGTACCTTTGCAGGGTAAGAAACAACAAGAGGCAGCAATAGAACCACCAAGAAGGCGTTGTGATTAGCTGAAAAATTTGTACCTTTGCAGGGTAAGAAACAACGACGATAAGAGATTGACGATCACAGTACGGGTTGTGATTAGCTGAAAAATTTGTACCTTTGCAGGGTAAGAAACAACTCGATTGACGCAATGGATTGGAGCAAAGGTTGTTACGCTTGAAATTAGAATTAAAAAAGAGTAAAGCAAAACAAAGGGATTCTTCTTGTAAAAGACAGAATCCCTTGTTGTGTTTTAGAAAAACTCAAGCTGGAGTGGAGGCTTCCTTGCTTGCATCTTCGCCTTACAGTTGAATATCTCTATCTCAGAAAATTGCTTGTCTGTAATCTTGAATATCCCTATGTGGCCTTCGTCGGGCATCATGGACTTCACCCGCTTGATATGCACTTCAGCATTCTCCAAACTTGAACAATTACGAATGTAAATGGAGAACTGAAACATGTTGAATCCGTCCGACATTATCCTCTTGCGGAACTTGGCAGCGCTCTTGCGCTGTTTTTGGGTTTGAGTAGGAAGGTCGTAAAGAACAAGAATCCACATAACTCTATATTCGTTTAATCGGTTCATCATCGGTTGCCTGTATTTATTGTGGGGTATGAAATCTTACGCAGTTCTCCAGCGAAACACTTCGCCAAACTTGCCGTGGTCTCTGAAACAGCTATCATTAGCGGGCGTTTCTTGCCGCCTATCATGGTGTCGACGACAGGGATCGAGAGCAGGTCGCGCTTTATCTCCTTTGGCAGATTCTCAGGAATCTCCTCATACTGTTGCATGATATTAAGCACCTGCATGTCCACATAAGGACGATAGGGCTCCATGATGTCATCGGCCAAGCAATATGGGTTGTAGCGATTGTGATGGTGTATGCCATAAACAGGCAGCAGACCACTGGATACAAGGGCCCTTGCGACGACGGCTCTTAGGATGGCGTAGCCATAATTGAGGAGATTGTTTGGAGGCTCCCCATTCTGGTCACGTATGAACGTGGGAATGTCGGTAAAGACGTTCTTCCAATAGTACACGGCAGCTTGTGCCTCAAAGTTGTCGCTGTCGCCACTCTTCACGTTGTCGGCCATGGTGTACATCCGCGCGACAGACTTGACTGTGTACAGGCGCAGCACGGCGGCTTGGTTCTCTATCTTTGCCCTCACAGTTTGTTGCCAAAGCTGTTTGCGCAAAGGTTGCGAGGCTTCGAGCTGGCTTCGGAAGCGCTCATTCTGGACAGTGTTGCCCTGCAACGGCAGGAACAGCCCAGTGGGCATGCGCCTGTCGTCGCAGGTTATCAGGGCTGTGGTGTTTTGAAGTAGAGCCGCTACAAGACCTTGTGTGATGGTAATCTGCTTGTTGTCGAGTACTACGACACCTATGTCCTCGATAGGAACTGTGGTGATGGCCTCCCTTTTCATCTCATCGGGCATATTGCCACTTTCCACCTCCGGTAGGCGGATGACAAGTTGCTTGTTGCGAAGCGACAAATAGGCGGGGTTGCCAAAATACAAGGTCTTCTTGATCATTGCTCTATCTTTTTGATTAAACCTAAGCGATTGACTATTATCTTCTTGCAGACCACTTTTATGTTCTCACCCGACAGCGCGATCTCCACCTTGTTGAGTGAGCCGAATTCCTTTCCAGCAAGGATAGGGAATGCGACTCGTTCGGGAACGAAACAACAATGATTTCCAGAACATGAGACCATCTTGTAGATTCTTTTCAAATTGAGGTGGCTGTCCACATGCTCGCCCTCTTCGGGGACATACACCAAATCGTTGGGAGAGAGCACGAAGAGCAACTTCTCATTCTTGCCGTTCCTTTCCGGGGCTACCGGCAGACCCTCCTTCCTACGCTCCACCGCCACTCGGAACGGTATGGATTCAAATGAACGCTTTCCCTCCTCATTAATATATATGGCAAAAAACAGGTTCGTGCCCTTGTCGGCCTCAACGAACTTTGTACTCTTGGAACCGACATAGCCAACAGGGAACTTCTCGCCTAAGGTTTCCGTCTTCCTTACTTTCAGTATCGGCTTATGGTCCATTCCGCCGTTGAGAACCTTGATGTCGCGGTTCATGGCGGCGATGCCCTCAGGTGAGAAGGCCGCCTTGCTGTCACCATTGTAATTCCCAAGGTGGGCGAGGAGGATCTTGCGTATGCCGCTGTCGGAAACGCTTTCAATCTTCTTCTTGTCGAAGCTGTCGTCGAGGGGCACGCGTGTTGCCGACATCGTAGGCTGTTCGGGGATGTGCCATATCTCTACTTTCCTGATGTCCTGACCGTTCACCTTATTGGCGAAGTTGTCCTTGATGTACTTGAGGATGGCCTTCTGGTCGAAGCGCTTGTACATTCCTATGGTCCTGCTGACAACTTTGCGGACTTCCTCGTCACAGATGAGGTTGGGCACAAGCAAGGCGTCGGCGAGCCTTACTTTCTTCTTCTCCTGTAGACGGATGGCTCCGAAAACTGTAGCCTTGTGAAGAGATTTGCGAACAGCCCATCCATCTCCGTCTTTCTGCTTGGCGAGCACCTTCCTGCCATTCTCGTAATGCCAATAGCTGTTGGTCGTACGGGTAACGACCCGGAGGTTCTGCTTGAAACTGACGATGATGCTCTGCAACTCTCGTTTTGCATCAGCCGTAAAATTGTCCCATGGCTTGACGAACCGCCAGGTATAATTGTTGCTGCCTAAGGCTTTGTCCTTATAACAGAGCTTGTTGCGAAGGTCGAAACGGTGGTCCTCGTTCTTTTCGGCTGCGGAGGAGTTGTTGAGATAGTTGACGTGGTTGCGTGTGGTGCAGGCGATAACCATTGCGTCCATGGCATGGTGGCGATGGTCGATGCGTTTCTTGCTGAAGCCAAGGGATATGGCAAGAGGCACATTGGTGCGGAAGAACCGTTTGCCGTCCATGTTGACCCACTCGCCAAAGTCGCTGGAGCCAGTGATTGTGTTGAGCCTTTCGAAGCGTGGAGCCACAATGTCATTCCACACATCGTTCAAGCCCCACTCTTTCTTCAGGCGATCGGTGATGCTGCCACTCGTCACAATGACATTCTTTGACGTTGCCTCCTTCTCGCCCTCCTCACGTACAAGGTGAGAGAGAAGCTCTATCGTCTTGCGTGCGATGTAGCGGGTGTCGTTCATCTGGCGCTGGATGAAGCTCTTGGGGATGTCCTCGCTCAGGAGCTTGCGCATCTTGATGGGGTTCTTACGGTAGTTCTCCCTCACAAACTCCTCATATTCAGTCTTGGTGAAGATATGTATCTCTTTTCCGAAGCTGCCTTTGATTACGCTTCCACCTTTATTGAGGATGAATTCATAGCCAAGCATGCAGTCCTTTAGTTTGTTTACCTCGCTCTCGCATATCACCTTATTGCTCAGGGAATTGTCAAAATATCGAGCCTGGGGTATTACGTGCTCAATCTCGTATGCTGGCGTGAAGAGTTTTGACAGTGGGATGATGTCCCCTGTATAGGGTGAGCGATAGCGCTGTTCAAGCCACAGGCGATAGCGCATGATGTCGGATTTGGCTACAGGCTTCGACGTGTTGCCGATGGCATCCTTGATGGTCTCGATGTCGTCGGGAACCTCCTCACCGTTGGTGAGGGCATAATCCTCATATATCTTCAATATCTCATGCTGGCTTGGTGACATGGGGCGTACATTGGAGATATTGTATTCTGGATTGACGAATTCCTGGAGGAGAACCCTAATACGCATGTTTGTGCGCTCGTTGTCCGCCATGCGCAGACTTTCGGCGGCACGCTTCTTGGCAGGCGACTTAAGGTCGCGTCCCATTTCGACATGCACCTCGTCAATCTTGCCAAAGGCGTCCCATATATCGCGCACCACGCGCAGCATTTCGCCAAGAATCTTCTCGACAATAGGGTTTCGAAGCGCATGGTTGCGGAAGTTGAACTTGAGATAATAGTCTATGTCCTTGGGACTCTTCCACACCGTGGTGTCTATGGCCTCAGAGTGACGGTTGTAAACCACATAGCTTGCAAGCCACAGTGGCAGCCCTTGGAAATCTTCTACAGAAGTGAGAGCGATGGCATTCTCCCGCACCTGCTTTGCTATCGTTTCGTCATCTATGCCAGTGATGAGCTTGTCGATACGTTGGCGCGTCTTTGCATCTATACGGTCAGCACTCCAGTATTTGCCGACTCGCATCAGTGGCAGCAAACGGCTGATGGCCCTCTCTGAGTAAGCGCCAAAGTCGCTCTCGTAGGATTTGAAGTGGAGAAAGCTGTCCACAAACGAGACCGTGTCTATACCTGCAGCCCCTGCGAATCTTGCCAGAGCCTTGCGCAGTTCTATGATGTCGTCCACTGAATAAAGGATATGCCACAGTTTCAGCTCTTGTTCGTAAGTAAGGGTTGGCTCGCCTGCCGTTTTATGCAATGCAGCGACGATGTCGTGATGGGTTTCGTTGCAAGGAAGCTCTTTGTCCTCAGGATAATTCCATCTGTATTGGTCGGGCTTCAAGCCGAACAATCCGAGAAAGCTTTTCTGGCGGATGCTTCCAAGTTCGTTGAGCTCACCAAAGAGCCATGCCATGTCTTCGGGGCTGGTGATAAAATCTCCTGTCACATCCACGTCAGTCCTCAGTTTTCCGTTGATATACTTTTCACGCTGCAAAATGGATACGTTGCGCACAAACTGCCAAAGACGGAACTCCTGGAAGAGAGGGTGCGACTTCGGGATGCACTTGATTGGCTTCTCCACTATCTCGCCGGTATCCCGGTTGATATAATGGTAGTGTTCAAGAGGACAGTTGGCTATCTCACTTTTCTTGCTCTTAAGAGGACGCTGATAGAAGATGATGTCATCAACAAAGAGGCTTGCGAGGGTCTTGTCCGCCAACGAGGCCACATGAGCCTCATTGTTGTGGTAAAGTTCGGCAACGCACTTTGCCATGGCATCCTTAGAAGCAAGTTCCGGGATGAATTCCATTTGCTTGCTGAGAATGGCTATGAGTTCCTTGCGGTAGAAATCACGCTCTATGACTCGGACGAGTTTCCCGCGGACCTTAATGGCAGGGTCGGCAAGAATGGCTTTGTATATATACGAGCCAACTGTAAATCCCGATTTGGTGATTGCATTCTCTGAGCGCTTCTTCATCAGCTGCCAGTCGTCTTCTTTTGGCGAACGTACAGTAATCATCGGCAGACCCTCCTTACTCAACTTCACTCCACCCTTCTTGTCAAGTTTAGTGGTAATGATGAGTTCTACCTCATCGCCAACGCTATGGGGTTCGTTGATGCTGTGGGCTCGCTGGGTTATGTCGCCTTCATAAACGATGTTGTACCAGTTGTAGCCTTTCTTTTTCTGGTCAGGCTCGAGGAAGTTCACCTCCTTCACCCTTAGGCGAGCGTATTCCTCTCGCTTGTCTTTCGGCTCATCTTCTGTCACAAATTCATCTTTGCCTCGGAGCTGGTAATAGCCGCGCTTGGTGTTGAAGTTAAGGAGTATCCATGCAAGTTCATCCCGACGGATAGGTTGCCGCAGAGCCTTGTCGCGGAGGTAATAGATGGTCCAGTCGTAAGGTACCCTACGGCCATTGGTCAAGAGCTCGGGATGATGCTCGTTGAAATCGTCAAGCATTTCCTGAAATGAATCGTTGAAAATGAAATCGTTCTTGCCATCTGAACCTTTTCTGTAAGGAAGTAGTGGTTCCCCTTTGTCCTTAAATTGTCCCGGATGCTCCACCCAGTCGATTCGCTCGTCGAAATGTTTCGGCAACCAGCCCAGCACGTGAAGAACACGCAACAGACGCTCGCGCCTCAGTTCAGCACGCTGATAGAGCCTACGCGTACCACGGAATCCTGTTCGTACAGACGCTTGCGATTGCAAATTGCCACGCTCATAATCACTCATGGCAGCTGCATCCATTGGTATGATGCGTGAACCTGCCTTAATTATTTTTTTGTCGGTATCATCGACAAGACACCAGCCAATGCTATTTGTTCCTAAATCTAAGCCTAATATCTTGCTCATGGGTCAAGGTTTTAATGATAGTTGGTCAATTATTGCAAAGATAAGAAATAATCACCAAAAATTTTGGAATATTGCGAAAAAAAACATATCTTTGCAGCAATAAATTTTTCAGCTAATCACAATAAGGATTATTCCGTTGTGAAAACACTATCGGGCGGGGTGACTCGCCCTTTTTTTAGTTGCGCATTTTTATCATTATCCCATCTTCAATAGAAATCGGCGGATATCTTGTCAGATCAAACTACAAAAATATTTTACGATTGGCCAGGACTTTCCGACAACGTCAAGCTGGACCTACATGCAACGCTCCGAACAGGCTAACGTCAACCTATCTATTCTATATAACAAGATATTGCTGCTCATCCCGATGACCACCTCCATGGCCTCCGTCGCTTCATGCGAGGCTACGAGCGGCAGGACTGGATGACAAATGTCCCGCTCTATGTGCCATAACCAGACTGTTGGACAAGGACAGACGGCTATAAGATGTAGGCTGAGAAATTCCTTGTAAAAATATTGACAAAAAAAATAAAAAGTCAGGACAACGGGAACAGTATGAAATAGAGCGGGAAATCCGATGTTTTAGGCCCTAAAAGTGGAAGAAGGGACAAGGAAAGATGGAAAAAAGGGAGGAAAAAGTACCTTCTTATAGAGATGTCACCGTCATCTCTCAGAGATGACGGTGACATACCTCAGAGATGACGATGCCTGTTCTATAGGAACAACAGTGCTTATCCTATAGGGAGGGCAACGCCATAGGCATGACGAGAAAGCCTTTCAAAAGTAGAAAATGCGTAATGCGCTGAAAGATAGTTGTTTACTAACCTGCCCTGAGAACGCGTTCTTTTCGTCCAACGTCCTCTTCGTTCGAAAAGAATCGATTCTCAGAGAGGGAAGGAAGTAAAAAATATTTAAGTTATGAATTATAAGATAAAACCGATAAGCCCTTCTAAAGAAAGAAAATAATCCAAACGAAGAAAATAATAGAACTTGTAATCATACCAATCGGTGATGTTAACACTGCTTCCATACCACTGATTAGGCATATTACAATACAGACTATAATATAAATGATAGCATATAGAATAAGCTGAGTGAATTTTTCTACTATTTTCTTATACAGCCAGGTTTCCTGCTCTCCTTCATATTTAAGTTCTTCATGACTGTCTAAAGAATCTTTTTTCACGAAGAATTGTTTATTACCATAAGAATATAGGAAAGGGTACAATATATCATCCTTGCTGTCATATCTATAAACTAATTCCAAACCGTTATTAAAAATTATTCTTAGATACTGATTATCTTCTGAGCCTTTGAAATATATTGGCTTATAAAGTAGTTTCTGCCCATAAAATTTTACCGAGACTTTGCCTATATGATACAATTTATATTGTCCAAATTCGTAATTTTCTTTACAGTTATAAGACATGTTTTCCCCCTTCTCCAATCTTAGTTCGTCAATACTGATTTCTTCATAATAATGGGATTCCACATAAATTCTGGCGTTATCGATGGCTAAGTTTGATGTGTCTGGCAGAATGATTTTTAGTCCTTCGAAAATAGTCCTATCAAATATCCAGCCAGTTCCCGAAGAATAATCATCAAACTTGATTTCATGGTTAGCAACATTCCAGATAGACTTGCCTTCTTTGTGCGCATTTAGAAGGTAGGTACCAAGTTCAACTGGTTTTTCTGTAGCACTTGGCTCGTCACTGGAACATGCACAAATGAATAGCACTGTAAGAAGTAGGCAGATACTGCCCATGCCAAAACAAGCCATGAAGTGTATAATTGCATCACAAGTCTTACTTTTAACACTTAGGATCTTGGTCAACTCACCAATTTTATTTAATTTTGAAAACATATATGGAATGTTTAATCGTTTATGTGTCAATGTCTTATCAACACGACAAAGATATGCGCGCGCGGGTCGAGATGTGACCCCTTTGCTAATCTAAAAGTGCCCCCCTTGTAGGTCACGTTTGCAAAGGTGTAAAATTCATTTTACTTTCCACTTTTTTCGGTATCTTTTGGTTAAAATTCTTTGTTTGTTTGACTGGCATGTATATCGGCTAACGGGTGTAAGTCCCTAACAGGCCCCAGTAGTGGGAACTGTCCATCCAGAGAGACAAGGGTGTCCATCGCGAGCTGGAATCTGAAAGAAGTCAGCGTCAAACAGTATGTCATATCTGTAAACCCAGCGAGGGTCGTGTTTTGGATTCTTCAAGTAGATGCCACGTAGGAATATGACCTTTGAATTCACTTCCTGTCTCGATAGATAGGCTGTGAACATACCAAGCAACTCTGACGGCTTATAGATTGTGGCAGGGAAGTTGGCGTTGTTGTTTATAGGTTGATTATCAGGCATTATTGTTGCTTTAGTGTGTATTACTATTTTTTAAGCAAATGCCTTGCACTTTCCTAAGCTAATGAAATGTCTTTCTTGTCAATTTTATCATTCTCATTGTAGTGCAATGGATTTAGTATCATAACAGATACTTTGCCGTTACTTCTTATATCATATTCGTACACAACATTACGCAAAAAAGTCTTAAAGTTATTCCAAGTTGGTTTACTTGTCCAGTCAAAATATCCCATTTGCTTTATTATGGGGAATTCATAGAAGTCATCATCGAGCAATCTTGCAGGATATAACTTATCTGTTAAATAGCGATACAATTTATTAATACCATAAGGTAAAATAAACTGAATGTACCCGCTACGCTTTTCAATAGCGATTGCAGGGATACCGATTTGCAAATTCTTGTCAAAATTATAATTGGGAAGTCCTTTAAAAGCTAAGTGCATATTTTAGTTCTCTTTAGCGTTGTCAAATTTAATTAAGATGTGGCAGAGGGTTGATTATGTCAACAAACTTCTATATTACATTTATCATAGAAATGTTATTTCCCGTTTTGCTCAGGGAAGGATCCCTGTGGTGAACTGAATAGAAACATTTGTCACAGTTAGCAAGATGTCAAGAGAGTAACGTGGCTTTTTATGGTCAAAAGCCCAGCCGTTGCTGTCGTTCTTAATTTGGCTAACTTTGTCAACAGAAACACAATAACGCTCCACAATGTTAGTTTGTATTCATATAGGCTATAGACCTAATTCTAAACTCGAACTAAAAATCGTTTTTCTCTGCATTCTGCATTACAGAGTATTTTATCGACTGAAAGATTGTCCGCATAGCATCAGGGACTTTGGGGCCAAACTCGGTTAATGGTTTCTTCGTTAAATAATGACTTGTCTTATAACCATCATAAGATGGATAAACGTGTACAACATCAACCTTTTCGTCATCAGTGTTGCCAGCAGACCAGGACAATGTTATGGTTGGCACTTTTAAAAGGACCTGATATTTACCATCTTTCATTCTGATTGTGCACGAAAAATCAGCAAGCACATTGTAACCATACATTAAATTTGATTTATGGAATCCAAGCCAATACTGGCCTTTAGTAATAATCGTACCTGTAGTTAAGTCTGAGTAGTCAATCGTATTCTTACTATTGGTATTTGGATGCCAATCACTTAGCATTAATTGGACAGCTGTAAAAATTTGACTCTTCGTTAATGTAGAATCTTTAATCACCTCTTTCAAAACTAATTCCTTTTGGTCATTAAATGTAACCTCTTGCGCATTTAAAAGTTCCAAAGAGAAAACAGAAAGAAAAAGAGCTAATAATAACTTCTTCATAAGCATATACCTTATAGGGTTTACAACCATTAATCGCAAAGTTACAAATAATAAATTACATACCAAAAATTATTTGATAGTATTTACAATTATGTCTGCTGTTGGAGACAAGGCTATAGGTCTGTTTTCCATTTGTGGACTACAAAAGTACAGTTGTTTTCTTGATTGCCCAATAATTTCAGTACTTTTGTAACATCATTATGAAGCTGCGGGCAGTCATAGAACGGATTACGTATCAGAATGGCGAGAATGGCTATTCAATACTGAAGGCACGGGTGAAGGGGTACGACGACCTCGTCACCCTTGTCGGCAACATGCTCGACGTGACCGTAGGCACTGTGCTCGTCGCGGATGGTCAGTGGAAAATCAACCGGCAGTATGGCAGTCAGTTTGTAGTGGAGAGCTACGAGGAAGCCATGCCCGCCACACTCTTTGGACTGGAGAAGTACCTCGGCAGCGGACTTGTAAAGGGTATCGGACCAAAGTTCTCCAAACTCATCGTTGCCAAGTTCGGCATGGACACCTTCGACATCATCGAGCACGACAGCCAGCGTCTTGCCGAAGTCGACGGCATCGGTCCCAAACGCATCAGGAAGATCCACGACTCATGGATGAAGCAGCTCGACATCAAGGATGTGATGGTCTTTCTCCAGGGCAATGGTGTCAGTACCGCCTACGCCGCAAAGATCTACAAGACCTACGGCAAGGAGAGTATCGACAAGGTGAAGGCCAACCCCTACTGCCTTGCCGACGACATCTGGGGCATCGGTTTTAAGACCGCTGACTCCATCGCAGAGAAGATGGGCTATGGCAAGAACGACGAGCGCCGTTGCCGCAGCGGTATTCTCTACACCCTCAACCAACTTGCCAACGAGGGCCATGTCTATGCCAACCGAGACCAACTCGTTGAAGCCGGCGTGAAACTGTTGGAAGCCGAGAAGGCCGCTATCGAGTCCGCGCTTGACAAGATGATAGCGGATGAGGACTTGAAGATTGAGGACGAGGCGATCTACCTTCCGCCGTTCTATTTCAGTGAGGTGGGCACCGCCAACAAACTCAAGACGCTCCTGACTACCCGTCAGCAGAATATGTTCGAGAAGGAGCCGGACATCGCTGCCATCAGCAAGAAGACCGGCATCACCTACGATGACCTTCAGGCGGAGGCCATCCGCACTGCTGTCCACAACAAGGCCATGGTGCTCACGGGCGGTCCCGGTACCGGCAAGACCACCACCGAGGACGGTATCATTGCCGCTTTCAAAGAGATGGGACTACACATCCTCCTTGCCGCACCTACCGGACGTGCCGCCAAACGCATGACCGAGGCCACGGGCATGGAAGCCAAGACCATCCACCGGCTGTTGGAGTTCAACCCTGCCGAGGGCTACAAGCGCAACGACGAGAACCCGTTGGAGGGTGACGCACTCATCATCGACGAGTGTTCGATGATCGACATCGTGCTGATGAACTCCCTCTTGAAAGCCGTCCCGTCAAACATGCGTCTGCTGCTTGTCGGCGACGTGGACCAGTTGCCGAGCGTCGGTGCGGGCAACGTACTCCGTGACATTATCGACTCTGGTGTCGTCCCCGTCGTCCGTCTCACTCGTATCTTCCGCCAAGCACTGACCAGCCGTATCATCATGAACGCCCACGCCATCAACGAAGGACGGATGCCCGACATCCGCAACGGCAAGCAGTCCGACTTCTTCTTCATGGAATGCGAGGAGCCCGAGCAGATAGCCTCGACCATCGTCGACCTGGTCAGCCACCGTCTGCCGAAAGCCTACAACGTACCACGGAGCAGCATACAAGTGCTCACGCCCATGCAGCGCAGTGCCATCGGTGCCAACAGT
>ONYL01000052.1 GCA_900322035.1 uncultured Prevotella sp.
TTTATTTGTACCTTTGCCATGTCTTGTTACGATTTACGCTTGTTTTGATTTGCAACACTAAGATAAGTGAAAAATCTGACATGGCAAAATCCTGAGCAATTTTTTGTTGCTCAGGAACTTATAAATAAAGTTAAATCAAAGTGTTGCGGAATTAAGGGTAAATAGAAAACTCGTTAAGATTGAGAGTGAAGTAAGAGGCTATATCGCCCAACAAACTGGCGATTACCTACAGCAACCATTGACAGTGTTCTATCAGTATTATGGAACAATGGTTGCACGCTGTGGTCAGCCTGTGTCATCTAATTTTAGTGATTTTGATTTTGAGATTATGGATTACACAACTAAAGCTAATTGGGGATTACGCATTGTCAATGGAAGCGCATGGCTAAGTTGTGTTTTCAAAACTCAAGCTGGTAATTCTTTAACAATGGAGATGACAGGAAGAAGTGGCACTTTGTTCACAATTACTATGACAGTTGAATAAACATTGAATGTATAACTATAAAACTATAAACATGAAGAAATTTAGTCTGTTTTTGATGATGCTACTGGTCTCAATGAGTTTTGTAGCATGTAGTAGTGATGATGATGACAATGATTCTGTTTCACTGTCTGATCATGCTTTATATGTTGGTGATTCTGTCAGAATAGGCTCTGACGCAACAGTAGCAAACCGTTTTGTTGCTTATATGGCTAAGGATGGTTACTTGCATGGCTTTCATGTAGGCGAGACTACTGTATCATATAAAGGACAGACAGCGAAAGTTGCTGTTCGAGGACATTACAATTCCATTAATGTCCAAACGGATTGGACACTAACTCCGGAACAGCTTAAAGCAAAACAAGGTGGTACTCCAGATAGAGATGTTACTACTAATGGTGTACGAATGGTAGTTTACAAAAATGTTAGCGTTGCTAATTTACTGGCTTACTCATTCGATAACAATAAGTTGGTGTCGGCAATGGCTTTCTCTAATCCCAGCGACATGGATGAACTTCTGAACTTCTTGAAAGAGCGCTATCTGTTCCTGCCGGAGGAAGTGGACTCTTATACTTATTTTGGTGTTGATGCCTTAGACAAGGAGTACTCAAAGACGGCTGCTATGTTAAAGCTTGACTCCAGTGTCGGAATGGACTATATGTTGCAGACTATGTTTATGTCTTCTGAATATCTGAGCAAGTATAGCAGTTCAAACGCAAAGTCTAAGGTAAAAAAGGCCGTAAGATCTGAATTGGGAGTAGAATATTAGAAATGATTATGGCTAGATTGTGTATGTGTTAAAAACATACATGACCTTGCCATTATCAATGGCTATTCTGTATTTTTGCAATAACTATAAAACATCAATGCTTATGAAAGTCGAATTTAGAAAACCATCTTGGAAACGCAGTTTCAGCGCAAGAACAAAGGGACGTTTTACTCGTGCCGTTAAACGTGCTGTCATTCCCGGCTATGGACGTAGAGGTATGGGGATTCTTCATCCTAAGCGTGCTTTATATAACCGTATGTATCGAAGAACGACATTTGGTCTAAGTGATTTTATTAAAATTTTATTCAAATAAAGAGCAATATGAGAAAATTTATATTTTTTGCCTTGCTCTCACTTCTGTTCTTGCCGTTCATTTCGGCATGTGGTGGAGGTGATGACGACGATGATTCCGATAACGGAAAACAGCAAACGGAAGCAAATATTGTTTCCGTTTGGAAAGAGACTTCTAACAACCAAGAGAGTGTCCTATCATTTGCTAAGGATGGAACCTATAAGATCATTCTCTATGTCAGTAAGAATAATTACTTCATAAGTACTGGAACTTATAGCTGCGCAAACGGGAAACTTGCATGTGTTGATAATTGTGTTGATGCTGCAAGTAAAACTTATGACGTTAGCATTTCATCAGATGATCAATTAGAGTTTGAAGGTAAAACATTCAGACGAATTGGCTTAGAGCAAAATGCATTCAATAATAAACTGAGTGGTAGAAATCAAGTGTATGGTGGATACACCATGAGTTCACATTTCGAGACGATCGGAGAAACTAATTATTATCTCCAGTTTACCAACGATTACACCGCTTATGAGGTAATAGAGACGGTTTATTACAAAGATGCCTCAAAGAATCATACGAAGAGAATTTTGAAGCATTATATCTACTACGATGGTTATATGTATCTTGCGGACGAGAACAGTTCATACTCGCCAAAATATACCGTAGATTTTAACGAATATAACTGCTTCTACTATACTGATGATGAAGGACAAATCCATCTTCCATAGGAATTGCGTAGTCAGATAGTATCGATGTTATGACAAAGCCCCTTCCGTTATCTTTGGCGAAAGAGGCTTTGTCCTTAGTTCTATCTCGTTGTGGAAGTGCCAGTGATGTGTCCGTATGGATCTTTATAGGTAGTCGTTGTTCTGTTATTCCAGTCTTTTCTCGTTTCACTACTTCTGGTTGTGTGACCATACGGATCTTTGTATGTGGTCGTTGTAGTTCCGTTATAGCCAGGTCGTGATTCACTACTTCCGGTTATGTGGCCGAATGGATCTTTATAAGTGGTACGTGTTTGACCGTTATATGTTGGGCGTGTCTCGCTCTTACCGGTGATATGTCCGTAAGCATCTTTGTAGACTGTTGTCTGGTTACCACGGCTGTCGGTAGTTGTAGTTGCAGTGCCAGTAATATGCCCATACCTGTCTTTCTGAGTTTCAACAGTACGATTGCTCTGTGCGCTAATTGAAAGCGTTGAAATAAGCAACATTGCGATAAATAAAGCCTTTTTCATAGTTCCTCCGTTTTTATACCACAAAGATACATCTTATAGTCAAAATTTGAAAAGGGATTTTCCCTATATGATAGGCGTAAATCCCTATAAGTAAAATGTCCGCAGAGAGTTTTATACTTGAAATTCTCTGCGGACCATCCACATAGTCCCTTCCACAAAACTATATCAGCTAAAAGCCGAGAGAAGGTTCGCCCTTCATATTTTATTTCCAGTTGATATTTATATCGCTCAGAGTAAAGTATGGCCCGTTTGCATATATCACGGAGAATGCTGATATGCGGGTCTTTGCCGGAACCTTTTCGAACTTGGCAATAATCTTTGTGCTGATGTTGTGTCTAAGCAATTCAACTCCACTTTGACCACCTACTGACAGTTCATTATCTGATTTGTAGATATTGCCAGCATAGTCATTGAATGTCGCTCCCTCAGAAAAGCCCATGTATTTGCTTTGTCCTTCGTTCAGTGCGACAATAGTTATTACTACTTCACCGGTTGCAGAGTTTCCTTCAGCTGAAGCGATACCGTATTTGACGGAATCTTTTGTTGCCGTTAATACTTGGCGAATATCCAACGCCTTTTTGTACTCAGCATTTCGGTCTACAAGTTCATTAAGGCGGGACTGAATTGAAGCAAGCTGACCGTTCTGCGTTTCTAACTGACCCTTCAAGGTTTTGACATCTCCTTCGAGTGCCTTGACACGATATTCTACTTTTACTGTCTGTCCTGACATCGTGGCGGAGAAAGCCACACACATGATAAGCGTAATGATTTTGTTCATAAGATACGTTGTTGATGTATGGTACAAAGGTAATGATAGTTTCCAAAAAACTATAGGGATATTCTCTAAACGTTGAGAGAATATCCCTATTGATCTCTAATCACTTGTGATAACTTACTGTGAGTTGAGAAGGCTCTTTATCATCTCGTCAATTTCACGGTTTACTCGGGCAAAGTTACGGTTGAGCATGACTTCCTTCTGACGGGCATCCTTAAAAGAGTAGATTTTGGGTAGGTCAACGTATTGAGCCTCTTCCTTCTTGATCTCAACCATATTGAAGTTGGTCTTGCAAAAATACTTGGTCGTCTTGAACTCCGGACTTTCCTCAAGGTTGATACCGCTGAATGAGCTGCGCTCCGTGGGCGTGAAGTCACGGGCAGCCTGTCCGGCAAGCCAACCAGTGGCCATATCGGCTATCTTGGCGGCAGGAACGAGGTTGTCCATCTTCTCGCTGATGGACGTGCTGACCTTTGAGTCGTTGATTGTGATGGACTTGCTTGTCTGCTTGGCCTTGCCAAAGACATCGTTTTGCGCCCATTCCAAAGTCTCTTTGTTGCGTGCTGCACCCATAAAGATGTTGCCACAAGTGGTGATGATCTTCTGCATGCCGTTCTTGCCGTAGTCAGCCTCCAACTGGGGAAGTTCCTGGAAACCGAGGGTGACGGCGACCTTGTTGCTTCGCGCCGTACCGATGAGTCGGTCTATCTTGTGGAAGTAAAGCGTGGGCAGCTCGTCGACGATGATGCTTACGGGCAGGTTGCCCTTGCTATTGATACGAGTGACCAGTCGGTTAAGGATAAGTGCGTTGAGTGAGCCGATAACCTGCTCCTTTTCTGGGTCATTGGCAATGACCAGATAGGAAGGGTTGGCTTTATCTGAGATTTTCAAGTCGAAGTCGTCGCCGGTGAACACCCAGTAAGCCTCAGGGGAGACAAGACGGGCGGCATTGACACGGAGCGTACCCACCATACCCTCAAGTTGGTCATTGGCCTTATTCTTATAGGCAGACTGGAACGGGGCCATCAGGGACATGATTTTGGGGTCCTGCATCAGAATGTCAAAGACCTCGCTGTAGCTGCGGCCAAGGAAGCTGAGCACATGGGGCATGTCAGAAAACTCACCGGTGATGGTGTCGGGCTCCACCTCGTTGCCGTTCTCGTCCTCGTACCAACTGCGCTCGATGAAAATTTCCTTTTGGTTGCGGTCAAGGTAGCTAAAGCCGTTGAGGTCAACGAACATACCGTCTGCATCCGTGGAAACATTGTTGCTTTCTCGATCGGTGAAGTCAAGAACCACATTGCCCCGTTCGTCCAAAGCCTTATAGTCTCGCCACTTTCTGGTGACGAGTTTCAGTTTCCTGCCGTCATACTCGACATAGCGGGTCAGTTTCTTTCCGTCCTTATAGCCGGTGGGGTGGAAGTTGACAAAGAAGTAGATGATGGCAGCGAGGAAGTTCTCAGCGGAGTTCTGGAAAAAGGCCTCGCTGCCGCCTTTCTTCTCGCCACCGCCTTTGTTCAGAGAGGCAAGCAGGGTGGCTGCCGTCTCGGAGGCTGCCGCCAAGTCGGGGATGTACTTCCGCTGGATGGGGTTCACACGGTTGGAGTACTCCACATCAGTGAAGTTGACGATGCGGAAGCCGCAGTTCTTGGGCAGCGTACCCTGCTTGCGGTTCTTGCAGTATTGGTAGAAAAGGTTGCGGGCCAGTGCCGGGAACTTATAGTCATAGACCATCATAGCAAAGCCCTTGGCACTGTGCTGGCGGATGAACGGGTCGATGATGCCGAAGGACTTACCCGATCCGGGCGTGCCCAGGACGATGGTAGCACGGAAGGGGTTGATGATATTGATCCAGCCGTGGTTCAAACGCTTCTTGTAGTAGTAGACCATCGGGATATTGACGCTATACTCGTTCTCTTCCTTGTTACGGCTCTGCTCGAACGACTCGTTATCGAAGTTCCATTTGTCATCTCCTATCTTCATGCCAAGATACTTGGCGATGGCATCAAAGCCTTGGTGGATAAGCATCGTGCCTGCTACGGAGCATAGGACATAGAGGCAGCGGTTAAGGGGATAACCGGCAAAAGAGCCGTTTAGGGGCATTCCATGAAAGACAAAACAGAGGACAAGCAAGGTCGCTCCGGTAAGCACGGGATAGAGCACCATCGTCTTGAGGTTCCACTTCAGGCTCTTACGTGCCCTTGTTCCGATGCAGGTAACGGTGATACAGATGAGTTCCATCACCTTGCAGGCAGCCACAGAGTCGAAGACCTTGAAGCGGTGGAAGAGCTCAAGGACGAAGGCGACCATTCGGTTGTCGGAGGTGATGGGCAGGTTCATCACAATCTCTATGATCAGTATCAGATAGATGCAAGAGCGGAACATGCTGTACATCTGTTGTTGTTCACGGGTTTCTTCCATAGCAAGGGGAGTATCAAGAATTTGAGAATTAGAGAATATCGCTCACTGGAGGTTATTTATTTCTCACAGATTGTACTGTTAGCACGTATTTTCCCTCGCAAAGGCGCTAAAGACGCAAAGATTCCTTCGGTATGCGGTGCTTGGCGACCTTTGCGGCTTTGCGAGAGATCAGAAGAGATAAGAATAATCTGCTAAAGTGAGAGATAACGATAATCGTTTAATGCAGGTTCATCAGCAGATCCGGCGAGAAGGAGTCGGCATTTAGGATGTCACGGTAGTTGATGTCGAGGTAGCTGACACGGCCGCTGATCTGGTCCTCGGTGATTTCAAGGCGCAGCTTCTTCTCTTCAGGGAACGTGAGCTTCTTCAGTACGATGACATTGCGGTAGGACTTCGTGAAGTGGTCGGCATGGTTGACCATGTAGACGGGTGTCAGTTCGATGGTCTGTGAGTTCGTGGCCTTCAGCTCCTTCTTGTCCATCAGCTTCAGACGGATCTCGGCGATGTCGTACTTGATGTTGCTCTTGTTCTGTAAGGAGAAGTCTATAAAAAAGTAGTCTCCGACGGTGTAGATGTTGTTCACCTGCGCCCGGATGCCATACTGCTTGCTATGTACACGGAAGCACTTTCTGCGGCTGGTGAAGATGGACCAGCAAAGACGCGACATATCGCCCAGTGTCATACTCACCTCGGGATTGGTATAGCCTCGGATATCCTCCTGTCCTACGGTATAGACGGAGTGGGCACGCTTCGGGGCTTTGGTGTAGTAAACGGTGAACTGGGCGATATGACGCTCTCCGATTATGGTCACCGTTCCTGCGAGCTCATTATCCATCAACATGGACTTAGGTTTCAGACGCACGATGTTGTCGGCACACTGATTGCCCACAAGCTTGTCGGTGGAGATGTCCACGAGTTTGATGTTCTCCGGCATAATGAGATGGGTGGTCACCTGGTCATTGACGTAGATAACCGTCTTCTCAAGATTGCTCTCGAAGATACGGGCATCATCCTCCGTGAGGCGGTGGATGTAGCGGATGCGGACGGTATCGTTCTTCTCACTCTTGGTGGTTTTGTCACCTGTTGCGGTGTTCTCTGCATGGGTTGGCAGGATGGCTATGGCCATCAGTGCCATGATGATAATCTTTCTCATTCGTTCTGTGTGTTTATAAGATAGACAATGGTGTTGTACTTGATTTTGGCTTTGTTCTTGCGGATGTTCTTTGACACGGCGGAACTGGCACTCTGATACATGTTTTGCAGGGCTTGCAGGGCAATGATCTCTGGGGACAGACCGCCTGTGCCATTCACGTCGAACTGGATATTCTGCGCGGCGACATTGGAGCCTGCGTCCTTCATCATCTCTCGGAAAGTGGACTCGGGAACATAGAATCCTTCCATACCGTCGTTGTCGAAGACACTGAGGTTGACCTTGATGAACTTGTTGCCGACGAGGATACTGGTGATGTTCGCCATGACACGCTGCTGTCCGAAGCCGGTAACGATGCCGTAGAGATAGGAGCCTTTCTTCAGGCGGATGCCCTTGACGGTTACGTCATCGAGGAGTTTGAAACGGAGACGAGTGCCTTCGCGTGCCTTGGTGGTGCGGTCAATCATTGCCTTGATAAGGGGCTCATCGACGTTCTCGGTACTGGCTATGGTGTTGAACTTTTCGGAGTTGTCGTCCTTGACTTTTTCCACAACCTCGGTCTTCTCTTCCTTCTTGCCTTTCTTCTTCGTATTGCCGGTGAGTGCGTCGATCATCTCCTGCCTCTGCCGTCTTTCTTCGGCTTCCTCTTCCTTGTCACGTCGCTCCTGCTCGGCCTGGTACTGACGCTGGCGTTCCATGCTGCGGTTCTGAATGCGGTCGAGCTCACGGGCATAGGAGTTGAGTTCTTCCTGCTGGCTTCTGCCACTGCTGCCATAGCCGTTGATGCGGTTCATGTTGGCTTGCTGACGCTCACGGAGGTCCTGCTCGGCTTTCATCTGGCGGAGACGCTCGGCATTGACGGCCTCGATGCGCTGGCGTTCCTGATCATTGTAGCCGCTGCCGGTGGTGTCTTTCTGTTCATACTCGTCACCGATGCCATCAACGGCGGTGAAGGCTCCGCCCTCGGCGAAGTGCTTGTTCATCGCTGTCATCTTACTGTCCATGCCCTCGCCGCGAGCGTCGGGGAGGCTCATGTTGATGGAGTCGGTGACTACGTTCTTGGCTGTCTTGCCATTTCCCTTGAAGGTCTCCATGCCGAAGTAGATAAGGCCCAACAGGGGCAGAAAGATGACCAAAGGGAAGATGTACTTGGGTTGTCTGAGGTTCAGACGCTTGAGTTTCTGTAAGTCCATATCATGTATTTTTATGTTTATTGTTTGTTGTCGAGATACTTTACCACGAGTTCCAACTGGCGGTACTTCACCATGATGTCCAGGGAGTCCTGATGGCTCTTTACGGGCAGACGGACAAGGGAGTCGAGTTCGTGCTTGAGCTGCTGGCCCTTGTTGGTGAGTTCCACGGTCTGGTCCACCTGCATGGATTTCAGTCGCTGGATGCGGCGGATGCCGTCAAAGGCGGGCTTCACATCGGACAGTCCGGACATCATGTCGGCTTCGTTGTAGGTGGCGGTAAGGGTGAGCCAGCTGCCGATTATCAGTGAGAGCATGAGCGTGCCGATGGTGATGAGAGACACTTTCTTCTTGTGCTTGTCCGCCCATTGGTTGGCTTTGGCTATCTTGTCCTTGATTTTGAGTTTGTCGGTCAACGACTTGATTCCAGCCGCTATCTTGGCGTCTTTCTTTTCTTTGGTGCGTTTGAAAATTTTCATTGTTGTAATTTGATTATTTATTTCTGTATTTTCTTCACCCTCCCTCTTAGGGAGGGCTGGGGTGGGTCTTAATAGTCCAAATCTTTGTTTTCAATTGTACGCCAGTTGGTTATGAGCAGTCCGTGGGGATTGTTCTGTGTCCTTGGCACGTTCTCAATCTCACCCACGGTAATAATGGAGCGTTTGAGGTCACGGCTGCGACGTTTGATGAGCTGCGTGCCGAAATACTTGAACTTTCTGTCGTGCTCGTTGAACTGGATAGAGTCGCATTTGATGGTGCAGACTGCGGAAGAAGAGATAATATCGGAGTAGAATCCGTTCTCTTCCATAGCCTGCTTCTGCTTCATCGCCGTACCGTCAGCCATGTAGAGCGCCTTGCCGAGTGTCCATTTGATGTAGTCATCATCGGGAGGCAGGTTGAAGAAGTACTGATGGAAGAGCTGGATGTGGGCCTTGGCCTCCATCACGAAGTTGGCTTCCTGCAAGCTGCGCTCGGCAAGGAAAGGGATGTCACCATCGAGAATATATATCTGGCTGCGCTCCTCACTGACAAGCTTTGAGCTCTGATAGACAGTGAAGATGCAGATGGCCGTGCATGCCGCCAACGTGAGGATGACGGTCGTCAGGGCCAGTTTGGTTTTCTGTTCTAAGGATTGTATCAACATAATAATTAGAAGTTAGCAATTAGCAATTTGGGTTGCTCGCGTTGAAACTTAACTTATTTGAGTAAGAGCTTGGAGCTTGGGAGCTGCCTCGCGTTGGCTTGGCAACTCCTAACTTCTCACTTCTCACTCCTAACTCCCCTCGGCTCCTCCCGGTCTATAGTTGGAGTCGGACTTGCCCACATTATTCATACTGCGAGCCGAGTCAGCACCCTTTATATAGGATGCACCGACAGAAGTCTGTGACATAACTGTACGTGCAACTTGGCTGATGCTCCCTCCACCATCGCTGTGGGACTGCTGGGCAGCACCGATGATGGAGGCCGTACCCGTGGCAGCGGCTGCACCAGCGGCTACTGTTGTACTTGCAGCACCCATAGCATAGCTTGCGCCACCAAAGACAAGGGTCTGTGCCATACTGCCGGAAGCGGTTCCTGCGCTGGAGCTGATACCGCCGGGGATGAGCCACGAGGCTACTTCGGGTACGAAGCGGAGGACGTAGGCTCCCACGAGCATGCCCATGGCGTACATACAGTTAGAGCCGATGCCCTGCAAGCCCAAAGCACCTATCTGTTGCCATGAGTTCACAGTGCCCCTTAGGAGGGTGTCGTAGGCCTTAATGTCTTCCATGAGGTTGTACATCAGTATGAAATCGATGTAATATAAACAGAAGTACACAACAAATCCCCATAGGGAAAGCGACAGATACTTGCCCATCCACTGGGCCCAGGCGTTGCTCCATGGCGGTACGATACTGAGGGCGAACATGATAGGCGCAAAGGTGGCCATGATAGTCATGAAAATGCGTTGGGCAACGAGCATGCCATAGTAGGACATCTGGAAGATAAGCTCTCCTACGAAACGTATCACATCATTGATCCACTCGCTTACTTTGGTCTCGGCTGCCACGGCGGCACGTTGGGCGTAGTTGTTGATGGTGGAGCCAAGGTTCTCCATGTTGTATATAAGCTTGTCCCACCAATGGGCATCCTCACCAATCTCCTGCACTTGCTTGGCAGTCTCGATGCTGTCCTGCACCTGACGGAGACGTTTGAGGTAGTCGTCCTGCTTTTGGGCAACCTTCAACTCAAGTGCGGCAACCTCTCTATTCTTGCTCTGAGCCATCTGCCGGGTCACTTCCTCCAGTCCTTTGCCGGGCATCTTGAGCGACTCGCAAATATAGCTGCTGTAGGTGATACACAGGGAAAGGCCGATGATACGGGCGAGTTTCATTACGTCCATGCCACGGCGGCCGAGCATCATCATCCAGCACTCGTAGGAGCCCATACAAAGAGCGAGCAGCAGACCGAGCATCTTGGCAAAGCTGATGGCACTGCCGAGAATGGCAGATTTGGGGAAGGTCTCCATGGCCGTCAACAGTCGCATCAGACTTTCGTCTATGGCAGGGAGGCCCATCGTCAGCAGCTGGTTGATGAACATTGAACTTGATAATAGTAAGTCTGTCATAGTATTCTACTTGATTAATTCTACATAATACTTTGATTTTTACCTTGAGTAGTATTGCTGTGCCATTCCTACAAGATGAGCAACACGCGAGACGATGTCTTCCATCTGCTTCTTATACTCCACATAGGCTTCCTGCCTTTTGGAGTTTTCCAGTTCATTGCCGAGGCCTTGCTTGTGGGTATAGGCGATGGACTGGCAGATAAGGTCATTCTGTCGTTGGAGCTCGTTGACCTGTGGGGCTAACTTGCCCTTGCTCTTGGTAAGGCAGAAGGTAAGACCCTCGGTGATGGCTCCCTGCATACGGTTGAAGTCATCCTTGAAGGTGGAGTAGACAAGATCGACATTGCGGTCGGCGGCACGGAGAACTTCCTCGTCGTGCATCTCCTCAACTTTGGCACGTTCTTCCTCTACTTTCTTGATTTTTTCTTTTTGCAGTTCTTCCTGGGCAATACGACGTGGCATGATGGTCTTGACATTTGACTTGTGCTCCTTGAAGCGGACACGGTATCCTGACTTGAAGCCGGACCACTTCCAATAGGTCTCGGCACCGGAGTATTTCTTGTGGAGAAAGTAGTAGTACCAGCCGGGCTCGAAGTCCCAGGGGCCGGTCTCCATGCTCCGCCACTGCTTCTCCTTCTGCTTATCGTGCACTATCTTTTGGGCATAAGCGCTCCCGCCTTCCCCAATGGGGAAAGCGAGAGCTATTGAAACCATAGTAAAAGAGAGTATGTGTCTCATGGTATTTTCGGTTTTTTGTTCGTTTGACTTGGGTGTTTATATATCACATTACAATTAATCGTCTTGCTCATGCCCCGTACCACTTGTCAATGACTTTTTTTGCTATCTCGTCCTTGACCTCGCTGTTGAGGATGTCCCAGATGTAGTCGTAGTGGAAGCCGCCCATAACGACGATACTGCACCAGAGGTTGGCGGAGTCGATGATGCCGAGCATGTTGGAGATGTAGCTGTGGAGGGTGTTGACAAGCTCCAGTTTCTCGTCCATGCTGGCACGCATGAGGTTCAGGCCACTGGCGGTAAGGGTAGCATACAAGGTCTTGATGTTCTTGATTTCCCTCGCGCAGGCGAAGTTGGCCTCGGTATAGTACCATGCCACCGCAGGCTTCTTGAAGGTGTACTTGACCGTGTTCTTCGTGAACTTGGTGTACTGGTCGATGAGACGGTAGAGGTCGGTGCCGGTGGAGGCGAGTGCCGCACCGAGGATGACGTAGCTGTAGGCGTTGTTGAGCTCGGAGTTCAGCGTCATGCGCACATCGTTGAACTTCGTGGCGCCCTTGGTGACAAGACTCTGTTCGCCATAGCTTACCGACACTTTCTCCAGTGCCTTCTCCTCTTCCTTCTTGATGAGCTTGTGCAGCGAGATCAGTGCCTCGATGGTAGGCTGGTCATTGGGATAATCGAAGGCATGGGCTGCAACTGCCAAGAGGCATATTATAATGGTATGGTACTTCATAGTTATGTTCCAAGATTATTCCAGTCGTTAATGATTCCGTCCACCATATTACTTGCTTGATAGACACTGCCCCAGCTTTCAGGGTCGATGGCAAAGAACACCTCGCCCCATGTTCCGAACTGGCACATCATGACCATCACGTCCATCTTGCACTTCATCTCATAGAGACGGGAATAGATCTTGTTGGCCAGTGTCAGACGGGTGTAGCGGTCCATGAAATTGTAACCGTCGCCCTGACCCATATTGTAGCGTCCGCCACCGTCGGGGATCTTCTGGCGGATGATGGGATTATCGGGGAGACGTACCTTGCCGTTGTTCACCACGTCGATGAAGTCATGGATTAGGCCTTCGGTCTCGATGACGACATCGGATAGTTCGTTCAGGCAGAGAACGTAGTTCTTCACAGGATGTGAGAAGATGTACTTTGTCACCGTAGGCACGGAGGTGAGGATGTCGGCACTAAGGAGAAAAATTTCCTTGTAGTAGGCTGTCTCCTCGCCGAAGCCGCGGACATTGGTCATCGTCAGATGGTAGAGCTCCTTGATACCCTCCATGGTGGCGGTGTACTGCAATATTTTCTTCTGCTTGGCGGAGATGGTGTCCAGACGCTCGTTGTGCTTGTCCTCGATGGCCTTCTGCGCTGCGGTATTGGCGGTGACCTGTCCGATGGTCTTGGGGTCGATGACAAGGCGCCATCCGGCAAAGGCATGACTTGCACTGAAGAGCAGGAAGGCTGCAGTCAGAGCACAGCATTTCTTCTGCTTGCTGCTTATCTTGTTGGTTTTCAGTCTGATTTGTCCCATAGTGGCATGATTTTCTGTTTT
>ONYL01000109.1 GCA_900322035.1 uncultured Prevotella sp.
CAAATTTTACCTTCCTGTTGCTTGTTGACATAGAGTGCTCGATTAATAATAATTAACTGACTCATGAGTGAAATCCACCCGTACAGGTCGAAATCTTTTGCTCCTTTGTCACAATCCATCGGAAATTATCGTTTACAATATAGAGATGACCATCAAGGAATTCAATCAGCGATTTGTCTCGCTACGGCCGGAGTTGGAAGCTGTGGCCAAAGCCATGGCCGGCAACGGGGACGACGCGGAGGACGCAGTGCAGGAAACCCTGCTGCGACTCTGGGTCAAGCGCGACTCGCTCGATGGCCATCCCAACCATAGGGCGCTGGCAATGGCCTCGCTGAGGAATATCATTCGCGACAAATGGCGAAAGGACCAGCACGAGGCCACAGCCCACGGCGAGCGGCTTGAGAACGTGGGCATGGAGAGTCCACCTATGTTCAACGACGAAATGGAAATCATCCGCTACATCGTGGACCATCTTCCCCCGCTCCAAGCCACGGTGTTCAGAATGAAGGAGATTGAGGGCTACGACAGCAAGGATATCATTGCCATCACAGGATGTTCGGAGGCCAACCTCAGACAACTGCTTTCCAGGGCCCGCAGAAAAATCAGAGAGGAGTTTGTCCGCCTCAATGGACAATAAACACCACCTCAATGGATCTTAAACAGTAAGACAATGAAGAAGAAAACCATACAGAAACTCATCGACCGCTATGAGGACGGAAAGACTACACTGCGCGAGGAAGCACGGCTGAGAGCGTATTTCGGACGTGACAACCTTGTCGTCCCAAAAGAATGGGAGATCTACAGGGCTCTGTTCCGCTATGAGACTAAGGAGCGGGGCGGAAGACGCAAGCTGCCCATTTGGAGTGTTTGGACTGCCGTCGCAGCCTGTGGGGCACTGGCTTTGGCGCTGACCTTCGGCCATTCGTCGGAACCCGACAACTATGCCGTCATCAATGGCCACGTCATCACCAACAAGAAAGTGGTGGAGAAGGAAGCCGAGGACGCGCTGATGATGGTGCAGACGAATGACCGGGAAACCTTCGACGCTTTGGGTACAATGACGGAATAAAAGTGGAGGGAGATATGAGAAAACGAATTGCATTGATTTTGCTGACCGCCCTGAGTCTGTTAGTGCTGCATCCCGACGTGGGATGGGCGCAACAGGGACTCAACGTGAACCGCATCTTCCAACAGTACGGCCACGCCAAGGGCTATAAGATGGTGGAGATGAACGATGCCAAGTTGAAGGGCTATGCGCTCCACGTATACAAGTCGCTCGTCTTCAAACGGCAAAATGCCCAAATCGACGAGTGGCTGGGCCTGGACCGCAGGCGGGCAAGGAAAATCCGCGAAGTGGTGCAGGACGGAAAGGTGACGAGCGGCTACTACATGATGCCCCCACAGGATGGCTACAACCGCTACATCCTCTTCAGCAAAAATGGCCAGGGCGGCGGGGCGGTCATCTTCATTGAGGGACACTTGTCGCCCGATGACATTATGAAACTTTGTTACAGCAGAAACTAAAAAATACTGAGATATGAAGAAATTAATTCTATTGGCAGCCTTCATCCTGCCGTTGACTGGCGAGGCGGCGAGCCTCAATGACACAACCCTTACCTATCGCGACAAGACCATTATCGTAAGGGACAGCGACGAACGCATCGCCATCGACGTGAGGAAAGGCGACGGTGAGAAAATGCAGAAGATTTCGAGTACGTCGTTTGTAGACGGACAGGAGGTGGAGCAGGTGTATGTGACATCGCCCTTCATTCCCAATTCAGGCAAGCGCAAGCAGAATTTCGTCGGCTCTCTGCCGGGTGTCTATATAGGTGTTGCTTTTCCCGCCGGAAACTCGTTTGGCTTCAAGGGGGCAAACGACATGCACACCATCGACCATAGGTGTGGGGAATTTGGCATTTCTGCCATCAATTTTGGCATCCCTTTCAACTACCAGCAGACCTTTGGGCTTGTCACTGCTGTCCAGTTAGGTTATGGCAATATCCAATTTAACAAGAACTTCAAGTTCGACAATATAGAGGATAAGAACGAGGTAGTCCCCATTATAAGCGACAAGAAATTGAAAGGCAGTTGGTTGAAATACTCCTATCTCCGCATTCCTCTGCTGTTGGATTGGCAGAAGAAGGTGAACGGCGGAGGGCGTTTCGTCGTTGGTGCGGGTATGTCGGTGGCCATGCGTAGTGCCATACACTCACGCTACAAGGACAGCGATGGTCGTCACAGCGTGACAAAGGACATCAACATCAACACGGTGGGACTTGGCTTTGATGCGCACGTTGGCTATGCGGGCATTCAACTTTATTTCCACACCGATCTCACTCCAATGTTCAACACCGCCAAGGCTCCCAAATGCTACAACACAAGCTTGGGCATCGGCTTCCTGATGTAACTTTTGTTTATTATGCACAATAAGCGTTCGCCGCACATGCAACCGGTTGGTTGGATGTGCGGTCGAACATTTCTTTAGGTCCGGCTCAAAGAGGACCCTCATTCTGCTTATTAATAGATGATGCTGCTGATGAGATAGGCCACGATGGTGGAAACAAACACACTGATAAGGCCAGGCATCATAAAACTGCAATACTCTGTTAATTCTAACGTAATCGTTTGAAAATGAGGGAGTTAATTAACGTGATATAACTAATAAAATTTGGTTAAGTGGCTGATTATCAGTAAC
>ONYL01000053.1 GCA_900322035.1 uncultured Prevotella sp.
TATTTAGTATGACAGTGGCGGCACAAACAACTAACGACACGACAACAATGGGTAAAGTTACCGGAATTGGCGGAATATTCTTCAAATGCAAGGATATGAAGCAGACCAAGCAATGGTATAAAGACAATTTGGGCATCGATACCGATGACTATGGCCATACCTTTAAATGGTATGAGGAGAAAAACAGCGATAAAGTGGGGCGTACGGTTTGGAGTCCTTTCCCCGAGTCGACGGATTACTTCGGCAGTAGCTCCCAACAGGTGATGGTCAACTACCGGGTGGACGACATCGAACGGTTGGTGGAGAGACTGAGAAAAAACGGAGTGACCATTGTTGACAAGATTGAGAGCTACGACGGCATCGGGAAATTCGTGCATATCCTCGATACGGATGGCAACCGCATAGAACTGTGGGAGCCCGTGGAAGAGCACAATTAACGATGCGGACACAAGTCGCACTCCTCACCGTGGGCGTTGATGACGCCGATGGATTGGAGTAGGGCATAGATCGTTGTAGAGCCCACAAACTTCATTCCTCTTCGCCGGAGATCCTTAGAGACTTCGTCGGAGAGCGGTGAGGTCGTGCGCTCGGTATGGGGCTCAACAATCGTTTCTCCGTGGGTGAAATGCCAGATATATCGGTCGAAGCTACCCCATTCCTGCTGAATGCTCTTAAACACGTGAGAGTTGACGATGGCAGCTTCTATCTTTCTGCGGTTGCGGATGATGCCCGCATCTGCCGCAAGGCGATCAACATCTGAACGGGTGAAGCAGAGGATCTTGTCTATGTCGAATTGTGAGAAGGCCCGGCGGAAGTTCTCGCGCTTGTTGAGAATGCATTCCCACGACAACCCGGCCTGAAAACTCTCCAAAATGAGCATCTCGTAAAGCTTCTTGTCATCGTGTTCCGGCTTTCCCCATTCCTCGTCGTGATAGCGTACGTAGAGCGGATTGGCCAAATTTACCCAGTGGCATCTCTTCATTTCACCTTCCTCCTTTCTTGGCGTTGACCAAAGCGCGGCACAAATCACGCTGCAAGACTCGGGCGTCCAGCACCGACATATCGCTGTCCATGATACTGAAAGCCAACAGATGTCCGTTGTCGGCCTGGCAATAACCTGCCAAAGAACTGATGCCGTAAGGGTGTGACAGGGTGCCCGTCTTGGCGTGAACCTTGCCTCGGAGCTCCGGTGAGGCCATCTCTGAGCGTAGTGTGCCGTCTATTCCCGAGACTGGCAGGCAGATCCACAGCATGCGGAAGATGTCTTTGCGGCTATAGGCAAACTTGAGAATGCTGGTCAAGGCATAAGGTGAGAGGTGGTTGTAGGTGCAGAGACCGCAGCCGTCGTGGACCATCAGGCCTGCGTCGCGCTCCTTCACGATATCGCGCAGGAAATACCGCTCGTATTTCACGCCCACTCCCGGATAAGAAACCGCATTGGGCTCCAAGGCGTGGCCTATGGTATAGAGCAGTGATGTGGCCTGGGTGTTGGAACTGTTCTTCCACATTCGCCGCAACACCAGGCTGAGCGGCCGGCGGAAGCGCACCATCCTGACTGAGCCCTTAGGCAACTGTCCTGCGATGAGCTGAGAGTCGGCAACTTGTGTGCCGTCTCTTCTAAGGGCATCGGCAAAGGCTTTTTGCACTTTCGGCGCTCCTTTATAGAGGATGCCGTAATGGGAGAACGACAAATCCCAAGGGTACCAATGCGCTTCGGTCTTGACGGGATCGGTAAGCACGAGGTCAAAAATCACCTTTCCGGTGACGCATTTGATGTGCTGCTTTTTCATCATCTCCACCAAGGTAATCATGCCTTGCGGAGTCAGCTGTGGGTCTAAGCCTCCCTTGAAGATGAGATCTCCGTGGAGAGTGTCGCCGATGACCTTCCCGTGGCGGTAGATTTCGGTTTTCCATTCGTAGCGTGTGCCTAACAAGTAGCACCCTGCCACGCCCGATAACAGCTTCAGACAGGAAGCGCTGGGCTGTGCCTCCTTCTCGTTGAAGGCGTAAACGGGTTTGTTGGCGGTAAGATCATAGACGTAGAAACCAAAGCGACCCTTCATTCTTGGCTTTTTGGCGAATCTGTCCAGACGGCTTTGCAGAGCTGTATCTACCACGGCCTTCACAGTGTCTTGCTTTGTCCCACCCTTTACCTCCTTTTTCTTGCCGCCGCAACCACACATCAGTGCAACGGTGAGGAACAACACGAATATCTTGAAATATGGCTTGTTGTGTATTTTCTGATTGATCATCTTATTTATCTTGTCGATTGGAAAGAAATTTCTTCGTGCAAAAGTAAGAAAAAGAAATCACGTCTTGGGATTTGATCTTTTCATTTGGCCCAAATATACTCATCATTATGTTAGGCGCTGACGTGAACATAATGACTTGAAGAGCCTGATGGGGAATAGCTATGGCGGCTTTCTCCGGTTATTGCTTCAACTTGAAGGAGTTCTCAATGCCTTGGAGCTCGGCAAGGAAGAGTTTGTCGGCCATCATGCGCTTTTCCACCTGCGTGCAACTGTGGATCACCGTCGAATGGTCGCGGTTGCCGACGAGTTTACCAATTCGTGCAGCAGGCATTTTGGTGTATTTTTGTGCCAGATACATGCTCACTTGCCGCGCCACCACATAATCGCGCTTGCGGCTTTTGCTGTTGATGTTGGCTTGTGTGACGTTGTAGTGGGTGCATACGGTGTCTACGATCTCGTCGACAGTGAGAGGGCTGTCATCCACCTTCACGGCACGGCGGATCACTCTGTCGGCTAACTTCATGTCGATTTTGCAGTCGTAGACGATGGAGTAGGCCATGAGCGAGTTGATGACGCCTTGCAGATCGCGAACGCTTCCTCTGGCAGTACGCGCGATGAAGGCGATGACGTCGTTGGGGATAGAAAGCCCGTCGTGACGGATTTTGTTGACCAGGATCTGCGCGCAGAGTTCTTCATTGGGCTTTTCCAATTCCGCGATAAGTCCGCAGGCAAAGCGAGTGAGCAGTCGGTCCTTCATGCCTTGCAGGTCTACTGGCGGTCTGTCGGAAGCGAGGATGATGCGCTTTCCGTTGCGGAAAAGATGATTGAAGATGTGGAAGAAGGTATTTTGCGTGCTGGCCGCCGTCAACCATTCCTGAATGTCATCCACGATGAGCATGTCGATGGTCTGGTAGAAATTGATGAAGTCGTTCACCTTATTGGCTTGCACGGCATTGGTATATTGCACTTGGAACAGGCGCGCGCTGATATACAGCACTCGCTTCTGTGGGTAGAGGCGCTTGCATTCGACACCGATGGCATTGACCAAGTGGGTCTTTCCACATCCCGACGGGCCATAGATGAACATGGGATTGAACTGCATGTTGTTGGGATGCTCGGCAATGCTGAGTCCCACACTGCGCGGCAGCTTGTTGCTGTTGCCCTCGATATAGTTGGAGAAAGTCTGATGGAGGTTGAGCTGTGGGTCAAGATCACGCGCAACGGTATCGAGAACGGTCGGCGGCTGGTTCAGCCCTGTGGCCTTCCGCTCTTTGGGCTTGACAGCATCAGCGGGATCTGCCTCAATATTCTGCGACAGATTGTGCTCCTTGTCGGTTACGACGCGATAAGTCAAACGTACGTTGGCGCTAAAACAGCGATGGAAAACCTTGCTCAGCAAGCCGAGAAAGTTCTCCTCCAAATATTCATAGACAAACGGACTGGGAACCTGGATGAGCAGTGTATGCGTCTGTTCATCGTATTTTTCAAACACAATAGGTTTGAACCAAGTATTATATTGCTGTTGGGAAACATTCTGAGCAATGAGGCTTAGCGACTGTTCCCAACTTTCCTTAGGACTTATCTTCATATTCTATCGATACCGAAATGAATGCGTGAAAGGGTATTCGGGTAGTTATTCCACGACCTTTGCGGTTTTAGCGGTGCAAATTTAAAAAAGTTTTTTGATACTGACAAATCACAGGAAGACTATTTTTTTCGTGCCCAAGTAAACAAGCATAGGAGTCAGAAGAAAAAAAGATGCTTCTGACTCCTATCTTTAAGTTTTCACACTGTTGTTATTTGTTTTTCTTGCCGAAGAGCGAGAAATGAACGTAGCGCTTGGGATGCTCTCTGAGGTTGATCATCAGGGAGTCGGCATGAGCCATGGTGGAGTTGAGGTTGTGATAGAGACTGGGGTCGTTCATCAGCAGTCCCAACGATCCTTCGTTGCTGTTCATCTTAGCCGTGAGCGAGTTGATGTTGGCGATGGCCTCATTCACCTGCCGCATGGTCCCGTTTACATCGATGGCCGCGAGGTTGGCGGTGAAGCGGTCGGTGTTGTTCAATACGGAATTGGCCGTAGACATCGCTGTGTTTGCCTTGCCCAACACGCCCGGCACTTGCTGGCCTACCTGAGCCATGAGGGTGTTCAGTCTTGCTGAAGACACGGTGAGGTTGGCCGTGATGGTCTGGATATTGTGCAGCGACTGAGCCAATGCCGGATCGGCCATGAGCGCATTGAGTGAAGTGAGGATTGAGTCAAGTTTGGGCACGAGCTTTTCCACCTGTGGAATCATTCCCGCCGCCTGGCTCATCATGCTTCCGCTGACAGTGCCCTGCAGCGTGTCGCCCGGTTCCACGCGCTCACGCGGGTTGTTGGCCAAGAGCAGATTCATCTTCACGTTTCCCATGAGGTCGCTGGTGATCTCAGCCGAGGATCCTTTGGGGATGCGGAGGTTGTTGTCGACATCAAACTTCACGAGTATGTCGTCCCGGCCGGTATAGTCGTAGATGATCTCTTTCACCACGCCCACCTGATAGCCGTCGGCGTAGATAGGATTGGATGAACTCAGTCCACTGATGTCGTGGAACTTTATATAATAGGTGTTGTCGTTGGAGAACAGCGACATGCCTTTAAGAAAATTCAATCCGAAGAAGAGGACAACGATGCCAAGAATGGCAACGATGGCTATCTTCACTTCATTTGTAAAAAATTTCATATCTGACTATTTTTGTTTCTTATTATCCAGAAATTCCTTGATTGCCTCGTTCACGTCCATTACTTTTCTGTTTTTGAGAGCAATGATGAACGCGTCTGGGAATTTATCCAATATCTGCTTGCGCAGCCGGTTGATCTCGTTGTAGTTGGTGGAGGAACCATAGGTATAGCGGACGAGCTTGCCGTCTTCAATGCTTTCACATCCTTTCAGCCCCTTGAACCGCTGATCGTTGAATCTCAACTTGTGGGGGCCGGCGAAAATCTGCACCTTGAATACTGGGGCGTTGACCGCTTTTCTTGCGTTTTGAGCAGAAGGTTTCTTGGGCGTAGCGGGATTGCTCTGTTCCTTCTGGCTTTTCTGATTGGCCTGTTTTTGCTGTCTGTCAGTATTTTTCTGATTGTCTGCGTTCTTCTGCGTGTCTGTATTCTTCTGCTTATTGCCCCATTTGGCTTGTTTGTCTTGTACTGCCGGTTTCTTCTGGTTGGCTTGGACGTTTTGCCTGGTCTGACTGTTTTGTGAAGCCGGATTGCCCTGTCGGTCTTGCTTGTCGGTGTTGGTTCTGCTTGTCAAAGTATTGGATGATCCTTTGGCAGGCGACACATTCTGAGACACACTCACCACATTTTGCGCTGGGGAGAGCTGGTCGGAATCGTTTGTCGTCGTGTCACCGTCAGAAAGTGAAGCGATGCCTCCTTTGTCGTATTTGTTCTCGTATTGAAGAAATGCCTTGTAGATTCCTTGTGCGATGAGGTCTACCTGCGCATTGTCGTTCAGTCGTTGCTCTTCGTCGGGGGTGGTGATAAAGCCTAATTCGATGAGGCAACTGGGCATGGAGGTCTCTCTCAAGACGAGGAATCCTGCCTGATGCACTCCTTTGTCGGGACGGTTGGCGGTTGAGCAGACACTCTTCTGTATCATCTTGGCCAGGTCTACACTGCGCTCCATATAGGCTCCTTGCATGAGCTCGAAGATGATGTAGCTTTCTGATGACTTCGGGTCGAAGCCTTGATAGGTTTGTTGATAATTCTTTTCCTGTACGATGACGGAGTTCTCACGCATGGCCACGTCAAGGTTATCTTTCGCGCGGTGCATACCCAATGTATAGGTTTCGAAACCACGTGCGATCTTTCCACCTTCGAGGGCATTGGTATGCACGGAAATGAAGAGGTCGGCTTTGTTGCGGTTAGCGATATTGGCACGTTCCTTCAGGGGGACAAACACGTCGTTCTTGCGCGTATAGATGACTCTCACGTTGGGGCAATTGCTCTCAACGTATTTGCCAAAAGCCAATGCCACTCTTAAATTGATGTCTTTCTCATTACTGATGGCACCGGGAGCGCCGAAGTCATGACCACCATGACCGGCATCAATCACCAGTGTAAAATTTTTGTTCGCAGCCCATGATGAGCCGGCGAATGACACGAACATCAAAAAAAGAATAGCAAGATATTTTTTTAGCATGAATCTACGTATTTCGTGCAAAATTAATCATTTAGCTTGGGAAAACCTATCAATGCGTTAAAGTTTTATCATTTATTAAGTGTAACTCCACACCTGCCCCTTCGCAGTCGGCTTCCATGGGCGGGTTGAGTTTTGTGAGTTTGATGTCGATGGCCTCAACGACGATAAATCTTCGGGCGATGCGGTCGGCAATACGGTAGGCCACCCGCTCTATCAGGTTGGAAGGCACCATCATCTCCTGGCAGATCAGCTTGTAGACCTCGGCGTAGTTGAGGGTGTCGTTGACGTTGTCGGACTTCATGGCATTGGCCACGTCGTATTTGATTCGCAAGTCGAGAAGGTAGTCATTGCCCACTGAGCGTTCCTGCGGCAGCACGCCATGGTAGGCATGGAAGCGCAGATGGGAAAGATAGATATAGCTGTTGTCTAATTTCATTGTGTCGTATGTCTTGGAGAAGTTATTTAAACAACGGTCTTGGGAGACTTACGTATGCAGCTTGCTGATGGAGAATCCTCAATGAAGAGCCGCACAAAAGAGTCTTCCAAGACCGTTTGCTTTTTTCAGAAATGTCTGCCAATGGTCATCATCCGCAGCGACTGGCTCCGCAGTTGGTGCAGATGAGGCATCCTTCTTGGTAGACCAGCGTCTCCTGGCCGCAGACGGGGCACTTCTGTCCCTTGGCCTTTGTGCCGTCGACGATATACTTCTTCAGCGCGCGCTCAACACCGTTTTTCCACGTGTTGATGCTTTCGTCCTTGAGCTGGAGTGAAGATACGAGCTTCAGCACATGGTCGATGGGCATGCGATAGCGCAGTACGCCCGATATCAGTTTGGCGTAGTTCCAATACTCGGGATTGAATTTCTCCGAAAGGCCTTCGACCGTGGTCTTGTAGCCGCGCTTGTTCTCAAACTGGAAGTCGTAGCGGTGAGTGCCGTCGGGATTGGTCTGCTTGATGATCTTGCCGTGGGTGACCGACTTGGGGAGCATGATGCCTTCCTCATCGTCCTGCAGACCGGTAAAGATCTCGTAGGGATAACCGTCGAGGAGACCAACGAAGGCCACCCATTTCTCGCGGTTGTTTTGGAAGCGCACCACGTCGCAGTCGAGTTCCTTGGGGCGCACTTCCTGTACCACGGGACGCGCGATCTGCTTGGGCTCTGCCTGCTGTTGCTCCTGCTTCTTCTTGTCTTTCTTGGAGACGCTGATCATCACGCCCGAGCGGCTTCCGTCGCGATAGATGGTGCAGCCTTTGCAGCCGCTTCGCCATGCCTCAACGTAGAGCTTGTTGACCAAGGCCTCGTCGACGTTGTTGGGAAGGTTCACGGTGACCGAGATGCTGTGGTCTACCCATTTCTGTATGGCACCCTGCATCTTTACCTTCATCAGCCAGTCCACATCGTTGGCTGTTGCCTTATAGTAGGGCGACTGCTCCACCAGCTTGTCTATTTCTTCCTGCGTGTATCGTTTCTGGGTGTCGATGCCGTTGATTTTCATCCATTCGAGGAACTTGCGGTGATAGACGATGTATTCCTCAAAGGAGTCGCCCACCTCATCGACGAAGTCCACATGTACGTCGGCGTCGTTGGGATTCACCTTGCGGCGGCGCTTGTAGACCGGCATGAACACCGGTTCTATTCCGCTCGTAGTCTGAGTCATCAGTGAGGTCGTGCCGGTGGGGGCGATGGTGAGGCAGGCAATGTTGCGCCGGCCATATTTGGTCATGTCCTCATAAAGTTGACCGTCGGCAGCCTTCAGTCGCAGGATGAACGGATTTTTCTTCTCGCGCTCAGCATCGTAGATGGCGAAAGCTCCACGCTCTTTGGCCATATTCACCGAAGAGCGGTAAGCATTCAGCGCCAGGGCCTTATGCACGCTGACTGCGAAGTCGGTGGCTTCCTGAGTGCCGTAGCGCATTCCCATGGCGGCGATCATGTCGCCCTCGGCCGTGATGCCGACACCCGTCCGGCGCCCCAACCCGCTCTTGTGCTTGATCTTTTCCCACAAGTGATATTCTGTCTCCTTCACCTCAGGTTCCTGCGGGTCGCTCTTGATCTTGGCCATGATGAGATCGATCTTCTCCATCTCCAGGTCGACGATGTCATCCATCAGGCGCATGGCCAACTGGGTGTGGTGCTCAAACTTCTCATAGTTGAACTTAGCCTCTGGTGTGAAGGGATTTTCCACATAGCTATAGAGGTTGATGGCCAACAGACGGCAGCTGTCGTAGGGGCAGAGCGGAATTTCGCCACAGGGGTTGGTGGAGATGGTACGGAAACCCAAGTCGGCGTAGCAGTCGGGGATACTCTCCCGGATGATGGTGTCCCAGAAGAGCACACCGGGCTCAGCGCTTTTCCAAGCATTGTGTACAATTTTCTCCCACAATTTGCGTGCCGAGATCTCTTTCTTCACCTTGGGCGCATCGGTGTCTGTTGGCCACTGCTGCGTATAGGGACGGTTGTCTACCGCAGCCTGCATGAATGCGTCGTCGATGCGCACGCTCACGTTGGCACCTGTCACCTTACCTTCGGTCATCTTGGCGTCGATGAAGGCTTCAGAGTCGGGATGCTTAATGCTGACCGACAGCATTAGCGCGCCCCGACGCCCGTCTTGTGCCACTTCGCGTGTGGAATTGCTGTAGCGTTCCATGAAAGGAACAAGGCCTGTGGAAGTGAGTGCGGAGTTGTTGACGGGTGATCCTTTGGGACGGATATGGCTCAAGTCGTGACCCACACCGCCGCGGCGCTTCATCAGCTGCACCTGCTCCTCGTCGATTTTCATGATGGCACCGTAGGAGTCGGCGTTGCCGTCGAGTCCGATAACGAAGCAGTTGCTCAACGAGGCCACCTGATGGTCGTTGCCGATCCCCGTCATCGGGCTGCCTGCCGGTATGATATAACGGAAATGATCCAACAAGTCAAACACCTGCTGTGCAGTCAGTGGATTGGGATATTTCTTTTCTATGCGGGCAATTTCATTGGCTATACGCCAGTGCATGTCGACTGGACTCTTCTCGAAAATGTTGCCGAAGCTGTCCTTCATCGCATACTTGTTGACCCATACCCGAGCGGCAAGCTCATCGCCGTCGAAATATTTCAATGAGGCTTCGTAGGCCTCATCGTATGAATATGTTTTTAAATTTTCCATGCTTGGTAGTGTGATGGTGTTTTGCGCTGCAAAATTAGCTAATACTTTCCATAAAACGAAATGATTCAAGCTATTTTTTCTGTGCCTGATTTTCGGTAAAATTGTTCAAAATGGAGAACTTTTCATTGAATCAAATTTTGAAAGTTGCACGAAATCAAACAACTTAGTCAGTGTGGCATCGCTTTAGTGTATATATTTATCCCTGAAATATTTCTTTGGCGGGCGACAAATCTGTTTGGCGAATCGGGTGAGATAATGATCTTCTCCCCGGTAAGGCATGGAGGAAGCGATGTGGATTCCTCAAAAAAGCCGTGGCTATTCATGTTCTGTGGCGATTGCCATGCATTCGTGTGGCGATTGACATGCATTCGTATGGCGAACGCCACGCATTCAGGTGGCGAATGCCACACGAAACTGCGTCGACCGCCACACGTGTGGCGGTCGACACGTGACGAGAAAAAACGAAAGTCGGACTTTTCTCATCCAGTTCTTTATTTTGGCACATAGTTTGTTATAATCTGGGTAGATTGAATAATATTAAAAGTATAACGATATGCAAAAAGGTAATATTGGTGTAACTACCGAGAATATCTTCCCGGTCATAAAAAAATTTCTTTATTCTGACCATGAGATTTTCCTGCGCGAGATGGTCTCCAATGCTGTGGATGCCACGCAGAAGCTGAAGACGCTTGCCCAGCAAGGCGATTTCAAAGGCGACGTGTCTGATCTGAAAGTGGAGATCTTCCTCGATAAGGACAAGGGGACGCTCACCATCCGTGATCATGGAATCGGCATGACAGAGGAAGAGATTGACAAATACATCAATCAGATTGCTTTCTCAGGCGTGACCGACTTCTTGGAAAAATATAAGGACAAGGCCAACGCCATCATTGGCCACTTCGGACTGGGCTTCTATTCCGCCTTTATGGTGTCGAGCAAGGTGGAAATCCTCACTCTTAGCTATCAGGAAGGCGCTAAGGCCGTTCGCTGGAGTTGCGATGGTACACCCGCTTTTGAAATAGATGATGCCGAGAAAGCAGAGCGCGGTACGGATGTGATTCTCCACATTGCCGACGACTGCAAGGAATATCTTGAGAAGACAAAGATCGAGGAGTTGCTCAACAAATACTGCAAGTTCATGCCAGTGCCTGTTGTGTTTGGTAAAAAGCAGGAATGGAAAGACGGTAAGATGCAGGACACCGACAAGGACAATGTCATCAACGATATGGAACCGCTGTGGACAAAGACACCGTCGACGCTGAAAGATGAGGATTACAAGGAGTTCTACCGCAAGCTCTATCCCATGCAGGACGAGCCGCTGTTCTGGATTCACCTCAATGTGGATTATCCTTTCAACCTGACTGGTATTCTCTACTTCCCACGTATCAAGAGCAACATCGATTTGCAGCGCAATAAGATTCAGCTCTATTGCAACCAGGTGTTTGTGACCGACCAAGTAGAAGGTATCGTGCCCGACTTCCTCACGTTGCTCCATGGCGTGATCGATTCGCCCGACATCCCACTGAATGTCAGCCGCAGTTATCTGCAGAGCGACGCCAATGTGAAGAAGATTTCCACGTATATTACGCGTAAGGTGGGCGACAAGCTCAACCAGACCTTCAAAGAGGACCGCAAGCACTTTGAGGAGATTTGGGATGACTTGAAACTCTTCATCAACTACGGTATGTTGTCGCAGCCCGAGTTCTACGACAAGGCAAAGGACTTTGCGCTGATGAAGGACACTGAAGGGAAATACTATACCTTTGATGAGTACCAGACGCTGATCAAGGACGACCAGACAGATAAGGATGGCAACTTGGTCTATCTCTACTCAACCGATAAGGACAAGCAGTATTCCTATATCGACGCAGCCAAGAAGAAGGGGTACAACGTGCTGTTGATGGACGGCCAACTTGACGTGCCTATGGCCAGCATGCTGGAGCAGAAGTTGGAGAAGAGCCGTTTCTCAAGAGTCGATTCCGACGTGATTGACCGACTGATCCAGAAGCAGGATCCCACGAAGACCGATTTGACAACGGAACAACGTGACAATCTGACAGAAGCCTTCCGCTCACAGATGCCTGTGCTCGACCAGAAAAACTTCACCGTGACTGTTGAGTCGTTAGGCGCTGACGAGATGCCTGTGCTGGTCACACAGAACGAGTACATGCGCCGTATGAAGGACATGAGCCGCTTCCAGCCCGGAATGAGCTTCTACGCTCAGATGGCCGACGCTTACGAGTTGGTGCTCAATGCCGATCATGCGCTCGTAAAGGATGTGTTGGGAAAGGTAGACGAGGCTACAGCCGATGCCCTCAAGCCTATCGATGCCGATATGAAGGGACAGCAGGCACGGCTTGCCGTGCTGCATCAGGAGCAGTCGAAGAAGAAACCGGAGGAGATCACCGAGGAAGAGAAGAAAGACCTCAAGGACACAGAGGCTAAGATTGACGACTTGCGCAAGCAGCGCAATGGCATTGTAGACAACTATGCCAAGGACAACAAGGTGATTCACCAGCTCATCGACTTGGCCCTTCTGCAGAATGGAATGCTGACAGGTCAGGCACTCGATACGTTTGTCAAGCGCTCAGTGGGCATGATCAAAGAGTAATCCGGCAGCCTCTATGGGGCCGAGGGTTCTTTGGAATTCGCAGGCCTTTCGGGCTGAAAAACAAAAGGAGGGTGTATCAAAATTCTGGTTCATCCTCTTTTTCGTATTATTTTTTAAAACAAAGCCTCGACTTTCACAAGCCGGGGCTTTGTCATATCACAAAAATTTAAGATAGTGCGGAAAACGACTCCGTCCGCATTGTAGACACCATAGTGGACCAGCTCAAGCTGGGTAATTTCCGCAAGCTATACCGAGCGCGCGGGCGCAGTCCTTACCACCCCAAGATGATGCCAAGGCAATTCTTTACGGTTACATGAACAATATCTATTCATGCCGCAAGATAGAGGAAGCCCTGAAGCGTGACATACATTTTATATGGCTGGCAGGCTACGAACAGCCGGACTTCAACACCATCAACCGTTTCCGCAACAGGGTGAAGGATGAGAATGAAGGAAGACGCGATGATGAACGGACAGACAAAACCGGGCTACAACCTGCAAATAGGGACAGAGAACCAGTTTATCCTTGACTTCGGGCTGTTCCAGACACCTGGCGACCCGCTTACGATGATACCATTCCTGAAATCATGCCATGAGCGCTATGGCAGGCTTCCCTCAACGGTGGTCGCCGACTCCGGG
>ONYL01000056.1 GCA_900322035.1 uncultured Prevotella sp.
TCAGAGTATGATTCAGAGAACATAGCGTATAATGTAATTTCTACTATTCTAAAGAAGAATGATGACTTGTCTTGTCTCGAAGTTATACCCCATTATCATCTGAGTTCTTTGATTAGCGACACATCACTGCTAACAGAGGCTGAGTATAAATTTGCTCGTGCTTCATGGAGTCATGTTGACTTCTTGATTGAAAACCGAGTAAGCAAGAAACCAATTCTCGTCATAGAGGTAGATGGCTTTGCTTATCACCACAAAGGTACTAAGCAAGAAGAAAGAGATCAACTGAAGAATTCTATCCTCCACAAATATCAAATTCCTGTTCTTCGATTGTCAACGGCAGGTAGTGGAGAGGTCGAGAAAATAGAGAACAAAATAAGAAACGTATTAGACTATACTATAAATACAAATAATAATGAACGAACAGAATACTTATAAGGGAATTTGGTGGCTGTCCGATACTCCATCTCGCAAAGTTTCAGGATCACTGTCAATCTTATCTAATGGAGATGTTGTATTGGAAAGTATAGGTGAATTAGAAGATAATGATTTCCTGTCATCATCTTCTAATAATTCACAGCTTTCGACTATTTGGGGGGTTGATTCAAATGATACACCGATAAGCGCTTTCGGATTCGAAGTGGGTATTTCACAAAATACTTCATGCTCTTTTTCTATTGTAAGATATAACGTTCAAGTGGCTGTCATTGGCGCACATCTTAAATCATGGGATGAAAAGAGAAATTATAATGTAAAAGTATGTATTCCAGAACTCTCTTTATGGTATAGACCAAACTGCTTAAAATTCTGTCAGCAAGGAAATGGAATTTCATGGACAACAAATACTGGAGATGCAAATGAAGTTTCTGTTCCCATTGAAGATGGTTGTCAGTTACAGATTGCAAGCCAAATAAAGATTATCGAGGATAATTATGGCCTTAAAATGGAAATAGAACAAGAGTCAATGTTACACTTTGATTTTTCATTACCTATTTCAATGCAGGAAGCTAAGAGAAAAGTGTTTTCTTTTGAGCAATTTCTGTCTTTTGCAACACTTACACCTATTCAATGCTCTCATTTTTGGCTTATTGATAAGGATGAGAAGACGACGGGGAAAGCAATTGAAGTTATTGAAAGAAAATATCCAAGGAAAGTTAATGTTCGCTTCTGGGAATATCTTTTTATTTTTGATACAATAAAAGATTCATTTAGCAAGATTATAACTAAATGGTTTGGAGAAAAAGAACTTTTCCCTATTCGCGCACATTTAATTGACAGTATAAGTCATAAGGGGTACTTTGAAGCAAATGATTTCTTAATCGTGGTCCAGGCTATAGAAGGATTCTATTATCGATTTAGAAAGGAGGATAAACTATCGGATATCATCGAAAACCTCATTAATGAATTCTCAGATATTCGTATTCAAGAAATTTCTAAAAGTGATATTTCTTCAATTCGAGACACGCGAAACCATTTAACGCATTTGTTGCCATCCGAGAAGAAAAAACATGTTTTACATGGTAAGGAATTATATAACTTAAACCACAAACTGAGAAAACTTTTGATTTGTTGTGTACTTAACTTAATTGGCTTTTCAAATGAAGAAATGAATAATTTATTTGATCATAGCCGTAATTCATATCTTCGGATGATTAATGGCGAGCAGAGACACATAGCAGAGGATGAAGTAACTAAGTTAGATGTAGATGTTTTATCCACAACTATAAAAAAAGAAATAGAGCCTGAATAAATTTATTGTTATTGATTACGATAGTTTCATATTGAAAATAATAGAAAGCAAAGTTGCCCGTTATCTACGAGCAACTTTGTTTGGTGTATTTTCATTGAACACACTCTACTTATTCCATCAGCACTACCATCGCATATCTGTTGGCCTCTTTGGGCTTGAACTCCCTAATGCCACCGAGACTGACAGCCTTCATCTGTGACTTCTCGATGCCATTGTTGATGAACTGCTTGGCAATGTAGCGGGCACGGGCAATGCTTAGAGTGCGATTACGGACGGCAGTGCCGGTGGCTTCGTCGGCAGCTCCCGTGATGTGGATGGTTAGGTGATGCTCTTGGGCATACCTGGCTATTACGGCGAGGTTGGCCAACTGTGACTTCGTGACCAACTGTGCTGTGTTCAGCTTGAAATAAAAATAGATGGGTACACCGACGGACAACTGGAGGGAGTCGCTTGTTGCGCTATCATCGGAAGCGGAGGTCGTGGCCATTCGACTGCGGAGTGCATTGAGACCGGCATAGTCGTTCTTATTGGCTGACAATGCGCCACAGTCCTCCTGCCAGTTGACTTGCTGTTGCAACGAGTCGTCAGGCAGTGTGCCGACATCATCGTTGGCTTGCATTCCTGCCGCCATCATGGTCAGCAGGAACAGTAGGATGCTTTTCTTCTTCATCTTCTGTCGTTTATAGGTGGGGAGCCACAAGGTGCCGTCAACGCCTGAAGCCTTTGGCAGCCCGCTGCTCCCCACCGTTGATTGTTTTACTTGTCTCGTTTATCTTCTCATTCTCGATACCTTGAAGCCGGCCTCGCGGAACTTCTCCTGCCACTCCTGACAGAGTTCGCTGTTCGAGGCATGTTCTTTGAATGCCTGTGCTACGTTGCGCAGCTGCTGCTTTTGCTCTGGCGTTAACCAGCCGGGAGAGTCTTGCGGCTTCTCCAAGGGTGAGACACCCGATTTCTGATGCAATTCCATATTTTCTTAATTCTTGGTCGGTGATACCCGACGCGTTGAGTCGTTCAATGTATTTACTGTCTATCCTTATGTCCTGAAGTTTGCCGAAGCTTCCATGTCCGAAGGTCGTCATCAACACCACGTTGCCGCCCTGACTTTGGATATAGTCACGCAGGTCGCGGAGCTCGGCACCGGAAGTGATGAAGTCATCCAAGAGGATGTAGTCCACTCCCCGCCTGACCTCTCCCTCAAACCGCATCCGCTTGCTGATACGGCTGAGGTCGCTGGCATTGGTATGGGAGACATCCGTCACGGCGATGATGTCGTGATCGACGGTCATGCCGATGGCAGAGAACTTGGCGGCATAGGCTGCAGGTATCATGTTGATGTTCCCGCCCTGCATCTTGTGGTTGTAAACGACGTGGGCATGGGGATAGCTCCGGGCGATGTCCACTATCTTGCTATCCTTCACGAAGGCATCGACCAGCCGCAGGGCAGCGTCATAGTCACCATGCTTGGCCGCGTAGAAGTCAGGATGCTTGCGTGCCACCCCGGAACTGGTGTGGTTGACGATGGGAGGAAACGAATCCCCCCATCGGCTTCCTTCCGGCATTGTGTCCTTCTGGCGGAGGATGTACATGGCTGTGCTCCTGTCTATCAGTATCGGTGACCGGCCTAAGTACATCAGGACTTCCTCATCCTCTCCAAACGTGAACAGCACCTCGGCTTCAAGACTGGGTTCAAAGAGTCTAACGGTGAAATCGGGGCTGCTCGGCACTCTTGGCAGAGACGGCCTCTAACACCTGGCTCTCCTCCTTTATCGGTTGCTCCTGGGCATTGACGGTTGCCTCCGTGCTGACCGTAGCAGACTTGACATCGCTTCGGAACAAGGGCGTGAACGTCTTGTTCTGTTGGCGGATGTCCGTGAAGTCGGCGTCCCAGCCGTCGCGCCTTAACCGCTCACCGACGGCTTCCATGCGCTGCGTGATGAACGAGGCCGACCGCTTGACATCGTTGAGTGTCGTCTTGATGAACTCCGGGTTCTCGTTCAGACTGCCGAGCCACGATTTCAGATAGGCGGCACTGTCGCTCTTCACATGTTTGGCCATACCGTAACGTGAGGCAACCAGGGCGGCGGTTAGCTCGGCTACCAGTTCCTCACGGCTGTAGCCCGCCCGGTCCTGGTTGGGCTTGATGCGGTTGAGACGGTCGGGAGATCCGCTGGCATGGCTCATCTCATGGAGGAGATTGCTGTAGAAAGACTCGCCGTCGATGAACTGTGCCTTCTCAGGGATGATAATCTCATCGCGAGCCACACTGTAGTAGGCATCGTTGCCCGCCGTGGGTTTGATGGGACAGACATAGAGGTCCTTGTCTATCATCGCGTCAATCTCCGGCAGACTCACCATGCCCTTGTCGCTCAGTTCCAGTGTGCCCTGGGCTTCCTTGTGGTAGGTCTCATAGAGTTCCGGACGCGTCTCCTTCATGTTGGTCTGGTCAACATTGAACACATTATATACATGCTGTTTGGGAAAGACAGAGAACTCGTTGCGCTCCTTGTCGGAGAGTTGCTTGTAGTCCTCATATTTGATGCGCTCATTTGTCTTCTTGTGGACGCAGGTGAAGGTGGTGATCATCACGGGTGTGCTCTTCTCGCCTTTGTTCACACGGACGTAAGGTAGTTTGTTGCCTTCCTTGTCCGTGAGCAGGTGCAGCCGCTTGCCTTCCTTGTCCTTGGCGAAGTTCATGTCCGTGATGCGGTCGAAGGTGGCATAGCGTGCCGTCTGCCAGCCGTGCTTCTCCTGCAAGAACATCAGGATGATGCTGTTCATGCCGTTGTAGTTGCGGCCATTGAGGTTGCGGGGCAACTGTGCGGCACCAGGAGAAATCCAAGGCTGCTTCCAGTCCTGTTGGAGATTGCGGATCTTGTCAATCATGATGTCGGCAAAGACATTCAAGGCGCGGTCCTCGGCGCTTAGGCCGTCGGGGTTGGGAGTGTAGTTCTTTCTCATAGCGTTAGGGGTTGGTTTCATGAGTTGTTGATGTGCTCGGTCATCTCACGGACGATGCACGAGAGACTGGGAGCATCCTTGTAAAAGGAGATGCGTAGGTCGCCGGTGATGTCCACATGGGCACGCGGGCGTAGCCATTCGGGTATGATACTCTCGATGGTGGCGTTCTTCTCCGGAAAGCGCATGAAGGTGACCCACGTGCTGACAAAGCTGTCACCGACCTTCTCGGAGGAGTAAGCCGAGAACAGGAGGTAAGGACGGCCGTTCTTCGATGTGCGTTCCTCGAAGATATTCTCCTTCTTCAGATAGCCGCGGAAAGAGAGCGTGCCGGAGATGGCATCCAATGCGGGGACGTTCTCTACGGTCACTAATCGGGCGGTGAGGTAGAAGCTGAGGGCAGCGTCCTTGCGTCGGATGTCCATGGTACCGCTCGCGGTGACACGCTGTCCTTCGGTGTATAGGCTGAGGTCGCTCTGCTGAGCCTGGGGCAATGACACGAAGACGCTGATGTCCTTGGTGCCCGTTCCGTCGGCCAGGCTGACCGACATGAGGAACGACACGTAAGGCAGGTTGTTCCTGTCGGTGCGGATGGAGGCACTGCGTCGGACAGTGCCTGTGATGGTTACTTCTGCTTTAATCATAGTCGTATGGATTTGATGGTGTTACTTTCTTTGCAGACTCTGTTCCTGCGACTGGCGCTCGGAAGCTATCTGCTCATAGTTCTCGGAAGCCTGCTGGCTGAAGGTGACGGCATTGACAAAACTGCCAATCTTCTGCCGCCTGGCAGCATCGTCGCCGTCACCATTGAGGATATTGTTCAGGCGCTGCTGTTCCTCTGTGGTCAGCTCGTGGCGGTACTCTTTCTTGCCGTCGTGGGTGACCAGGACGGCTTTGCCGCCCTCGGTGACGGTCAGGGAAGCGGATTTCAGGTTCGGTGTCATACTGCTGAGGTCAATACGCTTTTGCGTTACTGCTTCGTTGATGGCCGCCATCTTCTCGTCCCGACTCTTGCCTTCCATCTTCATTGTCAGCATGAGCATGGTCATGAGCATCTGCATCAGACTGCCCAAGAGTCCGTGCCCTCCGTCCATGCCGATAGCAGCGTCCTCGGAGGTCATCAACTTATTGAGCCAGTTTTCCGGTGTGGCCTGTGCCTGTTCCACCGTGCCGTTGCCCTTGGGCTGATAGTCGGCCAGGAGGTTACGGCCATTGTGCTGTGCCTCTACCTTCATGTTGCCTTTCTGACTGATGTCCGCGAGGTAAGCGGCGGGGTTGACCCATTGCAGTTTGCCGTCCTTGGAGACGTTGATGACACCGAAGTGGAGATGTTCGCCCGTCACCCTCGTTCCCGTGGCTCCCGAAACGCCAATCTTCTGTCCGGCATTGACGGTATCGCCCTTCTTGACGGCTATCTCGCTGAGGTGCATATACTGAACCCTCACTCGCGAACCGTCCTCACGGGCATACTCCACGGTGACGGTCTTGCCACCGGCGGTGTTCGTGCGATGGTCAACGCCTACGACGGTGCCCTTGTCCTCGGTCGCCAAGACTGCTTCCTTGTTGGTCTTGATATCGATGCCGTGGTGCACCTGCATCGTACCTTTGTTCAGCGGATCCTCGCGGTTGCCGTAGGGAGAGGTGACGAGCATGAACTCCTCACGCTTCACAGGCATGCTGTAACTGCCGGTGGGAACAGAGGCCGTCTTTGGCTGGTTCACCTTGGCACCGTTTTCCTGCATGACTTTTGCATCATATTTCAGAAGTCCGGCACCCTCGATGACACTGACGAGCGTATTGACATAGCGTTTATCAGAGGCATAGCCGCCCCGTTGGATGGCCGCGGCCCACCCCCGGTAGTCATCGGCGGACAGTCCGGCAGTATGCTCGCGGTAACGCTGTGCCATGAGAACTTTGGAATGGTCCTCATAGCTCTGCCCCACATTGTCGTATTTCTTGAACTTCTCGTTGGGACGGTCGTCATCGGCCAGGACATAGTTGCCGTTGTAGGTGCCCTTCACGCCAAAGTGGTTGTTGGCGGTGTTGGCCAGGGTGCTACGGCCGTCAGCCGACTCGATGATGCCTTGGGCCAGCGTCACCGAGGCGGGTATGCCATAGCGCCGCATCTGCTCCATGGCATACTCCGCATATTGCTCGATATACTGTTGTCTGGATGGTGTCATAACGTAGCATTGTTATCGGTGCATCCCTGTGCGCTGCTCCTCCTGACGGGAGACGACTTCCTTAATCTCCTGCTGCGGAGCGTCCTTGGCTTCCTCGCTCTGAGTCTCCGGCTGCTTGGGCACGGTGAGCTGGTCACAGATGGCCACACGCTCACCGGCACGGATGAGCTTCGGCAAATAGACGTCGAGGGCATGGTGGGGAAAAATGGCGGTCTCCAAGGGTTGGCCGTCCTTGTCCTTCACCTTGTTGTTGGTTGTCAGCGTGATACCCAATATCCTTGAAGCCTTGACGGCATCGTTGCGGTAGGTCTCATAGAAGTCGCCGGTGCGGAACAGCAGGATGGCATCGGGGTGCTTTGCCTTCAGCTTGTCGAACTGCTTCATGATGGGTGGCAGCTGGTTCTTTCCGGCACTCTCCTTGACGGTCTGTTGACCATTTTGCTGACCATTCTGCTGCTCCTTGTCCTGTTTGCCGCTGAGCACATCGGCATAGAGCGTGGCAGCAAGGTGCTGCTTGTAGTCGCGTTTGTCGTCAGCGAGCCACAGCCGCTGCCATTGCGACTGACTGATTTCCCGTGGACGCTGCTTCTCACCGTCAATGTTGGCCATGAGCAACACCTTGTTGTCATTGGTCTTGAAGGCATTCACACGGTCGATGCGGTCAAGGGTCTCCTGCGAGGCGCTGCTCTTGAAGATATTCACCTCACGGTCAGGATGCTCAGCCACGACGGAATAGTATTTCTGGGCGAACTGCGTGCGGAACTTCTCTATCGAAGCCTCGTCGTGGTCGTTCTTCATCATGTCGAAGTACATGCCGATGTCGGCCTTGTCGGGATGGACGGCAAAGGTGCGGCCTTCCTCAGGGCGTGCGGCCAGCGTCCACTTGCCGTTGTCGTCTTTCAGCATGGCGATGCGGGAGAAGGTCTCCGGCACCTTGTCGATGGGAAACTGCGAGGCCCAGGCCTCACGGCTCTTCTCCGAAGGCTTCTCCACGGGCAGGATCTTCACCCCGCTCTCGGCTTTCTTCATCATGCCCACGGTGCGGTTGACATCTGCAAGGATGGCTTTGCCTACCTCTGGGTCTTCTTTCAGTTGGTCGATGACCGACGGCAGATGCTCCAAGGTCTCGGGATGGAGCCTGGCGGGAAGACCCATCTCCAACATCTTGTGGGAGGCAACCAAGTCCCTTACCAACAGTTCGCGTTGCTGCATGGACGCGTCGGGCTGTCGTCCGCCCTCTACTGCCACTCCCCTGCGGCCCAGGCGTTGGGGAACACCCGTGGCATGGGCAATCTGCCGGACGACCTCCTGGGCATAGTCAGAATAAGAGGCAAAATCCTTCTGTGGCGGGATGTGGAGCGTGTCGGTGCGGCTGTCGTAGTGCGCGATACCAGTGCCATCCTTGCGGATTGGCACAAGATAGTCTTTCATCTTCTGCAAGAACTGGTTGAACTCCATCCGCATGGCCTTGTCATCCGTGTGCCCATTGGCAGAGAATTGTTCCACCTGCTTTTGGTAGTCGTCCTTGTGGACGTGTGCCATCGTCGTTTGGTCGATGTTGAAGATGGTATAGACATCCTCACGTGGATTGGCCTTGTACTGCTTACGGGCATTCTCGTCGAGGGCGAAGTAAGCCTTGCGGCTGATCTTGTCGTCGGGATTGTCGTTGTTGACATACTGGTTGGGGTTCGTCCACACCACGGCGACTCCCTTCTGCCCTTTACGGACGGCCTCGCCACGGTCGTGGGTCTCGCGGAACATCGTATAGACGTTCGTCTTGAACCCGCCCGCATCGCTGTGCATCGCCATCATCAGGGTATTGCCCGGCGAAAGGCGCAAGGACTTGTCATAAAAACTTGGAGCCGGCTTGCGGGCCGCATTGAGCAGCACGCCACCGTTCTCCCTGGCTCTCTCAAGGGCAGCGACGAGAATCTCCGTCTGTCGCTCTGCGCCCGTCTTCTTTTGGATTACTTCTTCTGCCATTGTATCATATCATGAATGGGTGAAAAAATATAGGGAAATAACTCTCTGTCTCTGTTATCGGATGCCGCGTGTCTGACTGCGCTCCTGGTTCTGCTCATAGCTGTCGGCGGCTCGCTCCATGCTCTGTCTGCTGCCTACGGCCGTCTCATTGACTTTGGCGAGGATGCAGTTGGCAAGGGTGTTGAGCGGCAGGGCCCCGGTCTGATAGGCATCCACGACCTGCGGGGGCAGCGTGACGATACGCGGTACACGGTCGATGTCCACCAAGAGGACGTTGCCCTCAATCTGCGGATTGTTCAACCGCTTGTCCAGCGGTTCATCGTCATAGCGTTTATAGCGTTTGGCGCTGCTTTGGTTCTTCCGCTGCTCGGCCAAGGCCTCCTGCCCGGCTACGTTGAACAGACTGGCACCGCCATAGAGCATGAGCGGGATCTTCATCAGAGGATTGGAGGCGAAGGTCCCGGCAAGGAGCGAGGCAAGCGGCACCATCGTCTGCTGGTTCAGACCGATGGATTTGGTCTTGCCCGTCAGTACGCCCAAGAGCATGTCGGGGAGCATGGCCAAGGTGAAGCCGAGATGGTTGAAGGTGTCGCCCATACCGTCAAGGCCGATATTACCAAGAAGGGCATTCCAGCCGGTGTAGTCACCAGTTGATAGTTGTTGTGGTGATATCAGTTGTTGTGACGTCTGTTGCTGTGACGTCTGTTGGCTGTTATCCGTCGGTGGGGATGCATTCTCCTGTAGCGGAACAGTTTCCTCAGCCTCGGCTATGTTCTTGTAGCTCACGGTATCGCGGCCCGACCGGCGGCTGCCCTGCTCGTTGCGGATGGCTTTGGCAAAAGCCTCATACTCCATAGCCCTGTAGGTGGCAGCGGCAACGGACATGGTGGATGTGCGCCCTATGGCCTTGATCGTGCGCTCACCGGCATCGAGGGCCTTCGTCACCTTGCTGCGGTATGTCCTGGCATTGTCCGTAGCCCATTTCAGTGCGATAGCCAACTGTTTGTCAGAGGCATACGCCGTTTCGCTGAAGCCCATTTGTGAGAACATCCATTGGGGAATGGCGGCCTTTCTGCGGTTGGCTGCTGCCACCTCCTGCCGTCCTAACTTCCGCTGTTTCTCCAGATAATCCTTCTGTTGTCCGGAACCCACACGGTCCACGGCCTCGACGCCAACGTCTATGGCAGCCTGCCCCAACAGTCCGCCGACACCCATCGTTGTGGCGGCATTGACGATCCACGAGCCGATGCTTGCCGCCGCCTGCTCCACGAACGACGGGTTGTATTTCTTTTCCGCCTCCTTGTTGATATGGTTCTGCATGGCACTCTCGCGACTGCGGTTG
>ONYL01000058.1 GCA_900322035.1 uncultured Prevotella sp.
ATTTGTTTGTGGTAATTCAAATATACACAATAAGTTCAGTAGTTTTCTTCTTTTTTGCTACAATCTTCTATCTATCACTCCATTTTTCGGAAGAACCAATATTTTGCAATCCAAATCTTTCGTCTTCTTTTTTTGCTTTATATTTCAAATAGCCTATCTTTTCAAAGGACTTGTCAAAAAAAATAATTGTTTAATGGTGAGGTCTGACTGTTTCTCTTAGGGTGTTTCGCATGATGAATTCTCTCTCTGTGTGTGTTGCGTTGTACGGGTGAGTATAATAGTGACAGACAGAAGGGCCGGAAGTGTAGAGGCGACAAGCTTCCTTGTGTTAAACGAAAGGAGGAGTTGAAGGCCATCGGTGCATGGATAAGTCCCCACCGATGGCCTTCACTCCTCCTTTAATCACTGACTAATTGTTCTCTCTCCAGTTTTTTTATTAGAGAGGATATTCCTCGAAGGCATAGAGTACAGTGCTGAGATAGCGCTCTCCCGTGTCGGGAAGCAACACCACAATGTTCTTGTCGGCATATTCCGGCCGCTTGGCCACTTGAGCGGCGGCCCATGCTGCGGCACCACTTGAGATGCCCACGAGCAGGCCGTCCTTCTGTGCCAGCTCGCGTCCGGTGCGGATGGCATCATCGTTCTCCACGTCGATCACCTCGTCGACGAGCGAGGCGTTGTAGGTGGCAGGTACGAATCCGGCACCGATGCCCTGGATCTTGTGAGGGCCTGATGCACCGCCCTTCAGCACGGGTGATCCCTTAGGCTCAACGGCCACGATGTGTACGTTGGGATTGTATTCCTTCAGCCGTCGGGCAATGCCGCTCACCGTGCCGCCCGTGCCTACGCCGGCCACGAAGACATCTACCTTGCCGTCGGTGTCATTCCAGATCTCAACGCCCGTAGTCTCATAATGACGCTGAGGATTGGCGGGATTGTCAAACTGTCCTAAAATAATGCTCCCGGGGATGGAATCGCGCAGTTGCTGTGCTGTTTTGATGGCTCCCGTCATGCCCTCCTTGCCGTTGGTGAGTCTCACCTCGGCTCCATAAGCCTTCACGAGGTTGCGGCGCTCCACGCTCATGGTCTCGGGCATGGTCAGAATGAGGTGGTATCCTTTCACAGCAGAGACGAGTGCCAGTCCAACACCAGTGTTGCCGCTGGTGGGCTCGATGATTGTGGCGCCGGGCTTGAGCAGCCCTTTGGCTTCGGCATCCTCGATCATGGCCAGGGCGATACGGTCTTTGACGCTGCCGCCGGGGTTGAAAAATTCTACCTTGGCAATCAGGTTCTTCTTCAGTCCCTGTGAGGCTGAGAAAGAGGGAAGCTCTACGAGGGGGGTGCGACCGATGAGGTCTGTGATCTGTTTTGCAATCTTCATGATGATATTTTTTTAATGTTATTATTATTCTTTCGTTTCTGGGTGCAAAGGTAGTGACTTCTTCACAATCCCACAATCCCACGAAAAGGGCATTTTTATCTACCATAATCATGGTATATCCTTGTTGGGGAAGCTGAGAGGGAAAACTGGGATGGCCTACAAGTAACATAGCCAGGCTTCGCGTCATCATAAATCACCTGAAAGGTGTAGCGTCGCTCGATAAAGTTGTGGGAAACAGTCGGAGACAGGCCTTAGCTCCCGATAGCGCTATGTGACTGAAGTTATTGGGCAGCCTGCCTATGACGAAAATCTCTAAAGCGTAAAATTGCCTTAGGCATAAAATGAAGCAGGTGAAAAGTTTCTTTCTGTATCTTCTCAAACGACGAGACGCCGCACCTCCTGCCGTCCCGTAGGCTGCCTGAAAGGCAGTTTGGAAACCAGTAGGAAGTACTGCGTCTCGCAGAATATCAGTTGTTGTGGATCGTTGACGGGTTAAATTTCTTCGAGTTTCAATCCCCAGGCATCCGCTACACCCTTGAAGACTACTTTGCCCTCAACGATGTTCAGGCCGAGGCGGAGTGCCTCGTCGTCCTTGCAGGCCTGCTGCCATCCCTTATCGGCCAAAGCCAGGGCGTAGCGCAGTGTGGCATTGGTCAAGGCGATTGTAGAGGTGTGAGGAACTGCGCCGGGAATATTGGCCACCGCATAGTGCACGATTCCGTCGACAACATAGGTCGGGTTGGCATGCGTTGTGGGATGAGAGGTCTCAAAGCAGCCGCCCTGGTCGATAGCCACGTCGACAAGTACAGACCCCGGCTCCATCAGTTTGAGCATTTCACGCGTGATAAGGTGAGGTGCCTTGGCTCCCGGAATCAGCACTGAGCCGACGAGGATGTCGGTGTCGGGGAGTTCTTGGCGAATGTTGTGTTCTGTGGAATATAGTGTATGGACGTTGGCAGGAAGTTCCATCTCCAACTGGCGCAGGCGAGGCAGGGAGATATCAGCGATATAGGTGTCGGCCCCCATTCCGGCTGCCATGCGTGCTGCAGCCTCTCCTACTGTGCCGCCACCGAGGACGAGCACCTTGGCTGGCTTCACACCGGGCACACCACTGATGAGTTTGCCCTTGCCGCCTTTTGTCTTCTGTAGATAGTAGGCACCTTCCATGACTCCCATGCGTCCTGCCACCTCGCTCATCGGGATGAGCAACGGCAGTCGGCGGTCGGCGGTCTGTACGGTCTCGTAGGCCAGGCATACTGCGCCGCTCTTGATCATGGCCTCTGTGAGAGGACGGTCGCTGGCAAAGTGGAAATAGGTAAATACCAACTGGCCTTTACGGATCAGACCGTATTCGGGCTCAATGGGTTCCTTCACCTTGATGATCATGTCGCTTTGTGCGTAGACCTCTTCGGCTGTGGGAATGATCTCTGCGCCTGCGGCAACATAATCCTTGTCGGCAAAACCACTGCCCTCACCGGCGGTGTGTTCTACCATTACCTTGTGACCGTGTTTTACCAATTCGGCCACACCTGCGGGTGTCATGCCAACGCGATTCTCGTTGTTCTTGATTTCTTTTGGAATACCAATTTTCATCATAATAGATTTGGTTTAAGTTGATTTTCGTTGGCTAATTTACAAAAATATCTGAATAGTTATTCTGTTGTAAACAAACTTTAACCAATTTTTTTTCTTCTGTTGGTAGGGGGGCGGAATTCATTATGCATCATTCATATCCCCCCATGCGGGTTGGGAGAAAACATGATGAATGGTATTGGGAGGCGTGCCAAATTTTTTTTATGAATTGAAAATGTGCCCCAACCGTGAATTAATTAGAAAATCTGTCAACAGATTTGGGATTAATGGCTTTTTTGCATAACTTTGTAAGTAATAAAGAATTTAAATACGGCTGATGGATGGCTCGATCCCATGAGATTAGCCGGCAGAATCAATAGACAATTTTAATATGATACCATTAACAGATCAGACCAGCATCAGGCAGGAAGACGCGACTGCCATAGAGAACGTTAAGAAATTTTTTGAAGAGGATGATCAGGATGAAGCTTTTTACCTGAGTTGCTACAAATGGATCACATCGCTTCAACTCGATGAGGAATTATCTTTGGTCTACGAGAGGCTACGCGATTTTAGAAACAACCTGCTTAACGATCTTTCTTCTCCGTCGCTACTACCCAATTGCCCGATCGACGAACGTGAGGTGTTAGAGAGGAGGATGTCTTTCTTTATCTCTGTCATTGATTCCTTCTTGCAGGGAATTACCGATGTGCAAAATCATCAAGTGACCGATGAGGTGAGAAACTTTCTGCAAATCTTGCGCGATACTTCCTATATATATCAGCCACTAAACAAGTTTGTCAGGATGATTTGCTATCTGATGACCGACTTCAATACCATGGAACAGCTCTTTCCCGAGATCGTCAATACGCTCAGGCGCATCGATATCAGGCTTTCGAAGCGCAATCCTTTCAGATTCTTGTGGATCGGGCTGATCGAGCAATACGTGCGCAGAATCTTCGACCATCCCGAAAAACTCACCGACCGGCAGACCTTGGAGGAAATGATACAGGCGTTGGCCCTGCAGCTCAATCTCTCGGCAGGCAATGGCTTAGGACTTATCGACAATGTGCTTAACCGCAGTACGCTCTTCAGGTTGAGCAGCAAAATGGATGTGGATCCGTCAAGACTCCTCGAAGAGGCTCTCTATAATCTTGTCCGCAACGAACAGCTGTCGTATATGGATTATCCGGTGGTTTCCGACGATGCCATCCGCACGGCCAGCTACATATCGTTTCAGGCCACTCATCAGCTGTCGGATGGCATGCCAACGGCACGCTTTGAGTCAGGCAATGCCCTACTCCAGATCAAGGACAATCAGATCACGATCATGACCTCAGACGCCTCGGGCAAGTCCAATTCGTTTCTGCCCATCAACTCCTTGGGACTGTGGCACAACATGACGGTGAAGCTGAGCGAGAAACCAGACGCCTCGCTCCGCACGAGGAGCAACAGCATTGGCTATTACAAGCGACTGTGGCGGTTTATCTACCAGTCGCTCTTCGACGAGCATCCCAAAGTGGTGACCCGGCAGAAACTCATGCCCGACTATGAGGTGGGGATCATCGTGAAGCGGCAGATTCCCGGCACGCTCACCTTCGAATGTGAGGTTGTTGATGAGGGATATGAGGGCTATACGGGAACGCTCGACGCTCTGAACGACATCGTGAGTTACCATCCCGGTTTCATCAACGTTGACACTTTCCGCACCGACGGAAAGCCCATGGTGCTGCCGGCCATCACGACGATTGACGAGGAAGGACACTATGTGTTCAAGATGAAGCCCCTCATCTGTGAATTCATGGATCAATACCGCATCGACCATTACAACTACAACAGTCGTGTCTACTGCAGGCTCAATACGGCCCTGACGACGGTGGGACGTTTCCCCGCCATCTCCAAAGAAGGGCTCTCTGTGTCGGTGGGTGTGGACAATAAGGAAGATCTGGCCCTGCTCAAAAGTGGAAAGATCGTGGAATGCTACAATCCCCAGCAAGGTCCCAACAATTATATGAACGTCACCTATCTGTCGGATACCGATGGGATGCGGTTCACGGTAGAACAGGCTTTTCACAACCTGATGGACCTCTACCGTGACGATGAACTTTATACGGTCAAGGAAGAAGATACCGACACAGACGAGACGATAGAACGCGACCATGTCTTTGAGCTGATGTATATTATCGAAGCCTATGCCGGGACTGAGGAAAACTATATCAAAGCCTACAACTATATCAATATCTGCAAGGTTCTGGCCCGGATGCTCAACTCGGGTAAAGAGAAGTTCTACGACAAACAGCTCATGCTCATTGAGTTGTTGAGCGATTTCGATGCCAACAACAAGTTTACCAGCGAAAACCTGCAACTGCTCAACAAGGAGGCTGAGACGTTTGTCAATGTCAGTGATGTGCTCTATGAGCGGTTCAGGGAGCTGCAGGTGGTCTCTTGGTTGGAGACGACGGAGCACAACGAGGAACTCTTCCGGCTCAGTGCCGACCGTGGCAACGAGAACCTGAGGCAGTTGGCATCGCTTGTGATGTCGTACAACTTCATAAAACCCGAGGGACTGATGAAAGAGGCCTCTGAGATACTCAACAAGATACGCGGTCTGCTCAACCTCAAACGCGAGGGAACGGACAAGAAATATTATGGTCGTGAGGACAACAACACCGAGTTCAAGACTTCGGTGGTATATCCCGAATTCAACATGCATCCCGACATCCAACTGCAGACCAAGAAGATTCTGAGCGAGATCTGCGCCTTCCTCAACCGTGACGGTGGTACACTCTATTTAGGCGTCAACAACCAGGGCTACGAGCGCGGACTGGAAGAAGACCTGAAATTCATCATGTTCAAGAACAGCAAAGACCGCTATGAGGACTATATCATCAACCAGGTGGTGATGCATCTTTCGAAAGAAGCCGGGCATTACGTGCAGACGTCATGGGACAAAGACAAGAAAGTGAAGACTGAGGTGCTTGAGATTCATGTCAGTCCGTGTCCCAATCCTGTCAGTCTGGATGGTGTCTATTACGAGCGGCTGTGCAAGACCTGCCAGCGCGTATCGGACGATTATCTGCCCACCTTCCTTGAGAACCGCCGGAAGTGGGCGGCCGAACATAATTTGGCCACTGCCGATGAGGCACGCCAGGAGCTGGTCCACAATCTTCAGGCATCGGCCGACGACAAGGCTGCCAACCGCACGATAGTCTCCAAGGAGGAGAAAATCGAGACAAGCGCCTTCCGCAACAACGTGCTCCACAATTGGGAAGACGGTTATGAGGAAGGCATCGCCTACCTCTGCTTCATCGGCGACGACAGCTACGAGATGCTCGATCGTGACAGTGAAGTTGACGACTGCCGTCTGGAACTCATCATTCACGACAACGAGCGCGACGGTTGGCTCATCATGCAATATGCCAACGGGGCAACGGCAAAGGTGCCTGTGGAAGAACTTTTGGAGAGGTCGTGGTATCGCGTGTTCAAGCGCTACAACGGCAGCAAACTGCTCTTCGCCAGCATCGCCGTTAGGGATGATGTGGTCGTCACCGGACTCATCGACGGCAAGGACAACAGACGCCTGCGCCTTGACGAGCTCAGCCAGTTTGAAGAATGCAGTATGCAGGACGAGGGCTCGTTGCCCATCGACGTGGAGCATCTCGGAGTGCACATCAGTGAGGTGGTGCCCAAGAGCATTCTTCCAGATTGGGTTACGTATAATGCCAAACGTACGGAATTGGGCCGGCCCATCAAGACGCAAAAGGGTGAGAAGATCATGGACATCCTGCTCAAGGCAAGAGAGCAACAAGGCTATTGACCCTTTCGCCTCAGGCTACCATCGCTGCCGCTCATACATTTATTTAAAATCTTTAACTGCTTGCGAAACGGCTTTCCTCAATTATTATATAACTTTGCAGCCAACAAATGACAGAAATGGAAACAAACAAGCAAATCAACAAAGTAGAATTGCGCAACTTGCGCATGGCAGACTATGATCAGTTGGCCGGTTCGTTTAAGCGAATCTATGGCGGCAGCGATGTGTTTTGGACCCATAAGCAGATCAAAAAGCTCATCGACATATTTCCCGAAGGGCAGGTGGTGGTCGTGGCCGACAACCGCATCGTGGGCTGCGCGCTGAGTATCATTGTCGACTACGACTTGGTGAAAGGCGACCATACTTACGCACAGGTGACGGGTAACGAAACCTTCAACACCCACAACCCCAATGGGAATATCCTCTATGGGATAGAGGTGTTTATCCATCCCGACTATCGGGGACTTCGCCTGGGCCGCCGTATGTATGAATACCGCAAGGAGCTCTGTGAGAAACTCAATCTGAAGGCCATCATGTTCGGTGGCCGTATTCCCAACTACCACAAGTATGCTGATACGATGCGCCCCAGGGAATACATTGCCAAGGTGCGCGCTCGCGAAATCTACGACCCGGTGCTCAACTTTCAGCTGAGCAACGACTTCCATGTCAGGCGAGTCATGCGCAATTATCTTCCCAACGATGAGGAGTCGAAGCACTATGCCTGCCTGCTGCAATGGGACAACATCTATTACCAGCCACCGACGAATCAGATTGTTGAGCGGAAGCCTACCGTAAGGATCGGAATGGTGCAATGGCAGATGAGGCCTTACAACAGCATCGATGAATTGTTTGAACAGGTGGAATTCTTCGTCGATTCCGTATCTGACTACAAGAGCGACTTCATTCTCTTTCCCGAATATTTCAACGCCCCGCTCATGGCCGGATTTAATAATTTGGGTGAAGCTGAGTCTATCCGCGCCCTGGCCAAATTTACAGACAAGATCCGTGACCGCTTCCGCGAGCTGGCCATCAGCTACAACATCAATATCATCACGGGTAGTATGCCCTACGTGAAAGACGACGGCGGACTCTACAACGTGGGCTTTCTCATCCGCCGTGACGGTACCGATGAAATGTACGAGAAAATCCATGTGACCCCCGATGAGCAGAAATGCTGGGGACTCAACGGTGGCAGTAGGCTGCGCACTTTTGACACCGACTGTGGCAAGGTAGGGGTGCTGGTGTGCTATGATGTGGAATTCCCAGAGCTCTCGCGGCTGATGGCCGCACAGGGTATGCAGATTCTCTTCGTACCTTTCATGACCGACACGCAAAATGCCTATGCCCGTGTGCGCATCTGCGCCCAGGCCAGGGCTGTGGAGAATGAGTGCTACGTAGCTATAGCCGGAAGTGTGGGCAACTTGCCCCGCGTACACAATATGGATATACAGTATGCGCAGTCTGCCGTATTCACGCCTTGCGATTTCCCCTTCCCCAACGATGGCCGACGTGCTGAGGCAACGCCCAACACCGAGATGATTCTCGTGGCCGATGTGGATCTCAACCGTCTGAACCAGTTGCACACCTATGGAAGCGTGCGTAATCTTAAGGACAGAAGAACTGATCTCTATGAGTTGAGGTTGAAACAATGATTTATAATTGAATAAAAAAAATGAACGCCATGCAAATCATTTGCCTGGCGTTTTTTTTATTCAATATACTTCTCTTCGATCTGGTTTATAGCTTTACCGATGCCAAATCTACCAATCCGTTGACGATGGCATAAATAGTGAGCCCTGCCGGAGAATGGATTTGCAACTTGCGGGCAATATTGCGGCGATGAGTGATGACCGTGTTGAGCGAAATGTTCAGATGGTCGGCAATCTCCTTGTTGCTCATGCCGTGGACCAAGCTCACCACCACATCCCTTTCGCGCTCGCTCAGCAGGTTGACCGATACAGGCGTGGGCATGTTGATGTCTTTTTTCAGTTTGTTCTCAAGATGGTGGATGGCAGGTATGAAGATGTTGTCCTCCACTTCAGAGTGCAGGCTGAGCCATTCTTCATTATTATATAGGTCGTAGAGTGTCGCAGTGAGGCGGTTGTTGCGCAATTCGTCGGAGGGCAGATATTTGATGATGATGCTCTTGAGTTCTTTTAGCTTCTGAGTGACCGTGCTGTGATGTTTTGAGAAAGTGTCGATATTGAATTTTCCACTACTTTGCCCGTCGAGCAACCGCTGGACGTAGGGGAAGAGTGTGCGCTCCTCAAAGGTCATGTGCGAAGTGATGCTGTGCACGTAATTGTCATAGAGCTTCAGGATGAGCTTGCCCACATTGTCGGTTTCGTCGAGTGAGTCTGCGAGTTTCTTGCGGATGAACGGCAATTGGAATTTCATGAAGTATTCATGGCTCGCCCGTAGATAATGCAACAGGGTAGCCACGTCGAGCAGGTCAACCTGTATCTTGTCGAGATACCCATTTATGGTGAAGTTCACCACAGCCAAAAAAGTTGTAGTATCGACATGTTCTTTTTCACAAACCTCTTTGACCGTCTTGTCTCCGAAACCAAGGCTTATACCGAAAGAGCCGAGGCTTTGCAACACATTGTAATTGTCGCGGATGATAGATATCAGTTGATCATCCGCCTCGTAAACTTTTTGATTCTTCATGTATCGCTCTATTTAACCTTAGCAAAGGTAAGAAAAAAACTCCAAGTCTACAAGCTTACTCTTGAAAATACCCACAAAAGGGGATGCCTCTCCATTGCCCGTGAACAACCTCAGTCTAACAATTCTTCTCAGTGGGAGAGAACGTGGACCTGTTAAAATTCTATAGCAATAGACTTATCGCTTCTCTTTAAAGCGATTCAAGACCGGTCCTAAACATCATCCTCGGCAGGCAATCAGAGCCCCTATGTCTTGCGTCCGTCCGCTTGCGTGCGATATGGAATGTACAATTGGAGGAATATCCGCCAAAATAAATAACCCTCCAGGTTGTTATTTCCCAAAAAACAGCTATCTTTGTACTTCAAACGTTTCAGAATGAGCAGCAACCTATACAAATCCTACGACGACGAGGCCCATCGGAAAAGTTCCGTGGCTGGGGCGGCCCATCCAATCAGCCAAATATCGTAACTACACGATAGAAAAAGAATGACACGTCCTTTACCCCTTT
>ONYL01000059.1 GCA_900322035.1 uncultured Prevotella sp.
TCATATCCTTGCATTTGAAGAATATTCCGCCAATTCCGGTAACTTTACCCATTGTTGTCGTGTCGTTAGTTGTTTGTGCCGCCACTGTCATACTAAATAAAAGAGCCAGTGGAAGCCCCATCCATTTACGCATAATAATAGAATTCATCAGACTTGTTTTTGCAAAGATAAGGAAAAAACACATTGTTTGCTTAATTTTTCGTCGTTTTCGCTGAATTATCCACTGATATCTCTGCAAATATGTTTAATTTTGCAGTGGATAACAACATAACAGACATACAACATGAAGAAAACAGTGATTATGGCAGCAGCGATGTTGCTTACATTCTCAGGCTGCAACATGCCCACATCCACCACTTCCACAAGCGGCTCATCGGCCAACAGCACGGGAAACATTCTCGGCGAAATCCTCGGTGCCGCTACCAACACAGAAACCATCACCAACGCTATCAGCTCTGTGATCGGACTGAACAAGCTCACGAAATCCAAGCTCGTCAGCACATGGAAATACGACGGGCCGGGCTGCGCCTTCACCTCCCAAAACGCATTGGCCAAAGCCGGTGGTGAGGTTGTGGCCACACAGATTGAGGAAAAACTTTCTACCGAGTATGCCAAATTAGGTTTCAAGAAATCGAACACCTACATCACGTTCAACGAAGACGGCACATTCAGCGGAAAGGTAGACGGCAAGAGCCTGACGGGAAACTGGACGTTTGACGAGAACACACAGGCACTCAAGCTATCAGGACTACTGCTCAGCCTCAACGGTTACGCCACACGCAACGCATCGGGTATCAGCATTCTCTTTGAGTCGAAGAAGATTCTCACCCTGCTCCAGACAGTAGCCGCACTGAGCGGCAACAGCACACTCTCCACCATTGGCGACATCAGCAAAAACTACGATGGAGTCAGAGTGGGCTTCGACATGGCCAAATAAGTATTTTACGACTTAATCAACATCCATGAAGGTATTTCGTCCAGGCGAAATGCCTTCTTTGCTTTAGGTAGGAATCGTCTCCATCGTGATGATAGGCCTCGCGCTCAAAGCTGACGGCCATATAGGCGTCATAGGATGAACGGATGCGTGACAACCGATACAGCCACTCAGCAACATAGAGGACATAGAACCCTACGTAGAGCAACTCGCGCATCTGGGCCGTGTGGATGCTCTCATGGTTGACAACGCGCTTTGTGATGACGGCGTCTTTCCGACAAAAGCAAAGGCCAAACAGATTAATGGCGAGAAAATTCTTAGGAGGCAATAATGGATTGCGTACGATTTTCATACGGCAAAAATAACTAAAAAACATCAAACTGCAAGCCATTTCCCCATTTTTTCTTTTCCTGCCAACGTTCAGCATGAGTGCGCGACCCTCGGAGGAAGGGGAATCAACCTTCCCGTTTAGGCCAAATGAAAGCACAAACTCCGGTTACTCATGCAGGCCGCCAAATGGGGGACGCCGGGATGGCACTTGGCTGCCAGCGGGACTGCATATATGGGCCCGCGGGATTGCACTTGGAAGCCGGCATACAGAACGCAAAAAAGCCGGATCCCCAGTAAGGAATCCGGCCATAAATATAAGCGGGAAAAAAATTGTCGATGGTGAAGGGCTGCTTTCTACAGCTTCATCTTCTCTTTGAGGAGCACGGGGATCTCACAAGTTTCCATGGCCACCGGCACGCCTGCGGCCTTGAAAGCAGCGATTTTCTCGGCTGCCGTACCGGAGCCCGTTGTGATGATGGCACCGGCATGCCCCATCTGCTTTCCAGGAGGCGCCTCACGACCGTCGATGAAGGCCACGACGGGCTTTGTGACTTTCTCCTTGATAAACTGGGCCGCACGCTCCTCAGCATCGCCGCCAATCTCACCAATGATGACGATGCTGTCGGTGTCGGGATCATCCTGGAAGAGCTGCAGCATATCCTCGAAATAGAGTCCCACCACGGGGTCGCCGCCCACGCCAATGGCAGTAGACTGTCCGATACCGGCCGAAGTCAGGTTCTGCACCACCTCGTAGGTGAGGGTGCCACTGCGGCTGATGATGCCGGTGTGACCCTTCTTGAAGATGTTGGTCGGCATGATGCCCACCATGCTCAAGTCGGGCGAGATGAGTCCGGGGCAGTTGGGTCCCACCAAGTTGGCACCCTTCATGCGGATGAACTGATGGGCCACCACAGCATCCATCACAGGAATGCCCTCGGTGATGCAGACGATCAGCTTCACGCCAGCGTCGGCAGCCTCCATCATCGCATCCTTAGCGAAGGGAGCCGGCACAAAAATGATCGACGTATTGGCACCCGTTGCCTCTACGGCCTCCTTGACAGTGTTGAAGACGGGAATGCCGTCGACTTCCTGTCCGCCTTTGCCGGGAGAAGTGCCTGCCACAACCTGTGTTCCGTAATCTTTCATCTTGGCTGCGTGGAAGCTACCATCGCGGCCTGTTATACCCTGCACAACGACACGGGTATCTTTATTGATCAATACACTCATTTCTGCAAACGGTTAATAAACGATTATTTAGACAATTCCACGGCCATTTTTCCGGCCTCGCTCATCGTATGGGCCACATGGAAATGGGTTCCCTTCAGGATTTCGCGGCCCTCGGTCTCGTTGGTGCCCGTCAGACGAATCACGATGGGCATGTCGGTCTTGATCTCCTGGAAGGCCTCGATCAATCCTTTGGCCACATCATCGCAACGGGTAATGCCACCAAAGATATTGATGAGCACCACCTTGACATGCTTGTCGGAGGTGAGCAGCTTCATGGCCTCCACGATCTTCTGCGGGTTGGAACTGCCGCCGATGTCGAGGAAGTTGGCAGGATGTCCACCGTAGAGCTTGATCATGTCCATGGTGGCCATGGCGAGACCGGCGCCGTTGACCATACAGCCGATGTCGCCACCCAAGTTGACATAGCTGAAGCCCTTGCTCTTGGCCTCCTGCTCCACTTTCTCTTCGGGCGTAGGCTCATTGAGCGCGAGCACGTCGGGATGGCGGAAGAGGGCATTGTTGTCGAAGGTCATCTTGGCGTCTACGGCGCGCAGTTCGCCCTCCTTGGTCAGCACCAGCGGATTGATCTCGACGAGCGAGGCATCCTTCTCCACAAAGAGCTTGTAAAGCTTCTGCAGGATGGCGGCGCACTGGCGCACGAGTTTAATGTCGTCGAAAAGGTTGTAGGCGGCATCGCGGGCCAGATAGTCGGGCAATCCCACGATGGGATCTATGGGGACGCGGACGATCTTCTCGGGCGACACCTTGGCCACCTGCTCTATCTCCATGCCGCCCTCACGGCTCATCATGATGATGGGTTGTTTGATTTTGCGGTCAACAAGGATACTGACGTAATACTCCGAAGCGATATGGGCAGCCTCGGTGACGAGGATGCGGTCGACCACAAAGCCTTTGATCGACATGCCAAGAATCTGAAGGGCATACTTCTCTACCTCCTCAGCATTGTGGGCCAACTTCACACCGCCGGCCTTGCCACGTCCACCCGTGTGAACCTGAGCCTTCACCACGACGGTATCAACCCCCAATTTCTTGTACGCCTCAACAGCTTCGGCCGCCGAACGACAAAGGATGCAATGGTCTACCGGCACCCCGTAATTGGCAAAAAACTGTTTTGCCTGATATTCATGTACTTTCATAGCAAATAAAGTTTACTAAAAAATTGTTTCATCTACAGGTCTTTCCTTCGAAGACACTCTGCACTAAAAGCAATTAGTGAGCGCGAAGATTGTTATCAAGTTGAATGCAAAGGTAATCCATTTCCCTACAATCGCCAAACAAAAAGGCCTTTTATTCTTGGAAATGCCTGTCTGTACAGGTTAAACTTGTTTAAAACCAATAAGTCCCGCATTCACCAACAGGGTAAAACGCGGGACTTATGACTATTCGGGATAATGGAGGTTCTCGGGCTTGATGTTGTCGAGCACCTCGTTGAGGAATTTCCGGGCCTCCCATCTGGCCATGGGCAGGTCGTGGAGCAACCAGTTGCCGCAGTCCTGTGGCGCGGCACCGGGAATCTCGCCTTCATAGTCGGCAATGAAGCGGAACGTGCGCCGCATCAGGTCGACAATGTCTTCCGATTGGAGGTCACCCTGAAGAATCAGATAGTTACCCGTCAGGCACCCCATGGGCCCCCAATAGATGACACGGTCTTTCCATTCGGAATCATTGCGAAGGAAGGTGGCAGCGAGATGCTCGATGGTGTGGAGCGCACCGGCATGGACCACCGGCTCACGGTTGGGTTCCTTCATGCGGATATCGAAGGTGGTTACAGTCTCAGTGCCCACAGCGTCCTTGCGGCTCACATAGATGCCACGCAACAGACGGTTGTGGTCGATGGTGAAAGATGGTATCTTGTTCATAACTCAAAAATTTCCCCCTGGCCCCGTTTGTACCACACCTGTTGACGCGGGCGGATCCAAGAGCAGAGGATGTCTATATTTCGTTTAAGAATTTCCTGGTCACTTCAAAGCTGCCGTTGGCCATGCGGTCCCAGAAGTCGAAATACATCTGGGCTTTGTGGTCGTTGAGCGGCACGTCGCTGATGATGCGGAAGGAGATGAAGTCCACCCCGAAGATGTGGCAGGTTTGCGCTATGGAGCAACTCTCCATGTCTACAGCCTCAGCCTCAGGAAAAGCGTCGAGTATGGAGCGCATCTTCTCGCGAGAGTCGACAAACCACTCACCGCTGACCGTAAGTCCGGCCTTCACCTTTGTGTCGTCATTATTCAGAAGCAGGGCCTTCTCCACAAGTTCTTCGGGTGGGCTGAATCGGGCGGGCATACCGAGGATTTGTCCTTTCTCGCAGTTGTCGCCGCAGTAGGCGTCGTGGTAGGCGCATTGGCGGGCCACAACCACATCTCCCACGTTCAGTTTTGCGTCGGCTCCCCCCGCGCATCCGCTGGAGATGACGAGGTCGGGACTGAACTGCTGGATGAGCAGCGTGGCCCCGACGGCGGAGTTCACCTTGCCGATTCCGCATTTCTGCAGGGCTATCTTCTTGTCGCCCAATCGGCCCGTGACGAGTCGTCCGTGTCCAATCTCTTCTGTCTGCTTGTTGCTGAGTATGGATTCCAATTGCTGAAACTCCTTGTCCATGGCAACGATGATGGCTACCTTTCTATAATTCATAACTCACGATTCACAATTTGGGCGCGCACCGTTTTGACGATTCACAATTCATCATTGGCGCGCATCGTCCTATTTCGTTTCTAACCATTTGCCCATCATCGTGATGGACGTGTATCAGATTCTTTTTCTTTGCAAATTTACGAAAAACTCTTTAAACTTCGCCTTTAGTCATTATATTTTTGTAATTTTGCAGCAGACGACCCCGTAATTGCGGATTCAAACAACGAAAACTAATTCTACAACGAATGAATACATTGAAGAAGTGTCTCCCCGACATCTTGGCGGTGATTCTGTTTGCCGTCATCGCGTTTGTCTATTTCATGCCGGCCGACATCGACGGCCGCATCCTCTTCCAGCACGACTCCGCTGCCGGCCGTGGCATTGGCCGGGAACTTTTGGAGTATCAGGCCAAGACGGGTCAGAAGACCCGCTGGACCAACTCCCTCTTCAGCGGTATGCCCACCTATCAGTTGTCGCCGTCGTATAAGAGTCAGGACATGCTCAAGGGCGCCGAGAAGGTGTATCAGCTTGGGCTGCCCGTGTGCGTCGTCTACGTGTTTGTCTATCTGTTGGGATTCTACATCCTGTTGCGCGCTTTCAACTTCCGCCAGTACCTTGCTGTGTTGGGAAGCATCATCTGGGCGTTCAGCAGCTATTTCTTCATCATCATCGCCGCGGGCCACATCTGGAAGGTGATGGCCCTTGCCTATCTTCCGCCCATGATAGCCGGCATCGTGCTCGCCTATCGGGGCAAGTACCTTTGGGGCTTGATCCTTACGGCGGTGTTCACGGCCTTTGAGATAGATGCCAACCATGTGCAGATGACCTATTATTACCTGTTCATCATCTTGGCCATGGTCATCGCCTTCCTGGTCATCGCCATCAAGCAGCGCCGGATGGCCGGCTTCCTCAAGGCCACCGCCGTCTGTGCCGTGGGGGGACTGGTAGGTGTGGTGCTCAATCTGAGCAATCTCTATCACACCTACGAGTATGCCAAGGACACCATGCGTGGCAAGAGCGAGTTGGTAAAGAAGAACTCGACCAACCAGACCAGCTCAGGACTCGACCGCGACTACGTGACGCAGTGGAGCTACGGCATCGGTGAGACATGGACGCTGCTTATCCCCAACACCAAGGGAGGGGCGTCGGTGCCTATGTCACAAAACGCCAAAGCCATGGAGAAGGCCGATCCGCAATACCTGCAGTTCTATCAGCAGATTGGCCAATATTGGGGTGAACAGCCCGGCACGAGCGGTCCCGTCTATGTGGGTGCCTTCGTGATGCTGCTGTTCATCTTGGGACTGTTTGTCGTCAAAGGTCCCATGAAGTGGGCCCTGCTGTGCTGCACCGTGCTGAGCATCCTGCTCGCGTGGGGCAAGAACTTCATGCCGCTCACCGACTTCTTCCTCGACTACATACCGATGTATGCCAAGTTCCGCACCGTGGCCTCCATCCTCGTCATAGCCGAGTTCACCATCCCCCTCTTGGCAGTGATGGCGCTCAAGAAGATCATCGACGACCCAACAGTACTCGAGAAGAAGATGCGCTGGGTGTGGGTGTCGTTCGCACTCACTGGAGGCTTCTGCGTGCTCTTCGCCTTGATGCCGAATGTATTCTTCTCCGACTTTATCTCCAGTTCGGAGATGCAGCAGTTCAACGAGATTTCCAAGCAAGGAGCAGAAGCCGCCGCCTACATGCAGGGCTTCGAGGCCAACCTGCGCACGGTGCGCGAGAGCATCTTCACGGCAGACTGCTGGCGCTCTTTCGGCGTGATCTTAGTGGGAATGGCCTTCCTGCTGCTCTACAAGTATCGCAAGCTCTCGGCACAGTTCATGGTGGGGGGCATCGCCGTGCTTTGCCTGCTCGACATGTGGCTCGTTGACAAGCGTTATCTCAACGATGACATGTTTGTGGAGAAGAGCGCGCGCGACCTGCCGCAGCCCAAGACTGCCGCCGACGAATACATCCTTCAAGACAAGTCGCTCGACTACCGTGTGCTCAACTTTGCCAGCAACACCTTCAACGAGAACGAGACTTCCTACTACCACAAGTCCATCGGCGGCTACCATCCTGCCAAGCTGCGCCGCTACCAAGAGCTCATCGAAGCCTATATCGCCCCCGAAATGCAGAAGACCATGACCGCTATCGGCAAGGCCGGAGGCGACATGACACAGGTGGCCGGCGACTCCGTGTGGCCCGTGCTCAACATGCTCAATGCCAAGTATTTCATCCTGCCCTTGCAGGAAGGTAAGACCATGCCGCTTCAAAACCCCTACGTCTACGGCAACGCATGGTTTGTGGATAAGATCAACTATGTGGACAATGCCAACGAGGAGCTCGACGGCATCGGCAAGTGCAACCTGAGACACGTTGCGGTGGCCGATAAGAAATTCCAGTCGGTACTTGGCCAGGCCGTTCCTCAGGGCAACGTCTCTGTGGTGAAGATCACCTCCTATGAACCCAACCAGTTGGGCTATGAAGTGCAGAGCGACAAAGGCGGCGTGTTGGTATTCTCAGAGGTCTACTATCCAGGGTGGACGGCCAAGGTCGACGGCAAACCTGTTGAGGTGGGTCGTGTCAACTATGTGCTGCGTGCCATCCACATCGCTCCGGGCAACCACAAGGTGGAACTCGACTTCTTCCCCAAGAGCATTGACCGCACAGAGACTGTCGCCTACATAGGCTACGTCGTGCTGTTCCTCCTCATCGCCTTCGGCATCTGGTCGGAATACAGAAAGCACAAGCAGACGACCGGAAAGACCGAAATTTCAAAGTAATCCTATCCATAAAAATAGGAGCCGGACTCGTCTCCAGCTCCTATTTTTTTATTTTCCCATCATTCCATCCAGACTCCTTACTTATGACAACATCCAAACTGAACATCTTGTTTTTCGGCATTATTCTCGGACTCATCATCATGGCGACGAGCGACACAAGCAATTCCATAGCTTTGTTTGTCGGCATGGGAATGTCAATGGTCTGTCTTGCCGCGAGCCTTATCTTCTCCATGCGCATGTTGTTCAACGGCCTTGACAACAACTGGAAAGTCAATAAGGAAGACCGTCTGCGACACTCCCGAAAAGCCATTTGGTGGGTAGCGGCCTTTGGCGTGCTGATCGTCGCACGAATCGTGTTGGTCTTCATCGACAACGGCATGTTTTATGAGGATATTACGCCGTTTCTTCGCATGATGATATTGGCCTTGATCGCCATTCCCGCTTCCATCGGAAGCTACTATGCCATCTGTGCCCACTATGGAAAGGATCAGTTGGCAGAAGCTGACAAAAACATAAAACTCGTATTCTTTGCTTCTGAATTTATTTTCTTCATGCTCATCCAGCCATAGAAGACTCCCCAAGGGAAAAAGACAAGAGAGGGTTACTTCTTGTCGAAAGTACGATAAACCAGATAAGTCCCGTCGGCGAGGAACTTCACTTCCGATGCCAAGGCCTCATTGAGACTTCCCTGCCAAAGCTGTTCAAAGGCCCAGGGCTTCCAGCGGAGGCCGGTGGCCTGGAGACGAGTGCAGGAAAAGTTGAAGATGCTGACTTGCTGACGGGCAAAAGTTTCGACCGTAGCATCGCCATGGATGGCTACAAACCAACCATAATCGGTCACCATGACAGGATTCAACAAAAGCTCATCCAGATAATAGGCCATCAACGAGATGTTGGAAAGGGTATGATCCTCACGCTTTCCCGTGGCACCCACATAGACAATGGTAGGATCGGTCTGCATGTTGAACGACGGCAGCTGCATGACCCAACGTGTGGCCTTGGTCAGGTCGTTGTAGTCTTGCTCGGCTATTTGATGCCATAGTCCGGAGAAATGCTCCCGCAGTTCATCGGGAATGGAATCGCCATCGCCTACAATGGCTGTGGGCACCAGCCCACGATGAAAAGCCGTCTGGGCAGCCCGGTCGCAGCAGACTAAGTGGTCGGCATGAGTGAGCAGGCTGCAGATCACGGCTATGACCACATACAAGCCATAGAGCGAGGCTTTGAAGGGCAGATCCTTGATGATATAGAGATAGCAACTCACAGCATCGACAAGAATCCAGAAAAACCACTGTTCAATATACTTGCGGGCCAGTGTCCACAGACCCACAAAACTCAAGGCATTGGTGAAGGCGTCAAGAACGGGTATGGAGGAATTGGTGTAATGTGAGAGCACAAACCACGTGGCCACCCAGGCTACGAGAAAAAACACGAGTGCCGGCAGGTAGAGCCGGCGCGGCATGTGGGTGATGGGCATTTCCTGCCCTTCCTGCTGATCATGTTTCTTACAGAATTTCCATACGATCCATCCGTAGATGGCAGCTACCGTATAATAAACAGCCATGGCCGCGTCGCCATAGAGCCCGTGGCTCCAATAGAGCACAATGTCGAGCGCGGGCATGACAATGCCCACGAGCCACAACATAATGCTCGCACGGTATTCCAGCCAAATGTAGATGAGCCCCAGGACGGTGGTGATGATATCAAGATACGCCATAAGTTTCTCTTTGTGTATCCCTCTCATACACCCGTCCCCCTCCCCCTTTGATGGAGGAGAGGGACGGGCTGAGAGAAATCGATGATGGTTGATTCATGAATGTTGTAAAACCTGAAAACTGCAGCATCAGAAATTGATGCTCAGATGAGCCATGCAGTTGAAGGGTGCCGATGGAGCAAAGCCCACCGCACCGTTGTCACACACGCCCCAAGTATTCACGGCAATGACGTTACCGTTGGCATCCTTTTCAAACTGGGGGGCTGCCCATCCGTTGTTGTCATACTTCTTGCTGAAGAGGTTGTAAACCGTAAAGCCGATCGTGGCGTCCTTCAGTCCAAAGCGCTTCCATGAGAAGTGGTAGTCGAGCGAGAGATCGGTGGTCCAGTGATTGCCGAGCGTCAACGTCTCCATAGTAGTCTTTCCGTCGGCGTCTGTGCATTGCATCTTCTTGAATCCCGTATTGGTGAGATACTGCTCACCCACAAAGCGTTCCACCACCTTGGCCTCAAAGCCTTTATAGTTGAAGGTGAGGATGTTGTTGAAGATGATGTCGGGCGAGAAGCTCAGTGGCTTTGTTCCGAGATTGACCACGGTAGTATAGTCATCAAGCGTCACCTGCATGTTCTTCACACGGTTGCGCGAGAAGGTAGCATTGGCATCCCAGCGGAACCAGTTGGTGGGCATCCAGGCAGCCTGGAGCTCGGCACCCATGCGGTAGCTGTCCTTCACATTGCGGGTGATGGCATTGCCGATAGGATCGAGCTCACCGGTGAGAACGAACTGATTGTCGTAGTCCATCCAATAGAGGTTGATGCCGGCACTGAATTTCGGACTGCGGAAAGTGTAGCCAAGTTCGAGATCGTTCAGTCTTTCGGCCTTGGGATAGGAGATGCCGTTGGAAGCGTAGTCCTTGTAGTTGGTACGTGTAGGCTCGCGATGGCTGATGGCATAGGACACGTAAACCTGATGGTTGGGCGTGATGTCGTAGTTCACGCCAAACTTCGGGTTGAAAAAGTCGAAGTTGTCCTTGTAGATATACTTTCCGTCGGCGTTGCTGCCATACTCATCGTTGGGGTCCTGAAGCTTATACATCACGTGGCGGTATTGCAGGTCGGCATAGGCGGAGAGTCCTGGCAGGAACTCGTAGCTCACCTTGCCATAGATGTTGCCGTCGGTCTTTTTGGCTTTGTTGCGATAGTATTCAAACTGTGGCAGGAGCTCGCGCTGGGTCTCCTTAGCCCAAGTGACGAGGCCGAAGTGATGACCGTCATAGAGGTTCCAGCCGCCTCCGATGGTAGCGCGCAGCCGATTGCCGTCGTGATAGTTGAGATCGGCGATGGCACCATAGAAGTCGTTGTCCATCTTCTTCTGGCGGATGAGATCCGACTTGAACCCCTTGTCGGCCAACCCATATTTCACTAACTTGTCCTGATAGCGATACTGCTCATAGTATCCCTGTCCTTTGGTATAGTGGAGGGCGGCATGGAGGTTGAAGAGGTTGCTGAAACGCTGAGTGACGATGAGCTGATAGTTCTGCTGATGGTAATTGTCCGTCTGGTTCTTATAATATAAGGTGTGTCCCTCGTTGTCCTTATACTCACCACAGGGGTTGTAGCGTCGTCCATAGAGGCTCTGCTGGTACTTGCTCGAATAGTCCCAGGCGTGATAGGTCTCCTCATTGCCATTATAGGTAAGCAGCTTCACCATGGTATTGTCGGAGAAGTAACCGCCCTGCAGGAAA
>ONYL01000060.1 GCA_900322035.1 uncultured Prevotella sp.
TATTTGTTTGTGGTAATTCAAATATACACAATAAGTTCAGTAGTTTTCTTCTTTTTTGCTACAATCTTCTATCTATCACTCCATTTTTCGGAAGAACCTCTCTTTTTTCTTTTCCATCTTTTCTTTTTGAGGTGTCAACCATATTTAAAAAAAGACACACAACAACGTGTCAGTGGGCGCGAAAGAGGCTTAAACAAAGAATTGGCAAGTCAAGTTTCACAATCCAACAACTTGCGGAACTTGCATTATTTTATTGGTCGTTATCTTTCTCCAACCCGAGAAAAATGCGTAAGTTTGCAGTATGAAATCCATTGTCTTACAAAATTTAGTCATTGGCAACGAAGGTCGCCGTGTGGCAGGACCGCTCAACGCCGAATTCAGGCCGGGGCAGTTGTCGTGCCTGCTGGGGCGCAACGGAGTGGGCAAATCGACACTGCTGCGAACGCTCTCGGGCTTCCAGCCGCCCTTGGGAGGAACGCTGCTGTTTGACGGGCAACGCTTGTCGGACTTGTCGCGGGGACAACGATCGAGGATGATCTCTATCGTGCTCACAGGAAGGCCACAGCTGAGCAACCTCAAGACCGAGGAGCTCGTTGCCCTGGGGCGCTCGCCCTACACGGGATTCTTTGGCCGACTGGGCGAGGCCGACCGGCAAGTGGTGACGGAAGCCTTGGCCGACGTGGGCATAAAGGCTTTGGCCGAACGTAATGTGGCCACACTAAGTGATGGGGAGATGCAAAAAGTGATGATCGCCAAAGCCTTGGCACAGCACACGCCCGTGATGCTCCTGGATGAGCCCACGGCTTTCCTCGATTTCCCAAGTAAGGTGGAAGTGATGGCCACGCTTTCGCGGTTGGCCGAGGAGCAGCAGAAGATCATCCTGCTCTCTACCCACGACGTGGAACTGGCCCTGCGCACCCGTGCCCGGCTCTATACGTTTGGCGAGGGGCTGACGGAGGTCAGCCACGAGGAGGTGAAGCGGTCGGTTGACGTGCTGATGGCCTCAACCACGGCTTTGCGCTGAAGCCGCCGGACCAACCCCAAGCTCACAAAAAAGCGGTGCTATAACGATGGAAACGGCTTATTTTTTGTATCTTTGCAAAAAAGAAACACTTATGACCGAATGGGAAAAAATGTTGGGCGGAGAGCCCTACGACGGCAACGACCCGATGGTGCTGGAACGTCTGTTTGCCAATAAAGACCGCGTGTGGCGCTACAATCAGATTCAGCCCACCCGCATAGAGGAGCGCGAGGCGGCTTTGCGCCAGATGCTGGGCCGTTGCGGCGAGCGTCCGGTCATCAACGCGCCATTCTATTGCGACTATGGCTGCAACATCGAGGTGGGCGACCGCTTCTTCGCCAATTTCAATTTCATCGTTCTCGATGAGGCCAAGGTAACGATCGGCCACGATGTGTTCATCGGGCCCAACGTGAGTCTGCTGACGGCTTGTCACCCCACCGATCCACAGCAGCGCAACACCCGCGTGCAGTGGGCGCGCCCCATACGGATCGGCAACAACGTGTGGATAGGAGGCAGCGTGACGGTGCTGCCCGGCGTCACCATCGGCGACGGCACAACGATTGGCGCCGGTTCGGTTGTCGTCAGTGATATTCCCGCCCACTCCATCGCCGTGGGCAATCCCTGTGAGGTGGTAAAAAAACTGTAAACATGAGATATGTGATAGAAAATTGCGCCAATGGCGCAGAGAGCGCCCTGCGCGCTCAGGAGGGTGGAGCCGACCGCGTGGAACTGTGCGCCGGCATTCCCGAAGGCGGAACGACACCCTCGGCGGGAGAAATCGTCAAGGCGCGGCAGCTGCTCACCGACACCCGTCTCCATGTGATCATCCGCCCGCGGGGCGGCGACTTCTGCTATACGCCCGACGAACTCGACATCATGGCCTACGACATCGGCGTGGCCCGCAAGGTGGGAGCCGACGGTGTGGTGACGGGCGTGCTGAGGCCCGACGGGACAGTAAACATCGAAGCCATGCGCCGCTTGATGGACGCCGCCCAGGGTATGAGTGTCACCTTCCATCGGGCCTTCGATGTCTGCCGCGATCCGTTTGAGGCCATGGAGGAGATCATAGGCTTGGGGTGCGACCGCATCCTCTCGTCGGGCCAGGAACCCACAGCCGAGAAGGGCATGGCTCTGCTCGGCCAACTGAACGGGCGCGCAGCCGGGCGCATCATCATCATGCCGGGCTGCGGAGTCAACGCAGGCAACATTGTCCGCATCGCCCGCGCCACGGGCTGCAGGGAATTCCACTTCTCGGGGCGATCAGAGGTGGCGAGCGCCATGCGCTACCGCAATCCGCGCGTCAGCATGAGCGGCACGGAAGGCAGCGACGAATACGGTCGGCTGGTCACCGACCCCGCAAAGATCCGGGCCGCACGCGAGGCCTTGGAACATTGATACCTCTCTATAATTCTGACAAAAATCCAATCTGCATTATGAAAGTAAAAACCTTTTTCTTATCACTCTTTCTTCTCTTCTCCGTGGCTGTTGGCCAGGCTCAGAAGCCAGCGATGACGCAAGAGGAAAAACAAGCACTTGATTTCCTTTATGCCTATATGGCCCAGGCGGACAAAATCGACCATAGCGAGGCCTTCTATCTCAACAACGTAAGGCTGGCCATCAAGGCGCGCCGCGAGATGCCGTGGGGGGCTAAAGTACCCGACCGCGAATGGCGCCACTTTGTATTGCCGTTGAGGGTGAACAACGAGGATCTCGACACCTGCCGTGCCGTGTTCTTCCGTGAGCTCAGTCAGCGGGTGAAAGGCATGTCGATGTATGACGCCGCCCTCGAAGTGAACCATTGGTGCCATGAGCATGTGACCTATGCCCCCAGCGACGCCCGCACGTCATCGCCCTTGGCCACCATCCGCACTGCCACGGGCCGGTGTGGCGAGGAGAGTACGCTCACTGTGGCCGCGCTGCGCGCCGTGGGCATCCCCGCACGCCAGGTCTATACGCCCCGCTGGGCCCACACCGACGACAACCACGCATGGGTGGAAGCCTGGATCGACGGCAAATGGTATTTCCTCGGTGCCTGTGAGCCGGAGCCCGTGCTCAACCTGGGCTGGTTCAACGCTCCTGCCTCCCGCGGCATGCTGATGCATACACGTGTGTTCGGCCGTTACGACGGTCCTGAAGAGGTGATGCGCCGCACGCCCCGCTACACCGAAATCAACGTCATCGACAACTATGCTCCCACGGCACGCCTCAACGTCCAGGTAGTGGATGCCAACGGACAGAAGGTGCCCGGCGCTACGGTGGAGTACAAGCTCTACAACTATGCCGAATTCTACACCGTGGCAACGAAGCAGGCCGACGGCTATGGCCGCAGTTTCCTCACGGCCGGACTGGGCGACATGCTCATCTGGGCCACGAAGGGCGGACGCTTCGGCTTCTCCAAGGCTTCGTTTGGCAAGGACAGCTTGGTGACCGTGGCTCTCAGCTACGACGCCGGCAACCTGCCCCTGACAGGAATCGACATCGACATCGTGCCACCGGCCGAGCATGCCAACATTCCGCCCGTCACTCCCGAACAGCGTGCGCTCAACACCAAGCGGTTTGCCTATGAGGACTCGCTGCGCCACGCCTATACCGCCACATTCCTCAACGATGCCAAGGCCCGTCAGTGGGCTGCGGCTCATGGCTACGATGCCAACGCGCTGGCCCCGCTGCTTGTGGCCACCTGCGGCAACCACGCTGCCGTATGCCACTTCCTGGCCTCGCTGCCCAAGGAACAGAAGACGGCTGCCGTGAGACTGCTCAAGCAACTGATGCAGAAAGACCTGCGCGACGTCACTGAGGCCACCCTGCGCGACCACCTCGCCTACGATGCCCAGCTGAGTTGCGAGAAGGCAGGCATGAGCAATGAGACCTTCGACCAGTATGTGCGTAGCCCACGCATTGCCAACGAGCTCCTCACCCCCTTCCGCGCCTACCTGTCGAAACAGTTTGCCGCTTACGTGAAAAAGAACAATAAGCAGACCGTGGCCTACTATCAGCACAATCCCCGCTTGCTCGAGAATTTCGTCAACAACTACGTCACCCTCGACGACAGCTGCAACCTCAGCGCGGCACCCATCTCGCCCGCCGGCGTGTGGAAGGGACGCTTGGCCGACCGCCACAGCCGCGACATCTTCTTCGTGGCCTTGGCCCGTTCGCTCAACATTCCGGCCCGTATCGACCCCGTGACAGGCAAGGTGCAGCTCATGGGAGGCAGTAAGACGCAGGATGTATACTTCGACAGCAAGGGACTCACGACACCCGAGCAGGGTGTGGTGATGGCCGACTATCAGCCGACACCAACCCTCGACAATCCGAAATACTACAGCCACTTCACCATCTCCAAGGTAAGCAACGAAGGTCGGCTGCAGCTGCTCAACTACGAGGAGGGAGAAGTTGACATGGGCGGCGGCACCACCTACGACAACCTTCTGCGCAAGGGCACCCATGTCGATGCCGGCGGCTATCTTATGGTGAGCGGTACGCGTCTGGCCAGCGGCAGTGTGCTGGCCCATCTGCAGTTCTTCACCGTGGCTCCCCGCGACACCACACGCACGCATCTCGTGATGCGTCAAGCCACCAACGGCGTTCAGGTCATCGGCTCCTTCGACTCGGAGTCGCGCTATACCGATGCCAAGACGGGAGAGGTGAAGTCTGTACTCTCCACCACGGGCCGTGGCTATTTTGTTGTGGCCGTACTCGGAGTTGGACAAGAGCCTACCAATCATGCCCTGCGCGACATTTCGGCCGTGAAGGAGCAGTTTGAGAAATGGGGACAGAAGATGGTATTCCTCTTTACCGACCGCGACCAGTATAATAAGTATATGCAGCGTGATGAGTTCAAGTCGTTGCCTTCAACGGTGAACTATGGTATCGACACCGACGGAAAAATCCTTGCCCAGATACGCTCGGCCATGAAGCTCAACGCCTCCACGCTGCCCGTATTCATCATTGCCGACACGTTCAACCGTGTGGTCTTTGTCAGCCAGGGCTATACCATAGGACTCGGCGAGCAGATAATGGATGTCATACATAAACTCTGAACGGATCACAGCAGACACTCGTCCACCCCATAATCCTCACCCCCGTGTGAGAACCCGGTGACTCACGGTAGGAAGAAAGGTTTATGACGATCGTGAATGATGAATGATGAATGGTAAATGATGAATTAATATCGTCTTACCAGCGCTATCTCAAGCTGGACCGCAACTACACCGCCAACACCATCGAGGCCTATATCCACGACCTCGATTGGTTGCGGCGCTATATGGACGCGCAGGGCAAGCGGCCCGAGGAGATGAAGCTGGCAGACCTTGAGAATTTTGCCGCCAGCCTTCACGAGTACGGCATCGGACCCACGTCGCAGGGACGCATCCTGAGCGGCGTGCGGTCCTTTTTCAAATACATGCGCATGGAAGGATATATCGACGACGATCCGACGGAACTCCTCGAATGGCCTCATCTTGGCGAACATCTGCCCGAGGTGCTGTCGACACAGGAGGTAGACCAGTTAGAGGGCTCCATCGATCTCTCCGACCCTCAGGGGCAGCGCAACAAGGCCATTATCGAGGTGCTCTTCTCCTGCGGACTGCGCGTCAGCGAACTGGTCAATCTCAAGCTTTCCAATCTATTCATGAAAGAGAAGTTCATACGTGTGGAAGGCAAGGGGCGCAAGGAACGCCTCGTTCCCATCAGCGACGAGGCCATCCACCAGCTCTATCTTTGGTTTTACGACCGCCGTCAGCTGAAGATAAAGCCGGGCGAAGAAGACTATGTCTTCCTCAACCGTCGTGGTTCCCACCTCACCCGCACGATGATCCTCATCATGATCAAGCGGCAGGCCAAGGAGGCGGGAATCGAGAAAACCATCTCACCCCACACACTACGCCACAGCTTCGCCACGGCCCTGCTCCGCGGTGGCGCCGACCTGAGAGCCATTCAGGCCATGCTGGGCCATGAGAAAATTTCGACAACAGAAATATACACCCATCTCTCCACGGAAGACCTGCGAAAGGAAATCCTTGAGCATCATCCGCGCAATATCAGATGGCAACAACAACACGATAACGATGAACAAGGATAACGAAAAGGAAATCTTCCCCATCGTGGATGAGGAAGGCAATGTGTTGGGACGCATCACGCGTGGCGAGGCCCACGACGGACGGAAGGTGCTGCATCCCGTGGTGCATCTGCATGTGTTCAACAGCAAGGGACAGCTCTTTCTCCAACGCCGGCCTCACTGGAAGGACATCCAGCCCGACCGTTGGGATACGGCCGTGGGAGGCCACGTAGACTTTGGGGAGACCATTGACGAGGCATTGAATAGAGAGGTGAAAGAAGAGTTGGGCATCACCGGCTTCATTCCACAAAAGCTCGGCCACTATGTATTTGAGAGCAGACGTGAGAAAGAATTGGTGTATGTCAACAAGACGGTTTACGACGGCCCTATCCGGCCCAGTAGTGAGGAACTTGACGGCGGTCGCTTCTTCTCGCCCGAAGAAATCAAGGCAAGGATGGGACAAGGATTCTTCACGCCAAACTTTGAGAATGAATACAAGAAGTTCTTCTTAGCAGGAGAACTGTCGTGAGCGAAGGGCGGGCTCTCGCAGACGCCGGTTTCCAGATTCTTCGCCGCCACACTTGATGATTTTCGGGCGATCAGAAGGACTCACAGGCGTTGCCCCATGGCTATCAAGCGAGACACGTCATATTACCGAAGACACTGATATACTTATCGTTGGAACACATGCGCGCCCTTGACCTATATCATAAAAAATTATCAAAGATTGCAAAAATCCAAGATTTTTCTTGGGTTGAATAGTTCTTTTGAATATCTTTGCAAGCGTAATCGCGAGATTACGGTTAATTAAAGTTTTTCATTAGGTTAGTAGTTTGATAGATTTTTAAGTAAAAAAGGTTTATGTTATCAGACATCGAAGCAATTTCAATGTTGGGCGGAATGGCGGTGCTGGCTGCCTTGTGCATCATCACTTTAGTTTGGACCAACATCCGATAGCATTCATCTTTGGGAGGCAGGTGCTCGTGGTGAGTCCCCGCCTTTGTTTTTTTCCCTTGCCTCCAAAGCTGATTGTTGTGCAGCAACCGCGATACCCGTGGGTGCCGGCAGACTATTGTGCATGATTTTCCGCCTTAATTCTATTTCCACCCTTGCAAAATTTAAGAGTTATTCAACCTTGCCGCATGAAAAATTTTGAACGATCATCATTGGTTTTTAAAAAAATTTTTTAATTTTGTACATGGAACAGCAGATTATACTTATCTAAACATAGCCAAAAGTGGAAGGAGAACAACTTCTCCCTTATTGTTGGATGACGTGAGTCGTTCATCGAATGAGGTTAAAACCACGGGCAATTTCTTTTTGACGATAATGACGGCTAAGATTTTCTTCGGAAATCTTTGCCGTTTCATTTTTTATTATTACCTTTGCACCCGTCTGAACCGCAAGAATGCCCAGATGGCGGAATCGGTAGACGCGCTGGTCTCAAACACCAGTGGAGCAATCCATCCCGGTTCGAGCCCGGGTCTGGGTACAATATAAATCCCGTAAGTCCTTTTACATAAAGAGCTTACGGGATTTTTCATTTTCTCTTGGGAAACATTTCGGGAAGAGTAAGCCTTATATAAGGAGAGTGTTATTTTGCGGGGATTATCAAATGACCCCAAACCAAGAGGTGGTACTTGAGCTAAGCAGGTTACTTCTTTTAAGCTCGTGCAGCCTTTAAAGTAGCCGTTAGACACCTCAGTCACTGATTTTGGAATGGTGATGCTCGTCAGACTTGTACAATCCTCAAAGCAATAAGGTGGCATTTTTGTGTAGTTTACGATGCTACGTTTTACTGTTTCTTGACTTCTTAAACGCAGTTTTTCCATTGATTGTGATGGCTTTGGGGATAAAATTGTTATTTTTGCGGTGTAAAATATGATACAAGTATCAAAAATAGTACTCTAATATGATATTTGAACGTAAGAAATATTTGGATGAACTTATCCGCAGGACGTGGGAATGGACTTGTGAAGATTATAACAGGTGTCAGACGATGTGGAAAGTCTTTCCTGCTGTTTCATATCTGGCATAACTGGCTGTTGGAACACGGGGTGACTGATAGTCACATCATTGAGATACAACTTGATGATTTCCGAAACAGACGGTTGAGGAAGCCAGATGCCTTGCTCGACTATATAGACTCAAAGGTAGTGGATGATGGTAATCCTTATTACGTAGTCTTGGACGAGGTGCAGCTGGTAGAAGAATTTGTGGAGGTTATTCTTAGCTTGACACACATGAGAAATGTGGACGTGTATGTGTCGGGGTCAAACTCTCGATTCCTGTCAAGTGATGTTGTGACTGAGTTCCGAGGTAGAGGTGACGAGATACGCATCTGGCCTCTCACCTTTGATGAATACTTTAGTGGTATTGGTGGAGATATACGCAAAGCTTGGTTGGATTACTATACTTTTGGAGGACTACCACAGGTGGCTTTGCTTGAAACGGAAGAAAAGAAAACAGACTATTTACGTAGTCTGTATGAAACGACCTATCTGCGTGACGTAATTGAGCGCAACCATCTGCGTAATCCAGAAGGAATGAAGGAATTGGTGCGTGTATTAGCCTCGGGCATTGGCTCGTCAACCAATCCAACGAGAATAGCCCATACCTTTCAATCTGCACAAGGAGTAACCATAAAAAGAGACACTATAAAACAATACATAGACTATCTGAAAGACTCTTTCTTGATAGAAGAAGCCTTACGCTATGATGTGAAAGGCAGAAAATATATTGGTACCGAGACGAAATACTACTTCGCAGAC
>ONYL01000061.1 GCA_900322035.1 uncultured Prevotella sp.
TTGCCTGTGCAAAGGTAACTATTTTCCCAGTGAATCTGTAGCGCAGGGATGGAAATGTTATTTCCCGTTTTGCTCAGGGAAAGGCCCCGGTGGTGAACTAAGTAGTTAATTGTACAGGTCGAATTAGTTTGTTATTTCGATTTCATTTGGGGCAGCCCCCATTCAATACTAACTTCTAAATCCTAACTCCTAATTCCTAAATTCTAACCCCTAATTCAGTTGTATTTCGGAGCCCGTCCGAAGAAGTCCTTGTAGCATTTGGTGAAATAGGAAGGCGAGGAGAACCCCACCTCATAGGCGATCTCGGCGATGGTCTTCTCGGTGGTGGCCAGCAGCCGGTCGGCGCGCCGCAGACGGGCCTCACGCAGTATCTCCACGGGCGACTGGCCCGTCATGGCCTTCACCTTGCGGTAGAGCTGCACACGGCTGAGTCCCAACTCGCCGCCCAACTGCTCCACGCTGAAATTGCTGTCGCCAAGATGCCGCTGTATGGCTTCGCGCAGTTTGTCGGTGAATTTTCGGTCCTGCTTGTTTTGGTCTTTGTGGTCAGGCTCATTGCCGAAGAGGCTGCGCAAATGCTGCCGGCTGTCGATGAGGTTTTTCACCCTTGCCAACAGCACCTCCTCATTGAATGGCTTGACAATGTAGCCGTCGGCTCCGCTCTTGTAAGCGTCGGCCCGGCTCTCGTCCATGTCGCGGGCCGTGAGCAACAACACGGGGATATGGCTCGTCGCCATATCGGATTTCAGCCGTCGGCAGAGTTCCAAACCATCCATCACAGGCATCATCACGTCTGTCAGCACCAGGTCGGGCACCTCGCGCCGCGCGGTCTCCAGCCCCTCCTTGCCATTGGCAGCACTGCTCACCTGATAATATTTTCCCAGCCACGAGCCCAGATAGGCGCGTATGTCGGCATTGTCGTCCACCACGAGGATGTGCTTGCGGGGCTCCCTGTCTTCCGATGCCGTGAGCGTGTCGGCATTCTGCTTTTTCTCTGAGTTTTCTTTCGATACCGTCATCCGCTCCACGGTCTCCGCGTCGGCCGCTGTCTCCCCCTTCTCCTCGTCGGGCAGCTCCACGGGGAAATCCACCGTGAAGCGGGCACCGTGAGGTTGGCGGTTGGCTGCCGTCACCGTGCCGTGGAGCATCTGGGTGAAGGCCTTCACCAAGGCCAGTCCCACACCGGTGCCGTTGCTGTAGGGCGTCTCCACCTGAAAGAACCGCTCGAAGATGCTCTTCAGTTTGTCTTCCGGAATACCGATGCCTGTATCCTCCACCACGACAACAAGGCGCTGGCCCTCCTGGCTGGCCCTCAGCGTTATCTCCCCGCCATCGGGTGTGTATTTCACCGAGTTGCTCAGGAGATTGTAGCAGATGCGCTCCAGTTTGTAGCTGTCGCTCCTCACAAACAAGTGGGCTGGCACCTCCACACGGAGAATGATGTTTTTCTTTCTCACTGCCGGCTCAAACATCTCCGCCCACTGCCGAAGCGAGGGGGCGAGGTCGAAGTGGACCAGGTGGAGCCTCATCTTTCCGTTTTGCACCTTGCGGAAGTCGAGGATCTCGTTGACAAGCCGGAGCAGGATGTCTGTGTTGCGCTTCACCACGCCAAGGAGCGAGCGCTGGCTGTCGGAGAGCGTGGGGTCGGCCGTGAGCTGCTCCACGGGAGCCGTGATGAGGGTGAGCGGCGTGCGGAGCTCATGGCTTACGTTGGTGAAGAACCGCAATTTGGCACTGACCGCCTCCTCAGCCATGCGGCGCCGAAGCACAAGTCCGCGGTAGAGCAGGAAGAACACGCCAAGGAAAAGCGAGAGAATGAGGATGACCAGAATGAGAAACACCTTCTGATAGTTGTAGCGGGCCAGAAAGCGGTCTACGTGTGAGTGGAGCTCATTCAGCAGATCGTTCTGCTTACTCATCTCATCAGCCTGCATGAGCATCACCTCAGCATTGTCGGGGGTCACGATAGCTGCCTCCAAGAGATTCTCCTTCTGGTAGGGTTTATGCTCCAAGATGTTCATGGCCAACTGCAGCAGTTTGTCGCCTCTGGTGGGATAGATATAGGAAGCGTCGAGATGGCCGTCCTTCACCTCCCGAATGCCTCCGCCCGGTGTGGCCAGCGCGTCGATGCCGACAAACTTGGTCTTGCAGCCCGGCAACCGACTCATCAGCACCTTTCGCGCGCCGAGCGCCATGCGGTCGTTCTGTCCGAAGACACAGTCGATCTCGCTGTTGCGCGAAAGGATGCGCTCCATTGCCCGCACTCCGCTTTGTTCCGACCAGTCGCCGGCCTGGCTGTCGACGAGCCGCACGCCGGGATGGTGGCGCAGGGCGTCGATGAGTCCGCGATGGCGGTCGATGGCCGGCGACGACTGCTCCAAACCGCGTATCTCCACCAAGTTGCCTTTCTCGCCAAGGAGGTGAGCGATATATTCACCCATGACGCGGCCGATCTGATAGTTGTCGGCGCCCATGAAAGCCGTATAGTGGGCCGATTCGGTCTTGCGGTCGAAGAGCACCACGGGGATTCCTTTCTTGTAGGCCCGCTCGATGGCTGGAGTGATGGTGTTTACCTGATTGGGCGAGATGATGAGCAAGTCCACGCCGCGGTTGATGAAGCTGTCGATTTGCTGTTGCTGTAGTTTGTCGTTATCACGGGCTGTGGAAAAAAGCAATTCCACATTGTCGTAAATGTAGGCTGTTGTTTTGAGTTCCTCGTTGAGTTTGTCGCGCCAGATGTCCTCGCTGCACTGCGACACGGCGATGGTATATTTGACAGGCTTCCGGCTGCAACCCATAAAGAGAAGCAGAATGAAGGTCAGCAGAAAGAAGGAATGCCAAGTTTTATAAAAAAAATTGTCCATGATGGTCACACGATAATAAAGAGATGATGCAAATATAAGCAATTTTCTTCCTATTTCAAAAGTTGTAGTCCTAAAAATGTAGAATCCCTGTAGCTAATTTATTTAATTTCCAAATGTTCAGCAAAGATAAAACGTGGAGCTGGTCAGAAGGATGAATCGTAGGATACTTCCCAAAATTTTACCATCTTTCTTTCCTATTCCAATTATTTTCACTACCTTTGCAGCCGTTTTATAAAGAGCCGCTATGGAGCGCAAGGTCTTTTGTTGACCACGGATAACATTTGTGTAGATTAAGAGGGGCGTTCCTCAAGTGGCTTTCAGTTTACATTTATTTTTTATAACACATTCATTTTGAAGTCATTTGAAGAATTGGGCGTGTGCGAGGAGATTCGACGCGCCATCGACGAACTTGGATTCGAGCATCCCATGCCAGTCCAGGAAGAAGTAATCCCGTATCTATTAAACAGTGGTAAAGACGTTATCGCCCTGGCCCAGACCGGCACAGGCAAGACGGCGGCCTTCGGCATTCCCGTTTTGCAACAGATCGACCGCGACAGCCGCAACACGCAGGCGCTGATCCTCTCGCCCACCCGTGAACTCTGTCTGCAGATTGCCGACGACCTCAACGACTTTGCCAAGTATCTCGACGATGTGAGCATCGTACCCGTTTATGGCGGTGCATCCATCATGACACAAATCCACTCCTTGCGCCATGGCGTACAGATCATTGTCGCCACACCGGGACGCCTCATCGACCTCATTGAGCGCGGTGTGGCCAAACTCGACGACGTGAAAAACGTGGTCCTCGACGAGGCCGACGAAATGCTCAACATGGGCTTTGCCGACAGCATCAATGCCATCTTCGAGCATCTGCCCCAAGAGCGCCACACCCTGCTCTTCTCCGCCACCATGAGCCGGGAGATTGAGCGCATCGCCAAGAGCTACCTTCACGAATATGAGGAGATCGTCGTTGGCTCGCGCAACGAGGGCGCCGAGAACGTCAACCACATCTACTACATGGTGAGTGCCAGGGACAAGTATCTCGCATTGAAACGTGTCGTGGACTATTATCCCAACATCTACGCCATCATCTTCTGCCGCACAAAACTGGAGACGCAGGAGATTGCCGACAAACTCATCAAGGACGGCTACAACGCCGAATCGCTCCACGGCGACCTGAGCCAGCAACAGCGCGACCTCACCATGCAGAAGTTCCGCCAGCACAACGTGCAGCTGCTCGTGGCCACCGACGTCGCCGCCCGCGGACTCGACGTGGAGGACCTCACGCATGTCATCAACTACGGACTGCCCGACGACATCGAGAGCTATACCCACCGCTCAGGACGTACGGGCCGCGCGGGAAAGAAAGGCACAAGCATCTCGATCATCCACTCCAAGGAAAAGTTCAAGGTGCGTCGCATCGAGAAAGAAATCGGCAAGGAGTTTGTCGACGGCACGTTGCCTTCGGCTGAGGAAATATGCAAGAAACAGCTCTACAAGACAATGAACGACATCATGAAGACCGATGTCGACGAGGATCTCATCGCTCCCTACATGGGCGACATCAACCGCTGGTTTGAGTACATCGACAAGGAGGATGTCATCAAAAAGGTCGTCATGATCACCTTCGGCCGCTTCCTCGACTACTACAAGAACGCTCCCGAGATCGTAAAACCCTCGTCATCGACGCGTGAGAAGTCCGACAAAGCCGACCGCAAGCAGCGTGGCGACCGCAATGGAGGTGAGCGCAAAGGCCGCCGACGCACGGAGTCGGGTTTTCGCCGCCTCTTCATCAACCTGGGCAAAGACGATGGTTTCTATCCCGGTGAGGTGATGCAGTTGCTCAACAAGCACATGAGAGGTCATCAGCAAGTGGGACACATCGACCTGCTGAAGCGCTTCTCTTATATCGAAGTGCCCGAACGCGACGCACAGAGCGTGATGGATGCCCTGACGGGTGTCACCTACAAGGGGCGCGAGGTGCGCTGCAACGATGCCGATGAAGGGGCAAAGGGCACTAACAAGTCCCGACGCAGCGACAGCAAGGGAGACCGCAAAGGCGCAGACAAAGGCAGCAGGCAGTCAGACTCACGCCGTTCCCGCCACGACGACAACAACGGCGACTGGCGCTCCCTGATCAAGGGCAAGCCCATGAAGCTGCGTGGCGAGGTGCCCGACTTCAGCGAAGAGGGCTGGGCCAGAAGAAAACCGAGAAAGAAATAAAGTTCAAGCACATACTGTAAAAAAAAGGAAGACAAAGCTCGATGGGATCGATATGCTTTGTCTTCCTTTTTTATTATTATGATGTCGGGCAGGGCTCTCCCCTACTCGCTAAGCCTCGCTTTCTGCTTCCTCCTCACTCTTCATGTGGTAGAATGAGCGGTAGACGAAATAGAGGGCGATGATGACGAAGGCTATGCCAAACCATGGGGCTATGGCCCTGAAACTCTCGCTGATGGCGATTTCCATGGCCAATACGCCAAAGAGCGTGGTAAACTTGATGATGGGGTTCAGGGCTACCGAACAGGTGTCCTTGTAGGGATCGCCCACGGTGTCGCCCACCACACTGGCCTCATGAAGCGGAGTGCCCTTGGCCTGCAGATCCACCTCTACAATCTTCTTCGCATTGTCCCACGCACCACCGGCATCGGCCATGAAGACGGCCTGGAACAGGCCAAACACGGCGATCGACAGCAGATAGCTGACAAACATACATACGGCCTCGTTGCCGCCCACACTGCCCGGCGACGACAGACAGGCAAAGCCCAAGGCAAAACAGAAGATGGCTATGAAGATGTTGATCATGCCGCGCTGGGCATACTGCGTACAGATCTTCACCACCCGCTGCGAGGTGGAGATGTCGGCCTTCTTCGGCGCGTTCACGTCCAAGTGGATGTTATCCTTGATGAAGGCTACGGCACGGTTGGCTCCGGTGGTCACGGCCTGCATACTTGCGCCAGTGAACCAGAAGATGACACAGCCGCCGAGGATGAAGCCGAGGATGGAATAAGGATTGAGCAGGTTGAGCACGCTCTCGGGCGCAATGCCGAGGGTCTTCTGAATCATCAGGATGAGTGAGAAGATCATCGTGGTGCTGCCGGCAACGGCCGTACCGATCAATACGGGCTTTGCCGTGGCCTTGAAGGTGTTGCCTGCGCCGTCGTTGGCTTCGAGATAATACTTGGCTTTCTCGAAGTCGGGCGTGAAGCCAAACTGATCTTCCACTTCCTGGCGGGTCTGGTCTTTGTCGTCCTCGATGAGCGACAGCTCATAGACGCTCTGCGCGTTGTCGGTCACAGGGCCGTAGCTGTCCACAGCGATCGTCACGGGTCCCATGCCGAGCATGCCGAAGGCCACGAGGCCGAAAGCAAAGATGCTGTAATAGGTGCCGAAGATGGCCGACATGCCAAAGTGGTTGCTGGCGATATAGGCGGCAATCATGAGGATGAAGAATACGAATCCGGTCCAGAAGCTGCCGAAGTTACCGGAGACAAGGCCGGAGAGGATATTGAGCGAGGCACCGCCCTGGCGGGAAGTATTCACCACCTCCTTCACGTGGGTGGAGTTGGGTGAGGTGAAGATCTTGGTGAATTCAGGAATCAGTGCCGCTCCGAGCGTACCGCAGCTGATGATGGCCGAGAGTCCGATCCAATATCCCTCGCCCAAGTCGCCCAAGATGAGCCAGCTGGCGATAAAGGTGCAGACGATAGAGAGGATGGAAGTGGCCCAGACCAGTGAGGTCAGTGGCTGTTCGAAGTCCATGTCGTCAGCGTTGCTGTATTTGGCGTTGGACAGCGCCTTGTTGAGGTAAAAGGCGAGCACTGACGCGATGACGCCAAGGATGCGCATGCAGAAGATCCACACCAACAGCCGGGTCTGATATTCGGCAGGCACGGCCAAAAGGATAAACGACACGAGGGCAACGCCCGTCACGCCGTAGGTCTCGAAGCCGTCGGCCGTCGGGCCGACACTGTCGCCGGCATTGTCGCCCGTACAGTCGGCGATGACACCGGGGTTGCGCGGGTCGTCCTCACCGATGCGGAACACCACCTTCATCAGGTCGGAGCCGATGTCGGCAATCTTGGTGAAGATGCCGCCGGCGATGCGCAGGGCCGAGGCACCGAGCGACTCACCGATGGCGAAACCGATGAAGCAGCTGCCGGCAAGGTGGGCAGGCATGAAGAGCAGAATGGTGAGCATGAGCAGCAGCTCGATACAGACCAGTACGATGCCGATGCTCATGCCGGCTGTGAGAGGAATATTGAGCAGGAAAAGCGGTTTGCGGCGAAGCGAGGCGAAGGCCATGCGGGCGTTGGCATAGGTGTTCATGCGGATGCCATACCAGGCCACGCTGTAGGAGCCCAATACGCCGATGACGGTCCAGGCTAAGATCAGACAGACGGCGCCGAGGCCAGTGTGTTCCAGCACGCCGAAATACAAGACGACGGCGGCACCGATGAAAAGGAAAAGAAGGCCGAGGAATTTGCCTTGCTGCTTCAGGTAGGTGGAGCACGTCTTGAAAATCACGTCGCCGATGTCGCTCATCTTCTTGTGGGCGGGAAGGTTTTTCACGTGGAGGTATTGCCAGAAGCCAAAAATAAGGCCTATCAACACAACGGCAAAACCCCAATAGAGGATGTGGGTCTCGGGGGCGGATGCGAATCCGTCGGGCATCTTCAAGTCTGCCTCACTGGCGGCCAGGGACAGGGGAGCCACAAGGCCTGCGATAATAATTAGGACTTTTCTCATAGTTGTTGTATAGATTGTTTTTTATATGGTTTTAAGCAAAATGTCCTTTTCGGCCGTAAATATAGGTTCTTTTTACGAAAGTTCCAAAATTTTTGGGCACAAATTGCAAAAAAACTACAAATTCTCATTGACATTACGAAGAAAAGCCGTTGAACCCGGGCAGGCCACCAGCCTCACCCAACCAATCGCCGCCCATTGCGGGGGGACATGAATCGGCCCTGCTCCTGTCAGCGATAAGTGATCATGAAGGGAAATACGTGAAAAAGCATAGAAATCTGTGGTTATTCATGCCGGCTTCCATCTGCCGCCCCACCGGCTTGCATATAGGGGCCCGTGGGATTCCTTTTGCCGTCCCGCCGGCCCCTAAATGCCGCCCCGCATGAAGAGGGAATCGTGAAAACAAAGCATCATCCAAAAAGCCGGATTCCCACCAGGAAATCCAGCCGGAATCTTCTTAGGAGGTACCGGCTTCCGGCAGTTATAGAAATCATAGCAGCACGAAAGAGCCGCGCACCCACAAGAGGTACGCGGCTCTTTATATTCATCAATCACTCATTAGTAGAGGATGGCTTGTCGTTTACTTTGTCTGTTGTCGACCTTGTTGTCGCCGGGCAGGACTGTGCCCCACCCCAGCCTGAGTCTGTGAGCTGACAAGAGTTAGGTGTTGATAAGAGGATTCCTCACTCAATAGCAAACCTTCTTGCCATTCTTGATATAGATGCCCTTAGGCAATGGACCCTTGCCGTTCACTTCCATACCATTGAGGTTGAAGATGCGGTTGTCGCTAACCTTAGGCCCATGCAGGTTGGAGATGCCGTTGTAGACCTCCTCCTTCACGATGCTCACCTCAGCATCCTGTCCCCAACTGTCGGGGAGATAGAAGCTGGCAAAGAAACCGGGAGTCTCATACAACTCAAGTCCGCTGCTCGCTTCAGGGGCGCAAGTCAACGTGCCATTGGGCTGAACGAGGTAGGCACCACTGCCGATTTGACAAACTTATAAAATCATAACATAAGATAGAAAATGCTACAATTTATGTTACCTTCCTGCTTCAACCTTGCTGGTTGCAATCCTGTTCGTAACGAATCGGGATTGCAGAGCCGTCAAGTCCACAGGCGTAAGTTTGGGATAATCTGTCCC
>ONYL01000062.1 GCA_900322035.1 uncultured Prevotella sp.
GCAAAGATACACAAAATATCTCAACTTTCTATCGTGTAGTTACGATATTTGGCTGATTGGATGGGCTTGCCCCAGCCACGGAACTTTTCCGATGGGCCGGAAAAACCTTGGATTTCATCCTTCGTTGTCTCGCCATGACAGTGATCAAGCTGCTTGTCTCTGCTTAATTGGCTTAACCAAAGCGTTCAATCTTTGTGTCCTCCAACTGCTATCCATTGAAAATATCCGCAGTGATATGTTTCCTTTTGGCTCGTTTTCCGGCTATCCACTGTTCTTCATGTGAAGTTTCTGGGATAAAGGTTTGCATTGTGCGAATTATTTGCTAACTTTGGCCGCTGAAAAGTTAGGGGAACCACGACATTCCCTTGATTCTATTGTTCAACTTAAATCATTCAACCCATTTCAATCAGTCTATGCGTAGATTTCAACTCTTGACAGCATCGCTCTTCTTGTCCGTGGCTGCCCTTGCTCAGCTTCCGGTAGTAGACAACCGCCACAGTGCCACAGCCCAACGGATGCCCCTGCCTGTCCCTGCCGCCATGCAGGAACTGTTAGATCCTTCTGCTCCTGTCGTGACACAGGCCGCCACCGACGGTATCATCACCACACAGCCCCAGGGCGAGAGTTCCACGCGGCTCTACGGTTCGTCAACGGCCTACTACCTGCAGTACGGTTACATCATCAGCGACAAGTCTGATGGCTTCATCGGGCGCACGGTGGTCAACGGCGACAAGCTCTACCTCTACCAGCCCTTCAGCCTCTTCCCGAGCGGATCCTGGATCGAGGGTACCATCGTGGGCGACACGGTGACGTTCAAACCGCAGCCCGTCTTCAACCACACCTCCAGCCAGGGCGTGAACACTACCTATTATATGCGTCGCATCAGCTACACCGAGGGCGGTACGAGTTATACGGCTCCCGACGACTCGGCCGACGTGAAATTCCTCTACCGCGACGGCTCACTGCGCATGGTCACCGATGGCGTCATGGCCATGGTCGACGACAAGAAGCAGTGGACGGGATTCGGCGACGCCCATGTGGAGTTCTCCCTCCTCACCGACGAGACGGTAACGCTCCCCAGCGGCCTCACGCCGCAACGCTACACGCTCTATTACAGCCTCACCGACTCCACGGGCGAGGTCATGATGATGGACGTGGCCCGGCAGGGCGACACCTACTACTTCGGCCACATGGTGCCCGATATGGGCGACAACTGGATCAGGGGAACCCGTGAGGGCAATGCCGTCACCCTCGACCTGCCACAGTACCTCGGTCCCGACACGCTCTACAACTATCACTTCTATGCCTTCCCCGGCACCATGGCGATGGAATACTTCGACCTCTTTGATATGTGGGTGCCCACGCCGAAGCTCTCGGCGAGCCCCTTTGTGCTTTCGGTCGACGACGCTACGGGACAGATGGCTTCCGACAGTCTGCTCATCCTTAACATGGGCAAGCAGCAGGTGTTCTATCTCTCGCTGCTCAACAAGCCCGTCATCCGTCCCTTTGCCGACAAGGCGGGCAAGCCCAATCCGCCTTTCTTCACCAAATACGATCCCTATCAGGAGCGCTATGGCAATGGCTACGTGCAGTTCGCCTTCAACCTCACCACCGAGGACGGCGACTATATGGACCCCGACAAACTCTTTTACAGTCTCTATGTCGACGGCGCGGTGTATGAGTTTAAGAAGTCGATGTATAAGAACCTCACCGAGAACCTCACCGAGGTGCCCTACACGTTCAACGACAGCTACGACTTCGACATCCAGGACGATGGCTCGCGCCGCGTCTACTTCTACGAACAGACCGACCAGTTTGCCGTCCAGGCCATCTACAAGGGCGGTGGCGAGCGCATGGTCTCCGACCTCGTCACGCTCGACGCCGTGGCCATGGGCATCGGCGCTCCCGCCTCTCAGACGCAGCGAGTGGCTTCCGCAGCCTACTACGACCTGTCTGGCCGTCGCCTCTCCGCCCCCGCCGAAGGCTTCTGCATCAAGGTGTTGACGATGGCCGACGGCACGCGCCACATCTACAAGGTTGTCCGACAGTAATCCCATTCAAGTTCCGCAAGTTCAAGGCACAGCGGATATTTTCCGTGGATTCATGGTAAGTTTATATGTAAAGGGGTAGGAAAATGGTCATGTCCAGGCTTACGCTCCTACCGGAGCAATGGGTCTGAAGCGACGGGGTGGCCTTACGAGCAAGCTCGACGGCCTCCCCATCGCTTCAGACCCACACCTTTGGTGGCAAGCCTGCCCATAATTTTCTATTACCATTTATTCATTGGCGAAGTCAGGACTATACGATATGAAACAACATATTCAATCCACGGAAAATATCCATTGAACCAAGTTAGGAACTTGCGGAACTTGAATAATCCCATCCTGACAGCCCTATAGGTATCCAATGTCTTTTCCATGACCTTCTTGGGTGATGCTCCACCTTTTGGGGGAGTTGAAGGCTACGCTTCGGCGAAGTGTGGTTAGTTACGTCGTGCGGCGGAAGCCACATGACCGTGTGGCTTTCGACGCACGGTCGTGTGGCTTTCGCCATGCGGTCGTATGGCTTTCGACGCACGGTCGTGCGGCTTTCGCCACACGATGCAACTATCATCATTATTTCGCTATGTCGTAGCAATTCAGTAAACAAAAGCGACCGTCGAGGAACAGTTTTTACCATAAAAATTGTACTAAGAGTTTCAAAGTTGTAATTATTACATTGTATTAAGAATAATTAAGGTTTCGCGGATTTGATTTACATGGGCTTTATTTATCTTTGCACGTTCAAAAAGATTATTTAATAAAACTATAACTATTTTATTTAGAGGAAGTACTTATGAAGAGACGACCCTATGTTGCTCCACTTTCTGAACAGGAAATCATGGAGCTTTACCCATTAATGGTAGTAAGTATTGATGAAGACCCTAATGCTGATGCAAAGAACAGCGAATTTTTTGAAGAGGATAACAATAGTTCCACGAATCCTTGGGATAAAGACCTTTCCAAATAGTTTTTTGTTTGACACTCTCTAAGGATCATTTTGCATGATGCTTAGCAGCTTTCTTACAAGGAAAAATCAAAAAGTATTCAAATGAATAAAAAATTATCTAAATTAATCGTCGGTGCCTTCGCGCTGGTGCTCTCCGTGCCTAATGCGAATGCGCAGACGCGATTGTTTACCAATGGAAAAGAAGGTAGCACTCCCATCTATTGGCGCATTCCTTCCATTGTGAGGTTGACAGACGGTGGTCTTTGGGCCTTTACCGACAAGCGTTATTGGAAAGAAACGGATCTCGGAAATGGTAACGACGACCCGCATAAGATTGAAATCTACGGAATCCAGTCTTCAGACAATGGAGCCACTTGGGATCCCAGCGCCGTTGTATTGCAAAGCAACTTGAACGTGAGCGACGACAAAGAATATTTGTATGCCTTTGGCGATGCGGGAACGGTCGTGGATCGCGAGAGCGGCAAGATTTTGATGATGGCCGCATCGGGCAAGCATGGCGTTTTTTCTACAACTACTACTGGTCGTCCCTTTGTGACTCGTTCCGTGTTTGATAACAATAAATGGACCACAACCAACGTGTCGGACCAGTTCTATGGACCAAACAACGCCTACGGCACCCACCTATTCGTGACCAGTGGCAGAATCATTCAAAGCACCATCTACAAGAAAGGCACATACTACCGTCTTTATGCTGGAGTATGTGTTGTTAACAAGAGTGCCAGCTATGTGGTCTATTCAGACGACTTTGGCGAGACTTGGCATTATTTAGGCGGGTCTGAGAACATCCCCGTTTCCGATGGCGATGAGTGCAAGGTAGAGGAGCTTCCCAATGGAGACATCCTTCTTCAGACGCGTAGACGCACTGGTGGCACGGGCCGCTATTTTAATGTATACCATTTCTCAGACTTGGCTAAGGGCGAGGGGAACTGGCAGGCATCTGCGGTGACTTCTGGTGCTTCGAACGTCTCTGGACAGACCTACGCGTCTCAGTGCAACGGTGAGCTTCTGCTCGTGCCTGCCAAGAGGGCTTCTGACAATAAGCAGACCTATGTGCTCTTGCTTTCTGTTCCTGCATCAAGCGACCGTTCCAATATATGCATCTATTGGAAGGAGCTTCCCGATGATTACTCCAATCCCGCCAACTATGTGGCTGGCTGGAACAAATATGCTTGCAGCTCTTCGTTCAGCGCATACACCACGATGGCAGTAGATAAGAATGGCAACATCGCGCTGTTGGCTGAAGGCGGAGGCATCTGGTTCCAGAGCTACTCTTTGGCTACTATTACCAGCAATAAATACGCTTACAGCCCCAGCGCTTCGGGCACATACCACACTTCATCAGAACCTAATTCAGAGCATGGCGTAGGCGGCATTAAGAAGCCTACAATGTCGGTGGCCGGCGGCACTTACGCCAACAGCCAGACCATCACGCTCACCGCCCCTGACGGTGCGCAGATTTATTATACCCTCGACGGCTCCGAGCCCCAAGTGCCTACAACGACCAAAGGCTCTGGAGTTGCCCCCTCCGCGCCGGAGCGACGACACCTTCCGGCATACAGCTCTATACTGCCCCCATCACCCTCTCGGAGGGCACCACAACCCTCAAGGCCCTTGCCGTGGACAACAACGGCAACAAGAGCCAGACTGTGACCAGCACTTACACGATCATGGGCAGCAAGAGTAAGACCGGCACTACCATCACGCTCGACCATAATTCCAGCCAGGCCCTTTACACTACGAATGGCCAAGGTTATAAGTACTTCGCTTTCCTGCGCCATAAGTCCTCGCATATCCAGTTGATTTCCTCTACCGATGCCAATCTCAAACCTGGAGATATAGTGTTCAGTGATGCTCAGAACAATATGCAGTGGAGTGGTGATGACAATTCCGGATGGAAGCTTTATTTGGCAAACGGTTTGATTAACGGAAAAACTAGGTTCCAGTATAGCCATTATGCCATCGTGGCTCCCAAGGGCTACCGCTTCCTGCGCTACGAGATTGTGATGGCTTCTGAAAAAAAATCTGCGGGTGTCAAATTAGAAGAGTATACATATAAAAACGGCAGTACATCGGAAATAGAGCTGGTTGGACAAACAGCCTCTGCCACGGCTTCTTCCACCGAGGATGTAAAATTGGCAAGGACCTTGGACAAGGCTACAAACGTGCTTTACTTCCGCCAGGATGCCCTTGATGCCAAGGACATCCACCCCATCTACATTAAGTCCATCAAATTGGTCTATGCCATTGACATGCCGTTCGAGGAAACTATGCCGAATCAAAACGGTACAGCTTTCCATTCCGGTTTTATTGATTTTGGAACAACACGGGCTGGTAATGAAACATCCCGTAATTACGGATTTGTCGCTGAGAATGCAACCGACTTGGCACACATGAATGTGAAGAAGGATGGTGACCAAACGACTCCCGGCACAGTAACCGTGGATGGTGCCAGCTATTTCATGGCAACCTCTGAAGGCGACTACTATGTCGAGCCTCCTACAAAGTTCCGCATCGTAGGGGCCACCTTTAATATGAAGATGGCTGAGCCCGTCAGTTTCACAAGCTACATCCCCTCCGCAGCTACTCATGGAGTCCAGATCGTTTTAGGAGCCAGTACGACAAATGGTAATTCAACAAACACAGAACGCTCTGGTAACTATCTGAAGATAGACGAAAACGGAACGGTTTCCAATGTAACGAGTCCGGATCAAGCCACGGTATTCACAGTAGACTACCATACAGGAAGCGGCGAAAACCACTATAGCCTCAAGTTGCCCAATGGCAAGTATCTCGGCATGAACTCTAGTCAACAGATTGTTACTCTTGACAATGTCGACCAAGCTCTTTGGAGTTACAACAGTGGCTGGAAATTTCCTTACACTTCCGGTAATTACAGTTTTATCGGCTCTTGGCCATCACCCTCTGCTTGGCGCGCAATTGCCATGGCTGAAAGATCCGCCATCGCTTATACAAAGCCAATAGCCGCGACCGACTTCAAAGCCACTGTCTACGGTCCCGACGGCATAACCCCAGCGGCTGGCGATAAGACGCTGAATGCAACTAATTCCTCCGCTTCTGTTACGGTGGACAATCTGAACAACGATGCCGTACACATTTCGCTGCACGATTTTAAAACTGCCGGAGGCGTAGCCCTCTTCAATGTACAGTTGAAGCTGATCGCCCTCAATCCTGAGGTGCAGACCGTAGAAGCCGCCGCCTTGGCTAATGGTACAGGTGATGCGATGGGTAACTCTCCTGTCACCTCTGAAAACTACATCTTCAACCATGGCAATGTCATCAACGTGCCTGTCCATCAAGGCACGACGACCGCAACGATGGTGTTCCGCAACGCCCACAACGAAGAGTTGACCAATTGGTACACGAATGGCGGTACCAACACCAACGGCACCAGCGAAACGGGAAGCTACTCCAACCTCTATCTCATCGGCAGCACGGCTGATAATGGGGGCCTGTCCAGCACCCCATCCCCTGAAGCTCGTACGTCTGTCGACCAGATTGGAACAACCCAAATTTATGCCAACAATCTTTCAGACGTGGCCGACTCGAAACAGCCGGATGTGAACACGCTGATGGACAACAAACCTACCGCCAAAGCGGCAGGTTATCAGACGGTGACGATGAACGTAGGCAGCACGACCGAGCAGACTACCTACTATCTCTACTCCGCCGACAAGCCCACCAATGAGATCATGCCAAAAGATATTAAGCTGGGCGACCACATCGACTTCCGCTTCTATACCATCAAGGTGAAGCCCGTAGAGGCAGAGAAACCGAAGATAACGATTGTGCCTCTCTATACGTCTACGATGAAGGGGCAGCAACACAAGAAGACAACCATCCAAAGCGACGGCACCACGCTCAACACTTCGGACAAGTATGTCGGCATCGTGGTGGAATCTCAGCTGAATGACGGTGTTACTGGTAGCGTAGCAGGATACCTCACTGCCGAGGCTATCGAAGACGCCATGAAAACTGCTCTGAACAACAGTCCATACAAGTCGCCCCACGATGGCGATCCTCTTCGCAATGTGCTCTATGTGGACATGAGCTCACTGAACACCGTCACAACGGCCAACTCCACGACAATGGCAGACTACGCAAAAGCGACGGCCGACAACTGCCTGTTCTTCGTGCCCACCGGCTTCGCAGCCACCAATATGGCGAACTCGATTGCCAAGCAGAGTGACGGCACCTACCAGGCCATCGGCGATGTGACGGTTTACGACCAGCAGCCGTTCTTCACGCCCCACAGCTTCACTACGGGGCAGTTCAAGGCTTCCTATACACGCGAGAGTACAAATTCAAAAGCGCTGGTTAGGAATATGGCATCCGTGCTGCCTTTCGATATTACGCTCGACGCTGATGGACATCCCTATCTCAACGGTGAGACAAGTCCAAGAACCGCAATCACTTTCCGCAACATCACTGCCTATGGAGAGCTTACTGGTGTAGAGAAGGATCATACGGATCACGAATTGACTTATGCTGTGGTGGCTGAGAAAGTCTCGACGTCGAAGGCAGAGGCCAATAAGCCTTACTTTGTGTCTAAAGAAAAGTCCGAGCCCGCAGGATTCGAGTTCAGCATTCCTAATGCCACATTTGTAGAGACTCCTTATGATGCAACTGGCAGCACCGACGACCCCGACAACCTGCAGAATGCGAATGGCAATTGGACGGCCCACGGTACATACAATGGTGTTACCCCAAAAATTTCTGATTATCTCTGGTACTTCTCCAAAGACCTCTTCTGGAAGTCAGGGCAGCTTACGACATTATTTGATGTGGTGAATGTGCGTCCATTCCGCTCTTACTATATCACAAACGACAATACATCTGGAGCAGCCAAGGCTGGTGTGGTGTACGACGAGTCGGACGTGATCCCCACGGGCATCCACGACATCCAGGCCACTCCCACCGCCAACGGCAAGGTCTATGACCTCAACGGCCGCTATGTAGGCGACAGCCTCGACAACCTCGCTCCCGGCCTCTACATCCAGAATGGCCGCAAGGTAGTGAAGCAATAATCGCGACGTTTCGTCAAACTCTTTTATACGGAATCCCAGCCGTTGGTCTTTTGGATCGCGGCGGGGATTCTTCATTTTCAGAGATCTCCGCGAATCATTCTTGTCCTTCATCATTCCTACTTTTGGCAGATCTCCGTCCGCCCATGCCTCGTTGTCTTAAACATTGTGCTTTTGTTATATTTCTGACTTCATCACATCTTTGGTTGGATGAAGTGTCATCATTGATTATCAGTTAGTTATAAGCTTATTTCAGCAATTGATGGTGACGCAATTACGAATATGGAATGATATCCCTCCTTAACAGCCCGGCAGACAGTCAATGTCTTTGTCCTGACTCATATTGCCTTGCCATCTCCAGATGATACGAGAAAAGAAAATCATGTACAGTCTTACGCTCCATGAGGAGCTCTGAGTCTCAACCAGCGGGATAGCCTTACGAGCAAGCTCGACGGCTATCCCGCTGGTTGAGACTCACCCCTTTCGGGGGCAAAGCCTGTACATGAAGAAAATTGCCAAGGCATAAAATTGCGCATAGCGCATAAAATAAAGCGGCTGAATAGTCGTTTGCAAGTAAAACGTAAAAGTAAAACG
>ONYL01000063.1 GCA_900322035.1 uncultured Prevotella sp.
AAATCGGACAAAATTCACGCTCATACTATCATGATGCATAGTGTTCAAGCTCTTTACTGCAATTGAGATTGCCATTGAGATTGCTTGCGGATTTTAGGTAAAAGAATTTAAAAAAGAGATTTGCCTTATGGGCATTCTAATTCTTTTCATTAACTTTGCAGTTATGATTAGATTATTAATTGTTATCGTCTCTTTCCTTTTCGCAACGTCAGCAGCTTCGGCGCAAACCGTGCAGTGCGAGGACACGTGCAGCCATATCCACGGCATTGACCTCAGCCACTATCAGGGCAACGTGTTCTGGGAGGCCGTGAGCGAGACGAAGATGGCCTACGTCTACCTGAAGGCGACAGAGGGGCAAAACACAATCGACGACAAATACAAGCGCAATATAGATTTGGCTCATCGCTACGGACTCAAAGTGGGATCCTACCACTTCTATCGTCCCATGGTGCCGCAGGAACGCCAACTGGCCAATTTCATGGCCCAGTGCCGGCCGGAAGACCAGGATCTCATCCCTATGATCGACATCGAAACGCGGAGCGGACTCTCGAACGAGGATTTCTGCGACTCGCTGTTCAAGTTTATCCGCCTCGTGGAGCGTGCCTACCATTGCAAACCGTTGCTTTACACCTTTACCAACTTCTATAATGCCAACCTCTCGGGAAAACTCGACGGCTACAAGCTCATGATCGCCCAGTACACCCAACGGGTGCCGGTGCTCAACGATGGCCGCGATTTTGAAATGTGGCAGTATACCGGAAAAGGCCATATCGACGGTGTCAACGGATACGTAGACAAGTCGAGGTTTATGGGCCGCCACGTGCTGCGCGAAATCAGATACCGTCACAGATACAGAAATGCTCATTCGTACTATTAATTTATCATGTCTATAATTAAATGTCCCGTTTGTGGCCAGTCGGTCGACGACCACACGCCAAAATGTCCCAACTGTGGAACACCCATCGCAGGAAGGCTCGTCAAGTGCCACCGCTGCGGCAACGTATACTTTACGAATCTCTCGGCCTGTCCGGCCTGCAACGAACCCAATCCTAACTACACCCCCAACGGAGGAATCGGCGGCGTGAGTCAGACGCCCCCACCACCACCCGTGCCGTCTAAGAAAAATAATGGCAAGATGGTGGCCATCGTCGTAGTAGTGCTGCTGTTGCTTTTTGCCGGTGGATTCTACTTCTACCAGCAACACGAGAAGAATGCCGACGAACGGGATGCCTACGAACTCGTGATGAAGAGTACGAGCGTGCAGGATCTGCAGGATTATCTCGACAAATATCCCGATGCCGACCCGGCTCACCGCGAGGCTGTGGAGCAGCGGCTGAAGGAACTCAAAGAATTGGAGTCGGACTGGAACGATACGCTTGTCAACGATTCGAAGGCTGCTTATCTGGCGTTTCTCGACAAGCATCCCGATGCCCCCCAGAAAGACGTCGTGCACCACAAGGTGGACTCCATCGACTGGGCCGAGGCCGTGAAGCTGAACACGATCGACAGCTATCAGGATTATATGGACGAGCACGCCGACGGCGAGCACTATGATGAGGCCAACGACAACATCAAGACCATCAAGACCACCGTGGTTCAGGACGATGAGGCCAAGGCCGTGAAACTGCAGTTGAAAGAGTTCTTCAGTGCCTTCAATTCGCAGAGCGACGGTGCCATCGTCGGCAGCGTGGCTCAGGTGATGACGACTTTCTTGGGTAAGAGCAATGCCACGTCCGATGACGTGACTGAGTTCATGCACAGCTTGTGGAACAAACCCGACCTGGTGTCGCTCAACTGGTTTGTCAAGGACGACTACAATATCAAGAAGAAGGAAGTTGGCGATGACAAATACGACTATACCGTGACGTTTACGGCTATCCTGAACCGCCGTTACACGAATGCCAATGGCGAGACACAAGATACCTATCACGTGACGGCACATGTAAATCCCGATGGTTTAATCTCTTCAATGGAAATGAAAAAATGAAAAAGACTTTGATTTTCTTTGCGCTCCTCCTTGGAGCCTTGCAGCCTGCCGGAGCGCAGTGCTGCCGTGAACAAGTTAAGCAGCAGTGCAAAAAAACAGTTTGCGACTCCGCTGCAGTATGTAAGGCCGCACACCGTCAGCAGGGCGATTGCGCCAGTATGCAGGCTTGTGTGAAGGATCAGCAGTGCGACAAGTCGAAGGCTTGCGCAGAGGCCCAGCAGTGCGACAAGTCAAAAGCCTGCACCAGCGGCCAGCATTGCGACAAGTCAAAAGCTTGCACCAACGGCCAGCAGTGCGACAAGTCGAAGGCTTGCGCAGAGGCCCAGCAGTGCGACAAGTCGAAGGCTTGCGCAAACGGCCAGCATTGCGACAAACTCAAGGCCAAAAATTTGCGAAGCAGTGCATTGAAGACGCGCGCTAAAGCACAGCTGAGCGGTAAGTCGAAGAAGCAGTGACCGAGCGCTCCCGCTTAGTTAGAGTCCTGATGATAGGCGATCGGCTGCTCGCGGTCTCATCTTCTGCCGCTAACTCTTCCCCATCCGAAAATTAATGATTCGGTAGTCTGTATGACGTGACTTGCGGGGGTGTTCGCTTAATTTTAAAATAATAAAGCCCGGACAAAATCCTGTCTGGGCTTTATTGTAGCTGTCTGTCTAAACCTTCCCTGTTCTGCCAAGAACAAAAAAAGGCCCGACTTGCGTCGGACCTAAATTTGAAAATTGGTGGTGAATCACTTGTTGCTGAGAACAAATCACCATCCGAGGGCAAAGCCCTGTCGGAATATCCTTGTCAGCCAAGATACTTCATCAGCACTCGGGAGTTACCCGAATCGCGCAACTTGGCTATACTCTTCTCGCGAATTTGACGTACGCGCTCACGCGTCAGACCGAGCTGGTCGCCAATCTCCTCCAGCCCCTTCTCGGGACAGCCGATGCCAAAGCATTCGCGGATAATGGTGATTTCGCGGTCTTTCAGCACGCTCTTCAACACGTTGTTCAACTCCAGTGACATGCTTTCGAAGTCAACCTGCTTGTCGGTACGTGTGTCCTCACCTGATGACATCACATCGGCCAATGAGTTGTCGTCGTCTTCAGAGAAAGGAGCATCAATACTCATGTGGTGGTTGTCGGCCTTGATGGTTTGGTCGATCTTCTCTTCCTCTATGTTGGTGAGTGAACTCAACTCGCCTACCGACGGCCGGCGCTGGTTCTCTTGCTCAAACTTGGCGATCTGGTTCTGAATTTTAGACAGTGCACCCACCTGGTTGAGCGGCAGTCGAACGATACGGCTCTGCTCGGCAATGGCCTGCAGGATGCTCTGGCGAATCCACCAGACGGCATAGGATATGAACTTGAAACCACGCGTCTCATCGAATTTCTCCGCAGCGCGAACCAATCCAATGTTGCCCTCGTCGATCAAGTCGGTCAGAGACAAACCTTGATGCTGATACTGCTTGGCTACAGATACAACGAAACGCAAGTTGGCATTGACCAGCTTCTCTTTGGCACGCTCACCGGCGCGGCCGCCCTTGCGGATCTTCTGTGCCAACTCAATTTCCTCCTCAATGGAAATCATGGGCACACGACCAATCTCAACAAGATACTTGTCGAGCGACTCGCTGCTACGGTTGGTAATGCTTTTACTGATTTTTAATTGTCTCATCCTTATTTATCCCTTCTAATATTTTTGCTTTAAAATCGGCGCAACCTATTGATATTCTTGTTATTATCTCCTAAAAAAGGCTGCTATGCCTAAATTTGGACTGCAAAATTAACGAAAATCTTTCGTTTATATTGTTTTTTTTAGCGAAAAGTTGTCCGATTTAATGTTTTTTATTATCTTTGCCAACGTAATGTGTGAAAACGGCTCAAAGCCAGATTCCATTCCTTATTTATAGCTTTTTCTATTTCTCTCACTGCAAAAACCATGCCAATGGTCATTTTTCTTTGCTTCCACGATGAGAGATCATTTTAGATTCGCTTTACTGCATAAGCCTATGCGATGATGCCGTGTTGTGGCATTCTTTTTTTTGCCTTCTGGTGCGAATGGTGTGCCTTGCTTTGTCCTTCCATTGCGATTCGTTGATAACCATGTACCTATTATAGAAAAAAAACAAAGCGTTAGATTGGTAGTAACACCTATTTTTATTATTTTTGCAGTTGAAAGGTGATGGCTCTTCACTAATCGCCGCTCTTGGGCCAGATATGCCCCGTCTGTTGTGTTTGGCAGTTCAAAGCCTCCGCATGTATATAGCCCTTGGGCCAGATGGCTCGCCCTATACCTTATTATATGCAGTGATACAATCAAACCATTTAAAAAAATATGATTTTATTCTTCAAGACTCAGAAGGCAAACGTCATCGCTACAGAGATTGATCACAATCCCTCAAGCGAGGAGACCAATGCTCTTTGTTGGCTCTACGGCGACGCCACGCTCGTCGACGCACAAAAATTGGACGGATTCTTCGTGGGTCCGCGCCGTGAGATGATCACCCCTTGGAGTACAAATGCCGTTGAGATTACTCAGAATATGAGTCTCAAGGGCATTTCGCGTATTGAGGAGTACTTCCCCGTGAAATCGGAAGACGCCACTTTCGACCCAATGCTCCAGCGCATGTATAAGGGGCTCGACCAGGATATCTTCACTGTGAAGCACACTCCTGAGCCCATTAAGCATGTGGATAACATCGAGAAATATAACGAGGAGGAAGGACTGGCATTAAGTCCTGAGGAAATAGATTATCTCCACAAGATTGAAAAGGAGAACGGGCGCCCGCTCACCGACTCTGAAATCTTCGGTTTTGCCCAAATCAATTCTGAACATTGCCGCCATAAGATTTTTGGTGGCGTGTTTGTTATCGATGGCGAGGAGCGTGAGTCGAGCCTCTTCCAGATGATCAAGAAAACCACGAAAATGCATCCTGGAAAGATCCTCTCTGCCTACAAGGACAATGTGGCCTTTGCGCAGGGACCTGTGGTCGAACAGTTTGCTCCTGCTGATCAAAGCACTGCCGACTGGTTCCGTGTGGAGCCCATCGAGAGCGTAATCTCCTTGAAAGCCGAGACTCACAACTTTCCCACCACTGTGGAGCCTTTCAATGGCGCAGCTACGGGTACGGGTGGTGAGATTCGTGACCGTATGGGCGGTGGTGTTGGCTCATGGCCGATTGCTGGAACTGCTGTCTACATGACCAGCTACCCCCGACTTGGCACACCTGAGTTCCCACGGCCTTGGGAAAACGGGGCTGAAGCGCGCAAGTGGCTTTACCAGACTCCCGAACAGATTCTTATCAAGGCGTCAAATGGTGCGAGCGACTTCGGTAATAAGTTTGGCCAGCCCCTCATCACAGGATCGCTTCTCACTTTTGAATATCAAACCACAAGTACTGACACGGCAAAGACTTTAGACGGTCAGGAAGTGACAGAAGAGGAACACCAACTCTATGGCTACGATAAGGTGATCATGCTTGCTGGTGGCGTTGGATATGGAAAGAAGCGTGACTGTCTGAAAAAGGAGCCGCAGGCTGGCAACGATATAGTAGTTGTTGGCGGTGATAACTATCGCATCGGACTTGGTGGTGGTTCGGTTTCGAGCGTCGATACCGGACGCTACAGCAACGGTATCGAGCTTAATGCCGTGCAACGCGCCAATCCCGAAATGCAGAAGCGTGCCTATAACCTTGTCAGAGCTTTGGTAGAGGAGGATGTTAATCCTGTGGTGTCTATCCACGACCATGGCTCAGCCGGTCACCTTAATTGCCTCTCAGAACTCGTAGAGGATTGTGGTGGCAAGATAGATATGACAAAGTTACCCATCGGGGACAAAACGCTCAGCGCGAAGGAAATCATTGCAAACGAGTCTCAGGAGCGCATGGGCTTACTGATTGATGAGAAACACCTCGGCCATGTAAAGCAGATTGCCGAGCGCGAGCGCGCCCCGATGTATGTCGTCGGTCAGACTACGGGTGATGCCCACTTCTCTTTCGTTCAAGGCGACGGCGTGAAACCTTTCGACCTTGATGTAGCGCAGATGTTCGGTCATTCTCCAAAGACCATTATGCGTGATGTCACTGTGGAGCATCATTATGAGGACGTCACTTACTCTGTCGACCACATCGATGAATATGTGAAGAATGTGCTGCAGCTTGAGGCTGTGGCTTGCAAGGACTGGCTGACCAATAAGGTTGACCGTTCCGTGACTGGCAAGGTGGCCCGCCAGCAGTGTGTGGGACAAGTGCAGTTGCCTTTGGCCGACTGTGGAGTTGTGGCTCTTGATTATCGGGGAAACGCCGGTATTGCCACCGCTCTCGGTCATGCCCCACAGGTGGGACTGGCCAATGCAGCCGCAGGCAGTGTGATGAGTGTGGCTGAATCCCTGACCAACATTGTCTGGGCACCTGTTGCGATAGACAAGGATCATCCCTCACCAGTGGAAAATCTCAATCTGTCGGCCAACTGGATGTGGCCTTGCCGTTCGCAGAAGGGTGAGGACGCACGCCTTTATCAAGGAGTACAAGCGTTGTCCGACTTCTGCTGCGATTTAGGATTGAACGTTCCTACGGGAAAAGACTCTCTTTCCATGAGCCAGCAATACCCCGACGGCAGCAAGGTGGTAAGCCCCGGCACGGTTATCGTCACTTCCGGTGCGGAGGTGAGCGACGTGAAGAAGGTCGTCACTCCTGTGTTGGTCAACGACAAACGCTCGTCGCTCTATCACGTCGACTTCAGTTTCCAGCCTGCTCGTTTGGGCGGAAGTGCTTTCGCGCAAAGTCTCGAACGTGTGGGCAGTGATGTGCCTTATGCCGATTACAACGAGAAGGCTACGGAATATGCCGACTATTTCAGCGACTGTTTCAACGACATTCAGGAACTCATCCGCAAAGGCTGGGTGATGGCCGGTCACGATATTTCAGCCGGTGGTCTGATTACAACGTTGCTCGAGATGACATTTGCCAATACGACTGGTGGTCTGCACATCAATCTGCACGATCTTGGCGATGAAGATGTAGTGCGTACACTGTTTGCTGAGAATCCCGGTGTGGTGATTCAGGTGAGTGACGAGCATAAGGCCGAACTGCGCAAGTTCTTCGAAGATCATGGCATCGGCTATGCCAAGATTGGATATCCCGTTCCCGAGAGCCGCAAGATCGAGATCGAAAAGGATGGATGGAAACATGAGTTTGATATCGACGAGCTGCGCGACGTGTGGTATCACACCAGCTATCTGCTCGATCAGGATCAGAGCATGGGCGGCATGGCTCGCAAGCGCTACCTTAATTATAAGAAGCAGCCTGTAGAAATGAAGTTCCCCGAGAGTTTCACGGGCAAGTTGAGCCAGTATGGCATTAGTGCCGACCGCTGGAAGACCGACAAGAAGGACAGCAAGCGACCGAAAGCTGCCATTATCCGTGAGAAGGGTACCAACGGCGAGCGCGAGATGGCCTATTGCCTCTATCTTGCAGGATTCGACGTGAAGGATGTGATGATGACCGATCTCATCAGCGGGCGCGAGACCCTTGATGAGGTGAACTTTATCGTTTTCTGCGGAGGATTCTCCAACTCCGACGTTTTAGGTTCGGCAAAAGGCTGGGCCGGTGCTTTCCTTTACAATCCCAAGGCAAAGAGTGCCCTCGACCGCTTCTATGCCCGCAAGGACACGCTGAGTCTGGGCATCTGCAACGGTTGTCAGCTCATGGTGGAACTCAATCTCATCAATCCTGAGCACACCCACCGCACGCACCTCGTCCACAACGTCAGCCAGAAGTTTGAGTCTGCATTCCTCGGACTTTCCATTCCACAGAACAACAGTGTGATGCTGGGTTCGCTCTCTGGCAGCAAGTTAGGCTTGTGGGTGGCCCATGGCGAGGGCCGTTTCTACCTGCCCGAGCCCGAAGACCACTACAATGTAGTTGCTAAATACAACTATGCTGAATATCCTGGCAACCCTAACGGTTCCGACTACAATGTGGCCGCTATCTGCTCTGCCGATGGCCGTCACCTGGCCATGATGCCTCACCCTGAGCGTGCCGTGTTCCCCTGGCAGAGCGCTTGGTATCCCCGCGACCGCCGCAGCGACGATGTGACACCATGGATTGAGGCCTTCGTTAATGCACGTAAGTGGGTGGAAGAGAAAACCAAGTAATCCCACTGGTTAAGACTTTCGATTTACATAAGAATAGGGCCGGCTGTCCGTCATGCGGATAGTCGGCCTTTTCTTATCGTTATAATAGCGGAATCTGTTGCCAACCTACGCGATAGTATGTGTCACAGGTCGGCATAGTATTACATCTACCGATTTGGCAAACTTATAAAATCATAGCATAAGATAGAAAATGCTACAATTTATGTTGCCTTCCTGCTTCAACCTTGCTGGTTGCAATCCTGTTCGTAACGAATCGGGATTGCAGAGCCGTCAAGTCCACAGGCGTAAGTTTGGGATAATCTGTCCC
>ONYL01000006.1 GCA_900322035.1 uncultured Prevotella sp.
CGGTAGGAGCGTAAGCCTGGACATGACCATTTTCCTTCCCCTTTACATATAAACTTACCATGAATCCACGGAAAAAATCCGCTGTGCCGCATTTACAAAGGTAACTAAAAGGGCTGACACCTCGTGAGAAGTGTCAGCCCTAATTTTGTACAATCAAAAAAGTTTTAGCGGACAGCAATAAATTATGATACACCCTCTTTGTTGGCACTGGTAAATATCTCAAGGGACAATCATCCTTATATTAGGATGAAAGGGAATGAAAATTTGCTGTCGGATTTATGCTACCTGGCGAGAATCTTTTGGGCCGCGCTCCCTACCTTTAAAATATATACGCCAGGGGCAGGAGCATGGAAGATAAGAGAGCCGGCTATTGCCTTTCGGGATGCGACGATGCTTCCATCTGCCTTAAACAGACCGACGGTTGTCCCAAGGCTGATGCCTGACAGTTCAATGTTTCTTCCTCTTGTTGTCATGTGGATGGGTGTGGTGTCGGTCCTCTGCAACCCTGTGATAGTGTCCACTTTGGTGGTGTTGGTGGAGTTTACCACAACATCACCATCTGGTGTGACAATCGTACCTTCCCGAATGACCACGGAGTAGCTTCTTGCTGGGGTGAGGGGAGTAGATTCGAAGTCTGCTGTCAAAATCCACATGCCGTCCTGGGCATTCAAGATGGGGACAACTTCCTTGACGACTACGCTGTCGTCCATGATGAGTTGTATTGCAGGATTTCCAGAGAGTATGACGGGCTGGTCATAATAGAAGAGTACGCTGTCAATGACATCCGTGGGATGATGGTCGTAGAGGCTGCACCATACGTAGTCCAAAGTCTTCACGGCTCCTTTGCTGCTGCCCACAAAAGATACCTCTTCCTCATTGTTAGTGATGTCGGGACGACGCAATGCACAGACTGCTCCTTGTGGCAGGCGAAGCGTGTAGCCGACACCATCCTCAAAGCTGATGTCTTTTCCAAAGTCTACGCCGGCATAGCCCAAGTTCCAGTCCCAGCTAACAGTCAGAGGATATGTTCTGACGGGAACGCCTTCGCGTAGCAGAATGGCCTCACTGCCATCTGTCGCCGCAGTTTCCGTCTTGAAATAGAAGCCGATGAATTGCTCCTTTTCCAGTGTCGTGTCGTCCTCAATAGAAGGGTCAGCGTCGCCCAATGTGGCAGGTACGCTGAACTCTACGGTTAGTTGGTCGTTGGAGATGGTTGGGGCATCAGTCTTGTAGATCGTGTTGGCAGGAATGACCAATTTGTAGGTCTTGCCTTTGGGGAGGATGAGTGGCGTCTCGAAGGATATCTCTGCCTTACCCTGTGTTCGCTTACTGCCAACCTCGTTGTTGACCGTTAGAGGAGCCGTAGCCATTACCTCCTCATCACAGTAAATAGAAGCGAGCGTGCCCTCAGCCACGCTGATCGCCCCGTCGAAGGAGAATCCGATATACTCGATAGGATAGTACACGGGATACTCACCAATGGTACAATTCTCTGGTACGAGGCCAGAGGCTCGTGCGCTCATCGAAAGGAAGAGCGCCACCATTGTCATCATGCTGATTAGTATTCTTCTTTTCATAATCCAAATCATTTAGCGATTATCTTTACATTACTTACAATATCACCATTATCCCTTATGGAGATAATATAGGCTCCTTTCTGGATTCCGTCAATAGTACACGTATTGCCCTGGGCTGATTTCATACAAACTACAGTCCCAGACAAAGTACGAACGGTCAACAGACTTCCTGCAGCCACATTGCTAACCATGATTTCCCCATTGGAATATAGGATTGATGGATGTCTCTTATCAGTATCAATACATGCAATTTTTGTTACTTCTTTTTTTGTAGCAACAGGTCTTATTCCAAAACCAATAGCTTTTTCCCCATTATCATAATGATTAATTCCACCTGAGTCAAAACCAAGTGAATGTGCTTCAAAGTTTATTATCTCAGGCCTGTACTCTGATATTGTCTGCTGGCTCCCCCAATAGTCTCCATAATATCCTTGAAAATGGTAAAGCTGACCAGGAAAGTTAGCTGAAGACCATGCAAAACCATTTGCAGGAAAAAAGATAGAATGGGTGTTAGGGCCATAAATGCGCATCCCTTTAATTCCGTTTTCTGTCGTCCATTTCCACCAGCATAGTCTTCTTAACTCAGCAATCTCATCAGCCTTTGGCATTCTCCACGGTTTTCCCCAATTGAAAGTGGCTGCGTCGTATTCCGTCCCAGAAATGTCATCGCCTATATATTCCGTTGAAAAGAAGTTCCCAACATCTGGTAGGTCGTAGTAGTCTCCAACATACTCGTAGCTTTCCCACGTATACTCATCCTTGGGTTCCAGCTCCCCCCAGGCGAAATAATCACCATATTCCGATGGACCTTCTGCCCCAATGTTTTGCATCGCCCATAATGTCCCACTTGGCAAGCCAAGATCAACATAGTCATAGCCGTTGGCCTCCCCGTCGGGATCACTTGGTGCAGGGGGCTCCTGAGCCAATATTGTAAAAAAGGGGATGAGTAAAATGATTAGAATAAATAATCTTTTCATAATGTAATGGTTTTATATGGGATCAAGGCTCCTTGTTCCCATGTTTAAATTGCTTATTTTACAACAACTTTATTGGAATATACATCCTTTGTGGTTTCCACATTGATGATGTATAATCCCGATTGTTTCAAGTTCAGAGCAGAAGCAGATTCACTACTTGCATCTTGGTACTTCGACGGAAGAAGCCAGAAGCCAGCATAGTAGTCTCCTTCTTCGCTGACCTCAATTTCAAAGTTCTTGAAATTGAACATACCGTCTGTTGTTTCCGACACGCTCTTAACAGGGAGCGTCGCATTGGCGGTATTTACTGCGGCTACCATCTTTTGCGCCTGGGAAGATGTAGCATCTACTGTTGATAACAATATGCTTAGTAGCATATAAAAAAAATAGGTCCTCATAGTTGTAATAATTAATGAATAATATATTTGATTGGTCTTAGACCAATATTATTAGGTCATTCAAAGAATGTAATCCGCTACAAATATGGGAAAAAATAGTAAAATTCAAAATTTTTATAAGGAATTTTGTTTCAAATGTGGATGTTTTAACAAAAAAACATATCTCTTCATTGTATTGTCTGAAGATATTTGGTTTCTCTTCATATACAGGATGATCATTTCGTGATCTATTGGAACTGTTGGGAGATCTTGTTTGTATATGTTACGGCAGAATCATTCAAATGTCAAGATAATAGCAGCCGTCGGCTGTGACAAATTGTGGTCACGTCGCTGACGGCTGCCTTGAAAAAACTTATAGTCCAGTTTTGTTGGAACTGGAGTGAGGGTTACTTCTTAAAGAGGATACGGGCGTCTACTGCTACGACCTCGTCGCCGTTGGCGAGCAGGGGGTTGATATCAATCTCCTTGATTTGTGTAGCGAAACGCAACAGAATGGAGAGGCGCTGGATGATCTTGATGAACGCTTCCTCATTGACACCTTTCTGTCCGCGCGTGCCCTGGATGATCTTGTAGCCTCTCAGGGAGTGGATCATCGACCGGCATTCACCCTCGGAAAGTGGTGCCAGTCCGCTGGATACATCTTTGAGCACCTCGACGAAAATTCCGCCCAAGCCGCATAGAACGACGTGGCCGAAACGCGGCTCATATTTGGCACCGATGAAGAGCTCGGTTCCTTTCAGCATCTTCTGCACCATCACGCCCTTGGCACCCTCTATCTGCATCATCCGGTCGAACTCCTCTTCGAGATGGCGGGACGTGCGGATATTGAGCGAAACACCGCCTACATCACTCTTGTGGACAGGGCCAACCACTTTGGCTACAACGGGGAAGCCGATTTCTTCGGCGAAGGCCAGGATTTGCGTCTTGTCGGTAGACACCATCTCGGGCACCATGGGAATCTTGGCGCAGCCAAGCAACTGTCTCACCGTTTGTGGAGGCAAGAAGCCGTCTTCGTGAATGCTGTCGACGATCTTCCAGATTTGGGGCACGTCAACGTCGCCAATCTCGATGTCGGCAGGCGCAGGAGCCGGAGTGCGCAGCACGTGGGTGAGGGCAGTGGCCAGTGTGACCTCATCAGAGAAGTTGACATGACCACGGCCAAGGAATTCCTGCACCTCAGGACCCGCTGTGACAACGCTCGGCAAAATAGGGAAGATAGGCTTCTTGCATTCCAAGATTTTCTTGTGCAGCACGTCGTAGGCCTCATAGAGCTTCACCAGTCCGGGAGTGCCGAAGATGACCATGATAGCATCTATTCCCTCAAACTTGTGTTCGCAGTAGTCGATGGCGATGCCCAACTGCTCGGGCGTGCCTGTGGCGAGGATGTCGATGGGGTTGGCCACTGAAGCACCTTGGAAAAGTTGGGCTTTGAGTTCTTCTGCCATAGGCCCATCGAGCTTGGGTACGTTGAAACCACCCTTCGAGAGGGCATCGGTGAGCATCACACCGGGACCACCGGCATGGGTGACTATGGCTATGTTGCGGCCGTTGAAGCGTGGAAGTGTGAAGATGCAACCTACAGTGGTGAGCTCGTCGCGCGAAAAACAGCGCACAATGCCCGCCTTGCGGAAGAGAGCATCGACGGCGGAGTCACTTGAGGCGATGGCACCCGTGTGGGAAGAGGCCGCACGACTGCCACTCTCGCTCGAACCAGCCTTGATGGCAGCTATGCGGCACCCCTTGCGGATCAGCGATGATGCATGGAGCAGGAGCTTGTCGGGATCGGAGATGTTCTCTACGTAGAGCAACTTGACTTTTGAATCTTTCGCAGGGTCAAAATGTTCGTCCATATATTGCAATACGTCTTCAATGCCGATCTGTTTGCCATTGCCTATCGACCATACAGAGTTGAACTGCAGGCCCTTGATGACGGCAGACTCAAGAATGAACACGGCTGTTGCACCTGATCCACTGATGAAGTCGACTCCCTGGGGATTGAGCTTGGGGATAGGCTGAGTGAATACGCTGTGATGGACATTGTTGAGCAGACCGATGCAGTTGGGGCCGATCAGCGCACAGTCATATTGCTCACAAGTGTGGAGGATCTGCTGCTCCATGACCGCACCCTCTTCGGTCTCTTCGCTGAATCCGGCGGAGATGATGATGAAAGCCCTGACCTGCTTGTTGGCAGCCAAATAGTCTACGTAGCCGGGACAGAACTTGGCAGCAACAACAAGGATGGCCAGGTCGGTGGGAGGAATCTCCTCCGGACGGTGATAGACCTTGATGCCCTGCACCTCGTCTTCCTTTGGATTGATGATACGTAGCGTGCCTTGGTAGTTGCCTTTGAGTAGATTGCGGACAATGGCACCGCCGGGTTTGTGGACATTGTTGGAGCCGCCCACCACGACGATACTCTTGGGATTTAATAATTGTTGATTGATCATAGCTGATATGGATTTAAGCGATAATTTTCTTGTTTTCGGTAGCGCATTGCAAAAATAGCAAAATTATTTTAACCCTCACGTTTTTTCCGGACAATATTTTTTATGGCGACCGACTTTAACACAAATCGTCATCGGTTTTCTTCATTTTCCCATACTCGCTTCCTCTCCTTTTGCCCTTCTTCTGCTACCGATGTATCATATGGGAACATTCTCATGAGTTCCCCCGCTGAAGACGTTGCGGGTTGACGACTTATACGAGAATTCAGACTTCGTTCTTCAGACTTGATTCATGAGAGTCGATAATGGGGTGGAATTTTTTTTCAAAAACATTTTGAGAGTTATGAAAAAAAAGTTATCTTTGCAAAGGCCTAAAAGTTTAATCTTAAACAAACATAACTCATGAAGAAATTACTACTTGGAGATGAGGCAGTCGCTCAAGGCGCGCTTGATGCGGGCTTGAGTGGTGTCTATGCCTATCCTGGCACTCCTTCCACCGAAATTACAGAGTACATCCAAATGTCGCCCTTGGCAAAACAGCGTAATGTTCATCGTCGCTGGTGTACCAATGAGAAAACCGCTATGGAGCAGGCCCTTGGCATGTCGTACATGGGCAAGCGAGCCTTAGTCTGCATGAAGCATGTGGGCTTGAATGTCTGCGCCGACCCATTTGTCAATTCCGGAATGACGGGCGTAAACGGCGGCGTCGTGGTATTGGTGGCCGACGATCCGTCGATGCACTCCTCTCAGGATGAGCAGGACAGCCGTTTCTATGGCAAGTTTGCCATGATCCCCACATTTGAACCGAGTTCGCAGCAGGAAGCCTATGACATGATGAGCGAGGCTTTCGATCTTTCGGAAAAGGAGAACCTTCCCGTTTTGATGCGCGTCACCACCCGTATGGCCCACAGCCGTGCCGCTGTGACAATAAAAGATGAGCCCAAAGAGCAAAATCAGCTCAATTATGAGGCCAAAGCCTCCAACTGGGTGCTGCTGCCAGCCGTAGCCCGTAAACGCAACTGTCACGTCACAGCCCAGCAGCCCGTATTGGAGCAGTTGGCAGCTGATAGCAAACACAATCTATATATTGACGGAAAAGACCACTCATTAGGAATCGTCGCCAGTGGTATTGCATTCAATTATGTCAATGAGTGCTTCCCCGAGGGCTGTCCTTATCCGCTGTTGAAGATCAGCCAGTATCCGTTGCCAAAGTCGTTGGTGCGTCGCTTGGCTAAGGATTGCCCCACGCTGCTTATTGTGGAGGAAGGTCAGCCGTTTATTGAAGATATGGTATCTGGAGTCCTCACCCATGACACAGTTGTCAAGGGCCGTCTCACTGGAGATCTGCCCCGCACGGGAGAGCTTAATCCAGACCTTGTGGCCAAGGCGCTCGGGCTGCCCTCTGCCGAACAGTATGCCGAATGTGAGGATGTGGCAGCCCGCCCGCCCCAGCTCTGCAAGGGTTGCGGCCACCGCGATATGTACACGGCCTTGAATGAGGTGCTGAAAAATTATCCCAATGCCCGCGTCTTTGGCGATATTGGCTGCTACACCTTGGGCTTCATGCCTCCCTTCCGTGCCATCCACTCCTGTGTGGATATGGGTGCCAGCGTGGGTATGGCCAAGGGAGCCGCCGATGCAGGCCAGTGGCCTTCGGTTGCCGTCATTGGCGACTCCACGTTCACACACTCTGGAATGACCAACTTGCTTGATGCCGTTAATGCCAATTCCAACATGGTTTTGGTGATCAGTGACAACCTGACAACCGGCATGACCGGTGGTCAGGATTCAGCCGGTACGGGTAAGATAGAGGATATCTGCCGTGCACTTGGCGTAGCTGAAGAACATCTGCGTGTGGTTGTGCCACTGCCCAAGAACATGCCTGAGATCACAAAGGCTATTCACGAGGAGGTGGAATATAAGGGACTCAGCGTGATTATTGCGCGCCGTGAGTGCATCCAGACTCTTCGCCGTCATCTTAAACAACAACAAAAAGCTAAAGCTAAGGAGGCAAAATAAGTATGAAAACAGACATTATCCTTTGCGGTGTGGGAGGACAGGGAATCCTCACCATCGCTACTATCATAGGTCAGGCCGCAATGAATGAGAATCTATATATTAAGCAGGCAGAGGTGCACGGAATGTCGCAACGCGGTGGCGATGTGCAAAGCAATCTGCGCCTCTCATCCGATCCTATCGACAGTGATTTGATAGCCGAAGGTCATTGCGATGTGATTATTTCCATGGAGCCTATGGAGGCACTCCGCTATTTGCCTTACCTGAAGAAAGACGGTTGGATCATCACGGCCAACACTCCCTTTGTCAATATCCCTGACTATCCCGAAATGGAGAAGATCAATGCCGATCTGGCACAGGTGAAGCATCTTATCTCATTGGATATTGAAAAGCTTGCCAAGGACAACGGCGTACCCCGCTCGGCTAACGTGATACTTTTGGGGGCTGCGCAAAAAGCCATTGGTATCGATTTCGACAAGATGGAGAATGCCGTCCGTGATGTCTTTGCTCGTAAGGGAACGGAAATCGTGGATGCTAATCTCAAGGCGCTTAAAATAGGAAAGGAAGCACAGTAGTAATGAAGCCTACACCTATATCTAAAAATATTATCCTGGATGCCATTAAAGCTAATGACATCCAGGATATTGCCGCTGCTACCATCCGTGAGGTGAAGCGCGTGGCTGAGTATGCCGAGCAGAAGTCCGGCGTGGAGTTTATCAAGATGGAGATGGGCATCCCCGGACTGCCCGCTGCAGAGATAGGCGTAGAAGCCCAAATCAAGGCTTTGCGCAGTGGTGTTGCCAGTCAGTATCCCGATATTCAGGGATTGCCCGCTCTGAAGCATGAGGCTTCTCGCTTCATCAAGGCTTTCATCGGCTTGGACGTCAACGCTGAGGGTTGTGTGCCTGTCGTCGGAAGTATGCAGGGTACCTATGCGGCTTTTACGCTCTGTTCTCAGTATGATCCGAAGAAAGACACCGTGCTTTTCATCGATCCGGGTTTCCCTGTGCAAAAACAGCAGCTGCAAGTGATGGGCGTGAAGTATGAGACCTTCGATATGTATCATTACCGTGGCGAGAAACTCGGCCCGAAGGTGGAGAGCTATCTGAAGAAAGGCAATATCTGCTGCATCATCTACAGCAATCCCAACAACCCGTCCTGGGTGTGCCTAAATGAAGATGAATTGAAATCCATAGGTGAGTTGGCCACACGCTACGACACCGTGGTGATAGAGGACCTGGCCTATTTTGCCATGGACTTCCGCAAGGATTTGAGTCAGCCCTTCCAGCCACCTTACCAGGCTTCTGTGGGCCGCTACACCGACAACTATATGCTGCTCATCAGTGGCAGCAAGGCTTTCAGTTATGCCGGTGAGCGAATTTCAGTGGCCTGTATCAGCAACAAGCTATTCCATCGCCATTATCCCGCGCTTGACCAACGTTATTCGGCCTTGCCCTTTGGCTTGGTATATTCCACCCGAATCCTCTATGCCCTCTCGTCGGGTACCTCCCATAGTGCCCAGTATGCTTTGGCGGCAGTGATGAAGGCTGCCAGCGACGGAACCTACGATTTCCGTGCCGTTACCAGTGAGTATGGCCGACGCGCCCATCGATTGAAAGAAATCTTTCTGCGCCACAATTTCTATATCGTCTACGACAAGGACCTCGACCAGCCTATTGCCGACGGATTCTACTTCACAGTGGGCTATCCCGGGCTTAACAGCGGGCAACTTGTGAGCGAACTTCTCTATTATGGGGTGAGTGCCATCTGTCTGACCAATACCGGAAGCGACCAGCAGGGAATCCGCGTGTGCACGTCGTTTATTCGAGACAACCAGTATAAGGAGCTCGATGAACGCATGGCGATATTTGCTGAAAACCACCCTGTAGGGTAATATTGAATGGTGTGGAGATAGGGATACAATTCCTGTCTCCAACTTAATTAATTTCAATCTTTGATAACTCCTAATAAAAAACATAAATCTATGGAATTACCTTTTGCAGAATCCTGGAAAATAAAAATGGTTGAGCCTATCCACAAGAGTACACGCCTACAGCGCGAGCAGTGGCTTAAGGAGGCTCATTACAATGTGTTTCAACTTCGTTCGGAACAAGTTTATATTGATCTGCTCACCGACTCGGGAACAGGAGCCATGAGCGACCGCCAATGGGCAGAACTTATGCTCGGCGATGAGAGTTATGCCGGTGCTACTTCTTTCTATAAGTTTGAGTCGGCCGTACAGCGCATCTTCGGTTTCAAGCACGTCATTCCAACGCATCAGGGACGTGCCGCAGAAAACGTGCTTTTCTCTTATCTGGTAAAGCCTGGAATGGTTGTGCCGGGCAATGCCCATTTCGATACTACCAAGGGCCACATTGAGAGTCGCAAGGCCAAGGCTATCGACGTGACGATCGATGAGGCTCACGACACTCAACTTGAGATTCCTTTCAAGGGAAATGTATCGTTAGAGAAATTGGAGAAGGTGCTGAAAGAGAATAAAGGCAACGTACCGTTCATGGTTCTTACCGTGACCAACAACACCGTGGGCGGTCAGCCCGTGAGCATGGAGAATATTAAGGCCACCTGCAAGCTCTGCCATCAGTATGGAGTGCCTGTTGTGATGGACTCAGCCCGCTTTGCCGAGAATGCCTACTTCATCAAAACCCGTGAGAAAGGTTATGCCGACAAGACGATCAAGGAAATAGTGCGGGAGATGTATGAGGATGTTGACGCCGCTACTATGTCGTGCAAGAAGGATGCAATCGTCAATATGGGTGGCTTCATCGCCACCAGTCGCGACGACTGGTATGAGGGAGCCAAACTCTATTGCATTCCCTTCGAGGGCTATATCACCTATGGCGGATTGAACGGCCGCGATCTCAACGCTATCGCACAGGGCTTGGACGAGAACACCGAGTTCAACATGCTTCAGACCCGCATCCACCAAGTTCAGTATCTCGCCTCGCTGCTCGATGAATACGGCATTCCTTATCAGCGCCCCGCTGGTGGCCATGCCATCTTCGTAGACGGAGACAAGGTGCTCAACAGGGTGCCAAAGGAAGAGTTTCCGGCCCAGACGCTTACATGTGAGCTTTATCTTGAGGCTGGAATCCGCGCGTGTGAGATAGGCTACATGCTGGCCGACCGTGATCCGGTGACGCGCGAAAACCGTTTTGGCGGTCTCGATCTGGTGCGCCTTTGCATTCCTCGCCGAGTTTATACCGACAATCACATGAAGGTTGTGGCAGCGGCTCTGAAGAATGTCTACGACCGCCGCGAATCCATTTCCCGCGGTGTAGCCATAGAATGGGAAGCTCCGCTGATGCGCCATTTCACAGTCCAGTTGCGCAGACTCTGATAGGATTGGCTGAGCAAGAATAACTTTTTAAATAAGGGAGTTGTCCACAAAAATATGGGCAGCTCCTTTTTTTCAATATTTGGTTTTAGGCTTTTTCTACTACAATTTCGTGTTTGTAGACAATGAATGTGTGTTCGCAGAAACAATTGAAAAAGCATCCGTCCCCATCAGCTTTGCATTATTCTACATCACTGAACATTTCTTTTAAGAAGCCCTAAGACTTCTTTCATGGAATGTGCTTTCCTCCTCTCATTGCTGGGGAAAGATGCTTGTAATTGCAAAGGAAATAAAAAATATCGTGATAAACAAATTTTTTAACAAAATATTTTCTGTTTTTATTACATTTGTTTGAATGTGCTGCAAAAAACAAGCTTGGGGGGCTGTTATTTAGCCCTGTCAAAAAAGGATTAGTCTTACCAAAGCTCAAACTATACACCAGATGAAAAAGATTTGAGAGAACGTGGAGGGTATTTGGAAAAGTTGAAGTAACTTTGCATCCATAAAGATTTATAAGGAGCTTTTCATATGAAGAATCATTCTCAGAAGAAACAACTTTTAGTTTGGCTTGGTGCATTGGCTTTAGGGACGTTGCTTGGGCTGGTGCCCGGGACATTGCTTGGGCTGGTGCCCGGGACATTGCTTCATCAGTCGGTTGACTTTATTGCTACAGTCTATATCCGTCTGTTTCAATTGCTGGCCGTTCCCACAATATTTCTCGCAGTCATCAACACGATGATACGCTTTGGCTTGGAGAAAGAAACTGGGCGTATCTTCCGTCATGCAGTCACCTACACGTTGCTTACCACCTTTGCCGCTGCCCTGTTGGGTCTTGTTCTTTACAATATTATCCACCCAGATAATCTCCCGCTCACAATGCTCAACCAAGGTAGTTCGGCTCTTCCTGAGACGGTTGAGAAAGAGACCTATTATGAACATGTCATAGGTGTGATACCCAACAATCTCGTTCAGCCCTTTCTTGACAGCAACGTGCTCTCAATTCTCTTGTTGGCATTTGCCATCGGAATAGGTATTGCTAAATTGCCGAAAAAAGAATCGACAGTGGCAGTTGTCCGTCTTATGGAGGGCTTGCAGGATCTTTTGTTCCTGCTCATCCATTGTCTGATCTGGACTTTACCCTTGGGTATTGTTGCTTTCGCCGCACAACTGTCGTCCCAGGTTAGTGCGGGTGTTGCCGCGCAATCGTTGGGTAAGTACGTCGCAGTCATACTTGGAGGCAATATACTTCAATTTTTTATTGTTCTTCCGTTGTTTCTTCTCAGTCGCGGTCTCAATCCCTTGCGTGTGTTGGGGAAGATGTCGCCTGCGGTACTGATGGCCCTGTTCACGAAAAGCTCAGCCGCCACTTTGCCCGTTACGATGGAATCGGCCGAGAAAAGGTTAGGAGTGAAGCCTAAGGTAGCCCGTTTTGTTCTTCCCATCTGCACGACTATCAACATGAATGGCTGTGCCGCTTTTATTTTTGTCACATCAGTCTATCTGATGCAGAGCGGTGGTATAGTATTGAACATTTGGCAAATGATTGGGTGGGTTTTTATTGCCGTGATAGCTGCCATAGGTAATGCCGGTGTTCCCATGGGATGTTTTTTCCTTACGATGTCGCTCATCAGTGGCACCGGAGCACCAGTCGGGCTCATGGGCATCATCCTTCCTATCTATACGATTCTCGATATGATAGAAACAGCAGAGAATGTCTGGTCGGATAGCTGTGTGTGCGCGATGACGGATCACGATCTACGGTCAAAACTAAATTAACGAGGAATGGGTTGGGTTGAAATAATGATTTCGTAACATCGTGGTCGTTCAATGAACCTTTTTTTTTCATAGTTTGCCCCAATAAGATGGTTTTATACTGGATATGGCTGTATTTTTACAGTTAAAGAATATTAAACTCCTTTGAATATGCACGATTCTGATAAAAAAGATATACTTTTGCACTTGCTTTTGAAAACCGAAGCTGGAAAGATGCTCGAGTGGTTGAAGAGGCACGCCTGGAAAGCGTGTAAACGTCTAAAGCGTTTCGGGGGTTCGAATCCCCCTCTTTCCGCATAAAACCCAGTGTCTAAGGGGTTTTCAGTAAATAAGAAACAACGGTTTTCTGCAAACTTCTGCACAATCCTGCACATCGTTGCACCGTTTTGACCAGATTTACCCGCAGATTACCCGCAAGTAAAAAGCAACATGGTAACATTCCGAATTTATCTCGACAGGAGAGGGATAAAGAAAGGTGCTGCACCTCTAAAGGTCTCTCTCACCAAACAAGGCTCGACAACCTACATTGGTCTTGGCGTAAGCGTACTGCCCTCTCAGTGGGACGCAAAGAGCCAAAAGATTCATGATCACCCTCAGAAGACCGAACTCAATTACCTTATCGAGAACAGAAAGTCCGATATCGTTAGAGCTTTCCTCAGCTTGCAGAGTAGCGGTTCTATCAATGGAAAGTCTGTCACTCAAATCAAAGAGGCCATTCTTGGAGAGCTGGAGCCGGAGTCAAAGCATTCAGCTCGTTTCATTCCGAGGTTTGAGGTTTATACGAACAAACAAACGAACTTCAACACCAAAGAGAAATACAAGAACACTCTCAACCGCATTATACAGTTTGACCCTCGCTCAAAGAAAATGTCCTTCGAGGATATTTCTAAGGACTGGCTGTCTGAGTTTGACAGATACTTACTCGACATCGGGAACTCGACGAACACACGGAGCATTCACATGAGGAACATACGTACCGTCGTCAACGATGCTATTGACAATGGTATAACCTCTCACTATCCTTTCCGAACGTTCAAAATAAAGAACCAGGCGACTCCGAAGCGTTCTCTCACCATCGAGCAGCTTAGAGCATTGTTCCGGTATGAGTGTGAGCCGTGGCAGCAACGCTACATAGACGTTTTCAAGCTCTCTTTCTTCTTGATTGGCATAAATCCAGTGGACTTATGCGGGCTAACCGATATTTCTGCGGATGGACGATTGGTTTACAGTAGAGCAAAAACACATCGTCTATATAATATAAAGGTGGAGCCCGAAGCTATGGAGCTAATAAACTCTTATCGGGGTAGCAAGCACCTCATTCGTTTTGCTGAAGACTTCAACACCGTTCATACTTTCGTGAGCATGATGGATAAAGGGCTGAAATCCATCGGACCAAAGATGATGATTCACAATCAAGACTACACGCGTGGCTGTCTTAAACACAAATATCATATCCGACGAATTTCAGCATTCCCTGGTTTGTCGCTATACTGGGCAAGGCATACATGGGCAACGATAGCAAGCCGGCTCGACATTCCTGACGCTACCATATCTGCAGCACTCGGTCATGGGCACGGAAACCCTACTACAGCTATCTATGTGAACTTTGACACTCGCAAAATTGACGAGGCAAATAGAAAAGTCATAGACTACGTATTGGGAGACGAGCCTTGATCTCTCCTTCCTATGTGCCAGCATCCGCAGAAGCCGCAGACGTATGGCACATATCCGTTTCTCATGAAGTAATCGTGCATGGCAATATAGTTGGCCGCACTCGCCTCATTCTCGAACGGATGCTTGGGTTTCCACGATCCTCTCTTTTTCGTGAAGTGTTCTCTTGGTATGGAGCCGCGCTGCCGTGGCTCCTTGTCTACGTACAATCTCTTTCTGCCCATATCTATTTGAGTAGGTTAAACGTTACACCAATGCCGACATACGGCTGAAAGCCTTTCGGGGTCATTCCATATCCTGCACTCACTCCCACGTTCCATCGGCGCGCCTTCTGCTTGATGGTGATGGTTGTCACCTTGTGCCTCACAGATATGGAGTCGAGCGAGGAATGATAGCCGGACACATAGGCAGTGTAATCGGAGTCCTTATACACCTTCTGAGTGATGGGGATCACAACAGGCTGCGGAATATTTTCCGCGCTTTTCAGCGTGTCTTCCCAAATCTTTTCGGCCTTCTGTGGAATATTTTCCGCACTTTTGTTGCCGGATTTTGGAATATTTTTCACCTCTTTGTTGTCTGGCCAAATGGTGTCATAGCGGACAACGTTGCTGTCGGATGGCACCGGAGCATGATGAGACTCCGAGACATACTCGACGCTGGTATGAACATCGCCCACATCGCATTTGTGGACTTTGCTCTCTACCAACATTCCAAGTACGAAGCTCACGATGACGGCCAGCAGGATGAGTACAGCCTTCTTCATTTGTACGTGATGTTTACGCTCTCCCCGCGTTTCAACGCTTTGTCGATTGCGGCATAGAGCAGGTTGAACCAGTACTTAGAGTTATTTACTCTCCCTTTTGCAGTATTCTCGCCTACCAAGATGCACCCATCTGTGTCCGCAGCCGTGTTACCCGGATGTATTCGCACACCCGAATAGCCGGGGACGTTGTTTAATAGCGGCAGCGTGCGATTGAAATGCGGGGAGTATGTTGCAGTTATCTGGTATCTACCCGTAGGGATAGCCGTAATGTGCGGCTTCTTCATAAATAATATTTTATTCATCGGCATCTTGCTGTCAAGCCCTCTGTCCGTGTCCTCTAACGTGCAACAGTAATGCTTCCCATCGCCAAACCGTTTACCGTTAATGCTCAGCGTACCGATGGTATATCCATCCCGTTTCCACTTTCTTTCAACTGTTATTTCCATATCATTTACTCCTTCTCCATTAAATCCCAACCTTGTGCCACGGCCTTTGCGTCCGCAACCTCTCCATTCTCCACGTAGCTCATAGCTGCCACTATTGCAGTCATCTCGCCCATACTGAATGACAGCTTGCGCCCCGAAGGTATCTTGCTCCTTCGACTAACCGTAGCGATATAGTTAGTTGTATTGTTTTCCGTCGGTGGTGCCCAACGCTTGATAATCTTCCCTACCGTGTTGCAGCCGTACTTCTTGAAATATGTCCGCAAGATGACAAATGCCGCCCGGTAGCCATACGCCATCGTCTTGAATGTCTTAAATGAAACGTCGTTCCCGTTCGTCTCACCGACAAATTTCGTCGATGACTTCCGAATGTTCAGCGGATTGTTATTCCTCAGTCCTCTTGATATTGCCATGATTACCTCCTATGTTATTTTTCTGATTTCTTGTTTTCTGCTTCATTAAACGCCTCCTCGACAGCCTCGCCTACTTGCTCGCCAGCCTTCTGCCGGGCAAAAGCCACGGCCAAGGCCTTGACAAAAGCAAGCGCATAGCCCTTGACGTTCTTCTTCTCCACCTGCACACCATGAATGTAGAGGAAATGCCCACACGCGCTGCTTATTTCACAGCCGCAGGCAATCAGACCGCCAGCCCAAGCTCCGTAGATATACGGCACACCAATATAAGGTAGAAATGCCGCACCGAAGGCCTCGGACACCATCATCAGCAGTACATAGTCCACAAATTTGTTTGCTGATCGCCTTATCGCCCGTGAGCGATGAAAGCGGTAGAGGTCGCTCAGCATCGTGTTTCCCTCCTTGTCAGCCGCCTCTTTACGCTTGGAACTCTCCTTGCACCCAAGGCGAAAATCAAAAATACAGAAAAGCACGACGGCCACCAATATCCATCTGCTGTCGATAATCATCTGCGTGATTTCCGAGTAGAATATCGTTACCCCCGCCGCGCGTGCGCCCGTAGATATACCGTTACTTGATAAGTTAAGTATATTGCTTCCCATCTGTCAATCTTTTAGGCCGTCTGCAACACTCAGTCGCAGACGGCAAGTTATTAAATCAAAAACATCAATGCTCCAATCACTCCACCAATGACGGTGAACAGCCAGTCCTTTGCGTCGAAAGGCTTGTCACGGAAGAAGTCAACGACCTCCTTAATGAAGCCGACGAACACCGACGCAATTACACCGCATACAGCGCACACGGGCTTGGTCGCTCCCATGGTGGTGAGCATAAATGCCCATGACACCGCGAAGCTGATCACCAAGCCAAAAAGCAAATGCACATACTTGTCGCTGTCGAAGCTGCAAAGCCACTCAGCAACACGGTCATAAACACTAAAAACTTTCTTCATAATCTAAACATTTTAAGTGAAACTTATTTTTAACGACGAGTTATAGCTCGCCGAACAGAACTATCAAGAATTGCTTATCATCAAAGCCTATCTGTCGTATCTGTAGAACGCCCATCCGAACATGCGAACAAGCAGGAAATACAGGTAAGCAAAAAAACGCTGTATAGAAGTCTTGGCCACCCTCAGACACTCATAGAGGAACAGCAGATCATCGAGTTTTCTCGCCCATCCGTCGCCTTTCGCGTCGTACCAGTAGTCATGCGTCCTTGCCGCCGCGTCAAACGTCTTGCGGTAAGGCAGCAGCAGACGCAGCCACATAGGACCCACGCCGAGACCATTACTACCCTTGTGCCATAAACAACCTCTTATACGCATCATTCCTCCGTTGTCGTAAATGAAAGTTTGTCAGGATAGCCGACTCTAAAGTCATAGCTTAGTATGTCCTCAATATCTGTCATTGAATGCACATTAGCCTTATGCGCAGCGGTGATGTCATAGCATTTGCAAGCGTATATCTCAATGGAATTAAGCATGGGAAGAGCATCAGAAACTGAGAGGTTGAACTGTTCAGCACCATACCACAACGATGTATTCTTAATGCCGCTTGCCTGCTCAGCAATAAAGCGTTGACGAAGCGCAAGACGAGTGTCTTTGCTCAGCCAGATATTTTTGCCGTCGATGGTGAAACTGTTGACAGCATCAGAGGCATCATATACACTTATCTCTGCCAACTTCTGCGCCTTGACATCAGACAATGATGGTTCCATGCCGAGAATCTTCTTGGCATAGATGGTACAGTTAGCAGTGAACAACGCAAGCGTTATCTTCTTGTCATCGTCAGATGCCATCTGAATCTGCGTGGCTTTGTCGTACTTATCGGCTTTGAGGGTAGCAGTCAGCTCATCCACGCTCATATTGACACTTGGCAGTTCAAGCATACGGTAGACATAGACGGTGCTCTTCGTCCCGTTCATATCCTCACGCTGCTCTTCCTGCACATCATAGTTAATTCTCACAAGACCGGGGTATCTCTCGACCAACTGCGGCTTAACATTACTTTCTGCTTTCATATCCTTATCTCATTCAAAATAATAATCAACCTTATTTCCATTCAGAGCCCGTCTCTTAAACGTAGCTTCAAAAGGAAAGGCATTCTGCTCACGACACTGGTTGAGCACATCCTTCATGCGAGGATTGTTCGTGAGGAACTTACACTCACTGCCGCCTTCCTCAATGAGCACGACATAGCGACCATCGCCATTGCGCGTCTTGACATTCGTTTGAAAATCCTTCACAATAATCTTACGGCCTACGAGGAAACCACAACTGACGATAGGAACCTCATAATAAATCTCTCCATTCTTGCCTTTTGCCTGACTGGAGATGTTCAAATCTGAAAATTTATTCATGCCTGTTATCTTTCGGAATAAAGTTATACCATTACTGTGCATGAGCCAACCTTTATAGCTGCAAAGCGTCATGCGTCGCTTTGCAGTCATATCCTTACCTTCACTCTCTTTCTTGTCGAAGTTGCGCAACTTACGTTTCATGCGCAACTTCATCTTCTTGCGGATGAGCGTGTAATCCTTAAAGAACTGATAACCGACAAAATCAAGCGGAACATCGTTTGTCAGATGCTCCACATTGACATTTGTATGCAGTGGCTGTCGAAGGATGTCTTTCGCATAATACCTAATCATGCTTACCGCGTCCCATATCGTTTTCGTGTCAAATCCTAACAGCACGATGTCGTCGCAGTATCTGACGAGGAACACCGCCTTACCAAACCTCAGACCTATCATCCTGTCAAGACGGTTTAGGTAGAAGTTGGCGATAGGCTGTATCGGGTACAGTCCAATACCCAATCCCTCACTAATAGCCGTCACGACTTCTTTCAGCAACCAACGGATGCCATCATCATGGTACATCTCGCAGAGTGCGGCATAAATCTTCTCCTGCTTGATGTTCTGATAGAACTTCGTGAAGTCGAGTTTGGCAAACACGATGTCAGCATTTCTATGCCGGTCAATCCAGTGTCGCACCCTCCGCCTTGCCATCTCGGTGCCACGTCCTTTGATGCTCGCATAGCTGTTGGCATAATAGCTTGCGTTCATCGTGGGACCTATGACCTGCATCAAAGCGTGATGGATGATATGGTCGGGATCGTAAGGCAATTTAGTGAGTTTGCGCACCTTTCCGCAAGGGCAATAACGCATCTCTATCTTTGGCGTGGAAGTGTGGTAGGTACGCTCACGGAGCATCGTCTGTATCTTCAGCAGATTACCCGTGCGGTCCTTGTCGAACTTCCTCACGCCATACTTATTGCCTTTGCCACGACGCGCCTCCTTGTCGGCACGGATAAGATTATCCATGGCGTACACCTGTGAGAGCTTCACGTCTCGGTGCTTCCCTCGTATTGCCTTTATGTCAACATCTAACTCTGCCACTACTTATCAGTTCAAAAACTTAAAAATTTATCAATTCAAAAACTTGTTTTAACTACTAACTCCTAACTCCTAACTTCTAACTTAGGAAAGGCTTTCTCTCTACGCTACTTACTTTCAGTGTTACCCTACTTGTATGCCCCATACTACGGTGGGTTGCAGTTATGTTTCGCATGTTCAGCTCACGTCTGCCATTCAGACGATGCTTCCCAGTTGCGAGGTTTTCTTGGGCGGTTGTGTATTGCCTTATAATATTTAACGAGAAAAAGATAGGCGAGCCCCGATGTTACCGTTCGCGTTCCCGAAGCCGTTATTCGAATTCGAAGCCGAAAGACCGCAAATCGAGCCGTTGTTCGCATTGCTGCCAACGTACAGCAACCTCGTCCAATCAACCTTGTGCACCTCACGGCGGTGCCTTGTTATGTTGTTTCTTCATTTTGTCTTGTTTTTTTTGCTGCCATAAATGGCAGCACATGGTACGGGTGCGCCGCCTGCGGCGGCGTCGAACTCGTGCGTCCGTTATTCGAGTAATTTCGAGCCTTCGATCTCGACAGGCCGACCTGAGAAAGCCAGGCGAGCCCCGATGTTACCGTCCGCGTACCCGAAGCCGTAATGCGAAGCCGAAGCCGAAAGACCGCAAAACGAGCCGTTGTTCGCAGCGCCGCCAACGGACAGCAACCTTCCATTCGTATTGGCCCAACAGCCATCGCAATAGCCAGTGACGGAAGAGCCGCCGACTAACCTCGGTATCATGTCGAAGTGCTCACCGGCAACCATCTGACGCACATAGCTACTATTAGCATTGTTGACGGAATACGGAACGGTATAGTCGGCCTTATGCGACTCGCTCCATGTGTCGTCATCCCAAATATAGATGGTGCTTTCATCATGTCGGTAGCCGATGACAAACTCCCAAATCAGTTCTCCGAGGCCTTCGATGTGGAAGAAGTTAAGGGCGTTAATCGCATTTCCTGCACTATCCACGCACGGACGTGTGCCATAGAGCTCATCCGTGCCTATCATCGGAAGCGTGAAGCCTGTGACACTATTTCGAACGTTATTATAGTTGTTGATGCGTCCAGTGCCGATATTCACCTCGTAGTTCGTGTTGCCGAACCACGACAGATGCAGTGCGTTCTCCTTGCACCAGTCTTTGTACGACCACTGAGTATAACCCGTTCCACCAGCATTTGCAAGGGCTTGATAGGTGGCGATGGTACGATTACCGTCACAGATACGTCCAGGCTGCGACTTCAATACGTTGTTCTGCACATAGCCTTTGAACATACCGATGAACTTCTCACGGAACGTAATACCTCCGTCAATGGGAATTTTCCCTCCTTGTTGGAGAATCTCACGACCAGCATCGTCCGTGAAGCTCTTGATGTGCATGGCAGGACGATAGACCATGAAGTTACAGCCTGCATCGTTTAGCGTTCTTATGTCTACCGTCGTGCCATCCTTGAACGTCACAGTGCCTTTTGTCATCGTGTCATACGTTCCCTCGAAAGTGGCAGATTTTATCTCTGCCATCTTCGTACCTTTAGAGTTGAACACGTAGCACTTACAGTCGGCAACGTAATCGTTCAAGGCTGACTTCAAACTATCTACATTCTCTTGTTGAAGTACGCTAGCGTAAGTGGATGGATTGATAACAGTCTGGCCGATAGTCTTGACGTTCCAGTAGAACGCATAGTCGGAAATCTTATATCCCGTTGTAGTGAATGTCGTGCAAGCCTGCGGAACGGCGACGATTGTCTGCTCATCCGTTCGATAGAGGATTGTGTTCTCCGCCTTGAGGATGGTCGTACCGTCATTGCGCACTGCATATTCTATAAGGCTTTGACAGTTCTTGAACGCCATGCCCCATGTGAGGAAACGTGAACTGCTGACCGTCACCTTTGTCAGTTTCTGACAGTTGTCGAAAGCGTCGAGGGAGATGTTCGCCATGTTAGGACCAAACGAGAGCTCGGTAATCTGAGCGTCGCTCAGTATCTCCGTACCGATTGTTGTCAGCGCATCACCAGTCTCAAAGGTCGAGATATTGCTGCAACCTTTGAACGCGCCATCGTCGATAGTAACGACATAAGGGATAACAAGCGATGTCAATGCCGCACAGCCGTTGAACGCATCCTTGCCTATCTCCGTAACAGTCTGTGGAAGTATAAAGTCAGCCAGTTGCGAACAACCTTTGAAAGCTCCGTCCGCAATCTTCTTTAGACCTGTGAAGTATTGCAGTTCAAGGAAGTGTTGCAGAAGAAGATTACCTGCGAAAGCAGTACCCAAGTCTTCTACTGCCTCACACTCCGAACGCAACATGTAATTGGCGTTTGCCGCCCATCCTTGCTTGTAGCACACAGCCATGACAGCCGCATTGCTGGAGCTGGTAATGACCGGCTGCTCTTGCGAATAGAACACATCCTTCTGCTTCGTGAAGGAACTGCCGTTGCCACATGTTGCCGTGGCTCTCAGAACGAGTTTGTTGAAGTTGACAGGAACGGAACCAGTGACCTTCAACGTGCACTCATTGCCGTTGCTGACGAGCGTCATACCATCCGTCGTGCCACTCACGATGTCCCACACGACATCAACCTTACCAGTATAGACCACAGGCATGAGCTGAGCTTTGTAGGTGTATTCTCCAGTCTTGGTGATAGCCTCTGCACCTTGGATGGAGCGTATCTCCTGCGGATAGGTTGTCTTGCCGATGTTCACATCCATATCGTTGTGTCCGTCCTTGGAGTAATAACCCTGCACCTTGACAGCCACATCGTTTATACTCTCGTCAGTCGTCAAGTGACCTGTGCGGCCGTTGATATGAGCGACACCCTTGTTGTAGATAGTATCTCCATCCGTTTTCGTTGTCGATTCATAATCCTGCAAGCTGTAGGTCGGTGTATAGTCGGAACGTGGAATAACAATCATCTGATAGTCAGCCGTACCACCCGATATGACGTTCTGCGGACCCGTGAGGAAGTTTCCGCCACTCGTCTTGACGTAGAACGGAGCATCATCGTAGAAGCACTCCACACCGAGGATGTCCGACACGTTCTGTACCGAGGCAGGGGTGAGCTGTGAGCTGACCGTCACATGACCTGTACCCTTGAACGTCTTTTTAATCATCCACAAGAGAACCGACATCACGAAACTCACATCCCATTCTACGTTATCAAGCTCAATATCCATATCCTGTGTGGCAGAGGAAGCGCAGAGTGTGACGAAGGGAACAATGGCATCGTCGGGCGTGTTCTTGCCAAACTCCAACGTCTTGATGTCGGCATATCCCTCAGCCGTGAGCGTCTGAAGATTACCTTGATTAGGAAGCGACACTCCCGTGATTGTATCAGAGAGTTTCACCGTCTCAAGCGACATCGTTTCGGGGAACTCAACCGTTGACACTTTCGTCTGCTCCGTGTTAATATCCACAAGTCGTGTACAGTCTTTCAGGTTGATGTCACCCTTGAGCGTCGTCAGTCCGTGGAGATCGAGATGCTGGATGTTCTTTGCCGTACCTATGGAGAAACCATTGGGGCGGAAAGCCAACGTCTCGGCTCCCGTCTGCTTGTCAACATACTTGTTGGCATTGTCAGGATTGACAACAAACTCCGTCAAGCGTGTGCCATTGAGAATAAAATCCGTAGCAAGCGAGATGTTGGCGAGGTTGCCGAAACTACGGTAATAATTGCGAAGATAAACATAGAAGTAAGTATCTTTCTCAAACGTGTTTGTACCGAGTGACAACGTGTATTTCTGTCCGGCACGCACACGCACATGCGGGTCAATGGTAGCACCTGCAGCACCAGACACGTTACCCGTAGGATAGATAGTCTGATGAGCCGTGACCTCCACTTCGAGTTTTACGCTCTGCGTGCCATCAGGCAGCATCGTACCCATCATGGCAAAGCCGCCTTCGTCAGCATCGGGAATACCGGTATTGCCTCCCTTCCCGGCAGGACCCCACGCAGCATAGCTCACCATATAGACAATACGGCGCATCATAAACTCCAGTTCGTACTGATCCATACTTCCCTGACTCATCCAGATAGGCTTAACCTGGCGGGCGGTCACGAAGCCGAGCGTTTCCGGGTATTCATAACGGATACGTCCCTGCTCGTTGTAAGCACTCATCGGGAAATAACTCTCGATGAAGAAGATATATTTCCACAATGCTCCGAGAACGGTAGCCTGCTGAGACTTCTCATAAGGCCATCCGGGGATATTATCCCGCTCCGTAGCCAGCGTACACATGATAGTGAATATCTGAGCCATCACGGTGCGGAGCGTGTTGTCCGTATCGCTGTCCCATGCCTGCTCACAGAGATTAAACAGCACGTTGTTCATGCCCGAATAAGTAGGAGTCGTTGTCGCATCATCCTTATTGTACGGGTGCATACGGTCAACATCATAGTCATGTGTCACACGTCCGTTGTTATCAATAGCCATCGTGGTATCGACATCATCCGAGTGCATCTCGAAACGGCATACACCCGTATGCGTCTCCTGCGTACCATCAGGAAGCGTTATCTGAATATCGCGGTCAAACTGCGAGAGGACAAAGTACGTGTTCTTACCGCAGTTATCCGTACCGCAGAAGAAATGAATCTCCAAGTCGTAATAAGTCTGCAACGATTTCGGGTCCATGTAAAGCGGCAGACGGGCCTTGAAGTCATCGACCACACCTTTCCGCAGCATCTCGTTCAACTTGTCTGGGAGTGAAGCGTAAGTAGTACCGAACTTAGAGAAAGCATACTTGAACGGCTCCGAGCTGTTCACATAGACAGCATCCCATCCATAGGAGCCATCCGACTTCTGCACCCATAGACCGGCATCGACCCAGGCAGCCGCACCGAAGGAGTAGCGATAGAGACGATAGCGGTCATCGCCTTGTGTCATCCAATACTTCGTATAGTAATCCTTTGCCTGATCCGAAGTGAGGAACGACGCGAGCGTACCGTCGCCCTGCGTGTAAGCCTTGATAGCGGGGTTGTGGAGATAGACAAAGTTATGGAACGCGGCAAAAGCACTGACAATATCCTCCGTAGGATAGTCTGCCTTATGCGTAGCATCCGCCAGCTCATCATCGGCACTGTAAGTAGCTCCGCCGTCGAAGTCCCAGCACTGCGACCATTTGCGGTCAGTACCCGTTCCCTCACTGACACCGAAGCCTTCGTCGTCCGTTGAATAAGTCATCTCATCTGGACAACTGCCCTGTGGCTTCCAGATAAAAGGCACACGGAAGTCGGTACCCGTGAGCGAGTTGTCGGAGCCCTCGAACATACAGAACTTCTTGATGCTCTTCAGACCCTTAAACTTCTTTGCGTAGCCCCACGTAGCTTTATCCATCTTGCCACCGCCGAAGGTACAGCCACCACGATAAAGAATATCGCTACCGTCATCCGGCTTGAAGAAATAGAAGAAAGGCTCCGTGTACTTAGAGACACGGACATTCTGACCGTTTGCAGCACCGAGACGCTGGAGATCATTCTGCCCCACGATAGCCGTATGGAGGTCGTTGTAGATGTTGTTCACACCTGCGAGATGCGACTGCTGACAGGAAGCATTGTTAATCTTATTCACGAGCTTCTGGCAGAACGGAGTTCCATCGGCTACCTGATAGCATGGGCCACGATAATAGCCCGTACCGTCCACGGTCTCCTCGTCACCATTGCTGTGCCATATTGTGCCACGCTGTCCGATAAAAATACCATTGCCGTCAATCCAACCGTCAGGAACCTCAATCAATCCCGTTGTCGTGTCGATGGGATATTGCTTCGGAGTGTTGCCAAGCGGGAAGTCAGCGCCAAGGTCGCCTCCGTAAATCTCCACCACCGTAGAGCCATCGTCGAGCGTCTTGGTATCAGAGATAACGATGCTGCTGTCAAATGCCGAGCGAGGAATACGAATGGTAGCCTTGAACTTCGACATATCGAACTGCTGATTCCAGTCCCAATAAGTCTTGGCAGATGAGCCCTGTGCCTTAGAGAACGGGAACGCCGATGCTTTAAGGCTCTTGTTCCATTCGGAAATGTTACCCGAAAGAATCTCTATACCCGTGGTACGGCAGAGCGAGCCGGAATGTTTCGGCAGGAAGTTACCGTCCGCATCATATTTCTTAATTTCAAACCATCCGTTGGCATTAGCCGTCTGCAAGAAATACGTCTCCTGGCCGTGCCATAAAAGCGTGTTCTTGCCATGCTTCTGCACTTTGTCGATACTGATAACCTTACCCGACTTGCCTACCTCGTCCGTGTAGATGTCGTTGTCGTCCGCAAGTTGTTTTTTCTCCACCGTAGTGGAACGGGAAGCAATGTAGTTGGTCTGAGCATCAGCATCCGAAAACTCCTTATTGGCATACATACGCAGCGAATACAGATTAATATCCGCTCCCGTTGTACCTATCACGATGCCACCATTAGACATGGCACCCGTGCAGAACTCGTCACGATCCTCCGTGTTGAAATGAATCTCACGCTGCTTGTTACCATTGATAAACACCTTAACCAACCCTATGGTCGTTGTGCTTGGGTCTTTATAGTATTGACTCGTAGTACCTGGGATATGCACATCCGGTGTGCCATACTTGACACCGTACTTAACGGGATTGACATTGGCGCAGAACGCAATCGTAAGGTGAATCTTGTTACCCTCACACCAGCCATAATCAATATCCTGATGATGGTCGCCGTATGACTTCACCCAGAACTCGCCTCTCATAGGATAGATGCGCAAGCCACGGAACACACCGCTCACCGTCTCGCCGAGTTCAAAGATAGGATCGTCCTCATTGACGACATTCTCGACATCGAAATCCATCTCCATCACCATTGATGACTTAGGATTGACACGGAACTGCGAGAGGGGATTGGTCTTGATTGTCAGCTTACGCCCGGAAGGGATATGGAGCATCTTCGCTGTACCCTTCGACATCCAACCGTCCGTCTGAAAGTCGAAATTATCAAACACAGAGTCCACAACACTGTTGTCAACCGTATTGATAATACGGGCAGGCTCCTTCTCCGTATTGTTACGTGTGCGAGGATTGAGCAGGAATGTCGTGCCACTGACAGGAGCATAGCTTTCACTGTTATCAATAGCGATGCTGTACATCGGAACATTGAACGAATTGAGCAGGAAGTCCTTGAGCGTCCCGTCTGTGTCAGTGAACCATACATGCAGATAAGCATAGAGCGAGGTAGAAGTGGAGTCAATCTCCACGGATGGCACAAACTGCTGCATCTGCGAGCGTGAAGCCTGCAGATTCTCTTGTTGCTCCACGTACATCTTTACACCGTCAGCCGTAGGAGTCCAGTTGCCGGAGATGTAATTGGAAAGATAGAACGTTACATCCACCTTCGTATCTACATCCACGATGATGTTTCCCTGCTCATCTTTCGTAGGCACGAAAAGCGCATAGTCAAAGATTTTGCCCTCCGTGTAGTTCGTGAACTTATCGAAATAGGTCAGTTTCTCTGCGTCAGAGAGTGCCGACATCTTATCAGCCGGGATAGCCTGTTGCAAGAGGAAAGCACGCTTATTCTCTATTCCTTTCGTCTTGGCATCAGCCTCGTTGACAACCATAAAACGGTTGACGATGCCATTACTGTAGATAACACCACCCATGCCGTCCTCGGCAGTGAGATAGACAAGCACCGTCTTGACTCCATGCGTAAAGAGCTGGGGATTATCCGTGTCGTTGCCTACATTCAGGTTGACGATACTTCCGTTGCTCGTGATACCCGTCTGCACACCGTGCAGCACCTCTGTATTCGTCTCATCATAGATAGCATAATGAAGCGTCTTAGCCACATTACCATTGCAGACATACGACAACGGGAACTTACGTGCACCGGCAGTTCCGAGGTTGTTGACCCAAATAGGCGTATAAGGCTGTTGGTTCGTGGATAGCTCAATGCTCAGTGACGTGCGGTTGATACTATTACCGACAGCCACCCACGTAGACGTGACCTGTTTCTCCGTACCATCATCGCCGGTATATTTGAACGATGCACGCATACGGATTTTCTGCGTTCCCGACGTGAGATACTTACCGATGTTGACCTTATCATAATTCGTAGAGGACGTATTGTAATCATGACTCGGAAGGATGCCTGTAAGCGTATCGACATTGCTCCACGTAGAGCCACCGTCACTGCTTCGCTGGATAGTCAACGAGCCGTTGGCACCGAAGTTCAGTCTTTCTCCCGATGACGTGCGCACAGCCGAGAAACGCACCTTCACGTTGAAGTCGTTGCCATTCACAACATAGTCGGTACCTACCTTCACATCGGAGAAGAGATAAGCTGCATAACTGTCACCCTGTATCGTAGAGATAGGCAGTGCCTCGTTGACCAACAACAACGATGCGTTAGCCTCCGGGTCTGACTTATATTTTGTACAGTCATCCTCGGACGCGAAGCCCCAAAGATGATAAAAATTGCTTGCGTCGATGTTCGTTGACCAGCACAAAAAACCGACTTTTTTCTTGATGTCGCTGTCAAGAGACTTCATCTTGTCCTTGATGAACGTCTGTACCGCCTGCCCAGAATATGGCAGTCCGTTGCTTGCATCCTTGCCCCAGTCCGCGTTGATGTCGGGTATCGCGTTCTCGCTTATTTTCTTAGCCATAGTATTATCGTTTTAATTTTTCCAACCGTCCGTATTTTTCCATGCTCGCAAGTTCAGCCACATACCGCTGCCGAAGCAGGAGCTGATAGCCTCCCACACGAGCTTTGCTCCCTTGTACACCGCTGTCACCGCTTTCAAGCCATAATAGCGGGCGCTCATCTCTATGCCACCCTTGTATATCATTCCTCCAAGATGTTATAGTAAGTGTCTGCGTCAACGGTTCCTGCCGTTACAAGCGCGTCGTAGGCCTCTTGTGTCAGCGAGACCATCTTCACCATGTTGGCATTGAGCGTCTTGATGTCCTGCCCTTGCAGGTTCTGCGCCTTCTGCACACCCTCCACGGTCTTACCCATGTTGGTGTAGTTCGTGCCGAGCGTGTCTACCGACCTCTCGTTGTCCTTGATGGCCTGCACCACAGCGTTGAACTCCGTGGCCGTAAGCAGGTCGCCATCCCTCTTCGTTACTATATCCAGTGCCATGTCATACCAGTTTTAGCATCCCGTGGTCTTCGAGGTTCATGTCAAGCATGTACGGGAATCCGTGACCCTGCGACAGCTCGAACGGGAACGCATAAGTGAAACCTCGTTGTATCTTTGGGTCTATCATGCCGCTTGCCTTGATGGAGTTGAGGATGATAGGCATCTCGTTCGTCTTCACCATTGCTTTGCTGCTGTTGAGCATCCTTATGGTGAGACGAACGTGCCCGTCAGTCACATCCTTGCGGTCTACGATGAACCCTATCTTCTCCTTACTCGCCATTGCCATTGAGCCGCTTTATCAGCTCCCTCTTGATTGTGGCCATGAAAGGACCGTCGTTGATTACCTGCATCATCGGGCGGATGTACTCGGCAGGGATCTCCACCGGACCGTCCGAGAAGTAGATGGTCTCGGCCAGCTTGTCAAAGCCGATGTCGCCGACTACCGATCCGGTGTACTTCATCGCGTTGCCCAGCACCTTTGCAATGCTGAATACCTTCTCGCTCCCGTTGAACGAAACCGGAACCTTGAACTTTGTGAAATTAATCTTTGCCATATATCTTAGATTTATAAAAAGTGAATCCATGAGTAATGCTTTCGCACGTCGAGATAGAACCACGCACCTTGATTGGCATAGGCCTCACGCTCAAAGGAGATGTTTCTGTATGCCTTATGCCAGTTGCGCATAACGAGAAGCCGGATTAAGAACTCCAGTACGTACAGAAGGTAGAAGCCGACAAAGGCCAGCTCCTTCTCCTGCTCCCAATGAATGTTTTCATGATTGACATCTTCCATGGTCATATCACAACCCTTGCGGACGAATATCACATTCAAGATGGTTATCGCCTTATATCCCTTTGGAGGGAGTATGTTGCTATGAATTATTCTCATCATAATCTTATATTTTTACCAATCACGTGGATTCTTCCATTGTACCCAACAACCTTTGAACGTCTTGGAACCGCCACTATACTTTTTGTCATAAACTGTATATTGAAGCGATTTGAAGAAAACAAAGGTCATTGCATCAGACTCGCTACCCAACTTTAAGTTTGCATCAGCTATATACTGTTGGTCGTTCACAAGCATAAACGTGTCGTTTGTCTCTGTGGAGTAAGTGACACTAAAGCCTGATGAGCTCGAAACAAGTTTCTTGTATTTGCCGGGGCACACATAAACACTATTTCCGCCCTTTCCTCTTTTTATCATCAGTACGTGACCATCATCAGCATCCGTCATTTCCGGAAGGGTAATATATCTGTCACGTGAATATGTAGTGTAGTCATCAGTGGCCTTTGCACGATAGGAGAACTGAGTATTTACCAACACTGCATTCATGTACTTTGTGAGAGTGTTATAAACTGGAATATTATCCAAATTCGTTTTTACTCCATTGTACATCTGTTGAAAAGAACTATTTGTTATCTCTTCAAGACCCAAAGACTGAGTATGGATGGCCAACCCTGATATACACCCACCTTGTAGTTTAAGGGCGATATTTTTATCCATTGAACCACTAACATCAATAACAACGCCTGTCTTAGACATCAAGCTGTTGCTGTCGTTGTCTTTGAACCATCCAAGATAGTCATACCCAAGTGAGCTAAATGGCCCTACAACAACCTGTCTGCCGTTATTGTTAAAGCCTATCTCATCGTCAGTGAGCCACATACCGTCATTATTGGTGTTACTGAGCCCGTCAGTGAGACCAAGATAACCTCCGTTAATCTTGAAGTTACCTATCTTTCCACTCGTAGCATTGATAGTGCCACTAATGGTTGCATTAGCAGCCTCTATACTCCCATCTTCAAGTACCTTAAAGTAGGAGTTAGCCGTAACCAACCCCTCCAGCTCGATGTTGTCCGCCTTGATTTTAGCATTTGAGATATAATTGTTGCCGTCTTTAGTAACATATACACTCATAGAAGCAGTCTTGACGATAGTCCCGTCAGCTTCTACAGCCTTGGCGTACATTCCCGCAAAGGCAGACACATCAAGTTTATCGTCAAGTAGTCCTTTCAGCTCTCCGTTTTTCCATGTATCAAAGTCAGTGGTAGCAACAAGCCCACTCTTGCTAACGTTACTCACGTTTCCATCGCTGTCAAGAGTTACCTTTTCCGAGAACAGTTCGCTGAACATCGTCCTCGTGATAAGTCCACTCGCATCCGTCGCACCCTTACCGTCAGAGCCGAATACTACAAGCCTCAGCTCATCACCGAGGTTGTCGATGATTGCACGAGTGCATTCTTTCAGCGTCTCCCAACTCTTGCCGTTGTACATCAGCACCTCTACGTTGCCATCCACGGTCTCATCCTTGAACGGGTCGTGCCACTTGATATTCCGCAGCACAAGGTCGTAGAGCTTCATGTTCTGTGTCTGCACGGAACTGAAACAGGTGAGCGTCTGTTGGCCAACGATGTCAAACACCGTCTTGAACGCCCCCGCGTAGCTGTCTGAGTCGATAATCGACCATGAGGAAGAGACGTACCTGCGCAGGTTCGTACCGTCAAACCATAAATCTCCGTCCGTAGCTGACGCTGGCTGATTGCTGGAGAACGCCACGGCAATCTTCCCGTGGTTTTGAATGTAACCGCCCGACAGCTCGTATATCTTGTCACCAAGCATGGCCAGCTGGATGCGTGGGTCTTGCTTCGTCGACAGCTCCGAGAGGTCGGTCCAGTCTTCCAACCGTTCAAGGCTGCTCGTTGTGTCGCCGCTCTCCCGATCCACAAGACTTATCATCACATTGTTGCCGTTGCCGGTCTGTATCCACATGTCGCCTTTCTTGTAGGGAGGTGTAGGCACGGCTTCGGTGACGAACGTCTGTACCTTCTCATCTGCAGAAGACTGGGCGTTATCTGCAAGCTCCTTGGCGTACTTAGACAGCAGGGTGATGTACGCAGACTTGGCCGCACACATATTAGACCATGCCGTTCTGAATGAATCAGCGTCGATGGTGCTTGTGTCAGTGATGTACTCCTTGGTGTCAGTAAATGAACGCATAACAGGCGGGTCTTGCAGCCATTGCGGAAGGATGAGCTCCGAGTTGCTGTCTAACTGAATCGTCCATCCGGTTGAGGTGGAAGCAGTCGTATTCATCAATGAGCCGACGCCTTGGAAGCAAACCTCAACATTGTTGAAAGCATCTTTGATGTCGTCATTATAGAATTTGCCATCACTGTCCTTACCCTTATCTTGAAGCCCATTGTTGTCATATAGCTCATGGTAGAAAGCAAGGAAATCACGTTTGATGATAATCTTCTCGCTTGGGTCGAGCTTACCGTCTGAAACGATGTCATCAATTCTCTCCTTCTGTTTGTCTGCAGTGGACTGAGCATTGTCGGCCAATTCCTTAGCTTTGGCAGAGATCATCTTCAGTACTGCGGCAAAGGCAGTGTAGTAGGCAGTCCATGTATTCCTATAGGTGACTGCATTAATCGTAGGTGTCTTGCTGAGGTCAGTGTCAACGGTCACGTCAAGCCAAGAGGGAGTGGTCCCGCTGCTGAGGTCGCTTGATGTGTAGCTGGTGCCATTGTTTAGCATGGTGGCCACTGCGTAGAAGGCAGTTTTGTACGTATTCCAAGTTTCCTCGCCCAGCAGTGAGTAGTCATCTGCCTGCTCGTAATACTTGTTATAGTTGCTCACTGCCTTGCTCCACTCTATCAATAGCTCTGACTTCTCAGAGCCACGACTGATGATTCCGTCTGAAACGATGTCGTTGACCTGATTCTGCAGGTCTCTCGCTTTCTCCAGTGCGTCGATGGTGTCTTGGTCGGTCACTTCCTCCCAATAATAGGTCGTAGTGGTCGTAGTCGTCTCACTAATCCACCTCCAAGCACGGCCACCGTCAGAGGCAGGGGCAATGTCTGTGTCGTAGAACAGGTCCTGCACGTGAAGCGCCTTCAGAGCATCGGTTTTCCACTCGCTTGCAGGATAGTTTGCGGTCGAGAAATCCTCGCCCTTCAACGGATGTGGAGCGTAGGCCTCAAAGTAGATGTCGAATTTCTTGTCTGCCTGAGCTTGAATCTCGGCTATTTGCTTCATCAGGGCCTCTATCTGCTCGTCGATGCTCTTGCCGTCGGGGTAGGTAGTGGTGTCGTTCACCGAGTGGAACTCGCCGTAGATGATGTTCCCCTTGGGCGACAGCTGGAGCGTCGGCTTGGTCAGCATGAAGTGCTTGCCGTTGGCTCCGAGGTCGCTGTACTCCATGATGGCAGGGGCACTCTCGCCCTCTACCATGAGGTAGATGGCTCCTTGTCTTGCCGAGTTCGTCCAGTTACCGAGCTGTACGATGGTGTCGTTAGCCTCCGGATAGTCCGATTTCTCGTCGCAGTCGTTCATCGAGATGTCAACATACTGATACTCCGTCTTGTCCGACAGTGCCGCGATAGCTCCTTTCCCAACACCCGTGGCGCGCCGCCACCAATATTTGTTGGAGACATTCTTGTGTACACCCTCGTCAATGTTGAACGTCTTGCAGATAACCTGATCATCGGCGGCAAAATAGTTCATCGTCGCTGTGGTGCCATTGTCCGAGTACAAATAGCATCTGAAGGTGTATGCCTCGCTCGCTTGGTGACTGCTCTTGTCAAGCACGACCCCGTTAGCGTCCAACCATTCCACATAGTATATCTTCCCTCCGGCAGAGCTGAAAAGATAGTTGCCACCAACATAGCTGATCTTCCGTATCTCAAGCTCTGCAAAGAAAGCCTTCACTCGCACAAGAAGCTCGTCAACCTCCAAACGGCTGCGCTTTCCGCCGTTATTGGTGGTACGCTCTATCAACTCGAAGCCACTGCCAAATAGATTGTCTTCGTTAACTTTATTTCTGTATTCGTAAGTCTGAAGGCCGCGACGAGCACCGTAACCGTTCGTGAATGTCCACAGACTGGAGATGTTGTCATTCTTGCGCTTGTGGGCAAAGTCTCTCTCAGTTCTGAGTGCAGACAAGACGTTCCTATCGGTTGGGGTGGTGACATCGGTTGTTGTAATCACATACAGATTACTACCTCCATTGCCACTACCATTGTTGTTGTATGTTCCGCCCCTAAAATTGATAGAGTCAAACTTTGTGTTTACCGTAGCCTCCAAATCCTTTCGGTATGAGTATGCGGTATTCTCGCCAATGATGACCTGGAAGCTATCGTATGGGAAATCAAGCTTATACTCAAAGCCAATAACTCTCGACTCTCGTGAGCCAGTCTTCAGAAATGCTTCGCTCTTAAGCAGTACACGCTGACCAATGGAGAACTTTCCTACCATGGAGTAATTCTCGTCCTGCTGACCGTCGTTCAATCCGTACATATAGTCCGACATCATCGTGCATGTGTACGTACTCGGATCTATCTGCAGTTTCTTGGCGTATTCCTTAGTCCTCTCGAGCAATGCCTTTTCAGCATCCTCGATGAGTCCGAGTTTATCCATCTTTGTAGCATCCCATCCAATAAGCACGAACTTATCGCCTTCGGCCGGCTTCAGCGTATCGTTGGGGAGGTCAACACCGTATGTATTATTTCTCACCAACTCAAACCACTGAGAGTCAGCGTTCACAGATGTGGTCTTTGTTCCATCGTCAGTCGTGATCTCTACAGTCTCTGATTCCCCGTCTGGATTGAAAGCAAGGTCAAAAACCATTCCTGCTAACTTTCCAGTGGAAAATACAGCCTGCAACGTAACACCTTCAAGAATATACTCTTTCTTGAACGAGAGCGAAGAATCCTTAATACGGTATATGTTTACCTTGGTGGTGGTCGATGTCTCATCAGTCGCATCTGTTGTGGTTCCTGCATCCGCCTCGATGGTGTCTGTTGCATTGATAGTCTTCTCAACAGCCTTTACCTCTGTCACCTTATTATCCATTTTCGGATACACGTCATCAAAGGTAACGATACCTTCAACAGACTCCTCGATATGGGAAACGCCATCAATCTGCACGTAAGGCGTTCCTTTAGGCAGCATAAGCCTTTTCTGAACAACACCATTCAGAAGCACCTGGCTGTCACTCTTGCGGTAATTGGAGGGGAGGTTGTTAGTGGAACCGAAAGCGTACAGAGTGGTAACGTATGACTGTGATGAATTGCTTGCGCTAATCTTCTCAACGTTCACGCCTTGCTCCAATTCGATGTCACTGCCAAGCTCTACACGACCAAGGGTGATGATGTTGTCAGATACAATCCACTCAGTGTCAAATGCCTCAGCAATCTTTGTCAGAGCATCCAAGATGCTGATATTATCGAACTGGATATATATACTCTTCGTGGCATTTACCACATCCTTGATGTTATAAGTAAAATCCCACCCGTAGTAGGCGAGATTTCTTATTAGCACCTCCATGTGGTTTGCCAAGGTGTCGGTGAGGGCCCATGATGCTTCAAAACGATCGTTCTTTGGCTCGTACTTATACTTCTTGTTTCCCCACTTATAGCACTCAGCATTGAACTGCAGCTCATAGCTATATGAGCCAGTCTCGGTGTCGTAGGTGGGCTTCTGGATTTCGGTTATCTCGAACTTCTGCTTACCGCCATCGCTTTGGAGATAGATATAGTCACCCAAGCCGAACGATTTTTTGTCGTACAGCTTGAAACATAGCTTCACGTAATCGTACTTCATAAGCTCAACGTGATAGACTGAGTTTTCCTCAGCTACCACCTTGCACTTCTCGGTTCCGTCTATGTCGTATATTGAGTATTCAGCTATTGAGTCCATGTTGCAAATTTAACTAAAAGTATTTGAAACACAAATACATTTAACATCTAATTTACGTTCTATCGTCCGGATTCGGCTCATTGAGTTTGAGAGAGAACGAACCATACCCTTTGAGAAATTCTCCGAACTGAGTGCAGGAGAGATAGATGCACTTATACACATCTCCCGAATAGCTTGTTGATATTTTCAGCAAGTCCGGCTTTTTTAGCTCTTGACAGAACGAAGAGAACTTGGTCATAAAGTCCGAAGTATCTTTTGCCACGAGATGGAGAGGTAGCGTAATGTCTCTCGCTTCATACCGAGGCTGTTTGTTCACAACACGTTTTCCGTGCTCCAGTCTTGATTTGCTCTCGACAACGCTCTTCATGGGAGGTGGAGCAATCAAAGCGGTTATTCCAGTTTGTTCCAGGCTGATGCCCCACGTAGTGAAAGCGTCTTGGCCATTGATATATAATACTCCTTTAGGCATAATCAAAGATTTTTTGTATTGTTCACTATACTGTCTAACTTACTCGTCCATTCGTTATAGGACTTACGTGTGTACTTTACCATATCCTCCATATACGAATTGCTCGTAATCATAAGGTTACGTATCTCCAACACAGCACCATTCGTGGAGGTGGATATGGCTAACATTGAGTTTATCACCGTGAGCCCAGCAAGGACGGACTCAGATATACGCTCGTTGGACTCCTGCAAGGCCGTGAAGCGTCCGTTCAGCTCATCACCGGTCTCTTGCGACATACTCTGCCATGCTCCGCTCGAAGCGTCCTGCGAATAGGCGGAGTTGTAGCCAGTGATGGAGTCGATTGTCTTAACGTCCTCTTGCGCTTGCTTAGCCAAATCTACATATTGCTTGCGCAACTCGTTGATACGCTCCTGCGTGAGTCCTTCGTCGGTCTTCGCCCACTCTCTTGCTTGATCATACAGCTTCTTAATCTTATCCTTATATTGCGATGCCACAAGGTTCTTGATGAGAGCTTTGCGCATATACTCAGCGAAATTGTTGGCAAAGTCAGCATTCGTGTTGTCGAGATCTGAAATCAAGTCCACATAATCATCGTAGAAGTCATCAAAAGACACAGACAACAGAGACTCAAACTCTTTCGCTTGGTCATCCTGCATATCCTTCAGCTTGGAGGCGTAGTCAACGATGGCTTGGGATAGATTGTCACCCAACAGAGCCAATGCCTTGGTGTCCTTGGAGAGCTTCAGCAAGTCTTCATCCGACAAACGCCAAATCCAGTCGAGACGACCGAACTGCTTCACTGAACTTGCGTATTGGCCATATACCTGCTTGTAATACTCATTCAGCGAGTTGTAGCCTTCCTGATAGAATTTCCTCACCTCGTCATTGCCTGACCTCAAGTCTTTCTGCATCTGCTTGACTATCTTCACGCCTTCAGATGATTTGGAGCCTATTCCGAGAAAGCCTTTGCTTGCACCACTGTTCAGCCACACCTGCGATTGGGACTTGATGGCAGTCGCAGACTCTTTTTCCAAAGCTACCAACTGCTCATAATAGGCGATGGTATCCTTCATTGAGTTTTTTGCGTCTGTCATTGAATCGTTAAGGCTACTAATGTCATCCTTCAACAGATTGATGTAGGTGTCCATGGTACTCACATAATCCGTAAGGGTGGTATCTTCCTTGCCGCCAAAGAGCTGAGTGATGACTTGGATGGCTTGCAGTGCGGCCTCAATGATGGCGAGTATAGCAACAGACTTCTCGAGATTGCTTGCTGCCGTCTTGAAATCATTGATACCTTTTGCCATACCGAGACCTGCAGTGATGGCACTCGAAGCGAGTTTCAAACACTGGCCGGCTGCACCTCCCATAACGTCTCCAGCGTCAGATAGGGCTTGCGCATACTGGTTGATGACGTCAGTCGTCTTGGAAAAAGATTTCTTCTCCTTGTTTTGCGCCTTGGTCATCTTCTGTGAAGCCTTCGACATGGTAGCAGCAGCAGATTTTTGCCCAGCAACATCTCCATTGTCCTTTGCAGTGTTGTACTTCACCTTAGCATCATCGAACTCCTTTTTCGCTGCTTTGAACTCGCTACGCGCCTCCTTGATGGTTTTCAATGGAGTGGAGAGGTCGAGTTTGTTCTGTATCTGCGTCATGGCGTCAACAAGAGCCTTCATCTGATCCGGACTAAGGTCTTTCTCAGTGTCCACGAGTTGCTGGAGCTGATCTTTCACAACAGACAATGTATCGAGGTCAACGTTGTCAAGGTCGCCAAAGATATAGTCCCAGTTGATGTTCAACTTCATCTGATTAAGGTCGAGGTCATTCAACGCCTTTTGCAAGCCGGCACGAATAGACTTTATCTGAGCATCCTTATCTGCTGCTGTGAAATCAGCATTCTCATTGATTTTCTTAATCTTATCCTCAGCTTCTTCAGTTAGGGCAACCTTCTTTTCTTCGTAGGTGCCATACTCCTTAAGGTACGATTGGATTGAAGCACGCTCAGACTCATTCTGCTTATTTCTGATGTCAGTTACCTTACGGTTGTACTCTTCCTCATTTGCTGTGTTTTTGGCATTATTCTCAGCAATCTCCGCTTTCGTGTAAGAGGTATCGACAGACGCAGGGTTGAACAGCTTTTTCTTATTCTTCGGGTTTGCGTTGAATAGCTGTTTGGCCTTTTTGATTTTCTCGTCTTTCAAGTCCTCATAGCCACGTCGGATTTCCTCTTTCTGTTTATCGAAGTCCAGCTTTGCCTGGTCGAGTTCCTTCTGAGATGAGTCCTTACGAGCATCGAGGATAGCTTGCCGTGTATCAAACTCCAAATCTATGGCATCACGTTGCTTCTGCTTCTCAGCCTCAGCCAACGTCTCCTTGTATTCTGCAGCGTCCCTGGCGGCTTGCAGCTTATCATCCTTGCCAGTGGCCTTCTTAGGAGTAGTTTTCTTCTTGGTTGTCTTAGGCTTGTTAGATGCAGCCTCTTGCTCCTTCTGTTGCTTCTGGCGTGCTTGGATGGAGTATTGACCAGCTAATAGCTGCTCCTGACGCTCATCGGTATATCCTCCATGACCATTCGACATTACAAGACTGTGACCCGTCTGCTGCTTGTGCTGGCGCATTCTATCAGCGCGCGCCTGGTGGTAGGCAGCGAGGTTGTTCAACTGCTTTGAACTCATACGGTCGGCAACACCTTTCATCCATGCTGGTGGAGAGTTCAGCTCCGTATAAGTGATGTTGAGGTTGATGTTGCTATCGTTGTACGCCTTAATCAGCTCATCAATGGTGGTTCCTAACGTCTCCACGTCCTGACTGCTGAGTTTGGTTCTGTCAGCAAGCTCACGCTGTGATTCAGTCATTCCATCAGTGGCCAGTATTGCGCTGTTCGTAGCGTTGGCAGCGTCTATGGTGGCTTGGATGGTCTTCTCCTGCTCCAAACGGTTATTGGCGAGAGCATACGACTGCTTGTTTACGGCTTGTTGGGCTCCGATGATGGCAGACTTAGACACGCCGAGCTTTTCACCGTAGATACCGATTTTGGTAGTAAGGTCGGACACAGCCTTGTTATAGGCAGTAATCTGATCTGTCGAGAAGCGAGAGTTCCACGAGCCAGTCTTCTCTACGGATTCTGCGGTGGCTTTGTTCATCGCCTCCAGCTTATTCTTCAAGTTCTCGATATCCTCGTCTGAGATAAGGTTCACGAGCTGGTTCTTCTGAATATCACTGAAGTCGTCGGAGAGGCTGTCCTTGATGTCATTCTTAATGTCCTCTACCTGCTTCTCGTAAGAATCGGTGGCAGACTGAATATCGTTGGCTTTCTGACGCTCCACTGCTTCTTCCTTGATGAGTCCGATGAGCTCCTGCTTCTTCTCAATGAGCTGAGAGGTCTTGTCTTTCTCGTCGTCGAGCTTCAAGCCATACTCCTGCGCAGTCTGTGTCAGTTGTTCGAGAGCATCCTTGTGGACCTTAGAGGTTGCGCTGGAGCTTTCCAACACGGCATAGAGGGAGGTTACGTTCGCAGACGCCTTAGTCATACTATCTCCGAATCGTTGGTTAGCGTCAGTGGCTTCATCCTCACTATCGGCAAAGGACATAAACAAGCTAATCGCTACGGTCAATCCTGTGAGGATGGCACCAATCGGGTTGGTCGCCATAGCTACCTTTAGTCCCTCCCATGCGGCTCGCACAGTGTTAACGGCTGCTGCAAAGAGACCTTGCACGATGGTTGCGGCTTGCGTCTGAATCATGTTCAGCCTCATCATTATGGTATTAGCGCCGGTAGCTGCTGTGTTAGCCTGCTCAGCTACGGTCTTTGTGCCAGTAACGGTGGCATTGGTTCCTTTCGTTACAGCGTTAAGCTCGTTCTGTGCTGAGTTGGCAGCCTCAGCCGTGGTATTCATCTCAGTAGACGCAGTGGAGACGTCGGAAGATGCTGCTTTCAGTCTCTCGGCTGCAGCGTTTTCTTCATCGCACGCGGTCTTCAACTGAGTATGGGCTGCAGACTGAGCGTCAGCGTCTCCAGCTTCAAGGGCTGAGTCGAGCGCTTCCTTTGCGGCTTCGACCTTTGCCTGGGCGTTCTCTAAGTCCATGGAGGCTGCAGCTTGGTTCTGTACGGCAGCATCATAGGTTGCTTGTGCTTCCTGCGCCTTTGCTTGGAGGTTAGCAACACGCGCCTCGGCTTCTTGCTGCAATGCTGCAAGGGCTTCACGCTTGGTAGCTATCTCGGCAGCTTGAGCTTGCGTGAGGGTTCCTTCAGCAACGGCTTCTTGCAGATCAGCGTTGATGACCTGCTGCTTCACTGGCTGGAGTGCTTCGAGGGCTGCAGTCTGAGCGTCAAGCTGCTCTTTCATCTGAGTATAGTTGGCATCCTGCTTGGCGAGAGCCAGTTCCTCACGCTTCTGAGCAATTTCCTCGGCTTGTGCTTGGGTGAGTTGCTTCTTTGCTACCATCTCCGCAAGGTCTGCGTTTTTCAATGCGCCCTTTGCCGTATAGAGGGATTTGGTTGCAGCAATCTCATTCTCTAATATCTCCAGCTCCTTAGAATAGGTGAGCTTCTGTCTCGACTTCTCTATCGCTATGGTGGCGAGGAGCGTTCCCTTATACAGTCCGTAGGCAGTGATGACGGTACCGATGGCTTGCGCTATCTGCTGCCAATGGTCAACAGCCGTAGAGGTCAGAGAGAGCACGTCGTTGATTATGCCCTCGTTCTGTTGACCAATATCGTTGAACATCATATCAATGCTGTCCTCGATGTTCGAGATCTGACCCGTAATGGTGTGAGACTGAGCTTCCATCAGTCCGCCGAACTTACCGCCCTCATTTGTCAAGTCCTCGATGACCTTCTGGACTTGTGGGAAACCGACCTTGCCTTGCTCAACGAGGTCTTTCACCTGACTCTCAGCAACACCAAACTGCTTTGCAAGCTCACTTATCATAGGAATGCCTCGGCCGGTGAACTGGTTTAGGTCTTGCGTGTACATACGACCCTGCGCCATCGTGGTGCCGTAAAGGTAAACAATATCGCCAAGAGGAATAGAAAGGCCTGCTGCTACGTCTCCCAGTCTTCTCAGAGTATCGATAACCTTATCAGCGCTCATTCCATAAGCAAGAAGTTGCTTCGCTCCTCCAGCCACACCTTTCAAATCGAATGGAGTGGTAGCGGCGAGCATCGTTGACTGCTGCATCATCTTCTTTCCTTTCGTGGCTGAACCTAACATGGTGTTGAAAGCCACCTCCAACTGCTGAAACTCTCCACGTGTCTCAGCTATCGTCTTCACTACCTGGGTGGCAGAGAAACCAGCGAAAGCAGTGGAAGCGGCTATCTTAATACGGTTGAATGCGCTCTCAATATCTCCACCTGCGCTCTCAACAGTCTTAGCGGTACTGCGGACTCCATTCTCCGCTCCACGTAGCGCAGAGAGGAAATTCTGATTGTCTCCGGTTATATCGAATTTTATTCCTGCCATTTCTGTCTTATCTTTTTATGCCATTTATAGGCGTTTTCTCGGGAATTTACCCGAATCGTGTTAAAATAATTCTGAATTGTTACAGCCGCCTCGTAGTGGCTGATTTTCAAGGTATTCTTTTTAGGGAGTGACAGGCAACGCTTTTTTGCTCAATTATTTGCTCTCCTTCTCGAACTCAGCCTTTATCTTCTCCCAATTTCTCGGGTCATCAGCAGATAACCTATCACGGTCATTAGTGACACTGCAACGCTTTCTCTCGTCGTCTGAGAGACAAATGTCCTTCGTTGCATCGGCCAACAACAGTTTTAGGTTGGTGTAACTGATCTCCCACACCACGTAATCGAACGTCCAGTGGTACTTTGAACACGCTGCATCAATGAGACTGCCGTAGATGGATAACCCGCCAAACACATAGACGTTCTTGGAGCTTTTCACTTTCATCACGCTATTCATACGCTCTTGCTCCTTGTCTAACTTCAGATGGTGCATAAACGCCTCAGTCTTATCGGAGGTGAGGACGGTGATGAGCAATGTCTCCAAGTCCTCGTCGTCGCAATGCTCTGACAGGTACTTGTTTCTTGCCTCTACGTACTCATAGTCGAAAATCTTTGCTTTGGTCCTTATTGTGTGATAGGTGATGATGCGGACTACCTGCTCCCTATTCTCCTTTACTAATCGTATTGCTTCCAAATAGGGGTTGGTTTTTAGGATGTCTTCGTTTATCCCGAGGCTCTTTATCAATCGTCCCAATAGGAACATTTTACCAAGCGTCACGGGATATAAATAAAAATGCCGATTACCACAAGTGAAACCATACGGTCTGTCTATAATGGCATCGGCTAAATCCTTTTCTAAGTCTTTGTTCAACGTTTTATCCATAGGACTTGCTATTGTGATAGCGGAGAGCAGTGTACTCGAAACACATCCGTTGTCCGGACCCTTGGTTTAGCAATCCAGCCCACATCCTCTGTGGTTTACTCTCCAATTGCAGGTTTGTTTGGGACCCGAAACCTGCAAAGGGTGAATATATATGGATAAACAGCACGCTACGATACGTCCTTACGATCCACTTGTTGTTGTTCCTGCGGTGATGCTCACCTGATCCTTGCCATCATTGTCGAGTGAATCGAAGGTATAGACGCGGATGAGACCATCTGCTGCCGTGTAGGTATCCTCATACGAGCATACGGCACGCGCCATGGTAAAGCCGGGAGCACGCTTGTCTTCCGGAGTCAGCGTTACAGAATACTCGCCAGGCACGACACCGTTAGTACCTGCAATAGGCATTGTACGGCCGGCACCCTGACGAACGCTGCATTTGAACGTATATTTGCTATCCTTGTAACGGACAGCCTCAGCAGCTCCACCCTCAATGTTGGCTTCTACCTTATCTCCCTTTTCGGTCGACAGCTCAGAAGAATCCTCTACGGGAGTAGGAAATGTACCTACGGTCACTGCGCCAGTGTCGGCAACAGCAGCAACCACAATAGTTGGTTTACCCCAAGATAGTATCATAATTCTATTCGTTATTAATTTTGTAATTCAGTCTGTTGTTTATGACGTGCCAATCGATACCCTCAGCCTCATAGACTTTCTGTTGCTCGAGATAGACTACCGCCCCTCCTACAGTGAATGACTCCAGTATGGAGGAAGCAAGTTCAGACAGCTCACCAATTCTTGCAGAATCTTCTTCCGCCTGCCCATCGATAATATTGTCCTCAACGTAGATATTCACGTTTACAACGGCTTCTTGATTTTGTCCGTTCACGTTGGATAGCACTGAGATGATGATGTCCTCCTTGGTCGAGTTCTTGGGCCTGCTCGTCTTCTTCAGCAAGCCAGTAACCTCATTGACCAGCTCGGACTTCATCAAGTAGTTGTAGATATCCGTTTTTATCGCGTACTCGGTTTTCATATCTGGATGGAATTTATCTTTTTCGTTGCCTTATCTACGGCTTTTTGGATATACTCATCAACTTTCCCCCTTGCCCAGGTTTCAGTCGATGCAAGCACATCTTTGTTTTTAAGAGCCTCAACGTAATCTGCATAACTCATGGCAGCGACCACCACCAACGCATAGGTGTTGGAATACTTGGAGGCTAACTCCTCGACCATCTTTCTACCCTCACTCTGTCCTTTAGAACCTTCCTTAACTACAGCAAAGGCAGACTGCATGAGCGCCTTGCCGTGATTGTAGATGGAATAACCTACGGAGCTACGGAGATTTCCGGTGTGGTCTATCCAGCTCTCTTCGCTACTTCTATCTCTGATTTTGTTCAAAGAGGTCTCTCCCATATAAGCCAAGGCACTGAAAATCTCGTCATTGAGAATACGTGCAGCAGTCTTTAAGAAAGCATCTACTGCCTCTTTCGGAGTTACCATCTTTATCTCCATCAGATCCAAATTTTACATTGATGCTGGTAACGGTGAAATCCCTTAACCTCAAACTCCTTCTCGTCTGAGCCAAAGAAAGCAATTTTTATCTTATCGCCTCGCTTGAACTCACGGCAGTCTGGAGGGAGATTATACACGGTGTACTCGTAATAGCCTGACGTTCCATCGTCATACGTTATCACATTCTCCTTGCCCGATGGAACCACATCGCACCTGCAGTAGTTATCTACCCATTCGGTACCGCCTTTGTGGTAGTCACCGTTTTCATCGGTATAGCCTTTGCTGCTGATGCAATAGGATAGGAGGTGTGGCGCAAAATCCAAGACAGCCATATTAATCGAGTATTGTTACCGTCGGCTCACCATCGTCAAACGTAGGCTCGCCAATCTCACCGTATAGTTTGTTAGCTCTCTTCAGTATCAGCTTTCTTTGCTCGTCCGTGAGCGTTCCAATGCTCTTGTCCGACTCGGAAAACTGAATCGCTCCCACGAGAGAATAAAGACAGTCCGCAACAGCACCCTTGTAGGCATCGCTATCCATGGTAGGCTTATCGACGTCCTTGGTGCCATCAAGTTCTCGTTTGATGAGGATGTTCTCAATATACCCTACTGGGATAGGATAATGAACCTCGTCTCTCAGTGCTTGCAATACTGTCTTCATTCTCTGTTACGTTTAGGATGCTGGAGTGAGGGCATTCTTCAGAGTTTCCTCATCCTCCTCGCTCAGTTCGTTAATCTTACTAATCAGCGTATTATCGCCAATGTTAGAAGCAACACGGTTGCCAGTAATGGCAGCAAGCTGCTTGATCACGTCAGCCTTTGTGTACTTCTTGCCCCATACCGTGATATAGGTGTCGGAAGTATCAGCCTTCTCAGCAGTCTCGTCAACCTCCTCAGAGAGAGTGAGGTCAAGCACATACACCTGGTCAACGTCTTCGATGACAGGTGCTGCCAAAGCCTGACCGCCAGTAACCTCACGGAGAGGATTGGTCAGAGAGTACTCAGAAATCAGCTTATAGTCGTCAATAAGGCTGTAGGTCACGCCATCGACGTGATTGGTAGCCTCAGCAAGCTGACCATAAACGAAGGAGCCAACCTGCTCATTGCACTCGAAGATGATACGGTTGTTGTTCCAAGGCTTCTTAGAGGTCTTCTTGCCATTCTTCTCGAACAGAACGGTACGGTTGATTACCTGGAACGTTGCACCAGTGTCATCGGTGAATGCCTCATTGAAACGCTTTGCTGTAGGAACCGGCAGCGTGGTGTCCTCAGTGTAGGACTGACCATTATAACCTGCAACGAGCTCACGAGCCTCACGTGTCAGACGCAGTGCATCATAGGTAGTCTTGGAAATCCAAACCTTGATGACGGTGTTCTGGTCACGAGAGTCGGCAGTGGAAATAACATGCTTGATATCGGAGAGAGAGATAACACCCTTTGTAGTTGCGCCAAAGGTGTTTGCAGCAAGGTAGCCATAGTTAAGGCGCATCAGACTGCCTTCCTTATCAGCATCCGGCATTGCGACATAGCCCTCGCAGAGACCAAAGAGGAACGAATACTCCATGAGCTCGTCGAGACCGACATTACAAGCCACAGGGTCGTCAGCAAGTTTCTTTCGGATACGGGCTGCGTTGCCTCCCTGCTTCTCCATGATGTTGAGCTGAGTAATATCAGACTCTTTCAGCTTCTTGGAGATGGCAGACTTAGGCAGCTTGCCATTAGCCGAAGCAATGCTGTCACGAGACTTGATGGGCAACTCGGAGTCCATGGCTACGAAATCTGCAGATACGTAGGTAGTGTTCACACTTGTGGACTCCCACTTGTTGTCCGGAGAAAACACTTTCTTAAGGATAGTTGTATCCTTATGCAGATAGGTCAGCGTGCCGTTTCTCTTTCCGTTGATTTTCTCAATGAGAGTGGTCAACAGAGGGAAAAACGAAGCGACCCATTTCAAAAACAAAGATTCATTCATAATTACCTAATTGAAGATTGAAGCGGTTACTCGTCATGGTCGAAACGAAGCGTAGGTACGGCCTTCACGATAGCGTCCTTGATGGAATCTACAGCGTAAGGGCTTGCTACGTCATTCACTTCGCCAGCATACATGATAGCTACGAAAGGCTCAGCGGTGGGCACAGTGCTTACCGCAACGCCTACATATACACAATTCTCCGGCAGCGACTCATACGCGTCGCCAGCCTCATTCACTGGCATGGGCAGATACTCCCCAGTGGTAGTGTTCTTGATAATCACATGGCCGGCGCGGATAAACTCCTGCTTGTAATTATCAACATTGAGCACTTTGCCACCTTTGATGCCTGCGGTATAATGGCGGATAACCACAGGGTCGTTACCGAAGCCAAATGCCGCCTTTGTACCAACATCTACTACACTCATTTTTGTTGTCTTTTAAGATGGTTTAGAACTGATCGGCCAAATCGTCAAGTTCCTTATCAGTTAACTGTTTGGGTTTGTCGTCCCCATCGGAGTCATCTTTCTTGTGGGTGCCAGCCGTTCCTGCCTCGGAAGGTCCGAGCTTCTTCAGACCAGCATCTGCTCGCTCCTGATTGTACGACTCCAAATCCTCGGTCACCTCGTCAAGATAGTCCTGGAAATCGTCTTCAGACTTGAAAGTGCTGGCAATTCTGTCAAACTCTCTCAATCGTCTCTCGCCGAATTTACCGGTGTCTTTGAGGATGGCTTGCAGTTTGGCTCTGCGGCCATTCGAGACATTTCCCTGCTTCAGTCTGGAAACCTCATCGCTCAGCTTATTCACAGAATCAGCCAAACTCTTTGCCCACGCCGGAGTAGCGTCCTTGTCATCATCATTTTCCTTCTTGGATTTGGCGCGACGTTGCTGACCATTCTTCTTACGGCCTGCCTTTCCTTCATCGCCATCGGGATCGTCATCACCGTTAGCGGAGTCGTCCGGCTCATCGTCATCATCGTCGTCTTCGTCTTGGTCGTGCTCTTGCCGATACTTGGCAATAGTACGCTGTGCGGAAATCTGTCCGTACTTGAGGAGTTCCGTTGCCTTTTCGATGGCTTCATCAATGGCACCGTCAACGTCCTCGTCGGAGGCATTATCTTCGACATCAAGGTTATCGGCAATCTTAGCAGCGATACCCTTAATCTCACTACGACTGAAACCGAGCGCCTTTACATCCTTACTCGTTTTCAGCTTCTTCAGAACTTTTTGAAAATGTTTGTTCATTACTATTATAGTTTAATGTGAGTTATCGCAGTCGTATGCGAACAGACTTTCTCAGAACCATATAGCAAGAGCAATGTTTCAACTAAGTTCTGTTGCGCACGTCTTACTACGCATCGCAAAAATACGAAATATATTTGAAAGACAAATACTTTAATGAAGATTTAACAATCGTTATACATTCTGCGCTACGCATAACGAAAAAGGAGCCGACGGTATGGAAACCGCCAGCCCCTAAGAAACATATATGAGCAATGAAAAATTGCCTAATCGAAATTGTGCTCCTGCTTGTACTTGGCTATTCTCTCCAGCTCCTTGGAGCAATAGTCCTCATCGTACCGCATCAGCATATCATAGCACCACGCTGCCGTTATCGACTCCTCTGATCCATCGAACACCTTGATATCCTCCTTCCTCGGTAGATTGTGGATGAAGACGTCACGACACAGCTCCCACTTCCCGCTTACCATCGTATAGCCGTCAGATTTGACAATCCATGTCCGGCTCACCGTCTCACTGATGGAGATACGACCGCCATTCCGCTTCATAGCGTCAACGACCATGTTGGCTTTCTCGGAGCTATGCTCATAATGGTACTCGGAGCATTGGTGGAGCAGTCTCAGCTTCAGCCAAAGAGAGCTAATCAATGGCTCAGCGTCCTGGAATGAGAAACTCCACATCTCACCACAGCACCTGCACTCAATGAGCACCTTCAACTCGGTCTCGGTGTTCTTGACTCCGCACACATAGAGGGTGTCTCTCAGACCATTATAGCCATAGTTCACCAAAAATCCCTTCTCGCTTGGCTTACCGAATTGCTTATCAAGCGGAAGGCCGTGAGGGCAACGGACGTTAACAAGCAATCCCATTTCTTCGCTTTTTAGCTGCATGGTGCCACACTTCATCATGTCTTCTATATCCTCAGCTTTCAGCTTGTAGACGTTGACACGGAGCATATTGGGGATGAACTCACTCTGACCTATAGGACTCGGAGTGGTGAAGTCTCCAACCTCTATTCCGTCCTCGTCCGGCGTAGAGATGCGCCAATAGCAATTCAGAGGACTTCCATTGTAAAGGATGTCCATCAACTGCTCATAACGGCAGTAATACATACTCTCGCAGCTGCCTATCTTGACACGCTGTCTGTCACTCTTTCTAATTGCGTACTCTCCCATAGCTTACAAACAGATTAAACGGTTCTTTGTTTCTGCATACTTCATAGCTCTCTCGATTCCGTCTTTCTGGCCGTTGAGTTTTGCGATTACTCTTTCTACCTTCTCAACCTCTGCCAGGTCCTTAGCGAACAATTCTGCACCGCACTTGACGGTGTTCATTCGCTTATTGAGGGAACGGATCTGCTGCTTTACCTTACGGCTGTTGATGTACTGACCAGCGTCTATGAACGCGAACAGCTTGTTGGCCATAGAGTCGGAACTGGTCTGCTTGATTTGCAGTAACTCTTTTGTTTCCATTGCTTTTAACTTTATGCGTTTCTTATTTACTACTTCCAAGGATAATCCATCTCGAACTTCATAGCAACCGTCTCGCTCTTCTTGAACGATACGCTGCAAATCCCGTAATTCTTATCGCTACGATAGATGATTTTGCCGAGGCCCTTAACAAAGGCTCTGTGGCCAACGCTCATAAGGTAATCAATAGCGTCTCTCACAGTTCCGAAAGACTTGACGACCGATACCTCTGTCTCCTCCATCTTCTTAGCCTCGTTATTGAGGTGGGAGACTGTTCTGACGATTTTCACTTCCTTTTCCATTGCTTTTGGTGTTTATAATGTTTCTTATTTACAAGTGTAAAGGTAGTTATTTTCACCGATTTATGCAAACAAAGTGCCGATTATTTTCTTTCTCGAGAACTAAAGAAACTTAACGAGAAATGGCACCCAAGTCTCTGCTTGAATGCCATTCTCTTACTTGTACTTACTCAGCCAAAACGCTTTGTACTTCATAGCTTGCTCTACGGATATTCCGTACAGCTTGCACTCGTATGAGAGCTGAGTCTTGTCGTTCGTCATCTTCTCACGATAAAGCATTCCCCAAACACATCCTGCACGATGCTTAATCTCTGTTTCTGCACTAACCGTGAATTCGGAATGCATCTTCGTGGTCAGTTCTTCCTTCAATTCGTGTTCCATAATGCAAAGATACTAATCTACTTCGGATAATCCAACATAATCGTGGAGATAATTCAACTGGGGCAGATCATTAAGCCGCAGAAAGCCGTTCCAGTGAGTTCCAAGAAGCATTTCCTTTCCAAAGTCCAAAGATGCAATGTAATTCATCGGAGTAACATCACCCATCTTTTTCAGCCTGGAGGTGACGATATTGTATTGCTCCTTTGTTATCACTTTGTCATCATAACGCATTTTGGCGAGGTCTTGTATCTCCGAGGTCTTAGCACAGAAACCATATTTGGCCCAGCAATAGCCTCCGACATCGATATTGGCTTTCACCCTTACTTCATCAACACCCATATTCTCATACTCAGAGAACAGGCTTCTGAAGATGGCTTTTGAAATTCCCTTCCCCTGCAGTTCCTCTGGGAGGTCAAACAACGCGTGGTCGACAATAATGCGATTACCCTCCTTAAAAAAGACTCTGTTCAGTTCAACGTCTTCGTCATCAGAACTCAGCCCTTTATAATTCATGGAGACTGAACCGTTATCCAAGAACGAAATGGTCTTTCCACTCCAATAAATCTCGTGCTTGTCTCCAATCTTCTCCATACTCTCATCGAAGCCTTTGAGGTTGAAGCCTTTCATAGCTGAATGGTTATACCTATCAGCATCAAATCGGTTGAAGTTGAGCGAATGAAGCTCCTCAACAAGCTCTTTCGACACAAGGAACGTTCTCGCTTTCTCCTTCTCCATCTCTTCCTTATACACCTTCTTGTTGTCTCTAAGGAAATATGGGAGGGTGCCCTTTCTCTCCGAGGCTTTGATAGTATCCTCGTTTTTGACCAGCCATTGGGAAAACCTCCTTGGATAGCCTTTGGGAGCGTTGACGCTTGTAGTGCTATCACTCCAAAACTCTTCTTCCGTTTTGAGCACTGGGATGCAGTAACAAAAGCAATTAGGGTGCCAACCCGTGAACTTGAAATCTTTCGGGTAAACGCCTTGCAGGTCGTCACAGATGTCCTGCCGAGGATGGGACTTGCTGAGCTTTATGCGGTAACCTACCACAAAATCCAGTTTCTTCCAACGCTCCTGCTCTGCTGTTCTGTAAGCCATATTGATCTCCGTCCGGGCAAGTCGGATGGAGTTATACTCACAGTTATGGCAATCGGTTGCCTTGCCATACTTCTCCTTATAGTCTTTCTTAAGACTCTCGAAGTTCTGAAGATATTTGCTCAGACGCTTACTGAGGGTAACAGCACTAATTCCTTTCTCAATGCCACTCGACAAAGCATTTTCAAGCTCAGTCTTATACTCGCCTGACTGCTTCCAAAGTTTTTCAGAGAGGTTCATTCCTTTATCCCTCCTTCTTTGGAATGCTTTCAGCGCGTCGCTGTTCGGGTCGTAATAGACCTTATGCTTCTTGCCTCCGGCCTTACTGCCATAATACTTCAGCATCTTATTCACAAGCAGGTCTTGGAGCAAGTTGCTCTCCTTCCATTCCTGCGATGTGCCAGTGTATATGACGGCTCGGATATTGCTGACAAACGCACTTCTCAGCTTATTCACAGCGTCTGCGGTCTGAGGATAATTCGAGAACGAAAACGGCGTGGCTTGGGACCCATCGTAATCAGTCCTTAGAGCGATTTGCGACGCTTCCAAATTCAGCATATCGTAAATTTGCTGCACCATGATGGAGTATTTGTTTATCCTACTCCGTAGCGCAGCGTATGCCTTTTGCTGGTTAGGTGTTCTGGGTTTGGCCATTTCTTCTCAATTTGAATTTGTCTGAGCAACCATCCATGGAAAGCAGCTTGCAGTATTCAGCAAACTTGCACCGACATAAAATCGGCTCTCCTTTGAGACTCATGGAGTGATAGTCGTAGGCATTCTCGCAATCACGACAATGCCCGAAATGTTTGGGCTGAGGGCTACTTGCCTTCCGTCTTTTCGTCACCATGGATATACATATTTAAGCTACCCTCGACAACGGTAACATCGCCTGAGCGTCTTACCTTGTACTCGATATGAGATTTCAGCGCTCTGAATATTGCCAGGGCGACGCGGTTCTTGGTGTCTTTTAGGATAGCTTTATTTGCTACCCGTTGAGACATTTTATACTCCTTTTGCCACTTTTTACGGTCTTTCTTAGTATAAGTAAGGCCAATGCCAACTTTCTTAACATCGTAGCCGTACAGTGCCTTTTCCTCGCCCAAAATGCGCTCTCCTGCTTTGATAAGGAGATAACCTAATTTCTTGATCATATCTCTACCTTTGATTCTACTGCGTAACAAATACTCACGACCATTCCGAACTCGTTTGTGCACTCTCTACGGACAAACTCGATGGACGAGACAGGTAATCCAGTCTCGTCCTCAAACTGATGGAGCTGTTCGGAAATACTTTTCTCCAGCAGGAATTTCTTGTCTCTAATCTCTGAAACGTCCATACTACTCGGCTCCTTCATCAAAGACGTTATTCATTCTCGTAGCAGTGGACGACGCCTCCTCTTGCTGAATTTGCTTCAGCGTCTCTTCCGGATCATCGCTTTCTCCAAATGCCTTGATGGAGTCAAGCTGACTCATAACAGCCTTACCGCCATTGCCGGCAGTCAACGTTTCGATGCGTCTTTTTTTATCGTTCTGAATGAATGGAGTGATGACGTTCTCGATATCCACGTTATCGACCTCCTTAGCCCACTTCACATTCATCACTTTCAAAAACGCCTTGACAACATTATTCTCTCGCTCAAAGAACTCAAGCCATGGACCCGACTCATCACCGATTCTCAGATGGGCATCCATCAGCATGGTCATTCTCGCATCGTAACCGATATTGCCGAGCGCTTTCATATTCTCGAAACTGATGTCCGGCATTTGCGACTGCATGAAAAACAGCTTCAACAGCGTATCAACCTGGTACTTCAAAGCATCTATCGCCTGATTCCAAGAAACGTACTCAATCTTACCGCCATTGGAGAGCTGCCAAACACGCTTTGTCTCGCCTTTCTTCTCGTTGCCCTGCAATGCTCCAGTAACAGCAAGGATAGGCGAAGCGTTATACGCCAAGATATTGCTCTCTCTCGATAAGCCATATTCAATCTCCTCACGCAACACAGAAAGGCCATCATAGACTGGCCGAGGGCGCCAATTATACACACCTGGAATCTTCAAAATGATGATGTCCTCACCTCCTTCCGGAGTCTCATCGACCCATCCACCCTCGTTTCCATCATTCTTCCACTTGAAATGCTTGTTCTCAGAGAACGTCTCGAAGAATGTGTACTCTGTGTCCTTAACCTTACGCTTGTACTCATAGGACATTCCTATCATATCGCCAAGCTCGTCAAGCAACGGATACAGCTTCACGCCGTCCATGGGAGAGAAAGTCTTGCACTTCAGCTTATACATCGACGGAAAGCCATAGAGGTCATTGGGCTTCTCCACGACATACCACAAGGTGAATATCTCGCAAGACGCATAGTAAGCAAGCCCACGCTTGATGTTCTCGCTGTCGATATGAGCATACTTATAAATCTTCTCGATAGCTGCGGCAATCTGCTGGCGGGTCTCATTACCGTCAATGTTTGAATACACTCGCTTGACTGGTATGGAAAACGTGAACTCAGTAATACGCTTGGAGATAAGTTTCTCCAAACCTACGGTTATTCTTGCCGATGGCTCTTTGACTCCATCGCTTCTGATCTTATCCTCCAGCCTTTGCTTATCAGTAAGAATGTGATGAAACTTCGGCTCGTAGTCCTGCAATAGCACCGACCATGACGGAACGGTTACGGATTTTTCTTTCAGTGAGCTAATGCGGTCAATAATCGACCTATCTAAGCTAAGAATATCATTAATATCTTCCATCTTTATGCTTTTTATTTTGCACAAAGATAGGCAAAAGTATTTGAAAGACAAATGTTTTTAGCAACTTTTTTGCCGCCAACGAAACATTTTGCACTTTCTACTAACTTTTGCCTTCAAAAGTAAATAAGAAACTGCCTCTGCAGAAAAAACTATTTTCGACTGATGGAGCTAACCTCTATAATTCTCCATTATCCATGTCAGCATTTTGTTCTGGAGCCCTCTGTCAAGCTCAGTGAAAAACACATTGAAGTCACGTCCGCACGTCTCGAACTTCTGCCAAAGGTGATGTTCCAATCCAGTGCCTGCAAACACCTTGTCTATCCAGTAAGACGGAGAGTTGAACGTGAACATAATGTACTTCCTCATAGCATCCTTCTCTCTGTCGAGCTTATCAACAGCAATCGGTTTCACCTGCCGCCACCCTTTTGTGACTCCACGGATGATAAGGTTCGTCTCCAGCTCATAGTCCGGATGGTAGCCAATATGGTTCGGGTGCCCGTAGGCATCATTCATCGAACGAAAGATATTGCTCGGGTTGGCGAACGGTCTTCTGTCATAGTCAAGGATACCGCCCTTAGTCAGCACCAATCCCTCGTCCTGCAGAGCCTTCAAAACTCCGTCGGGGTTTTCCTTTGAGCCTCTGCACCACACTTTGATTACTTTTTCTTCTTCCATAGTCCTTATGCTTTGATGTCCAGTTATTCCTCGTACAAATACTTGAAAGCCGCCTCTATGATGGAGGGGTAGGCCATATCCTTATACTTTCCGAAATGCCACAGATAGGTTCCATAGGTCCGTGCTATCTGACCAACAGTCATATTCATGATTCCTCGCTTCACTATCTCGGTCTCAGTATCGGTAGAGATCTCCACTCTCTCAAAGACTGCCTCCTGCACATTGCCATCCTTGTCTTCAATGAGAGCTGTCTTACTGGTGTGGACGTAGCCACTCCAATCTCTGAAATTCTTCTGCTTGTAGCCTACCAGGTTGCCCTCGCCACGGAACTTACGGCCAGTGGTCACCTTACAAGGGATGGAAACCTTGCAGTCGAACTTACCAAAGAACATCGACGGACAAGACACGTTCTTGGAGAAATACTCAGCCGAAAACTTCTTAAAGTCCTCAGCACAACTGTCCGGCATCTTACTGATGTCGTTATTCTCCCAACATGGGAGCATCTCGTTTCCATGACCGCTATCCCAATCAACGAACACCTTTACCAACCGATGGCAGATGGAGTCCCAGCCGAGGTAATCAAAGCAATCTCCACCACCGCCATTGCCTATGTAGTACACCGGATTCTTCTTTCGGTTAGCTTCTTTCTCAGCCTGCTCAGCCTTATACTTAGCTTCCTCAGCCGCTTTCTGTTTCTCGATTGTGTCCTTTGTACACTTCAAGAAGTATTCCGAGTAAGTATTAAGGACTTCCTCGAGAGCCTTAATGGTGCCATTGTTCATAGCCTTTACCTCGGCTGGAGTCATCTTTAGGGTGATGGCATATTGCTTCACCTCATCCTCAGATAATCCATTCAGAGAGTCGATAATTTTCTGATACGTCTCCGGACTCTTAACCTTCTGACTGGTTATGGAATCCACACACATCTGCTTGCAGGAAGTGTAATACTTCTCCTCTACAGCTACTAATCCTTTCTTAGTCATACGCTTTATTGATGTTTCTTATTTACATATGTAAAGGTACTGAATTTCACTGAGTTACGCAATCTTTTGGGCTTTTATTTCCTTCTCTAAAAGCTAAAAAAACTTAACTCATTTTTCAACCTTTCCTGCAACTGGAGGAAAGGAAAAATGCGCTTAGCGTTGTCGCCCAACGGGTTCTCGGTGTGCCGCCCAGTCTTAACGTTAGCCCTCAACGTGTTTCCTTATTTTACATCGGTAACACCCGAATCTCACATTTATGGTAGTGGGCCATATTTCTTACACATTTCGCCGTGCCAGTGCCGCTTGATAGGGACAACCAGGAAACCCTCACTCTTTCAAGTTCCTTTTTTGTTTCTGAGGTAGAGAGCAACTTCAAAGGCTCAACCGAAAATGCGGATAACTCTACCTGACGCTAATGATGCGTTTGTGGGCGTGTGGTACTCGCAACCACAGGTGGCGGCTTCAACCGCACTCGCCCTATATCTTACAGCTTGTTTACCATCCAGTCTATCTCCTCGTCTGAGAGAGCGATACCGTTAGCCCGCTTCGTCTTGATGATGAAAGCGTAATCAAACTCCTGCTCGATCACAGCATCGAGGTTCCCTTTGTGATGAGCTACGAGGACTTGCTCAGCGAACTCACGCTTTTGGTTCTGGTAATCTGCTGCGAGAGCTTCAATATCTGACTCCAGCTTAGCCACCTTCTTGTTGAGGGCCGCTTTCTTATCTTCCATAGCCTTCATGTAGGGCGTTCCCAACATCACCGGGATGTCATTCTTGATATTCTCGCACATCGTATCGATGGTCTCAGTTCCAAACTCGTCTACCAAATAGCTGTCAGACTTCAACGACTTCAACAACTCGATTTCCTTAGCTTTTTCCATTGCTTCTAACCTTTAAGATGATTAATTTGTTTCTTGTTTACATATGTAAAGGTAGTGATTTTCACTTGGTTGCGCAAACAGACACCCAATTATTTTTCATTCTAAAAACTAAAGAAACTTAACGTGGATAGCGTTCAAGAAGCAAGGTCTTTGCCTTTTCCAATTCCAGCCTGGTATCGATACCTATCTGATGATAGAAGTCTCCATTTCCATTCAGCACCTCGCTCGCAATCTGTATGGATCTGCGTTCCTCATTCGTGAACCCTATCCTAAACGTCTTGAAGATGGAGAGGGCTTTTTGCCACTCCCCACTTCTCATATAAGCTACCGCCTTTGAAGTCTTTGTCTCCATTATGCTTCCTGCTTAACTTCAACACCAACTCCAATCTTCTCGAGTATCAGCTTGGATGCCTTGGAAACGTCCGACATTACCGATACGATGAAGTTAGGCTCTTTCTTCAGAACCTTGCACCAGCCTTCAAGATACTTGGCGTTATCGTCTCTGATGCAAGCGTCGAAGCCTAACACTGATCCACAAAGTGCTGCAGTAAGCTCTGCCACGAGCTCTTCCTTTGCGTACTCTGCTTGCGAATACTTGCCACCTCCGATTCTTTTCAGCAAACTCTCATGGCCAGTGCTGTGAGCCATCTCGTGGATGAGCGTATCGTAGAACCTCTGACCGGACAGGTAAACCTCCTGCTCTGTATCTCCGACCTTGAACTGAGTCTTCATCGGGACCACAATCTCGAATGAACGGCACTTGTAATACGCCTCGTCAGACAACTCCTGATACTTGATCGGGCAGTACCAACGCTGCATCGCCAGCATATCATCGATTTCAGCGTTCTCATACATTCCGAAGGTGTCCTTGGCTATCTCACGCTTGGTGAACTGTCCTTTCAGCTTCTCCACTTTCTTTGGCGCAACCTCTGCCAAATTGGTCTGGTCGAGATTGAACACGAGATAGCTCTTAAGGAACGGAGAATAGCTGTACTTCTTCTGCTCGTCTCTTCCCATAGCCTCATAGTCTTCCTCGTCAACTCGCTTACCATCCTCGTTCTTGTAGCTCGCTTTCCAAAACACTACGGGGAACGACTTGGAGCCTTTGTTCACACGGCCACCCAACTTGTTGATTTGCTTGATGGTAGCATACACCGGCAACTCAAACTTATTCATCATCGTGTTCACCAGCAGGAAGAAATCGTTCATGCCCGAATAGTGACCACCGTTTATGTTCATCGGAGAGCCGCCGAATGATGATGTCACCCAAGGCTGCTTCCAGTCTGTGCCTACAGCTTTCATGCGCTCAATCATAAGATCGCAGAACTTCTCGATAACTAAATCTGTTTTCATACTTAGCCTCCTATTGCTTTTAACTTTAATATGTTTCTTATTTACGTATGTAAAGTTAGTAATATTCAGCGTATTACGCAAACTGGGAGCCGTTTATTTCCTTGCCTAAACAATGTTTAACTCGTACTCATAGAGCAAAAAAATGTGCTGGCTACTTTCACAAGCAAACCAGCACACCATCTACAAGTGGGTTAGCCAAAAGCAATGAAGGCATCGCCCAACTGTAAATAAGAAACATTGCAAAGATAAATATATTATCTCAATAGACCTAAACAATTTAGAAGTTTTTGCATTATAAAGCGTCATTCGCTATCTGTTGTAACTCACGCTCATTGGTGGAGTATGGGTAGAACGTGTTGGCCACAGCATCCATCTTATCTGGTGAGCGCTTTATCTTCTCCTTTATGTCATCCTTGGACTCTATGATAATCTTGCCATTGCTTTGGAACTTCCATTTCGTGGACGTGACCTCCTCCATAAACTGATCATCGGGAGGCACCGCTGGCTGGAAATTATTCTTCGGGTTAAGCCACTCTCTCATTTTCCAGTGGAGATAGGCTCGCATATTAGCAAACTCGTATTGGCCAGTGAGGTCATGCAGATTGGCTGCGCTCTCAGAGAACTTACAAGAGATGGCGTTATCGCAGCCAAGCTCTATCAACCTGGAATAGACTCCAGCTCCCTCTCCGATGGTATCTATGAAAGCACGCGCCTTGCTATTATAGAGATATACTCTCACCATGCCAGCGACCAGCATGTGGTCTGCCTTTCCTCCCGATTGGTGCACCTTGAACTCCGGAATGTAGTTGCCGTAGCGAGGGCAGATAACGGATGAGTCTCGACCCATACCAGCAACATCGACACCGAGCCTTGCAGACTTTCTCGGCTTGAAGTTCTGAGCATGAAGCACTTTCCACCTCTCGTTGGCAAGCTCAACCCACTCGTATGGGATGAGGACGTCCTCAGATACTCTCGGGAACATACCTCGCACTTTCACTCGGAACAGATCATCCGGACGATACACGCCTCCTTCCCATTTGAAGTCTCCTTGCCCCTCATCGTAATCTGACGGCTCTATCTTCTCGCACCACGTCTCGACCTTATCCTTTACCCATTCATAGTCCACCTGGCCCTTGATAACGACTTTCTTCTTCACGACGTTCTCAGCATTCAGACTGTCAAGCCTAAACTTGTTGAAACGAGTGGAGCGCATAGCATTAGCCGCATATCCCATGGTAACGTTAGGGTTGAACACAAGAAGCAACCTCGAATTGTTCTGCAAGTTGCCCTCGATAGCGTCATAGATGGTCTGTGAGATACCCGTTGCCTCGGTCACAACGAACATAATGTTGGAAGCATGGAGACCCGACCACGCCTCGGTGTTGTCATCATCAGCCTTGAAGCCAGTGAGGAACCATTCCTCATAGTCGGTACGAATATCGTTTCCGACCAAACGGCCAGGGCAGGAGAATGGAAAACGTATCTTTGCCGACCGAATGAGTCTGCGGATCTCCGGCGTCATAATATTCTTCACCTGACGGTCCGTAGGGGCAGTCATAGCAACCTTGGTGTTCTCTACCATCACTCCGTTCTCAAAACGTGGGGTGAGGTATAGAAAACACAAAGCACAGCAAGCTGCAACGAAATCCTTACCTCTTGCTGTGCCACTTGCCACTGCGGTCATCTTATTGTTCTGGACTGACTCGACGATGGCTTGCTGCTCTTTATCAAGTCTTACTCCAAGCACATCTCTACAAAACGCATTCCAATCCTTTCTCCAATATTCGACCGCCTTATTTATCAGCTCCTGCCTTTCCTTTTTGGTCATCTTTCTCGTATCCGTCAACCATGGACTGGAGGGCACTTACCCATTCATCACTATCAACTTTCACATCTTGTCTGTCACGCCAAATGTCCGGGCGACGATTCTTCAGCCAAAAGATAGCAGCCGTAGTGTCTGGCGGTATCGGGTCCTCAGTGGTCTCCACCTTTGCTGGTTTCTGATTGCCGTTCTCGTCCATCTCCACAATAATCTTCTTATGCTTGATGACGATATTACCAACAGCACGATTATAGAGGGACTTTGTCACCTTTGCGTCTGCAACGGATTTTCCCTCTTTCAGCGAGTCCAACAATGAGCTGTATTTCTTTTTCCATCTATGGAACGTTCTTACAGTTATTCCAAGGATGTCTGCTATCTGCTCGTCTGTCTTTCCTTCTACGGCGAGTGCCCACACAATATGGTCATGAGTCTTTGGATTATACGTTGTTGCCATATTTCTCTAACGCCTTTACAAGTCCTAACCAACGTTTCTTCGGAGGAATGATGCCATCTTTCTCCATGTTGTCAAGAGCCTCTTTCACTTTCTGAGCATCCTCAACAGGTATTGCACCGGCACCGAACACTCTCGTGAGTGGCACATACTCTTGCGTGGAGTCGAAATCTGCGTCAGCCATTTTCTCCTCAGCACATTTCACCATCATATAGATGGCTTGGCCAATATTCTTTACGTTCTCAAACTCCTTGAATTTCTCGAGAGTCTGGAGCAATTTCTCATACTGATCGATGTAAGCGACACCGATGAAGTCTCTGCCGCTTGCTTTCTTGACGAGAGCTTCCAAATCCTTCACCTGATAGGGCAGGAAAAGGAACTCCATCTGCTGCCAATCGAAATCCGTCTTCGGGTCGAGCAACTTCTCAATGGTGAGCTTTGGCTCCTCGAACAAATCCTTGCCGCCATAAGACTCAATCTTATCATCAACATCGGTAATCATCTTTGCGATTTCCCGAAGCGTGTCCTTGTCATCGTAGCCATCGATGGCATTATGGGCCAGTTGCTTTGCAGCCTTTTGGGAACGGTTGAGCCCCGATAAGTCAAGCAGGACGTACACGAACTTCAGTCCTGCGGCTTTGGCGGCTCTTATCCTATGGTGGCCACTGATGATCTCTACACGGCCATTGAAATACACGCAGAACGGAACGGACTCCAGCTGACCACGATGCTTGATATTCTCAGTCAGTTGGTTCATCATTTCGTTTGGCTGAATACGGGCGTTCTTATCCTGCTCCTTGATGATGGATATTTCAACTTTTGAAAAGACAATGCCAGTGCCCATGTCGACAAGGTACTCAACACCGTCTATTTTTGGTTTTTCTGTCTGTTCTGTTGCCATAGCTTCTCTTTCTTTAGAAATTCTTTCAATATCTCGTAAGGCTTTTTGTCGGTTAGCTCAGCACGATACTGGAGTTTATAACCGATCTTCGACTTATCCTTATTGTAGCACTTCATAACACCGCGCATCTCCTTGCTCTCCGGATACTTGGTAATCATAGAAGTTTGCATATACTTGTAATTCTTCATCTTATCTGCTGCAACGTATGGAGCAATGAGAGGCTTGCTCATACTCAGCATTACCATCAATCTGTGAAGTCTAAGATACGCGTGCTGTGGAGTGATACCGTAGATGAGCATCATTTGGTCTCCAGCAACGGAAGCAGGAGGCTGCAATGCTATTCCCATTACTCCCCAAAGCAAACCGTCAGCAAAGAGAGCGAAGTCGAGATTGACCATACCGCCACCACCTTGAAAATTGTGAGTCCACAGGTTGCGGTAATATTTTGCGATGGAGGCTGTAATCTTCTTGATTCCGATTTTGGTCTTCTCTGTTATCTCGTAATCAAGCGGCATGATGGAACAATTTAGTTTTTGCGTTTTATCCTCATTCGCCCTCGATATCATCGTGCCATTGGATAACTGGAGGGCAACCTCCGGCTTATTCGTGGTCTGATAAACGTTGAAGTCTCCACGGCTGTTATGCCGACAGAAGATGGGGAAGCCAGCAGTTTCTCCCACCTTACATTCCTCGTAAGCGAGGATCAACGCATTCGCGTCTCCCATCAAGTCAACCATAACGTCTCTTCTTCCAGTCTCTGGGTCAAAGATGTTGTAGCTCGGCTCTTTCCACGTCACCATATCTCCAAAATTGAACTGTTGCTCGTAGCCTCCTTTGTAGGTCGGCAGCTGAGCAACAATAAGCGTCTTCTCGTCATCCTTTACTTCGTTCAGATGGTCTATCAAGTCCAGTGGTCGATAATTGATGCCGTGGAGTATTTTCTTTGCATGGTCGAGTGAAGTTTGGAAATCCTTAATGTGGCTCACTCTATTCAACTCCATATCTCTCAGCATGGAGTAGCCATAATCGTTTCCAGCCGATTTGCGAAGCCTATGGTACAGCATAGCGTAAAGCACCGTTGCTGGGTCCTTGCATTCCTCATCTGTAAAGCCCTCGATATGTATCTCTAAATCATCCAAAGGCTTGTCCATGATGGCATATCCGAAAACTGAGGAATAGAGGGTGACGTCGCTCGCTTCAATCTGATCAGGCTTGAACCCTGCTTGAACCGCTAAATTTGACATGGCGAAAGAACCAGCGCACGGCTCGACTATTCTTGTGAAACCCTGCGCTTTTGCGTTTATCATTATCTGCTTGATAAACTTCTGCTGATCAGAATGCACCTGACCAATAAACAAACTTCCTGGGGACGCAAAAATCATACACGAAAAAACAATGTTTCTCTTGTCCGGAGGGACAGTTTCGCTCTACCACCTCCTTAGCCCCTTGCTAAGTGCTCTATCATTAAGCTACCTCCGGTTTTTCTACTCGCAAAGATACGAAATATATTTGAAAGACAAATATCATTAACAAACTTTAGCAATCATCCACACAAAAAGAGGCAGAGGGCTGGCACGCTCCCTCCACCTCAAGCAACATTACAAACCAAAAACATTATACTCGTGTCTGAATGCTATTTAGTCGTAGCTCATATTCTCCGGCTTGATATTGTCGAGAACATTCAGATACCTCTTCGCTATGCTCCTTGCTTCTTTCAGCGAATGGAAATGAGTGTTACCACACTCTTCCTCAGTAGCACCAGGTATATCTGTATCCCATTCTCTGACCGCCACAAACATACGATGGATGAGATTCAAAATCTGAGCACTGTCGTAGTCACCTTTCACAATCAGATAGAAACCAGTGAGGCATCCCATCGGCCCAAAATAGATGATGCTGTCTTTCCATTCATCATCATTTCTAAGGAATGTGGCACCAATATGCTCAATGGTGTGGGCTGCTTCTGGGAGCATATAATCTACATTCGGCTTTTCCACTCTTATGTCGAAGGTGGTGATGATGTCTCCCGATGGCGTCCTATCCTTCCTTGACACATAGATGCCGCACTGCAGCTTCTTGTGGTCAACTTTGAAACTTTCTATCTTTTCCATTTTTACTCCTCCACTTTATCGTAGGTCTTCTTAAAGGCTTCGGGCTTGCAAGGGTACAGCTCACCGAGGACCCCCTTGATGATATAGTCTCCTTTGCTTGCGTGCATTTCACCTTCGAGGGTGGGGATAACAAGTTTGTCACTATTCTCAGAAAGAAGCGAGACCTCACCATTCGAGAACTTGGATATTTCATCAAAATTACGGCCATCCCATTGAACAGCCGTAACTTGAACTCTTTTCTTAATATACTTTCCAATCATAATGATTACAAGCCAAAAGTCTCTCTCAGATAGTCTGCAATATCAGTCTTCTCCCAAGTGAACAGATCCACCTGCATAGTCTTCTCGGGATTATACTTGCTCTTAAAGACCTTCGTGACCGTCCTCGGCTCACGTCCAAAGTGACCGTAGGAGGCTGTCTCAAAGTACATAGGCTGTCTCAGCGAGAACCTTTGCTCAATGAACTTCGGGCGCAAATCGAAGAAATTTCTGATGTACTCAGCAATCTCTCCGTCAGTCTTATCAACGTGGCTCTTTCCATAGGTGTTGACGAACACACTGACAGGCTGAGCAACGCCAATGGCATAAGCAAGCTGAACGAGCATTTCATCAGCAACTCCTGCAGCAACCATATTCTTGGCAATCCAGCGAGCCATATAAGCGGCAGAACGGTCAACCTTACTTGGGTCCTTGCCGGAGAAAGCACCACCGCCGTGCGCTCCACGGCCGCCATAGGTGTCAACGATAATCTTACGGCCAGTCAAACCCGTGTCTCCATGAGGACCACCGATAACGAACTTTCCAGTAGGGTTGACGTACAGCCCGAAGGCACCACTAAGCAAGTTCCGAACGTTCTTGTCCTTGATTCTCGAACGGACTCTCGGAATGAGGATGGTACGAACGTCATTCTTGATCTGCTCCTGCATAGCCTCATCTGAGCCGAACTCATCGTGCTGGGTGGAGATAACGATATTGTCAATGTGCAATGGCGTACCATCATCTGAATACTTAACCGTCACCTGACTCTTCGCATCGGGACGGAGGTAGGTCATCACCTTACCTTCCTTTCTGATTGCAGTAAGTTCCTCCATCAGCAGGTTTGCCAAATAGATGGGCGTAGGCATATACGTCTCGGTCTCATTTGTTGCGTAACCGAACATCATACCTTGGTCTCCTGCTCCTTGCTCCATTACGTCTGCTGTTTCAACACCACGATTGATGTCGTCACTCTGCTCATGGATGGCATTGATGATACCACAAGAATCGTAATCAAACTGGTATTCTGCTTTCGTATAGCCTATGCGTCTGATTACTTCTCTCGCTACAGCTTGCAGGTCAATATATGCGTTGCTTCTTACCTCTCCTGCGAGAACTACCTGCCCTGTGGTGCAAAGGGTTTCAACTGCGACATGTGACTTTGGGTCATACGCCAAAAACTGGTCTAAGATTGCGTCTGAAATCTGATCCGCAACCTTGTCTGGGTGTCCTTCTGATACGGACTCCGAAGTGAATAAATAAGCCATATAAACTAAAATAATATATTGCACCCGTCTTCGGATTCGGACCGAAACTCCCGTGCGCATGGGACTCCACGTTCTATACGGCATCGCCTGCTGCCTTTTGCACTACCGTACAGGGACGGGTTAATGCCTACATATCGAAAAGACTCAACTGCTTGTACTTTGGCTCCTTGCTCTTGCCGAACTCCTCAACTCCGAGATTCAGCTTCTCATTGAGCCAGTCTGCAAGAAGATGGCGATGGCAGAAATCGTCCGGCTTCTCAAAGCAACAGAGAGCAATGTCTCTTCCGCCACTGACCTCCTGCAGCTTTCTCAGCACCTCATTAGGATTGAGGCGACCAAGGACTTCTCTCTTATACCGCGCTGTATAAACGTCCAAATCCTGCTCGTTCAGAATGGAGTAGGTCGGCGCCAGCTCTTTCAGAGATAAACCGTAATACCACTGTGGAGGATATAAAGCTACTCCTACCATCTTAACTCCGGCTTTCTTCAGCTTCTTGCCGTTCGCGAAATATGACGTGTAAACTTTCATTTATCTTTGTTTTCTTATGTAAAGGTAATAAAAATAATTGAAAGACAAATACTTTACCCCCAATTATTTTCCCATCTAAACTAAGTTTAACTTATCCGTATTGGGTTGAGGGTTAGGTTCTCGAGATTGAGGAAAGCTCCCTGCGTGTCAAGTACTCCGATGGTAAACATCTTCCAAAGCAAGGCGCATCCTACGTTTGCAAGCGTAGAGTTGATAAACAGATCCTGCTTGCTAAGAGCCTCGGCAAGTGAGCAACTGGGACCGCTTTCTCTCTCATTAACCTTATCGAGGTCAAACACCTCATCAACGTCCTTCAATCGTGAAACGCATCCCTTTCCTCTATTCGGCTGCTTCACCTTGTTGCCAAACGAGCCAAGGACAACCTGCCCTCGGTCTGTCATGTTGCCGAAGTCCAGCCAGTAGTAAACTCTATCGGTATCGATGGAGAAAACACCGTACTCTTTGCCGGAGGCTATCTCTTTCCTCGATTTCAGCGTATCAACACAACTGACGATGATGTTGGAGGTGGTATTGTCTTTCTCGTACATCTTAGGTACACACTCCCAATCAGTGCCAAAGAACCTATTGAGCTTCGTTATCAGCACCTCGGCTTTGTTCAGCCCTATCTCAGTCTCAGAGAATAGCTGCCTACCGCAGTTGGCTTCTGTTATGATGTCTCCATCGTACGCCTTTACGAACAGTCCAGGATGCCCAAGTCTTTGCAGCGCATAGTTCATTCTGCCCAGTGAGGTGAGAACCTGTGAGCCGGTGCCTCCGCAGCCTACCAAATCTACCGTCAGCTGATGCTGTGGCGATAGAATGTAATTTGCAACATAATGCTTCTTCTTCATTTCAACAAATCATTAAGTTTAAACTTTGCCTTGATCAACACGTCTGTGGGGAACTGCTTGCCAGTGGCGATACATTCCTTCGTCACGGTCGCAAGGTTGCCATTGATGGGGTTGCCGCCAAGCAGATGGACGAACTCAGACTTCCAAAACATTTCCTCCCAATAAGCTATCCACTTATCGAAAGTTTGCTCACTCGGTTTCTTGACTCTCGCACTGCCTAAGCAAACTCCATCCTCTCCAGTGTTGAAGAAAGGCGCACGATATAGAATCGACTTCGGCTTGTAGCCCTTGAAAGCATACACTTTCAGCTTGCTGCCATCAGAGGAATACACCAAACCTGGGACCCACATTTCTCCATTCGGTATGTCAAGACCCTTTGTGAAATACATCATCCGCTTCTCCGGCTTGCGATACCAAACAATCTTATACTTATCGACGTTGGAGCTCACATACAGCAAACATTCCGGCACTCTGCCATGGATAGACACAAACGAGGTATTGCCCTTGATGAACTTATCCACGGTCTTCATCAGACTCGCTATGGTGGAGAGTTTCAACGGCTTTCCTGCTCCCATGGCACCGTCCTTGATGGAGCGATGTTCTATATACGCCAAATCGCTCGTCTCCACGTCATGCACTTTACCCTGATAGAAAATCAGCGCATCGGTAGGGACAATCTCGGCGTTTAGCAATTCCTTAAAGTTTTCCATTCTCTATGTCGCTAACAAATTTCATAAATTCATCATTCCAATCCAAGAACCTCTTACCACGTTCCTTGCACTCGAACAACTGGTTAACGCTCTCCTTAGTGATACAGTCCTCTCTGATCGGAACCGCATAATTCCAACCAGTTACTTCAATTCCCGACTCAACATCCGAGTTGATGATGCTCAGATATTCATCGGTCAGACCATCGTCTGGGCTGTAGAAGATTGCCGTTAACGTTGGGCTGTCTAAGGATAACTCGTCACGGTCAAATATACCATCATTACTCGGGTCGAAGCAAAACTCTTGGGTGTTGAGGTTGGCTACGTCTAATCCTCTTTCAAGACAAAGCATGAAGTTGGCCAGAAGACTGGACTCACAGCTATCTCTGAACTCTCTGATTTCGACTTTCAACTTATCGGGCGAGGTATAGGGTAGGCTTTTAATCTCCTCGAAAATCTCATAATACTCGTTGCCTTTCTGATAGCCGGCAAGCTGAGGGTCCAAGTCTTCCGTGTCCTCCATTTCCATACCTAACATTTCAAGATAGCCACTCTCGCTGTCTCCAACACCAAAGTTGATATTCATATCTTCGCTGATGGTTCTCATGAAACGCATAAACAGCTCCCTTGCCTTGTCTTTCAGATAGGAGGCAGGGGAACAATAGAGGACGACCACGGTAAAATCGAAGCAGTCCATATTGGAATACACAACCAAATCCAAATTCTTGCAATCCTCGTCATAAGGATCTCGTCTCTGCACCACCAAACTGAGCTGCTTCTTGGATAGGACGCTCTCGAGCTTATTCAGCATGCCGTTGATAGCCTCTCCGTTTGAGGCAATGGGAGACAGGCTGATTCTTTCGCTCTCTCCCAATTCCTCCAACAGCTTGTTGGCTCCAGCGAGCATTTCCTTATAGCTGTCACCGAGGTCCAGGTTAAAGGCGAGCTCCAGCTCCTTGTCTGAGATTCGCCTGCTTTCAAAATGGGCGTTCAGAAAAGCAAAGGGCTGGCCTTTGGCACCAGCCTTTGCTCTGACGTGTCCTGCGAAACGTGGTACATGCTTCTCTCCTCGTTCTTTATAACCGAGTAGAGGGCTCTGTAAAACGCTTGCTGTTGCTTCTGCGACTCGCATTCTTTCATCCCTTCGTTCCTACAGTGGTCTTGAACTCGTAAACAGCCTTGCCGCCCTCAATCTTTGGTCCGTGGACGTTGCTTGTCGTCAACTCGGGGTAGGTTCCTGCGTAGAACGCCATAACTTCATCCGGCGTCATGTTCTTGTTAGGATCATCCAAGGTTCTGTTTCCATACTTGAACACTCTCTTTAGTCCAGTTATATTCAATGCCATACTTAATCCTCCGTTTCTTCATCTTCGGTTTCCTCACTATCTTCTGAAGGGTTCGGCTTAGAGGTGTCAGCCGTATCCTTGCCATCACTCAAATCCTCAACAGCTCCAAACATACTTCCGAAGCCGCTGGTCTGGTCGATTTCCTGCTCGACTTTCTTGATGACGCTCTTTTCAGCCATTGGAAGCGCTGCAGCCTTGACAAGGACTTTCTTCGCGTCCTTGAACTTGTGAGCCTCGTTATTCTTGCGAGCGAGGTCAACGAGCTTCTTGAACTCGTCCTTCTGAGATTTCTCCTCGGCTTTCTTCTTCTTCTCCATGTCTGACTCAGCCTTGGCTTTCTCAACGCTCTCCTCGTACTCCTTAACATTGGAGACGAACGAGCTCTCCTTCAGCACTGGCTTAAGCGCATCCTCGAAGTTAGCCTCGAAGTCATCCGGTGTGCCACTGAGGACCAACGGCTTGATGTTGTCCTTAACCCCTTTGTCCTTTAAGGAGGTGAGGTCTGTTACTAAACTCATGGTCAGCTCCTGACCGGTTCTGCAGATGGTGATGTTCACTTGCTCACCATCGTGCAGACTCTGAAACATTGTTTTGAAAAACTCCATAATCGATTATTTATGTTCAACTTGCTTGACTATATTCTCAACTGGTACCTGACAGAGGATCCATTCACGTCCGTCTTTCAGATAGCTGATGTCGTATACCACGCAGTAGTCTGTGAATCGGACTTCCTTACTGAGCACCGTTCCCTCGCAGATTACCTTTCCGTTCTTGGCGACCTTAACCTTATCGCCCTTCTTGAACTCGCTCGTGAAGTAGCAGTAATCAACCAGCCAGGGCTTCTCACCGTACATATACCAATCAAGGCGTACGCAGCTATCGCTACCGTCGAGGCAGGAGCCGAACAATGAGCTTCCACCCATCTCCGCATTGAAATACTTCGCTCTACTGCTCACTGAGTAGCTTCTGGAAGTCTCCGAGTAGTGCACGTTGAAAGATTCCTCCTTGAATACTACCACGCCTTTAAGAGGCTCGTTGTCACCTGGGACCATGTTGTACTGCTCCATCTTCTGACAGAACTCCGAAAAACTCATCTGTTTCATTGCTTTAATCTTTAATATGTTTCTTATTTACAAGTGTAAAGGTACTGAATTTCACTGAGTTACGCAAGCGTTCACTCAATTATTTTTCCTTCGCTCAAAGTTTTAACTTTATCTATAGACAGGGAGGGGAAACTCCCACTACAGCCGACCCTTAGAATGATTCAAGGAACTTCTGCAGGTAAACGTCGCTCTTGATGTCCTGCAACTTGAGAGGCTTGAAAACGATGTCCCGCTCAACTGAGAGCCCCATACTGCTGCGTAGGGACTCGAGCTCTTGGAGGGTGAAGTAGCCTAACTCGCCATCACCATATCCATTGATCGCAACCCCGAAAAGCTCACCCGTCTCGAGGTTGGCTTCGGTAACGTACCACGTCCAGGCACCTTCTGGAAGGAAAAACTTTACTGAGCATACAGCCGACTTCACGTCTCCGTTTTGTGAACGGAGAGGGTACTTTTGCAAGCGCTTCTTAACTTCTGCTGTCATTAACTTCATAATTCTCTTGTTTTATATGTTTCTTATTTACAATAGTAAAGGTAGTGAATTTCACTGAATTACGCAAACGAAGCAACAGGTTTTTCCTTGTTCTGGAAATATTTAACTTTTACACTGAAAAAGGACCGCGCGGCTATTCCACGCAGCCCTTTTCTTGATCGCCAGTTAATACTTCTTGCCTCCGTGATGGTAGGGGCGCAATTCGTTGTAGTGCATCTTCTGCTTAATGTGCCACTCCAAGTCAATTCCGTGGATTCTTGCGATGGAGTGCAGGCACTGAAAGACAATCGCAATGTTATCCAACGGCTCACGCTTTTCTGACACGAGTTGCTTGACTGCAAGCATACTGATTTCTGTCAGCGTCTTACCATCGAGAGCTTCCTTGATTTCTTTGTCGGACTTCAGATTGCAATCAAATACTACCAACTTTACAACGAAATCATCCGCCGTGTATAGCTCTCCAGCCATATCCATTATGCGGATACAGATGTCGCTTAGCTCATCCTCTACCGAATCCTTGATGCTTGCCTTGAAAGCATAGATGAAATCAGTATCATCAGCCCCAGGCTCCTTCATTCGTTTAATGAACCAATCTTTGTTAGCACGTTTGCCTTTTCGGTCTGCCTCAACCATTTCGCAGATCTCGGTAATAATCATCATCAGCCAATGGTCGGCAGATAGTTTCTTCTCGTGCCATCCATGACGGACAGCATTTTCGTGAACTCGGTTAACGAGCTTCATAAATTCTTCTTTATCCATTTTTCGTTTGCTCCTATACCCAGTCGATATGGTTCTCAGTTATGAAATAGTGACTCTTGCACGGCAGGTTGTCACTTAAGATTGAGGGGCGTATTGTCACCTTACCGTCCTTGTCTATGATATTCCACAGGTACTTATTGAAAGCGATGTGGATCTGATTGCCACAACCGCACGGGCAGAGGTATGTGGCGCAACTGAACTCTCTGCTGATGTACAGCTTGCCGTGTTCCAACTTCTCCTTGTAAGGTAACTCGCCTTTCACGAATACCGGCTCAAACTTTTGTAATTTATTCATTGTTATTGTTTTTATGCTTTCTTCTTGTTTCGGCTCTATGCTGTGCGTCATACTTATTGTGACAACGCTGACAGAGAGCACGGAGGTTTTCTGGTCGGCAGTCTTCGGGCGTATGATTGAGGTGGGCTATTGTAAGCACAACCTTTATCATCTTTCCCTGGTCGTTCTTTACTATCGAATGGTTCAAACGCCCGCAGAACTCGCAACGGTTATTAGCACGCTTTAGGATGGCCTCACGTATCTGCTTCCAGTTCTTTGGATAGCGTGCCTTGTTTTCCGGTCTTATTGGCATGGCTTATCTCCTTCCTCATCTTGAGTTTCGTCGAGATTGTCACGCGCATTGACGAGCATACAGACCGTCATTCCACCTAAGAAGACACCAACAAATACACCGAAAGCGAACGGAATGATAAAATCTACCATACCTCACCTCCTTCCGGGAACTTAGGAATACGCTTCCAATACTCAACCTTGTAGTTCGGTTCCATCTTGTTGCGTCTGTGCTCAAAGCCATTCTCGTCAACGAAGTCAGATGGCTTAGCTTGGTAGCCATTAGACGGATCATTGGCGAGCGACACCATTTTCTCAAGCCTCTCGTCAGTTAATCTTCGGCTTATGTAAACGCCTTTATTCTTTCCGCCATTTCCATCATCATAAACGAAGCCAACAATTACGTTCTCTCCTTTCTTAGGCAGCTCCTTATCAACGCTCTTCCATTTGAGGACTTCGATACCGCCCTCGCATTGGCCGAGCAGATAAAACAACCTTTCTCTCTCAGTGTTAAAGCTGGCCTTTGGCTGTCCGTTATCGCCTTGGCCCTGCATTTCTTGCTCGCCCTTTGGCCTTATTGGAATCGGCATCCAGTAATCAACGCCATACACGTTCCCATCAAACTGACATGGGTAGGTTCGAAATCCATTCTCGTCTGTGTCGTAGTCTCCGACTTTGTTTGCAGCAATCGTGTCAACGTTGTAGCTCATCCCGTAGTGGCTAACCAACACGAGTTGGTCTTCCTTTGGCAGGCGCTCCTTAACGCTTATCCAACGGCTGTTGGAGTGGGCTTTAAGGTAATCTTCCTCGTGAGCATTATACACTTTCTCGTCAATCTTCCATAAGTCTGTTATCTGACCCTGCAGATACTCAACACTGATGGAGTCGAGTTTGTTCTTTCTCGCATAGTCCAGCAGGTCGAGCAATTCCATTCTGGTTGCCATAACCATCGCCTGAGAGACAATCGTAGCAGACTCGGTGCCGGGCAGGAAAATCTTTTGTTCTTCGCTCATAATGAAATCCCCGTATTGCCGATAGGTCAGCATTTAGAATGGCTACCGTTTATAGCAGTAGCCTTTGAGTTTAACCTTCGCAGATGATAGCAAGCTGACCGCAAGCGGCACCATTCTCAATCTCTGCCTTTGTTGCAATGGCTACAGCATAGTCATAGCCCATCTTCTCGAGCATTTTCTTAATTGCTTCCATACTAATTAATTTTTAATTGAACAATGTTTATAAAATGCAGAATAGTCTGCGTCTCTTTACTATACTAAATTAACTCCTTCGACAACACCTTTACCGCATCCATTTTTTTCAGACACTTCGTTAGGGTTAATGGGAGACAGCTTCACGAAGAAATACTCCGGATCGAAATACTTTCTCAACTTATCGCCATCAAAATCGCTCTCGTCGATGAGCGTTAGGTTGATGGTGGTCTTTAGATTGCTCTTTGTGCGTATCTGCCCAAGTTCCTCAATACTCATCTTCTTTTTCAGTGGGATGAGCCAGTCTCTGTGCTTCTCGTCAAAGCTATGCAAGCTGATCTGCAGCGTCACATTACCTTCTACAAAAGAAAAGTCGCTACCCTTAATTCCTATGGTTGAAACGTAATGATGGGTGTTAGGGTATTTCTCGGAAATACGCTTAATCGCTTCTTTGACGGCCTCGATATTCAAGAACGGCTCTCCCATTCTTGTATAATTGATTTTGAACTCCTTAGCATCTAAGGGATTGCAGCCCGCATTATCGATAGCGAACTTAACTTGCTCTACAATCTCGTCGGCAGAAAGATTGCGCCAGTGCTGTTTCATGTTTCCAGTTGCGCAGAACTTGCAGTGTACCGGACATCCACTCATGGTTGAGACTCCTATCATCCATCGTTCTGAACGGTCTCCAAGGTTCTCATTATCCAATTTGTTCTGCTTTCTACCAATAGCGTCTTTCGTGTAGTACGGCAAGAAGGTGTCGGTGGTCTCAATCAGCTTGCCGTCATCAAGCTCCAGCGCGTATACAACGCCATTCTTAAACTTTTTGAATCTTTTTACTTTCATAATCTTTATCTTTTAAAGTTGATAGTCAATGCCACATGCCATAGCAAACTGGTTGATATAGTCTCTCACCTGACCTATGACCAATTTGGCGTTAGGGTGAGGTCTGCCAGTCGTTCCGTAATAACGGAGGTTGATGATATGTTTCCAACGTCTTACACTGTAAGTGTAAACGACTTTTGTGGCTGTGTCGAGAGGGAGGACACCACGTGCGTCCTCGGGCTTCACTCCAGCTGCAAGTAACTGAAGATAGATTCCCTCCGAACCTTGCATTGCAGCAAGATATAGCTCACGCTTCTCCGTCTCTATATCCTCGTCCCAATACCAAGGCTTGCATATTTCCAGTCCGTATTTAGAGGCGCAATAGCGAGTGGAGCGTTCTGCAATGTTGTTTGGGCTCACTCTGTTCAGCTCTCTGCTTGTACTGATCTGCGTAGTGATGCAGAAAGTCATTCGGTATATATCGAACAGGCTTGGGTCACTTTTACAGAAATTAAGTATCTCGGCCGGAGAGAATTTCTCTCGAACTTGCTTCTCAAAAGCAAACTGGCCATTGGTGGAGAAATAATAATCACTTTCATCTCCCCAAACAATCGAATCTACAAACTCGCTGCGCATACAATCCGGCACTCTCTCACAAGTATAGCTGCCATAGATGGAACTATGCCTTAGCATGCTTACATGGCCACGCTTGATTAAACCGTCATATAGCTTATCGTCTTCTTCTCCGGAGTGAAGTTTGCCTTCTCCTCCATAACAGACTCTTGCACATCTTGCAATGTGCTGTGATGGAGCAAGGTCTATCTCGCTCCAAAACTCAACTTTCGGATCAATCAGTTCCATTTCTAACGATTTTATTATATGCCCATTGGACTGCCTTGATGCTCCACTCGCAATCTGCAAGGGCGTTATGTACTGTACCTTTGGTATCTATAAGGGAGTATGGGTCTTCTACGTTTGGCTCAAATACACGGGCGGTTTCCAAGAAATAGGTCCTCGCGTCTCGGACGTTGCGGAAGTGCCAGGGGATGGACTTCTCGTCACCAAACACAACTCGGTAGGCATTTCTCAGCACTGCTATATCGAAGTCGGTTCCTTGCGTCCATATCATCAGCTCATCCGCCTTGCTATCCTTTTGCCATTGTTCCAGCCACTCGTTGAACTCTGACAGCACGTATGAGATTGGCTCTCCCCACTCAGTTTTAAAGTTCTCTTTAGCCTCCTGCTTCGACCACCACTCAATCGTTCCTTGATCGAACGACATACCGTACATTGCGCAAGTGGTAGCGTTGACATTCTTGACGAAATGAGACTCCGTCTTCTTATCGTCGGTAAACTGCTTAGTCTTGGAACCATCAAGCGTGAACGTCTTTGCAGCAATCTGGATAATGGCTGCTGTGGAGCGCAAGGACAGCGTTTCCACGTCGACCAACACGTCTAAATACTTTTTCATTTATCGCCTCCTTTCTGCTCATCGCTGTTGGCTACAACCTTACCAACGACCAAATCTTTTGCGTTCATGGCTGCTCTCACGATTGCGCTGTCAACAGATGCTTTGGCTTCGCTCAGTCTCTCTATCTCGTTTTTCAAATAGTCAATCGCTTTCGTGAGGTCTTTAACCTCATCCTCGCCTGGTTTCCGGCCGGCCCGACAGATGTATTTCAGCGCATTCCCTTTGTTGAAGCTGAGGTATCTGCAAACGTCTTCAGCTTCTACCCCGTTCGGGAATGAGTAATAACTCTGTTTGTGGATGCCCTGCTTTTTCTCTGCGAAGACGATGGTCTCCTCATGGTGCTCGAAGTGGAAACCATCGGAGCAATAGAGGCCCTTGCCGTCGATGTTGCAGCCTCCAGTCTTCTCGTTGTAGAATGCACAAAGTCCGCATCTATCATCCTCGTTGTAAACGACATCATATTTCGTACCGTCAATGATGGCGTATGTTTCTTTATTCTGCTCCATAGCTTTTAACTTATTTTGGTAACCTTGCGGCCTTGAAACGGCCGCAAGTATAAAGGGAGAAGGTTAAAGGTTAAACGCCGTGCAAGGTCGAACGCAGTAGTCGCCGGACTTATAGTTGTTGATGTAGACGTCGCCGTCACCGAAGTTCACGCCCCAACTGTAGTTCGCATTGACCTCGCTACTACTCCAATAGCACTCATACGTATTCAGCGGCTCGCCGCCCGTATCTTTCAGTGCTTTGTTCAGAACGTCACGATAGAGCCACATGGCAGCAAGCTGACCGGCTGTAGGGATGAACGCATCGTCATCCAACTCGAAAGCAAGGCCAGCCTTGCGGAGGTGAGCTGTGCAAGACTCCATATCGAAGTCATTCAGGGCCTCAATCTCAGCCTTGTAGAATGGAGAGCCGCTTTCTCTATCTGCATCCTCTTTCAGAAGCGTAGTTTCTCCACACTCAGCGTCACGAGGAGCGACAATCCAACTGTGGTCACGATAGATCATCAGTACCTTGGCTCGTTATACTCGCTGACAGGCTTAATCTCACCGGATGAGAATACAACATAGACTCCATCTTCAAGGGAGGTCTTGACTTCTACACGCTTGCTCTCTGCAGGCTTTTCATCCTTGGTGATGAAATCCAACAGCGACTTAACCTCGGCAGTGCAGCTTGCATTGTTGGCTGCAACACGCAACAATTTTAATTTTAATGATTCTTTCATAAGTTATGAATTTAATTCGATTAATAAAACCTTGCACCTGGTATCATCGTGTCTTCCATCGTCTTTACCCGATGCCATTTCTTTGGTCTGTCTCTTCTCATTTCGTAGTGGGCCTTGAAGGCGTTCATAAAATGACTACAGCCTTCTTGGCCGTCATCTACCAAAGTCCCGTGGTAGATACTTTTCTGGCACTCACATACCCCCCCCCGATGAGCAACTTAGACACTCGTCGCAGATCTTCATTTCTTACCTCTCTTTCCTTTCAGTTCAAGTGGAGCATACTTCTGACAGGTGCCGTTAAACAAGCCATCACCACACTCAATCATGCCGTTGAACATAACAGCATTGGTGCAGCTCTCGCACAAACCGTAATACTTATCTTCCATATCTCAGACTCTCTATGGTTGGACTACAACGAAAGGCCAAAAGCCTTAATGCACTTCTCGAAAATCGCCTGGCACAGCTCAATGTCGTAATTGGCATTATGGAGCTTATCCTCAGCGACCGTTACTCCAAGGTACTGGGCTACCGTGCTCTGCTTGAAGTTTGGCATTTGCGAACGCTTAGGAGCAAGCAAGGCTGATGCAAATATCATACAGTCCATGCTGTCGCTCCAAAAGTAGCTGCCGAAGTAATGGTTTCCATTCCTCTCAAAGAACGCACGGAAGAAGTCGTTATCAAACCGCACGTTGTTGAAGCCGACCAGGTACATCTTATCGGTCTTATCAAACTTATTCACGTACTTACTGAGGATGGCCATCACTTGCTTGTACGCCTCGCTTTGAGGCTGGTAGGAGGCAATCTGCCCACGTGTCACATTGCCGATTCTCAAAGCCTCGTCAGATATTTCGGCACCTGCAAACGGCTGCATGTGGATGTCGAAAGTCTCTTTCACTACTCCGTCAATAATCACCTTACCGGATAACTGGTGGATGGCGTTTTTCGCACTACTCAGTCCAGTGGTCTCTAAATCATACAAAAAATACTTCATGCTGTTATTTCTAATCGTTAAACTTTTCCATGTTCTTACCCCAATCCTTGGAGGCTCTTTTGCGGAGGATGCTCTTAGCCTTATTCTTCATCATGTCGTACATATCATCGCATTTGTACGCCCAGGCCAAATCTTTCATCAGCTTGGAGTTCTTGGAGAGGAAACGCAACTTCTCCTTGGCGCTCTTAGACAGATTTCGAATGTCGTCAAACTGCTCCATAACAAGCGTGTCGTCAACACGTTTCAGTACGTCATTGAAATCCATCGTTGCCGACTCGATGATGTCGCAAGCCATGAACAACGTTACGATGAGCGTGTTGATCTCGGCTTTGTCCTCCTTGGAGATATTCAGAGTTCCGATGTCGATTCTCTCGGCTTCCTCGTTAGCTTCTTTCAGATACTCATAGACGACCTTTGAGAACAACGCCTCTATCGTCTGACCGATTTGCAACGCAGCCTGGAGGTTGCCTTGTCTCACAAGAACTTGCTGATGGGTACGCATTTCAATTATTCTGGAGTCCATATCAAACTGCCTCCGCATCTGCTCCATCATCTCGCTTGGAACGTCACTTGCTTCAAGTTGGTTATTCTTCATCTCTTGCTTCCTCCATACTCGTAATACTCTTCCTTGTAGCTCTTGCATTTGTAGTCACCACAAGCATCACCGGTAAGCTGGCATCTCCAGTCCAGCTTATTTGCTCTGTTCGCCTCATAATTGGCGCAATAACGACAACTCCTGCAACGTTGGTTCTTATTCTCCATGCTCTTTGAACTTTAGAGGGAGGGAGGCTCGAAGCCTCTCTCCTAATGGTTTGTTACTTATCGGAATCGATGTCATAGACTCGGTCCAGTGCCAGCTCTCCCTCGCCTCTTTCAAGATAGAACTTCTTGATGGCGTCAGAGATGCGCATTACCGTAGCCTTGCGGTAGATCTCACCGACTGGCAGGCCTTTCTTTGAGAGGTCGAAGTTACCGGGCTTTCGCTGAGAGACGATGTTGTGCTCCTTAGCTGCCTTGCTTGCGTCATCCCACTTATCGTAGCCTTCACAAGCTGAGCTGAGCCACATTGAGATTCTGCGGATAGCTTGGTCGTCGCTGACCTGCTCGAAGTATTCCTCGATGATGCAGAACTTAGCGAACACCTGCTGCGACTTGTCAGCGATGGCTTCCTCAATCTGCTGGCGGTTGAACTCGGTGCCGATGGTGAAGTGGAACTGAGGCTTCTCGGCCGGCTCTGACTTCTCATCCTCTTCTACTGGCTCTGCTTCTGTCTCGACTTCTATTTCGGTCTCGACTTCAGCATTTGACTCGGGCTTTACTTCGGTCTCGCTCTCAGCTTCGTTATCAGCCTCTACCTGGGAATTGCTCTCTTCCTCGGCCGGAACGATGGCTTCAGCAACTGGTTCTGCGGCTGCTTCCATCTCCTCGCGCTCAGACTTCTTGCGGTAGTAGGCAATCACAGCGTTAAGACTGCGGCGACCGTGGACGCGCTCATACTCAGTGAATAAACTCTCGTTGGCTTTCAGAGCCTCATTGAATGACAAACTCTCGAAATTGCTCTTGATCTGTGACTTCAGACTTTCCATTGCTTTTGAATTTTAGTGAATAATATGTTTCTTATTTACAAGTGTAAAGGTAGTGATTTTCACTGGGTTACGCAAACTTTTGAACTTGAAATTTAACACCTAAACATTGTTTAACTTTGAAACATTCTCACCCGACTAATCGGTAGCCAAACGCACCAATAGCTTTCAGCGCCAGCAATACAGACAACAGCAGGATGCTCGTTATAGTGTTGAGCTTCACTTTGCGTACTGACGTTGCTGGTATGACAAAAGTGACTATCATGAGCAATGCCACGATGTACCAGTAGCTTGTGCAGAGTCCTACAAACCACCATAGGCAATAAACGATGTCGATGCTCGCTAACGTTTTCATCCATGGAGAGTAGTAGGAGATATTCTTCATACCTACCTCTCGGAGAATTTTCTGACCTTTGACAAGTCTTTCAGCATTGAGGTACAGGTATTCCTCGTAGCCTATGAAAGCAAACGCAAAAACGTAGAACAGCACCTCGGCTATATCTTTAACGACATAAATCATAAACAGTCCTCCCATCGCCTTATATTTTCGCTTTGTGGGTGAGAGCGAAGTTCTGACGGAGCTTATTAAGCACTATTCCTGCTTCCTCAACGGTCACAACGCCTAAATCAACGTTCTTGTCGATGTCGTACACTTTGGTCCCATCAATGGCTATGATGGGATGGACGCTGCCGTTAATGTCAACCTCGTCCGTGAAATACACATGGTTCTTTGCGTTGGCCAGTCGGTCTGCATAGTCCTTTTTACGCTTTTTGTCTGCTCTCGCCAAGCGAGAAGCACCGTCTGTGGCGAAATTCGATTCAAACCACTTCTTCAAACTTTCGATTAACATATCACTTAAATCTTGAAATTATACTTTTCCGTTTCATGTTGGCATAATACTCTCGGTCGGCTGTGGTTTGCTTGCCAGCCCATTGGATAGCACCTGCCATCGCATTCTTAGCTATTGTCTTTTCCTCGATGGTGGAGAATATCTCATCATCATCGACAATCTCTAATGCCAGTCTTGCTAAGTTCATACGCTTACTCTTTTTCTTTCGTTGTCAATCGGTAGGAGCCATCCTGGAAGATGACCTTATCGAACATTTCATTGAGCCTATCCGCTATGCGGTCCCCATAATGGGATCTCATCTCCTGCGGTTTCAGATTGGTCGTCACGATGGTGTATAGCTGTTGGTCGTACCGATACTCCAGCAAATCGACTATCGGACTGAGGACGTTGCCGTAATCAAGCGTCTCGGCCGGCTCTCTGCCTATATCCTCGATGGCGAGCATTTCCTTGCTGCGGATGTTGGTATAGAACTTGTAGTCCTCCCTCGTCTTTCGGACTATCTCTTTTGCGTCGATAATCTGCATTCCCCACTCTCTGTCAAGTCTACCATTCCTCACAAGCAGGTTGAGAGCGTTCTGGAATGCGTAAACCATCGTGGTCTTTCCGTTACCGCACGTACCACAAAGGAGAATACCGAACCTCGGCTGCTTAGAGGTGAGTGCTCTCACGAAACTTGCTACGCTCGCTCTCGTCTTATCGTCATTGACGAACTGGCGGCGTCTGTATCTCACTTCTGTCTCGTATGCAGCCATGATGATTTTGTATGCGTCAGCCTCCTCAAATGGGAACTTAAAACGCGCCCTCGTAATCTTTTGCCGAAGTAGCTGTAATTTCAACACCTCGACGTTTATCTGACCCGTTTTCTGTGTTTTGTCTGCTTCCATGATTTCTAATTTTGATTTCCGAAATTATCTCGTTGTACTGAGAGTCTATCTTCGTAACTGAGAAGTTGTTCACAATCCAATTCTTGTCGATTGACCTAAGCAACGCTCCAAAAGCTTCACAAAGCGAGTCGTCATCAACTGGCAGAGGGTAGGTGCGGTTGGTTCTGCTGAACTTGATTTTCTGCAACAGACGTTTCATCGCTACAGCGTCCTTGGCTGACCAGTAATATTTTTCTCCGTATTGCTCGTAGAAGTAATCCTCAAAAATTACCCTTGCCTTGGTGACAATAGATGGAGTTTTCTTAGCTTTTTTCTCTTTTGGGGCACGGTCACCGGCAGGTGGCCGTAACTCTTCGTTAGAAGAGTTTATAATATTCTTTATTCTTAATTCTTTAGGTGTGGTCAGTCGTTGGTCGGTCGTTGGTCGATTGCTGGTCGATTGCTGGTCAGTTTCACTTTCTGGAACGTTGTAATTATCATAGTTTGAGATAGTTATAAGTGTAAATTGGTTGGTCGATTTCACGACTATTTCTCCGCTTTTCTGAAACCTCTCTAAGCAGGTACGAATTGTCCTTTCTGAGATTCCAGTAATCACTGATAAGCTCTTTCTACCAATCACAAGTTGCCCTCTTTTGATAACAATACCACGCCAATTTCTTTCCTTGGTGTTGGCATTTATCAAGAAGTAGATGAACAGATGGACCATATGGCTATCATCGAACCATTCCCAATCTTGAATCTTCCGATACAACTTTATCCAACCATCATCCATAAAGCATTTCCGTTATAATGAATGAAAGTGTCTGAGTCGATTTACGACAGAGTATGCAACCACGTTGTTTCTTCATATTCCATTTCCTTTTATACCGTTTCAAGTAAAAAAGGGGAAGAGGCGAAACGGTTTTCCTCTTGTCGATGGGCTGCAACCTCCACCTATCCCCATTTGTTGTATATTGCAGGTGTAAAGTTAGCAAAAGTATTTGAAAGAGAAATACTACGCTCCGATTATTTTCCTGCGTTAACAATATTTATAAGTTTACATGAATACCCTTTTCTTGGCTGAGTCTCCGCACCTCGGCTGTGTAGTACCTTATCTTCTCCTCCAGCTCGCTATCAAGCCAATGCTTCTGGGAATGAGCGAGAACGTCAAGCCTATCGATGCGGTTCAGCCCGATTTTGGCGACCAGGTTCTTACGATAACCTATCAGATGATCCGCCGACATTCTGTTGCATGAACGGCACTCCGCATTACAATTATCCTCGTCAAAGCGAGTGGCCATGTGGGTGCGACTGAAGTAGTGACCGCAGTCAACGTCCTCAAACCTCTTAATCTTTCCACAGGAGATACAGCGAACAAAACCACTCGGCATTGCATCACGCAGTCGTATATACAGCGAGAAAACTCTGTCGAGCTTCTTCACGAGGTCTGGCTTTCGCTTGGTTCTCTTTTTCGGCTGACCATCATCAGCCTTTCTCTTCTTCGTATTTTTCTTCCAGTATGGTAACATAACTAAAACATTACATTCGTCAATTGCATTCCCTTACTCTTGATGCACCATCGTTCAGTGCCAGGCTTCTCTAATCCGATATTCAGATCATCGACACGTCCAAAGCGCTTGTAGTTGCCTCCCATGTCAATAACCCAACCGTCTTTGCCCTTGTATGGGCGGATGGCTCTACCAACCATCTGATAATACAGAGCGAGCGACTTGGTAGGACGCGCAAGGATAATCGTATCTAACGCAGGATGGTCAAATCCAGTGGTGAGGGTTCCTACGTTGGCCACAACTCGAATAACGCCTGACTTGAACTTCGTTAAGATGTCTTCACGTTCAGTCTTCGGGGTGGTTCCGGTGACAATGGCTGCTTTGATATCAACGCTTTTCAGTTTCTCCACAAGTGCATCTGCCTCCTTGACGAAGCGAGTGAATACCAACACACCGTTTCTCGGCACGTGGTTCTTGGGGTGCAACACTCTTATTGCCGTGTATGACAGCTTATCGTAGAAGCCGGTTCTCTCATACTCGGCAACCAATGATTTCTCGTCAAAGTCTGCTCCAGTGGAATTGCTCTTAACGTTCCTCAAATCGATGGAGGTGAGGTCATAGTAATGCAAGTCCGCCAGGAAACCTTTGTTGAGCAATTCAGACACTTGGCAGTAGTACAGCACCTTGGTGAATATCCTCGGCCGTGTTCTCGTAAGAAACTTCAGTATGGACGTTCCATCAAGACCTCTACCTAAGCGATATGGAGTTGCAGTAAGTCCTACAACCCTTCGGTTCTCTGAATGTATGAATTGTTCGTACATTCCACCCTTGGCGTTGACGTTATGGCACTCGTCGATGATGATGTTCTTGAAGTGCTTGAAATCCTCTAAATGGTTCATCACACTACCGATGGTGGCAAACGTTATTTTGTTGATGTCCTTGCAGCCTACGGAGGCGGAATAGACTCCACAGTCCCAAACACCGTATGAGCACATCTTCTCGTAATTCTGCTCGGTTATCTCCTTGGATGGGCAGAAAACAAGCACCGGCTCATTGATACGATAGACCTCGTCTGCTATGACGAGGCTCTTGCCTGAACCTGTCGGAAGCACGACAATACCGTTGTATCCTTGCTTTGACTCGAAGCAATTCACGATGGCTTCTGACGCTTTCTTTTGATAATCCCTTAATTGATATTTCATAGTCAACGTCTATAAGGGAAAGAGCAAAGGCTCAGCCTCTGCTCTCCCCACTTGTTTAATCATCTCCGAATGGCAGATCATCACCTTTGTTGTCGGTGCCATCATCTGCGTCCTCGGCTTCTTCCGGCTTTTCGGGTTCGGGGAACTCGAGACCGAAATCTTTGAGCATCACCTCTCTGTTGGTGCTCTCCTGGGCCCAAATCTCGCTTCTGTCTGAGACTTGGAATGCCTTTGCCAGCACGAACGTGTTGCTCTCCTTGTCATACGTGTAGGTCACGTAATATCCAGCGAGCGCAATGCAGAAGGTGTTTTTGGCGGAAAGTCTCTGCTCACGTGTCCCTTGCTTCACCTCTGCTGCGTACTTGGCCACTTCCATAAGGATGGAGTTGTAGGCTTCCTCGGCTCGCTTCTTCATCGCCTTGATTTGCTCCAGCGTCTCTTCGAGGTTCATCTTGCGCTTTGGCACCTCATTCTCCTGCAGCACGCAGTATTCTTCTCGAATGTTATGCACTTCGTAATCGTCGAGCTTGCGTTCTGCCGTTTCGTTGGTTGGGAATGTGGCGTTGAAACACTTGCCGATGTACTTCATCGCATCGGCTGCGGTCTTTATCTTCTGACCTTTCACTTTCGTGAAGTCCAACTCTACAGGAAACAACTCTTTCTCTGCGTCGCCCAGCACATACTCAATGTGCTTAGGCTCATAATCTTTCAAATTTGCAATCATTTTTTTACTCTGAAAATTATTTATAAATACTCTTGCATTCTTTCTATCTGTTGCTGAGCGTAAATCAGCATTTCGTTCTCATGCGGCTCCGGCAGGTAGAGACCTGCTACCGCACTCGAGTAGTTGCGGAACCGTTCGATAGCGGTAGTCATCTCTGCTGTCGTCAAATCACTCGAACTTCGTATAGCCTTAACTTTCTGGCCTCTCTTGTTGGTTCGTTCGACGGTGAAGATTTCAGCATTGACACGCTTCTTGAAGATTTCGTATTTCACCTCTTCCAAGGTGTAACCAAACTCAGAAGCAAAGTAACCAAGCAAGACATGCAGATAAGCGTTTTGGGAGGTGGAACGTTGACGATGCTTTCGCTTCACTTCAACGATTCCACCCTTTTTGTACTGCTCATTACAATACTCTTTGTATTTGTCACGCTCAAATTCGTTTTCAAGATTGAATATCATGATTAGAACGGTAAGTCATCAACTGAGCCAATCGGTACACCTTGTGCGTCAACGTTAGGTGAGAAAGGCTGTTGAGACTGAGCACTCTGCTGAGCTTGCGCTGCTGGAGCCTGCTGTGGCGCCGGCTGCTGCACTTGCTGTTGTGTCGGTTGCTGCGAGGGTTGCTGACGCTGATACGGCTCTATCTTATAGCCAGTGATGTCAGTTATCCACTTCTTCACTCCGTCCTTCTCGTAGGAACGGCCGTTGAGGGCAAACGAGACTACTACGATGTCACCAACCTTGAAATTGTCAAGCTGCGCGCAGTTCATCTGCAGAAACTGGAACTGAGGATAATTCTCGTACTTTTGGCCAGTGTACTGATCGTAGTGCGATGCGTCCTGCGATGCGTCCAACACTATCTGCCTCTTTTGAAAGGTGTTGCCACTCTTGGTTGGTATTGAGGTGGTCTGACCAATCTCAAATACCCTTCCTATAATCTGATTAGCCATATTACTTGATGCTAAATGTTATGCCATTCTCCTCGAGGAAATCTACCACCTTTGCTATATCGTCCTCGGTTCCGGTAATCACAAACGTCTTATCCTCCTTTGCAGGAGTAGGTGCGTCGGCTCCCTGGTCGAGGGCGTCAGCGAAAGCGTCAACGGCGGAGTCGTAGTCATCATGGTGCGATGATGTCTCGGTCTCCTTTGTCTCATTCTGTGCTGGCTGCTCTGTCTGCGGTTCTGCTGATGGAGAATTGTCATTCTTCTGCTCTTCAGCTTTGGCCAGCTCTCGCTGAGCCTTTAGGCTGTTGGCATAGGAAATCGTCTCGTTGATGTCGAGATTTTCCATGTAGCGGACAACCAGCGCATCGTAATCCTCCTTGAAGGTCTTCAGCGTCTCGAGGTCTCGCTTGATGTTTGCCAGTGAGGTCTCGATGTCCTTTTGAACGGCTTTCATCGAAGTCGATTTGTTCAGCCACTTCGGGTTCCAAATCTTCTCCAGTTTCACGTGTGCGGCTTCAACACCGAGGCTTTCAGCAAGCTTTTCAATCTGCTCTTTCTTCTCGTTCTTGGCTTTCTCGTCAGCTTCCTTAACAACGGAGTCGATGTCTTTCACTGCTGAGTCGATGAGTTTCACGGTCTCACTCATCACGTCCTTGAAGCCCATGAACGGCTGCATCCATTTCTTCTCCAGCTCAATGCGCTTATCATTGAGGGCTTTCTTCGCCTTATTCAGAAGCGCTTTGTCAGCCTTAGCCTTATCGATGTTGGCAAGGCTGTAGTTCTCGGACGTGTAATCACCGATACGGCTCTTAACGAGGTCACGTATCTGCTCTGCGTTGGTGGTGAGCGAGCCGATGGTCTCGCTCTTTATGACGAGCTGCAGGCTGCTCTCGTCGATGGTCGAAATTTCTTTCATATTTCTGCAAAAATTTTCTTGTCTGTAATCTTATCTCTGTTTTCCTGCAAGAACCTAATGAAGTCCTCACAGTGGTTTGTCAGCTTTGGAATGTCTCTTTCCGGTCTGAATAGGTAGCACTCGTTGTACAGATCATAGCCGGTCTTTCTCCACTCGACTATGTTGTACTCGAAGTCTCTCACGTCTGCTCCGTTCTGAGCGAGCGCATACGGATAGACGATGTGCTGCCAATGGTTCTTGAACTTTCCAAACCAATACTGGCCGGTTGTCTTCAAGTCACACGTTTTGAGAGGCATCACGTAATCGATATAACCATAGAGTAGCACGTTACCGAACGATGTCGGAAGGATGGCTTGAATGTGCTGTTGCGGTAGGCCTCCTTTATACCACGATGCAACCTCTTTGATAAGGTTCATGGGGAAGTAGAAGTCTTTGCCGTTGTAAGAGGCTTTCACCCCACAAAGCGAGCCGTTGTCGTACCATTTGGTAATCTTCATCTTCTCGCTATTCTTGAACAGCACCATACAGTCAATGACCTCGTTGAACGCCGTGCCTCTATCGGCCGCGTCGCTCTCGAACGGAACTCTGTTAATCTTGTCAATCAGCCCTTTATACTGCTTCTCTTGGAATTCATCTACGGAGATACTTGGGTTGTCGCTCCAGCCGTAGTACCTCTCGTAGATGTCGTAGCTTTCAAGGTAATCCTCGAACGCATCCAAGAGCGTAGGATAAATCTTGTATGCTACCTTTGCCATGTTAAGCGGTCTTTGAAGTGTACTTCTTAGCTTCCTTATCATAGACAAGGCCGAGGGCTTTCACCTTCTTGCTGAACAGGTCGCGCGCCTTGATGATTACAGAGTTGCCGTGCTGCTTGTACTCTCCGATGTGAGCAAGGAAGTGGTTGGCACCCTCAGCGTCTGTAATCTGCTCGATGGCATTCTCAATCTCAGTGAGCACATCTTGATAGTCCTTTGCAGCCTGCTCCTTGATGTCAATCATCTTATCGTATCTGCCAAGAACCTCACGAGCGAGGAAGTCATTCTTAGCAATGGCATTGCCGTTAGCGTCATTGATGACCGGAATGTTCATGATACCGGGCATATTGCACGTATTCTTGCCATCGCTGATGTCCGTAGGGTCAAAGGTGATGGTACGCTTCTGAATACCCTGCTCATTGCGCATCTGGACGTAGCCGAGCAAATCCAACTCAGTAACGATGCTGTTGTAGTTCTTAGGACGGAGGGCCGGTACGAATACTCGGTTGTCTCCATCAGTCTGCACGTCCCGATGGGCGACGAATACCACGTTCTTGTTGAGCATCGACACCGACTGACAAAACTGCTTGAAGTCGTTGTTGATGTTACCCCAGTCTTGGATACGTGGGTTACGCTGACCGCAGCGATAGGCGATGATGAAGTCCATCATCTTACCGATGGTGTCAATCACGATGGTGCTGTACGCTGACAAGTCCTCACGCATTACGCTCTGAACGTCCATCCAGCTTGTAACTGGAACGATGTCAACACCTGCAAGCTGTGCGTTGTTCACACGCTTGACTCCATTATCGAAGTCAAACAAAAGTGGTCTCGGCATTGAGAGTGCCAAAGTGGTCTTACCCATACCGGCCTGACCGTAGATCATCATCTTCACGGTCTTCGAAATCTGCAACTCGGTTGCTTTCTTGATTAAACTCATAATAAAAATTATTTAGATGTTAAACAAATGGTTCTTGTTTGCATATTGAATGAACTCGCTTTTCTCGTGGATGCCGAGCTTTGTATAAACCGACTTGATGTGGTTCTTTACAGTGTTAGGAGAGATATACAGCTCAGAGGAAATCTCCTCTTTGTTCTTTCCTTCATACATCAATTTCATCACCCTCAACTCCTGCCTGGAAAGCGTACTGTTGAACTTCGGTGAGCAGATTACATTCTCGAAAGCGCACTCACCTCGGAGAGGACAGTCAACTTTCTCGAAGCAAAAGCTACCACATTTCGTAATGTCTATGGCGGTGGAGTCCAGCTTGCCGAAGTTACACTTAACGAACCGCCTGAACATGATGAACTGGTAGTATCGAGGGTTGCCAGCGCTTTTCTTATACACCTGCTCCAATGCGTGGTATGCTTCGGGGAACTGCTCTCTGACCATCGACAGCACTTGCTGAATCAGCTCGGTGTCGTTCTCTGTCACAGCCCAATTCCTACCGTCCTCAGACTTGCACCAAAGCTCGCTCTCGTACAGATAGAACTCTAATCCTTCCATAGCATCTCCTTCGGTATTCCGGTTATCTCGCTCAGCATATCGACGTGCTTCTGATCGAGAGGCTTCGTCTTGCCATGTATCCAGTTGTGGGCTGTAGCACTCGATACGTTGCATTTCTGAACGATTTGGTTCACAAACTCAGTCTTCGGATAGTTGGCTTCCGGCAGACCGTTGTAATAGTCCTCGAGGGTCATTTCTTTGACTTTTTTCTCGAAACTATTTGTAGTTCGATTACTTTTCATTATCTTTGTAGTGCTTTAATTAGAATTACAGTGTAAAGGTACTAATAATTAATTAATGTAGCAAACAAATAGCTATTTATTAGCTAAGAGTTAGCTAAATTTAACAATTAAGTATTATGCAGGGCTGGGAACGAGTAAAAACAATCATGGATAGGGAGAATCTGAAGATAAACCCTTTCAGCAAGAAGATTGGTCTCACTAACAATGTGACCATCAACAAAATCTTGAACGACAAGCGAAATCCTCAAAAAGGAACCCTTGTCAAAATTGCCGACGCCTTTCCTCAATATAGTAGGGAATGGATAATCTATGGCACAGGCGAAATGCTCGCAAAAGACGCTCCGGTGAAACGTACTACAGATGATATTATTGCTGATCTCACAAGTATGATGCAGCAACTAATGGAGCAGAACGAGAAAAACGCTGAAGCCAACAAACTCAACGCAGAGGCTAACATGCTCAACGCCAAAAATCTTTCGAGACTCTTAGACGAAATAACTGGCAAGGACGTACAGCGTCCTATTAACAAGAAAACAATCTGAAATTAGCGCACATATACTACATCAACAATAAGTATTATACAATATACGCTTCGAGGCAGTACAAAATCGCCTCCAGCAATTTTCACTTAAAACCAATCAATATGGACTTTGGAAACTTTAAAATGATTAGAGAAGAAGAATTTCGTGAACTCATGCCACACTTAAGCAGTAGGGAATTCTTTAAGACTACCAGCCATGAGGTAGCCGGCCGTACCTGGGAGCGTATTCCAACTGAAGTTTACGAACGAGCAAGGAAAAAGGCTGACGACTACAAAGCGAAGATGAAGAAACTTGCAGAATGCACCGAACTTAATAATAAAGGTATAGATGCAGAAAAACGTGGCGACATTGAGGAAGCAATTTCTATCTATGAGGAGAACATTGATGGCGATTGTTACCCTGCTCAACATTCTTTTGATCGTCTTGCGATACTGTACAGAAAGACCAAACGGTATGATGACGAAATCCGAGTGCTAAAAAAGGCTTGCAAGGTCTTTAAAAAGTCGTCACGTGAAAAATATGCAAACCGCCTGGAAAAAGCCAAATTTCTCAAATCTAAAAGCAAAAAATAAGCTATGTTCAAGTTTAAGGAGTTTACGAAAGACTTAAAAATAAGGCAAGTTGATTTACAACAAATTCTCCACTATTCACAGGCGAGCATATCCAAATTTTGCAGAGGAAATGCGCTTCTCTCAGACGAGAAAATTCAGCTCCTTATTGATCACTACGGAAAGGACGTAGTGGATAAATACATTACTGATGACGTTCCAGTTACCAACACTAAAAACGTGTCAAATTCTGGGAAATCAGAAGACGATGAACGCGATTGCTATATAAATAAAGAGGATGAATTACTGTCTATCATTAAGAAGCAGCAGGATACCATCGCAAGCCTTATTCTTAGGATTGAGCAATCTCAGCAACAAATCACTCAGCTTATCGAACTCATAAACAAAAAAATCAACACTATGCCAAGAATGATAATCTCTCCTGAAGGCGTACAGATAACGGAACGGTACTTCCTCGCTGTGAACACGTTACGGAGGCTGAAGAAAATCCGTGGACTTCAGACCATCACACGAGAGATGGGAGCAAACCAAGGTAACGTGCAGACCATCAAAGCCAGCCCATCAAATCACGTGCTTAAGCCGGAACTCCTTTCTTACCTCGTGCTTCATTATGGGGTATCTGCGGACTGGTTGCTTACTGGGAGGGGTGAGATGCTGCCAAACGAAAAGCAGCCGCTATCTTCTCAGACGACGGCTGCCACACACGTATGATTGAACATTATCTTTATGCTCTCATTCTCCAAAACTTTGTAATCTCGCTACCTAAGTAGTAAGGTCTGTAATTTCTCTTCCAAAAGCCACACTTTATGAAGTGGCCTTTGGTGTACGCTCTCAGAGTGTTCCTATGAACACCCAGCAACTCGCAAGTCTGCTTGATGGAGTACCTGCTACTCGGATCTACTTTTGGTTCTGCTGCAACCATAATCATTCCTCCACAATTACTTTCTTGTCTTTGCACTTCTTGTAGGCTACGGCTGCGCCAATCCCAAAGGGGATGGCCAGGAGTGACCAACAAAACACGACTGTCAGCGATGCCAGTACAGCGAATGCTAACAGGCATCTCTTTTGTTCCTTACTGTTCTTGTAGAATCCTGCGGACTCTAACAGAATGTTAACTAACTCTTTCATTGCGACTCTCATTTTATATGTTTCTTATTTACTTTGTTAGATGGTGTGCTGGTCTGAGTTCAATTTCTGTCGCAAACTCTTGGTTCTTTCTTTCTTTTTCATTACTTTTGTGGTGCTTTAATTAGAATTACAATGTAAAGGTAGTGATAAATGCTGAAAGTCGCAAACAAATAGCTAATAATTAGCTAATAGTTAGTGTAATTTAACATTTTCTCTACCATGACATTTTAGGACTTGGTGTGTGAATGGCCTGTTATTCGTTCGGTGGAATCATCGTGTAGAACAAAATACCATTCTATACTCCATTAAAACAAGGAACGCGTATGAGTAATAACAAAGGAAAGAAAAAGCCGCTACGGAGGCTAAAAACCGCAAATAACCCGCAAGTCATTTTGCGATAATTGTAACTTTACTGGAAACCAATCACTTACGTGTGGGGAGGCACGCCTGGAAAGCGTGTAAACGTCTAAAGCGTTTCACGGGTTCGAATCCCGTTCTTTCCGCCAATAAGAAACCGCAATTGATGAGAATCAATTGCGGTTTTTTCTATTTTTTCTCTCCTTGCTTTACCCACCCGTATAGAGGAAAAGCGAAAATTGGATGTCAATGTTTGGCGATTAGAATTCAATCTCATCGGGCTGTTCCTCGCCGCCATTGGGCTCTACTTGTGCTATGGCTTTTATCTCATCGGCCGTCAATTCGAAGTTGCGACAGTTGAGGTTTTGGCGGATTCTTTCGGGACTAATTGATTTGGGCAGTGGTAGGATGTCCTGCTGAATGAGCCAGTGCAGGAGTATTTGGGCTGGTGTGTGGCCAGGATGGTGCGTTGTGACCTCTTTCACGATGGGGTGGGAGAGAAGGACTCCCTTGCCCAAAGGTCGCCAAGCCTCTACTACTATGCCGTTGTTGTGGCACCAGTCCACATTTTCTTTCTGAAAATGTCCTGGATGGATTTCCAGTTGGTTTACCATGGGAGCTACTGTAGCTGTCTGCATCAGTGGATCGAGATGATGGATATAGAAGTTGCTCACGCCAATACTTTTCACCAGTCCGTCCTTATAGAGTGTCTCGAGTGCCCGCCATGTTTCGGCATTTATCTCTCGCCAATTGGCAAACTGGTGGGGAGAGGCAGGCCAGTGCACGAGGTAGAGATCGATGTAGTCCAATTTCAAGTCGGACAGGGTCTGCTTGAAAGCCGCCATCGTTTTGTCATAACCGCGGTTGGTGTTCCAAACCTTGGAGGTTACAAACAGTTCCTCGCGTCTCACCACGCCCCGCTGTAAACAGTCGTTGATTGCATTGCCCACAAAAGTTTCATTATTATATTTGGCGGCAGTGTCGATAAGACGATAACCACATTCTATGGCAGTCGTCACCGAAAGCTGGGCATCCCGGTCTGTAGCACGCCATGTGCCAAATCCCATGGCTGGTAAATTCAGCCCATTGCGAAGTGTGAATTTCATTTCCATTTCCATTCTAATCAGTTATTGCAAAATCACCACAGTTACGCCTCTGGCGGCCTGGGCTCCCATAACAAGTGCCTGTTCGATGTCTGCTGTTTTGGAAGGTCCACTGATAAATGTACCGAAATTGTATTTTGGATCCATACTGATGCGCGCATAGGCTTGATGCATGTTGTCCACGATAGATTGTCGGTCAATGAAGATGACCAGGTACTCAGAAATGAATATTACTGCCTTTTCCTTCATCGTCTGCGGTATCCAGATGCATCCGTTCTCAGCCACTCCTGTCTGTCCCATGACAACGCCTACATCGGTACCGTTCAGATCTGCAGCCTCATCTACGGTATCGGGGTTTTTCGTTGCTACATGAATGAATGACAAGTTGGACGCAAAAGTTTTGGCCTTGGGATAGAGGTTGTGCAGCAGTTGGTCCAAATCGTCAGTCTTGTTGGCCTCCACCACGCTGGCGCCCATTTGTTGGCACATAACCTTGAACTGTGTGTAAGTGTTTTCATATTGAATGCCTTTTACATTGATTTGGGGCATGTCATATTGTTGCGGTGTGTTGGCGCGCAACTTTTTGAAAAGCTGTTCTTTTTTCATTTCTTCTTGTGGGTTTGCTTCCACCATGTGTGGAAAGTCTGATTGGCAAATTTGGGCGCGGCGTGTCCGATTCCCCAAGGATTCAGTCGGCTGAAGTGAGTGAGGCTTTCAGGGACAAGGTTCAGTAGTGGCGCAGCCTTCAAGGCACCGATATAAAGCTCAGGGTGAGTATAAACCAGTTGCATTCCTTCCGACATGAATTTCTTGATCTTGTCGGCCTTGTTTAATGCTTCCAGGTTCTGCCTCCAAAAATACACTTGGCTGCCGGGATTGACTTTGGCCGGACAGACGAAGTTGCAGCTCAGACACAGACTGCACGCCGAGACATTGTCGCTGTAGCGTTGAGGGTCTCTGAGCATACCAAGGTTGATGCCGATGGGGCCTGGAATGAAATAGGTGTAACTATAACCACCGCTACGCCGGTAGACAGGGCAGGTGTTCATGCAAGCCCCGCAACGAATACATTTCAAGGTTTCCCAATGCTCTGGATTGCCGAGGATGTCGCTCCTTCCGTTGTCGACCAATACCACGTGCATCTCGCCCCCGGGACGTGCCTGGCGGAAGTGGGAGGTGAATCCTGTTGTGGGCTGGCCCGTTGCGCTGCGGCTCAACAGCCGGTGGAAAATGGCCATTGAGGCATAGTCGGGAATGATCTTCTCAATACCCATGGCTACGATGTGGAGTTTGGGCATGGAGGTAGACATGTCGGCGTTGCCTTCATTAGTGCAGACCACAACGTCTCCCGTCTTGGCTACACCGAAGTTGCAGCCGGTCATGCCGGCTCCAGCTTCGAGAAATTCATGCCGAAGACTCTCGCGGGCACAATAGGTGAGATAGGTTGGGTCGTAGTTGCCTTTCTCCATAGAGATGCCTTCGCGTTCAAACATCTGTCCGATTTCTTCTCGTCTCAAGTGTGTGGCGGGCACAACGATATGACTGGGCTTCTGGTGGAGAAGTTGCAGAATGCGCTCGCCTAAGTCTGTCTCTACGACATCTATACCTCGTTGCTGCAAGTAGTCGTTCATGCCGCATTCCTCTGTGAGCATTGACTTGGACTTCACCAGTTTGTTCACATTGTGGGTTTCAAGAATTCCATAGACGATCTCATTGAACTGCTGGGCGTCTTCGGCCCAATGAATTTTAACGCCACGGCTTTGCAGCTGAGTGGTGAATTCCTCGAGGTATTCGGCCAAATGCGTCAGCGTATGGCGTTTTATTTCTGAGGCAAGTTGTCGCAACTCTTCCCATTCTGGAAGTTCCAGTGCCAGAGAGTCTCGCTTTTGACGTAGCGACCAAAATGTCTGGTCGTGCCACGTAACCTTTTCCCGGTCCTTATTGAAGGTCTTCGCGTTTTTGCTGTGAAGTGTGCTCATATTAATCCTGCTGCTAATATTTCTGCAACGTGAATGAACTTGATATTCCTTTTTTCTCTTTTGGCTATGCCCTCTAAGTGCATCAGGCAACTGCTGTCGGGACCGGTGATGTATTCCGCCCCCGTAGCGATGTGGCGGTCGAGCTTGTCTTCTCCCATACGGATGGAGACGGCAGTCTCCTCCACAGAGAACATTCCGCCGAATCCACAGCATTCGTCAGGGCGTTCGGGCTGCTTGACCGTGATGCCTTCTACCATCTGCAGCAGATCCACGATCTTGTTGATTCGCGGAAAGTTGCATTCCGATGGCGTGCTCAAACCAAGTTCCCGCACGCCGTGACAACTGTTGTGGACGCTGACCACGTGTGGAAATTTGCCGGGAATCTCTTCTACTCTCAATACGTCGTGAAGGAATTCCACAATGTCCATCGTCGTCCTTTCCACGACACATTCATGATTCTTACCCAAAAGGCGAGGGTAGTAGGTGCGGACGTAGGCTGCGCACGATGCGGATGGGGCCACAACATAGTCGTAGGGAGCGAACATCTCGTCAAAGTTTTTGGCTAAGTCGACCGACATCCGTTCAAAACCTCCGTTGGCCATAGGTTGCCCGCAACACGTCTGTCGCTCAGGGTAGTCTATGGTCAGACCGTAGTGGGAGAGTAGGGCGTATGTAGCTTTTCCAACATGTGGGTACAGTGCGTCGACATAACAAGGGATAAAAAGTCCAATTCTCATTATTTCTATTGTTATTTCTTTTCTTCCTGCAAATTTAGTCAAAATATTGATGAATGCATCGAATTCATGGATTTTTCTTAAAATCACTCTTCTTATTTTGTACTTCCCTCGATTCTCACTAACTTTGCAGTTGGAAACTAACGGAAAAATGATTGTTTGTATAGCAGAGAAACCGAGTGTTGCAAGAGATATAGCCCGCATTTTAGGTGCCAACTCGCAGCATCAAGGTTACATGGAAGGTAATGGCTATCAGGTGACTTGGACTTTTGGTCATCTGTGCGAACTGAAGGAGCCAGACGACTATACCCCTTTGTGGAAGCATTGGAGTCTTGGGCAGCTGCCCATGATTCCTCAGCGCTTCGCTATCAAGTTGATCGATGATGAGGGAATCAAAAAGCAGTTTAGTGTCATTGAGTCTCTCTATTCCAAGGCGGATAGCATTGTAAACTGTGGCGATGCCGGTCAAGAAGGTGAGTTGATCCAGCGCTGGGTCATGCAGAAAGCCCGTGTGAAATGTCCCGTCAAGCGGTTGTGGATCTCTTCGATGACAGATGAAGCCATAAAGGAGGGATTCCGGCAGCTGAAAGATGAGCAGCAGTATGACAAACTCTATCTTGCGGGGTTGAGTCGTGCCATTGGCGACTGGATTCTTGGCATGAACTGCACCCGACTCTATACCATCAAATATGGTAATCAGGCTGGCCGTCATCAGGTGTTGAGCATCGGCCGCGTACAGACACCCACTTTGGCCCTCATTGTCAACAGGCAGAAAGAAATTGATCATTTTAAGCCGGAGCCCTACTGGGTATTGGCCACTGTCTATCGTGATACGCTCTTTACGGCCACCAAAGGCCGGTTTGACTCCAAAGAGGAAGGTGAACGTGCTTTTTCGACGATAGAGGGAAAGCCTTTCACCGTTACCGATGTGCAGAAAAAGAAAGGCCGCGAGCAGCCCAAACAGCTTTACGACCTCACCTCGCTTCAGGTGGACTGTAATCGCAAGTACGCCTATTCTGCGGAGAATACACTCAATCTTATTCAGGGACTCTATGAGAAAAAATTGACTACATACCCTCGAGTTGACACTACCTATCTGAGTGATGATATCTATCCCAAGTGCCCGGAAATTTTGAACGGGGTATTTAAATCGCGTATCGGCGGTGCTTTTCCCTATGCTGACTTGGTTAAGGGATTGGCCGCTATGAGCAAGAAGTTGCCCAAGAGTAAGCGTGTCTTTGATTCTTCCAAGGTCACCGACCACCATGCCATCATCCCCACGGGTGTCCCGGCCCAGGGGCTGACCGATTTGGAACAAAACGTCTACGACTTGATATGTCGGCGCTTTATCGCTGCTTTCTATCCCGACTGTGAGTTTTCCACAACTACGGTCTTGGGAAAGGTGGAGGACGTTGAATTTAAAGTATCGGGCAAGGAAATTTTGAAACCGGGATGGCGTGTGGTTTATGGTGATCATGTTCACGAAGAAGACGACAAGAAGGGTGATGAGGAGCGCACCTTGCCGGCTTTTGTCAAGGGAGAGACTGGTCCTCATAAGCCTACCCTGACAGAGAAGCAGACCACGCCGCCCAAGTATTATACCGAGGCGACATTGCTCCGTGCCATGGAGACAGCGGGCAAATTTGTTGACGACGATGAACTGCGGGCCGCGCTGAAGGAGAATGGCATCGGCCGTCCGTCGAGTCGTGCAGGTATCATAGAGACGCTTTTCAAGCGCCACTATATTCGCCGCCAGCGAAAGAATTTGGTAGCAACACCTACTGGTATCGAACTTATCGATACGATAAAGGAGAAATTGCTCACAAGTTGTGAGCTCACTGGTATTTGGGAGAAAAAACTGCGCGATATTGAGCATGGCAAGTATGACCCTGCGCTGTTTATTGAGGGACTCAAGCAGCAGATCCAAAAGATTGTCAACGATGTGTTGTGCGACAATTCACCCTCCAGCATCACCATCACTACCGATGAGGATTTGAAGAAAACGAAGAAAAAATCGACCAAGAAATCTGCGTCTGTCCACTTGATTCCATCCGACAGCCTTATCGGCCAGCCCTGTCCCCTGTGTGGAAAAGGCAAGATTGTGAAAGGGCGCACTGCCTATGGATGCAGTCGTTTCAAAGAATGCGGATTTCGTCTTCCTTTTGCCAAACCGTGAACATTCTGTCATTTTATCTATCTGTTTTTGCGTATTTGACACTGCTGGAATAAATTTTTGTTTCTTTTTTGCCAAAGATTCTTCTTTTCTGATTTTTTCCTTATCTTTGTAACCAAAAGTTTCAGAGCCAAGGAATGGTTTCTGATCTTGAAATCTGTCGGGCTCCTTTATAGCACGAGGAGCCGAATATTAATCTTTTTAATACTACAAAATTATTTTTATGTTTAAATCTCTGTTTCTCCTGGCCATGGTTACCATGCCCATGACAGCTTTTTCCCAGCTTCCAGATGGAGGAATACCTGTGACTTTGCGTGCGCAGACTGCTGCCGGTGTTAATAAGACAGCCGGGTTCTCCTCAAGTATCAAGAAAGCTGATCTTTCCACCGACATTATCACCGAAAAGCCCGAAGGCGAGGAATACACTCACTGCGTACGCAGTGGCTTCGGTATCAATCAGGAAAGGGGCTCTTATGGACTCTACGACTACCTCAGCGGGAGTTATATAAAGGATGGCGAGGGTAATGTCTATCTCTACAACCCCATTGCACTCTTTCCCACATACACTTATATCAAGCTCGAACCCCTTGCCGGCGACACGCTTGTCTGTCACACGCCGCAGCCTATCCTCAGCCTTTATGGTGACACCTATTACGCCACGCGCCTGCGTGCCGATATCAATGAGAGTGGACTTGCCTACTTGCCCGATGTATCTGATGATGGAACTCAAGCCCATCTTGACATCAAGTTTATCCTGCGCAACGATTCGCTCTATCAGGTGCCCGAGGAATATCTTACTTTTCCCGGCACAACGATCCAGATACCCAGCGTGATTCTCGGTCTTACCGATGCACAGGGCACTTGGCTGGCCTCTGGCGAGGCCAACTGCGCCCTGCTTCCTCCTCCCGGAAAGCCAACGACGCTCCCTGCAGGTGTCAAGAGTGAGCCGTATAATCTTTTCAGCTTCGACAGCGATAATCAATATACGGTGCGTCATTCCACAGAACTGGCCATCAATGGCAACGATGTCTATATGACCAATCCCTACAGTCCCGACACACTGCAATGGATACATGGCACACTGAACGAGGGCAAAGTCACCTTCCAGCCTCAGTATATCGGTGTCGACAGCCGTTCCAACCTTCATCTGTCGTTCCTTCCCGCCACTTACACAACGCAGAAGGAGCCGGATGGCACCATCTCTTATCTCTATGACCGGGCCGACGAGTTCGTATTCGACTTTGATGCTGAAGCCAAGACGCTTACTACCGACTCTGCCGACAACGTAGCCATTCTGATCAATGGAGGCTTGGACAATGTCAATGCCATTTCGGGCTATCGCAATCCCCTGCTCAAGCCCTTCCCCGTTCAGGCCGCCACACCCTCAGATCCCACCATTGTCATGTTGCAGCCTTACGATGACGAATTGGGTACAGGCATGGTCAGCTTCGATTTCTTCCCCACCGACACTGAGAACCAGCCGTTGCCCTATACTCGTCTCTTCTACAATCTCTACTTGGATGACGAGCTCTTGACCGTAGGTCCCCCCGACTATCCTAATGTGCAGACACCTTTCACGAATATTCCCGCCAACTACGCCGACAATGAGTATTTCTTCAATAGTCAGGAAGTGCACAACGTCTATCTGACGCGGTCTTACGATAAAGTGGGCGTGCAGGTGCTCTACCGTTTCGGCGACCAGTGGTATAAGAGCAATCTCGTGAGCAAGACGGTGGCTACGCCGAACAGTATTCAGGGGGTCAGCAACAAGTCTGATGAGCTTGCCGAGCAAGTGTGGTACGACTTGAGTGGCCGCCGTGTCTCTCATCCTGCTCATGGGCTATATTTGAAGGTTTCGCGCTATGCTGATGGCAGAGTAACTACAGAGAAGGTTATGCGTTGATACCCTTACAGTTGCCTTCACCCATTACAATACAAACAAGGCAGGCTGTCCAATTGGGCAGCCTGCCTTGAATATATGAAGGTATTGCCAGGTAGTGTCAGCTCAGCACTCCCGAGCGTGTAACAGCATATTTGCCACCACCGGTGAAGGCCAATGCGGCGGCACCCAAAAGATAGAGCATGGGGAGTTCTACAGCCCAGCCGCCCGTGACAGGGTCAACGGTGAAGAAAGTGCCAAGATGTGCCATGAGAATGGCTACTACCATGTTGCCAGCCATGATTACGGCGGCCAAACGCGTCCACAGTCCAGCTACAATCATGATGGCTGCAACGAGTTCTGCTGCCAATGAGAAGTAGGCAATGAAGGAGGGCAGACCCAATTGGGCCAACATTCCACCGATGAAGCCTACGCCATAGACGAGTTTGTGAATTCCGTGAAAAAGCATCAGTCCGCCTACACTCAATCTGAGGAGCAACAAACCAAGGTCGTTGTTGCGGAGAAAGTCGTTCTTAATTTCCATTTCTGTCTGTATTTGATTAAATGAGGTGCAAAAGTAATAAATTTCATGGTAAAAACGACATTTTGCTCCCATTTTTTTGTACTTTTGCAGTCCGCTTATCTAAAGACAGCGGAAATCGATCAATCAGATGATGAGAACATATTTTATATTATTCACTTTTTTCCTCTTTTCTCTCTGCCCAGCACATTGTCAGGAGAGCGACAGTTTGAGATTCGGCACGCCCTACGAAGATGCCATACGACAACTGACGACCCTCTACGGTGTGCCTTCGGTGATGGACGAAAACCACTGCGTGTTTAAGAACAGCCTCTTTGAGCACGGCGGAATTACTTTCAATGAAGTGAAGTGTAATTTCAAGAACCGGCGGCTCGTTGAAGAGCGGTTTTACAAGACAGCACCGACCAAGCGGATTGCTGTCAGAGACATGATGCAGATGAAGCAGGCACTTGAATCGCAATATTCCCTTTCGGAAGATTATGAAGACGATGGTACAGCTTTTTTCTGTGGCGGTCTTGCTCCCACAGGAATTGGCCGACTTTTCACCCTCAGTGTTTTGCCCCATAGAGGACGCTGGGCCATGCTATTGCAATACGGCCCTTTCCATTACAAAGACTGAAATACATCGGCCTGCCTTTCCTTTTCGCTTGAATGGCCATGAATACCCTCAAACGCTCCAAGGCGTTGACCGGCAGTTCATGGCTATTTATTTTGTTACTTTTTTTATCACCTCAAATCCGCAACCCTACTAAAGTCTCAGAGCGTTGCGGCCCAAACCGCCAAGAATGCGATTTTTCTAGTTTGGACTGACTTTTTACCATGTGTTG
>ONYL01000066.1 GCA_900322035.1 uncultured Prevotella sp.
TTACGTTTTACTTACAAACGACTATTCAGCCGCTTTATTTTATGCGCTATGCGCAATTTTATGCCTTGGCAATTTTCTTCATGTACAGGCTTTGACCCCAAAAGGGGTGAGTCTCAACCAGCGGGATAGCCGTCGAGCTTGCTCGTAAGGCTATCCCGCTGGTCGAGACTCAGAGCTCCTCATGGAGCGTAAGCCTGTACATGATTTTCTCTTTTCGTATCATCTGGAGATGGCAAGGCAATATGAGACAGGACAAAGACATTGACTATCTGCCGGGCTGTTAAGGCGGGATATCATTCCATAATTCGTAATTGCGTCACCATCAATTGTTGAAATAAGCTTATAACTAACTGATAATCAATGATGACACTTCATCCAACCAAAGATGTGATGAAGTCAGGTATACCGAAAGTTCACATCAAATTATGATACACCCTCGGTAAAATAAAAAAATCCGTTTCCTGAGAGCAGGAAACGGATCAAAAGTCGTTGGGGATTCTCATCAGAAGCGGTAGCCTACGGTGAAGAGCATTTGATGACGGTTGTTCTTCACACTGGTTGCACCTGTGATATTTGACTCACTTTGTGTAGAGCCGTTCTCTGTAATCGTTGCCGACAGTGGGGCGTAGGGGTAGAAATCGCCTTTCTGCGTAGAGTATTGGTAGGCGAAGTCAAGAGTGAACTTTCCCAGGACATAGCCCAAACCGCACGTGAATCGGTTGAGGTCCTTCCAGTTTACATAGTCGTCGGTAGATGCGTAGTAGCTGCCTTCTGAAGGAAGGGTGTTATCCTTAAAACCAGACTTCTTATACAGACTGGAAACGTAGTTGTAACCCATGCGGATGGCAAAGTCCTTGATGGGCTTGTACTCAACACCCAATTTCAACGTGCTCACGCCTTTCAGTGTGCGCTGGGTATGGTCGTTCATGATGTTGTCATTTTTGCTGGCCGTGCTCCAGGTGTCTGACCAATAGTCGTAGTAGTCATCGGTGTTGATACGGCTCTTGATGGTAGAATAGTCAGCGTATTCGTAGGTGGCACCCAAAGCCAAGTAGTTGCCTACGGTGTGGCCCATGCTGATGCCGAAACGCCATGGAGTGAAAATCTTGAAGTCGTAGCTCTCGGAGCTGTTTCCTTTGTCGTAGCCTCCCAACTGTGTGCCGTTCAACAACGTGGTGTAGTTTTTCGTTGTCAGGTCGTACCACGTCGGCGTGTGCACATAGATACCGATACGGAAGGGTGACGTCTCGATGGGACGGAAGATGGCACCAAACTTCAGATCGATACCTGAGCCCGTGATCTTGCGGTTGTCGTTAAGGGTGAGCGTTCCGACATTGGCCCCCTGCTGGTCGACCAGATTCTCGATGTAGGTGCTGTTGCCTTTATAGTGCACATCATACAGGCCAAACGTCAGTCCTAAGAATATGCGGTCGTTGATGTTGCCACTCAGGTTGAAGTCGTATTCGCCGATATATCCCGTGTGTGCACGGTCGAAGGTGTAGCGATTAGCTTCGTTGTAACCTGCCGACTGGTTGTTGGGATCCACGATGAAGGTGTTCCACAACAGATAGTCCAACTGCGTGAAGTTGGGTGCGGTGTAGGTGCTTTGGGCGTCCTCATAACCGATATATTCACCTTGTTCGTTCTTGCCAATACTGAATCCACCGTTGCTGACGTTGCCTAACATGTTCTTGATATACGACTGCTTGCTGATGGACCCACCGTGCACGCTGTTGCTGGCCGAGAGGATATAATCCAGGTTGCGGCTTTTAGAATAGTTGAATCCGAAATTGAGGAAACTCTTTCTTCCGGAGCGTGTAGACCAGACAAAACCGCCTTGGTCAAAGGATGCGTTGGTCTTATTGCCATTGGCAAAGTCGTGGCCGTTGGCCTGGCTCACCAAACCTGCTGTGACGTTGACGGCAGAGTGCTTGTAGAGACCAATGCCGGCAGGGTTGGTTCCCATTGTCGATATATCAGCGCCTAAGGCTTCGAGCGCGCCGCCCATACCTACGTAGCGGGCAGTTCCGGTCAAGTCCTTTTGGGCAATTTTAGCATTTTCATAGGTCTCCTGTGCACCTGCGGTCGCAGAGGCCATGAGAGACGCTGCTAATATAATAAGCGTTTTTTTCATTTTCTATTGTAGTTTTTAAGGGTTCTACAGTTTTTATCATCTACGTCCGCCCATGCTGACTCCGCCGCGCGATCCGCCACCGCCGCCAAAGCTGCCACGTGATCCGCCTCCGCTGAAGCCTCCTCCGAAGCTACCGCCGCGCGAACCACCACTGAAGCTGTTGTTGCCGAACGAGCTGGAGTTGCGTGAGGGTGAAACAGAACGGGTTCCATTGAAATTAGAGTTGTTGCTCTGGGTAGAGCGTCCACGCCATCCCGAGAAGTTGCCGCTTCTTGAATTTCCGTCGCGCGGGGTTGAGGCAGTGGCGCGTCCCGACCAACCACCGTGGTTGCGTGTGCCCGTGGCACCATAGCGGAAGTTGCCGCCTCCGTCGTTGAATCTTCTGTAGCCATCCCAATAGGCGTAGTGGGCATAGGGATACCAGCCATAATAATCATAATAGTAAGGCCATCCCCAGCCGTAACGGTCGTAATAGCCCCAGCGGGGATAGAAACCATAGTAAGGCCATCCCCAATTCCAGTAGCCTGCCATCCACGGATCGCCCCAATAGTTGAAGTCGTAGGTCCACCAGTAGGGGGAATACATGTAGTTGTAACCCCAATAGTTGGGCCAGCCCCACCAGTCGAAGTTGATCATCCGGCTATATTGGAAATCGTTGTCTGCGTCGTCGTAGTATCTGCCCCAATTGGCCTCAGGTCCGTAGAATATCGTGTCTACATAGGTAGTATCCGCTCCAACGCCATTCATCGTGATGATGTCGTTGGCGGTGCCGTCAATCTTCTGATAGTGGCTGCGGTACTTGCCTGCCCGGTTGTATTCATCAACATTGCGGTATACTTGATTGGCGTATGCCTCATTGTAACCTGCGTGCCCCTTCACTACAGGCTCGGGGTCCTTTGTTGGAGTGAAATACAGATCATCGTCTTGGGCTGCTGCCCATTGGAATGACAGTCCGGCGATTGATAAAACTAATAAAAGCCTTTTCATATCTATACTCCTTTTTTATTTGATTCTTTCATTCACGTTACAAAGATAGTTATAAATGTATTGCAAAATTACGGATTTTCCCTAATCCATGATAGGATTTTCCCTATTTTTTTTAATTTTGCAGTTAAAATAGTAAAAGGCATGAAATATAAAATTGTACATTTCCATATCAGTGTAGACTCTCCCGAACAGTTGCCCATTATGCGCGACCTCGTCGACGCCGCGGCAGGCGAGGCAGGATTTGAAGCTTTTGAGGAAGCTGAGGATGGTTGCACGGGGTATATTCAGGAGCGGCTTTTCGATAAGGAACTTCTGTCGGAGATGTTGCGTGACGCGGAGATACCGGGTTGCTCGGTGACCTTTACCGTCAGCGATGTGCCCGATCAGGATTGGAATGCCGCTTGGGAAAAGGATGGCTTCGATCCCATTGAGATAGGCGACGAGATGGTGATCTACGATAAGGCTCATACTTCAGAGGAAAAGTTGGCCCGGATGGTTGCTCCTATTAAAATAGGTATAGAGGCGCGCAATGCCTTCGGGACGGGTACTCACGAGACAACGCGCATGATGTTGCAGGCCCTCCATGGCCATTCACTTGAAGGCAAACGGGTGCTTGATTGTGGATGCGGCACAGGAATTCTCAGTATTGCGGCTTCTAAATTAGGCGCACGCGAGGTAGTAGCCTATGACATTGACGATTGGAGTGTGGAGAACACCAGGCATAACGCTCAAATCAACGGAGTGGACAACATAGAGGTGTATGAGGGTGACGCTAACATTCTCTCACACATCAATGGGATGTTTGAGGTGGTAATGGCAAACATCAACCGCAACATTCTGCTCCACGACATGGATTGTTTTGACCAGGTCCTCAGCGTGGGCGGACACTTGATGATCAGTGGATTTTATGAGGACGACATTCTGCCGCTGATGACCAAGGCCTCTGTCTTGGGATTGTCTGAGGTCAAACGCTTTCACGATGGCGACTGGGTAGCGATCGTGTTGGTACACAACGCATGATAGTGCATAATGCATCATGCATAATTTTGGCTCGCGCAACCTCTTTATACTGCATCATTTTGGCTTGCGCGCTCCCTTGATCATGCATTATGCATTGTGCGTGATGATCGTACCGCCTGGCAATGATGCATGATTATAGGAATCCTTGTTTTTTCAGCGCCTCGATCAATCCGGCCGACATGGCCTCGTTGTCCTTTCGGGTGTAGCGGCAGTCGGTAAACACTTGTGCAAGCGTCTGTTTGTGGTTGATTTCTACGAAATGTTTGTTTTCGGGCAGAGATTCTTTCTCCTTATAATATTCGTTGATTTTGTCGGAAGTATAGTCCGAATATTTCTCGCTGTGGGCAATGGCGTTCAGTGGCAGTCGGTCGGTTGGCGCAGGATTCTCGTCGGGCCATCCGAGCGTGATGGTGGCTACGGGAAAAACAAGTTGGGGAATGTCGAGAATATCGATAATTGTTTGGGGCTGATACACCGTGGTACCGAGGAAGCAGGTGCCCAATCCCTTCTCTTCGGCGAGATTGCAGAAAGTCTGGGTATAGAGTAGGGCGTCGGTAGCAGCATTGATGAAACTCAGAAAGTTGTCGTAACCCGGATCTGCATGGCGATGGTTAGCCCAAATCGTTGTACGGCGGAAGTCGGCACAGATGGTCAGCACGACGGGAGCTCCGACAACCATCGGCTGGTTGAAATGGGCTGGGGCCAGTGCCTCTTTGATGGCTTTGCTGCGGGTGACGATGACACTGTAGAGTTGTAAGTTGCCCATGGTCGGCGTGCGCTCGGCCTCGCTGAGCAGCCGGTTGAGCAATTCTTCTGAGACTTCGCGGTGGGAATATTTGCGGATGCTTTTTCTGTTATTGATCGTCTTCATAGCTGTATGTGTTATTGGGCAAAGATAAGAAATTTATTTGAGTTCTACGAATGTAGACCGTGAAAAAGTGGTAGCCATCGCGCAAGCGTGAGTTTTTCTTGCTTGAAATGATTACAAATCTGTTACGAAATATAAATTTTCTTCAGATTTATATAATATCTTTGGCGAAAAATAGTTCAGTAGTAATACGGCAAAACGAATATATGGGTTTCAAAAACTTAAACTATCCTCGAAACGTACTAACAATTATAACTGGATTCAAGTAACAATGGAGAATAAAATTCATATTCCTGGTTTATCTTTTCCTGTCAGATTTGACGACAAGGCCACACTTAAGGCATTTACTCTTGTCTGCATCACCTGTTTCATGTATATCGTTGTTTCTGAATGGTGGACATTGCTGTTTTTTCTTGACACTTTAGACAAGCAGTTGATGATATTGCTCAACTATACGGGAGGTCGGTTTGCCGACCGGTTCTGGTATGCCTCTTCTCAGAAATTTATTTGGACTCCCCTCGTACTTCTGACGCTCCTGGCGCTCTTTGTCCATCAGAAAGGTCCTCTTTCCCATAAGCTGTTGTTGGTCGTGGCTGTCGTGTTGATGGTTGCTGTCCTCGACCAAATCTCCTCCAGCCTTATCAAGCCATTGGTGGCAAGATTGCGGCCTTCTCACACGCCGTTGGTGGCCAATATGCTTCATTATGTCAACGACTACCATGGCGGCAAGTTTGGCTTTGTATCGGGTCATGCCACCAACACCGTAGGCATTGCCGTGTTTCTTGGTCTGATCTACCACTCCCGTCTGATCCGTTGGTCGCTTTTCTTCTTTGCCCTTTTTATGTGCTATTCGCGCATTTATTTAGGCGTTCATTATCCAGGCGACATCATCTGTGGATCTTTGATGGGCGCTCTTGGCGCATGGGCAACGGTTTGCCTGCTGCGTCGTCGCCATTTGGCCATGCCTACAGACCAATGTCCTTGGGCCATCGTAGGCGCTTTTTATGTCACGGTATTGGGAATCGTCGTCTATGCTTGTTGCCCGGTGGTGAGTTGAAATCATCCCATAAAGCGACGGTCTGCCTGGCTGGTTCCACGGGAGATTTCTGTTGTTTGTGGCCATCCCCGTCTTAAAGAGGCTTATAGTCGTGTCGTAGGGAATGAATGGCAAGTGGTCTTTCGTGCCTTCCATTGCCGCCCGTCAATCGTGAGCGTGACGGCCTTTATGGGAGTATCTGCAAGGGTGAATAATCGTTAAGAATTAAATATTTTCCATGGGAAATTTTGTTTGTTGCCGATTTATGCTTACCTTTGCAGCGTTTTCCAAAGGAAACTATTATGAGTAGAAATAACGTAATTAAAGCCTTGGCCCTTGTTTTCGGATTAGCTTTTGGCCTGAGTGCCTGCAGCTATCCAAAACAACCGGCGGCGGATCAGAAACAACAAGTAACGGAGAAAAAGACAATGAAAGTGAAAGAATTGACTACAGAAGAGTTTAAAGACAAGGTGATGGACTTTGAGAAGCATCCTTCCGAATGGGTGTTTGCAGGGCAACGTCCGGCGCTCATCGATTTCTATGCCACTTGGTGCGGCCCCTGCAAGATGACAGCCCCCGTCGTGGAGCAGATCGCCGAGAAGTATGAGGGCAAGATCGACGTTTATAAGGTGGACGTAGACAAGGAGCAAGAGCTTGCGGCCATGTTCGGTATCCGCTCCATTCCTTCCCTGCTTTTTATACCTATGAAGGGAGAGCCGCAGATGAATGTGGGCGCGATGGGCTTTGGCCAGCTTGACAGTGCCGTGACGGAGATGCTCAAATAGCCTCTTTTCCTGGTGGCTTTGCATGGGCTTTGTCGTGCTCAGTTTCGTTTTTAGCCGTTTTTACCGGTGGTCACGGATGGGGCAGACATCGGCCCATGCATGGCCTGTAGATGATGGATGGAAGAAATGGAAACAAAGTGTATCTGCGCGATACGAAAGATTTACAAGGCGATAGGTGCCTTTGAATTTGAGTTGAACCGATTGTTGGGTATCAACATCAATGAGGCCATGCTGCTGTGCATGCTCTCTGAAAAGGCCAATTTGACGGCGGGCGAGATCGCTGAAGGAATGTGTCTCTCCAAGTCCAACTCTTCAAAGGTGGTTGCTTCCCTGCTGAAGAGGGGATACGTGCGCCGGGTGCTTTGTAAGGAAGACGGCCGCAGCTGTAGATTTCATTTGACCCCGGCGGGCGAAGAGTTGCTCCAGCGTGTGCATGGCGACCAGGTGCAACTGCCCGAAGAACTGCAAGAACTCATCAGCCGTCGATGAAAAGTCAAAGACGATGATGGTTGCCAACGGAATCACCTCCGGCTTGCGTCGTCGAGTGGGAAAGACGCATGTCACCTGTTCGCAGTTGATCCACATCGGCTTAGCCCCCGACGGGCGCGGGGTATCCCTGCGGTTCGCAGGTGGGTGCCGGGGCAATACTACCGGTATCTGCTCGCCCGTGAAGGATAGGAAGGCAACAGAAGGGAAGCAGCGCCTCGGGGGGCAAAACTATGGAACCCGGGAAACAAGTTGCCCGGATCAGCTTGCCCAGGCTCTCGAGGCCATGATTTTCTGAATAAATGCTATAAACAACAAGGGGGTGTATCATAATTTATTGCTGTCCGCTAAAACTTTTCGACCTGTACGGGTGGATTTCACTCATGAGTCAGTTAATTATTATTAATCGAGCACTCTATGTCAACAAGCAACAGGAAGGTAAAATTTGTGCAA
>ONYL01000010.1 GCA_900322035.1 uncultured Prevotella sp.
AATTCTGCACATGACAAAACTCTGAGGAACTTATTGCTCCTCAGAGACTTATAAAAAAGATTAACAACAAACTATGCACTTAGTTGCGGAATTAAGGTTTTTTATAAAAAATATGAAGTTTTTCTTTTTATAATAATATTTTTTATTTATTGTTGTAGCTGAATAAACGTCATTTCTCTCTAAAATAAATTAAAAGCTTCCTTAAAAGGACTTTTTGGAGGATTTCATGGCTTAACATTAACAAAACTATTTCTTTAACTAAACCATTTCGCTTATGAAAAAGCTAACCTGTATCACAGCCTTTTTGGCGTTGTTTGCATGCAGCGTTTCAGCGCAAAAGTATTGGGTGGATGGGACAACGTCCGATTATTACGGTAATCCCATCAACAAAAGTTTTGCCCTGAACGTAGAAATCAATGGCGACCAGGCTACGATTTCTGATTGGAACAACTATTTACGCGCAAGCAACGTTACTCCTGTCGACACTTTCCCCGATAAAGTGACAGGAACCTATGATGCCGCTACGCGCCGCATCACCATCCAAACCCCGCAGATGAACTATGGCGATTCTGTTTCGTCGCAATATTGTTTTATTGGCGCAGCCAGTCAATGGGGGAGTACTCAATACTACATTCTTGAATCTGTAACTTACTACAGCCAATACAGCTTTGATCGCCATGACCAGTTGTCGTTTGTCATCTCTGAGGATGGCAACACCATCACTCCCGAGCAGAACCCCGTGATCACTCAGATAGGCTCTTACAACGGCACCTACTATTATAATACGCGTGAATACTATGTGGGATTCACGATGGCCAAGATGCCCGAAGGCTATAAGTTTAGCGCAGATCCAACGTCATTCGATTTGACGTCTGAACCCATGAAGCCTAACCAAAAGGTTACCAAGAGTTTCCAATTGATCAACAAAGGGCAGGGTGACGGACACTTTACTGTGACCACATCTGATCCTCAGCTCAGCGTTTTGTCGGCAACCGATTCTACCTTGAGCGGTGGTCAGAGCTGCAACATTAGCTTCCGCTTTATGCCAACAGAGCCCAACGATAGCTATTCCGGCTATGTCTATGTCACCGACGACGCAGGCAACAAGATTCCGGTGAGTGTCACGGCCAAAGTTGATCCGGGGCAGCCCTTCAGCAAGGTGGTTGATCGAGGCAACATCCTTATCTCTGAGCCTAATACTGGCAAATCCTTCGTCGTTGATTCCACCACTTATGGTAAATATGTCATCGTACCTGAATATCAGACCAACATGGGCTATTCTGTCTATCTCAATTTCAATGTACCTGAAGGCAAGCTTGGCACATTGTCTTGGTTGGGCGAGTGCAAGGGTGTTGACGCCAGCGTACAGTTCCGCACAGATGTTTGGGATAACGAGCATGGTGGCTTTACCTATTACCTCAATAAGAATGTGCGCCCCGATACTGTGGTCAATGATCTCTCCGGCAATCAGGTGTTCGGACCTGGTGAATATAATCTTCTTCTTCAGTCATCTCTCTGGGGGTTGGCAGATGAGTACTATATGTGGTTCTCCAACTTCGCTTTGGATTTGACCGATATCACTCCCGACGCAGCCTCTCTCGATACCAAGGAACTGGACTTCGGAACGGCCTACTCCGGCTATTATCCCACAACGCTCACAGCTCAGGCCAGTCTGACCAACATGGGCAGCAATCCTTTGAAAGTCACAGGCTTCTCAAGCGATAACCCTGAGTTTGGTGGCATTCTCACCGATTCTGCCGCAACTCTCTTGAACCATCTGCCTGTAGATCTCTTCTTTAATGGTAAGGGTGCCGGCGATCACAAGGCCAACCTCACCATCCATACAACAGCGGGTGATTTTGTTGCCGCAGTCGTGGCTCATCTCGACACGCTTGAAACCGATTTTACTCCTATTGTGAATACGGGCGACCTGCATTTTAACACATCCTATGCGCATCCGTTCTTGGTAGAAACCGCAACGGATAAGCCCTATGCCTTCAACTCCACCCACGGACAGAGCGCTTACGGCAATGAGCAGTCTTGGCTCGACGTGGAGTTCGACGTTCCGCAGGGACAGACGGGTGTCCTCTCCTTCGACGCCTACAACAGCTCCGCAAAGGGATATGACTGGGATAAACAAGACTCTGTCTTTGCCGATGGTACCCGAATCTTCATCGACGACTCGTTAGTTGCCGAATACAGTGGCCAGTGTGATGCGGGTTCTTCTTTGTTGGATCCTTCTCTGTTGAAGTTTGGTGAGGGTCACCATGTGGTTCGTTTCCTCTATGTTAAGAGCAGTTGGGAGCAGAAGGGCGACGATATGGTGAAGCTCAGCAATCTCGGTCTTACTGTTGCCGTTGACAAGGCAGACTCTGCATGGGTAGAAACAGATAAGGTTCTGTTCACCAAGCCTACATTGCTGCGTACCAGTACCTCTTCGCTGACAGTTCGTAATCTTGGCAGTAATCCTCTTACCATTACATCGATAGAAGGTAAGGCTGCAGGTATCTTTAAAGCCTCATTCCCCACAGAGGCCGCTGCCACGCTCCAGGATCTGAAGGTAAAGGTTGTCTTTGCTCCTGCTGAAGTGAAGGCCTACAAGGATACTCTTGTTATCCACACTTCTGCCGGTGACCTTCAGGTGGCTTGTGAAGGTGAGGCCGATGATCTCTACTATGACGATCATGCTCTTGAGGCCGACAAGGTGGAGGCTCTCCTCAGCGACGGTTTTGAGAATGGCGTTGATGCCAACTGGCAATTGCTCAACGATGCAGATGGTAAGGGCTTCGTCTTGACCAGTACTACCGAGGGTTACGCCGATGAGACTTATCAGGATGCTGAAGCGATGGTAAGTTATGAAGGCGACGGAACACTTGTCACTCGTAGCATTGAAATTCCTGTTGAGGGTCAGACCTTCCTTGATTTCTATTGTTACGGCAATCAGGCAAAGGGCTTGGTCTCCTGTGGCGAAGGTGACGACGTTTCTACCTACGACCAGATCTTGGTTGATGATTTGTTGGCCGAGAGTTGGCACAACAAGACGGTAGACCTCACCCCATATGCTGGTAAGACCGTACGTCTGGCTTGGAAGCGTGAAGGCGCCGGTAGTTTGCTGCTTGACAATGTCCTGGTTTACCACTATGATGGCGTGCTCAACGGAGTCAGCGATCTGAACAGTGGACGCAATATGGGCCAGCCTTCAAGCATCGAGTACTACTCTGTAAATGGTACCCGTCAGAACGGGCTCCAGAGTGGTGTGAACATTGTTAAATACCATTACGCAGATGGAACAACCGTTTCACGCAAGGTGAGTAGACAGTAATCTTGCTTTGAAATTACAGAAAACGCCGTTCAAGTACTAAAACTTGAACGGCGTTTTTGACTATTTTATAGAGGGCTCAGGTGGCCTTCTCATCATTCATCCATCCAGCCAAGATTGTCTTGAAAATTTTCTATAAGAAGGAAAATGGTAATCAATAAAACAGCAGTAAATGGTTTTGTGTTGTCGGTGAGCGCAAATAGTCTCTCTTTTGCATAGGAAAAACAATGTTGTAAGATTCCACCGAGCAGCTGCATCTTCTTTTCAATGCAATGACCGGTAATGAGACACCCCCCAAAAAAATGCAGATGAACAGAGTGGTCCATGCATTGTAGATGATCGACAGCCGTTTCCTCTTCGGTTATTTCTGCATCACCCTTCCACTGAAGCAGTCGTCTGGAATCTCTGGGTTATTCTTGTAGAAGAAATTTTGTATGATTCTTTCGTTCTCGTTATTCATAGCCATTCTGTTTTAGATACTCTTGAAGTTGTGCTTGAAGTGTCATGTCAGTTTGGTCGCTTGTAGCCGAGAGGGCTGAATCGTAGCCTACGGTGTCGTTGTCGTCGGAAGTAGTGTCGGAGTAGGCGCTATTCCTTCTTCGTCCTTGTTGGCGACGGTATCGCTAACTGTTTCTGTTTGTTTCGGAGTCTTGTCTTGCTGTCAGAATTGTTCAGGGACAAAAAGCGTTAAAGCTAAAATGATTGTCAGAATTGTTTGCTTCATATCGTTTTGTGATTATATTTCTGCTGGTTAGACGAAAGAATGGTTCTTGAAGTTGCAAAGAAACAAAAAATAAATTATATTTGCACTCAGAAAAGGAAAAATACAATCCGACAAAGATTTTCATAATATGCATTTGCCAATAGACTTTGTTTCAGATATCCGTAGTTTGATGGGCGAGCAACGCTTTTCTATTTTTGCAGAAGCGTTGGACCAGGTCGCACCGGTCTCCATCCGTCTGAACCCATTGAAAACCGATGGCATGCGAATCGTCCCCCAGATGCATTCGCGGAGAGTGGGTTGGTGTGATGAAGGATGGTATCTCAATGAGCGGCCGCAATTCACTTTTGATCCATTGTTCCATGCCGGAGGTTACTACGTTCAGGAAGCCGCAAGCATGTTTTTATCGCATGTGTTGCACACTTTCGTCAAAGAACCCGTCAGCATGCTTGATCTCTGTGCAGCACCCGGGGGCAAGACCACTTGTGCTTTCTCTGCCTTGCCGCCGGGGAGTAGTCTGATGAGTAATGAGCCCCTTCGTCTACGCGCTCAGGTATTGAAAGAAAATGTCATCAAGTTTGGGTCTCCCGATATTGTTGTAACCAATAATTTTGCCGCAGATTATGCCCGTACACCTTTGATGTTTGACGTCATCTTGACTGATGTGCCCTGTTCGGGTGAAGGAATGTTTCGTAAGGATGAACAATCCATAGGAGAGTGGAGTAGACAGAACGTTTTTAAATGTCAACAGCTGCAACGCCAGATACTCACAGACATTTGGCCTTGCCTGCGCCCCGGTGGTTTACTTATCTATTCCACTTGCACTTTCAACCGGCAGGAAGATGAAGACAATGTTGAATGGATTTGCAATGAGTTTGGTGCCGTACCTTTAGAGATTCCCGTTGAAACCGAATGGCACGTGACAGGTCCCCTGGTGGGGGCGTTGCCTGTATGCCGTTTCATTCCGGGTATTTCCTGCGGTGAAGGACTTTTCATGGCTGCTCTTCGCAAGCCTGGTGTTTTGAATCCTAATCCGCAGCTCACTGCTACAGCGATGAAATCCCTTCGGATCTTGTGTCATGGTGTTGAGCCTGATCGGTTGAAGGGAAAGAAACAAATCCCAGACATTACGAAAGTGCTGATGGTAGGCAGACATGAGTTTATGCCTAAGGTTGAATTGGATTATGCCGATGCCATTGCCTATCTGCGTCATGACACGATTCAGCTGCCATCAGACACTCCACGAGGCTATGTAGCTGTTTCTTACAAGGGATTGGGGCTCGGCTTGGTAAACAATATAGGGAACAGGGCTAACAATCTGTATCCCCAGGAATGGCGAATAAAGAGTACACACGTACCGGAACCTTTTGATGTGTTGGAATTATGCTGATCACTGTTATAGCCGCCGTGGCCAAAAATCGCGCTATTGGCTATCGTAACAAATTGCTGTATCATATACCAGAAGACTTGGCCCACTTTAAGCGCATCACTTTGGGTCATAGTGTCATCATGGGTATCCATACGTACTATTCTTTACCCAAAGGTGCGCTTCCTCAGCGGCGTAATATTGTGCTGACCTCTGCTAAAAAATCTTTGCCGGGGTGTGAAGTGTGTCATTCTTTACAAGAGGCATTAAAGTTGTGCGTTGGGGAAGATGAAGTGTTTGTAATAGGCGGTGAGTCTGTCTATCGTCAGGCTATGCCTTTGGCCCATCGGCTTCGATTGACCGTCATTGACGATACTCCTTTACTGTCTGATGCTTTTTTCCCACCTTATGCCGACTGGAAAGTCGTTGATGAGGAAAAGCATGACGGGTTCACTTTCTTATTGCTTGAGCGATAATCTCCTGTTCCTTATCTTTGTCATTTCCAACAGGAAACCTGCAAACATCTTCAAAATACTCATGGTTGTCTTATGTGTTTAAAATCCTTTTCTGACAACACTTCAAAAAGCTTTTGTGAAAAACAGCAGGAAAAATAATGCACCTGAGTAATCTTTCCTGCTGTTCTTATACAAGATTCGAGTTAATCTTTTTCTTCTGTTTCGTCCACCTCATCGTCAACCACGGCTTCGTCGATTGGGAGCTGGCGATTGATAACAGCGTTGAACGAAACGATCGTCTCACTCCGTGAAAGTCCTAACGGCTGAAGTTTATCATGGATGATGTTGAGCAGATGATGATTGTTCTTTGCGAAGATTTTGATAAACATGTCAAACCCACCCGTTGTATAGTGGCATTCAACAACTTCTGGAATTCTCCGCAATTCTTCAACAACCTCATCAAACTTCGATGGGTCTTTTAGGTAGAGACCAATGTAAGCGCATGTTTCGTATCCTATTTTTTCTGGGTTTACAATAAATTGTGAACCTTTAAGAATACCTAAAGCAGTAAGTCTTTGAATCCTTTGGTGTATGGCAGCACCACTGACGTTGCAAGCTCTTGCCACTTCCAAAAATGGAATTCTTGCATCTGATGCTATTAAGGAAAGAATCTTTTTGTCTAATGAGTCTAAATTATGACGTGCCATGTTGTCGTTAATTAATTTCGTACAAAGTTACGCTTTTTTTAGTAATATTGCAAATGAAATGGGCAAAAGATTGTGAAACTAAAGCTAATTAGTAAAGAAATGAATGTTAAATCTAATTTTTTGTTTCTGTTGCTGAATAAGAGATGCGGAGGGTCTTTGCGCGTCTCAAGGCTTGTTTTACATCAGCGATGATTCCCATGGGCGTCCGGCGGTCGGCCTTGATGGACACCGTCATCTTGTCTACGTCATCAGGAGACATGCTGCTACGTTCTGCTGCCATATAGTCCTCTATTTCGCCAGGCTTTACGTATTTGTCGTTAAGTTGGATCTGGCTCTTTTGCGATAGAACTTTTCCTTCAGGAGACTCTGGACGCCCTATGTAAATATAGCTGATTGTAGATTTTTTGGTCAGACGCGTAAGTTCCGTGCCTTGTGGGACTTGATATTTCACCATTACGTTTTGCTTTTTCATGTGAGTTACAATCATAAAGAAAAACAACACGGTAAAGATAAGATCAGGCAGGGCTGCGGTATTGAGCCCTGGCACCTTATGGTGCCGGTGAGAAAAATTGAATCTGCTCATTGAGTGGCTCCTTTCTGTTCTGTTCCGTTATATTGTTCTGCAATACGCTGTGGGCAGACTTCGTCGATGGCTGCACGTTCTTTTGCAGAAAGTCGGGTGTAAGACGTGTGATATCGCTTTAGGGCAGTTTGCTCTCTCCATTGGTTATAAGCGGCGACAATTTCGTTTTGCAAATGAAAATAAACGTCATAACTGGCGTGGGAATCACAGTTGACAGATATAAGGTGTCGCTGACCAACGCGTTCAACCAACTGTAATATTTCTTTTCTGACTGATTTCATTGGAGCCGTACGCCCATTGATGCTCAACTGGTTGGAAGCAGAAATTTTTAGTTCAAGCATAAGATCCTTGTTGATTTCCGTTTCCTGTTGTATGGTTTTATCCTCTGCAGGGGGCAACTGTCGGGTTAATCCCTTGTCAGTATCCATGGAGGTGGTGACAAGGAAAAAAATGAGTAGCATGAAAGAAATATCCGCCGTGGACGTCGTATTCAGTTGGGGAACATTATGCTTGCGTTGCAAAGTCATCCTTTCCCTCCTTTCTGTGTAGTTTGCGGTTGCGCCAGCCACAAAAAATCACGGCTGCACCCGCCATGATGATCATGGCTATGGATGTGTTGACAAACATGTCGCTGATGCGCAGCCAAAAGGTATCACTGTAGACTGTACCGTTGATGTGCATGGGTTTTGTTGAGGCGAATACGTTGGTCAGAGTCAATAAAGCCAATGTGCCGATGATTACGCCGTAAGATATTTTTTTTACAGGTATCCCATTCTCTATGCGTTGAGCCTTGCCACGCTTTTTCAGTGTGGAAGCTATACTCCAAACAGTAGTGGCTAAAGCGGTGATCAACATGATCCACATCAGAACGATGAGCGTAGAAGTCAAGAGAGGGTCGTTGAAATTGGGATCATCTATGTATGGACGATTATAGCCAATTGTCCAGAATAGGATGAAGACAAGTATAGAAACTCCTACCATCGCGTATAGAATGGTTTGAGATATGCGTTCGGTAGCCCAATGTTTTATGTCCCTTATTTTCATTTTGCCTCCTTGTATTTCGTAATGCTGTCAAGCAAGGAGATGGCTGATTCTTCCATCTGACTTGTCAGATGCTCTATTTTAGCGAGAATGTAGTTGTAGAACAGTTGCAAGGTGACTGCGACAATAATGCCGAAGATGGTTGTGATAAGGGCCACCTTCATGCCTGCTGCAACAATTGTCGGGCTGATGTCGCCGGCACTCTGAATCTGATCGAAGGCCATTACCATTCCAATGACAGTGCCTAAGAATCCAAGAGAAGGCGCCATGGCTATGAAGAGCGTAATCCAAGAGCATCCCTTTTCGAGATTGGCACTCTGTACCGAACCGTAGTTTTGTACGCTGCGTTCGATGTCGTCAATACTCTCATTGATGCGGAGAAGGCCTTGATAACATATGCTTGCCACTGGTCCGCGGGTTGTTCTGCATTGAGTTTTTGCCCCTTCAATGTCTCCTGACGATATTTTGGCTGCCAAATCGGCCATAAACTTCTTCGCATTGATTTGGGATAGACTCAAATAGACGATGCGTTCGATGCAAAAGGCCAATCCGAGCACTAAAGCCAATGCTACAAGCGACATGAATCCGGCATTACCTTCAATAAACTTTGTTTTGAGCGATTGGTGGAATCCTTCACTTTCAGTGTAGTCACCTGTTTCTGTACTGTCGCTGGACACCTCGTTGAGCACAGCCTCATCGTCATTCTCGTCCATCGAGTCGGTGTTTGATGCTGAAGCTGAATCCTTGCTTGTGGCACCTATAGTTGATGTGGTTGTGTCGGATTTTGAAGTTTGAGCCATTGATATGGTGAAGGAAAAGATAAGCATCACCATTATTGCAAGAGTCGCAATTTTATTTTTCATTTTCTTTTGCTAATACTGTTTGGTTTCTCTTTTATTATTCATCTTATGAATAGAGTGGCACAAAAGTAGCTAAAATTCGAAAAACCGCAAAATAAAAAGTGTGAAATAATGTAGGTATGCGGAAATCAGAATCTGTTAATCATATCGGCAATATATTCTACCTCATTATCAGAAAGTGCAGGATTGCAAGGGAGGCTCAGCTCGGTTGCTGAAAGATGTTCAGTGATGGGAAGCGAAATTTCCCTCCAGCTCTTGTAACATTCCTGTTTGTGAGGAGGAATGGGATAATGAATGTTGGTGCCAATCCCTTTCTCTGTAAGGTAGTCTTTTAATTCATCACGCTTTTCACAGAATGCAGGAAGAATATGGTAGACGTTATCCCGAGAGTTATCAGTCGTAAAATTCACACAATCGTTGTGAATGTTTGCCTGCAACCAGTGTGCGATGGCCTTTCTGCGATTGTTTTCCTCATCAAGATATTTCAGTTTAGCTGTTAAAACCGCTGCTTGAATTTCGTCTATACGGGAGTTGCGGCCAACAGCAGCGAAAACATACTTTTGTGATGAGCCGTAATTACCAAGCATACGTATGGCTTGGGCTAATTCCTCATCGTTTGTCGTTACCGCGCCAGCATCTCCTAATGCTCCCAGATTCTTGCCGGGATAAAAGCTGTGGGCAGCTGCATCGCCCAAACTACCCGTCAGTTGATGGTTGAAGGTACATCCGTGTGCCTGGGCATTGTCTTCCAGCAAGAGAAGATGATGGCTTCGGCAGATGTCTCCAATTTTCTCCGTATAGGCGCACCGGCCGTAGAGATGAACGATCAGAATGGCTTTGGTTCGCCCAGTAATGGCTTCTTCAATCAAGCTATCGTCTATTTCCAATGTATTTGGGTCTGGTTCTATCAGCCGCGGTGTAAGGCCGTTTTCGGTGATGGCTGAGATTGTGGCAATAAAAGTATTGGCGGGCACAATGATCTCGTCACCCTGATGTAGTCGTCCGAGAAGGAGATAGGCACGCAACATGAGCCAAAGCGCGTCGTAGCCATTGCCGCAAGCCACGCAATGCCTGTTACCTATAAAATGCGCGTAGTTGTTCTCGAAATCCTGTGTAGCTGCCCCACGAAGGTACCAACCGCTTTCTGTGATCCGCCTTACGGCTTCAAGAATTTCTTCACCATGTAAGGCCGTAATTTTCTTAAGTGAAAGGTATTCTATCTTCATAAATCGTATTCGTAAGTATCATAACATACGCCTCGTCCACCAAAACCCTCTTTCTGAAAAATCAAGTTGTTGTTGAGGTATGTCCCTGCCTCTTCTGTCGACTTGCCGAAATCAAAGATACATCGGTCGGCATATACATCATTGATGATGTGGTCGAAAAGCAAATCAAGTGCTCCCTCGCTTTTCCCTTCAGGAGAAGCTGAAATATACTGCGTGTGAACAACTTGTCCTGTATCAAAGATGATGGTGCCTCCAACAGGTTTCTCCTCCTTATACGCCATAAAGAGCTTGATCTTGTCGGGGAAGCGTGAGTAAAGCAATTCCAACTCTTTAAGACTGTGTACTGGAGGTGTGTGGTACTTCGTCTCAAGATTCGTGTCAAGTATATGCCAAAATGTGCTGATGTCGTTGCTCTCTTTACAACTGACAGCCATGCGCTTGGCTTTGCGAATGCCAGAACGGCGTGACTCTTCAAACTTCAGACGATTGGAAAGGATGATGGTCGAGGAAATCTCGCGTACAGACAGTCGGGCTTTGCAGACATGGACGAGTGCGTAGAGATCTTCTTCGGCAGGTATGTGGTGGTAGATCCAAGGGATGGCCTTGTAGATAACGTGCCTGATGCCTTTGAAATAAAGCCATTCGTTGAGCGTTTGAAAGATATCCTTAACGTCTGCCGTCTTGATTCGGTCGTCGGTGAGCAGTCCTCCATAAGTCAATCCTTGATGGGAGAAGAGAATGTCGCCCCTTCTGTTGGCAGGGAGGACTGCGCATATACGACCTTTGCGACGGAACATGAGGGAACAGTCTGAGAAACGATCGCTGTGGTAGTCCATGTATCCCCTGTTGAAAAGGAAAGTACCCTGCCGCGAATGCGCTACAAAACTGTTCCACAGGCAAGCCTCAGAAGGTGAGTAAGGGATCACTTCAAACATTTCAAATACTCCAGATAAGACGGATATTCTCTTATGTAATCTTCTTCCTTATATATGTCGCTTGCCAAGCAAAGACATACTGCTCCACTGGAAAAATCATCCAACGTGCGCCATATTCCGGGGCGAATGAATAGCGCTTGCCAAGGATGGTTGAGGAGAAACCTTTCCTTTAGTTTTCCGTTGTCCAAAGTCACGGTAAATGATCCGCTGGTAGCAATAAGCAGTTGGGAGAGTGTCTTGTGGGCGTGTCCGCCACGGCTTTCGCCTGCTGGCACATCATATACCCAGTAGGCTCGCTTGATGCTAAAAGGCACATCCTTCAACTGCTCTGCTACGGTGAGATTACCTCTTGGATCATGAATTTTTTGCAGATTGATGATCTTTCCTAATTCCATGCTATTTTTTCATAAAGGGATCGGTTCCCAAGACCGTTTTTGCCAGTCGCTTAGCCTTGTTGCGCAAGGCATCCATGTCGCAGTTCACGTTGTCGTAGCACAGTACAACTCCCATTCTTCTACCTACATGGGCAATGGGTTTGTTGAAGATGCGGACACGGCTGCGGTCAGCATTGCAAACATCCGTCAGGTTGTAGTCGAGCGGCTCATTACTCTCCATTGGCGACAATACGACAGCAGAAGCACCGGCGTGTTCAAGGTGAATGGCAGGTATTGGCAGCCCCATAACAGCGCGGAAATGAAGCTCAAATTCATTGAGGTTGGTTGAATGGCTTAGCGTTACCATACCCGTATCATGGGGGCGCGGAGAAAGTTCTGAAAATATCACCTCGCCTTGTTTGGTAAGGAAAAACTCTACACCCCAAATTCCAAAGCCAGTCAGGGCAGAGGTTACCTTTGCTGCCATTCTCTTAGCCATTTCCAACTGTTCGTCTTTAATGGAATAAGGCTGCCAGCTTTCACGATAGTCGCCACCTTTCTGAATGTGACCTATCGGCGGACAGAACAGCGTCGGGCCGTTCTTTTGTGTCACGGTGAGGAGCGTGAACTCTGAATCGAAGTCTATGAATTCCTCGATGATGACTTCTTTCACGTCGCCACGTCCTTCCTCCATGGCCTCACGGTAAGCTTCGGTGAGTTCATCGTCGTTATGGACGTAACTTTGTCCGTGTCCACTGCTGCTCATCAATGGCTTCACCACGCAGGGGAAGCCGATCTCGTCGGCAGCCTTCTTAAATTCTTCGAAAGTCTTGGCATAGAAATATTTGGCCGTGCGTATTCCCAATTCTTTCGCGGCCAGGTCGCGGATGGCCTTACGGTTCATCGTATAGTTGACGGCACGGGCGGAAGGAACGACTTGGATGCCTTGTTTTTCAAATTCAAACAAGCGCTCTGTGCGAATGGCCTCGATTTCAGGCACAATGATGTCGGGGTGGTGCTTCTTCACTGCAGCCTCCAACAGGTCGCCATCGAGCATGTCAAACACCTCGTGTTCGTCGGCCATTTGCATGGCTGGGGCACCGGCATATTTGTCGCATGCGATAACGTAAGCGCCGGCTCGTTTGGCAGCGATGGTGAATTCTTTGCCAAGTTCACCAGAACCTAACAGCATGATTCTTTTCATAGTCAAATTTCCTTCCCGTGGCGGTCCTTGCCATACATGATTTCGTAATATTTCTGATAGTCGCCGCTTGTAACTTCTTCTATCCATTGTTGGTTTTCAAGGTTCCAGCGGATAGTCTTCACGATGCCGTCGGCAAACTTAGTCTCGGGATACCAGCCCAGCTCGTTCTTGATCTTCGTGGGGTCTATGGCGTATCGGGCGTCATGGCCCAGTCTGTCGGCCACGTGGGTAATCAGACTATCGTTGATCCAGCTGATGTCGATGTCGCCGTTGGCATCCTTCACTTGCTTTTTCAGTACGCGACGCAGATCCTTATCCTCAGCCATCATGTCGTGAATGGTTTTGATGGTGAGCTTCACGATGTCGATGTTTTTCATCTCATTATGACCGCCTACGTTGTAAATCTCTCCGTCACGCCCTTCGCGTACCACCATGTCTATGGCCTTGCAGTGGTCTTCCACGTAGAGCCAGTCTCTCACATTGAGGCCTTCACCGTAGACGGGGAGCTTTTTGCCTGCGAGAATATTGTTGATGATCAGTGGGATAAGTTTTTCAGGAAAATGATAGGGGCCGTAGTTGTTTGAGCATCGGGTGATGGTCACAGGCATATGGTAAGTGTCGCGGCAAGCCATCACGAACAAGTCGGCCGAAGTTTTGCTTGCACTGTAGGGACTGTGGGGCTGTAAAGGAGTCTTCTCGGTGAAGTATCCATCTGCGCCTAAACTGCCATAGACCTCATCTGTAGAAACCTGGTGGAAACGCTTTCCTGGTATCCAGACAGGATATCCCTGGGCGTCTTTGCCGGTAACCCACGCACGCCGGGCGGCATCAAGAAGATTCTGGGTGCCGAGAATGTTGACTGATAGGAAAAGTTGGGGATCTTCGATACTTCTGTCAACATGACTTTCTGCAGCGAAGTTGACCACATAATCGATGTCGTTTTCGGTAAACAGCTTGTCAGCCAGTTCGCGGTCACGAATATCTCCCTTGACGAAAAAGCAACGCTTGTTGTCGATATCCTCCTTGATGGTGCCAAGATTCCCTGCGTAGGTGAGCGCGTCGAGGATAATGACTTTGATGTCTTCTTTCTGATATTTCTTATGCAGCAGGTACTTGATAAAGTTTGAACCAATAAAACCTGCAGCTCCTGTCACTAAGTAAGTCTTCATAGTTTTATGTTTTTTTGTTTTGTTTCTAATTGAATGAAATCAATGGCGTGGTAGCAACGTGATTACTTCACAATCTTTCATTTCGGAGCCGTCGATGACGAGCCTCACCAGGGTGCGTTCCTTATGCCAGCCCAAGAGTCCCGCTGCTCCGGGATTGATGTGGAGCATGTTCAGCGATTTGTCAAACTGCACCTTCAGAATATGTGAATGACCGCAGACAAAAAGCTGTGGCGGTGCAGCAAACAGGCGGGGGGCAATGCTGCGGTCGTAGTGTCCGGGATAGCCGCCTATATGCTTCATGAGCACATCAACGTCCTCACATTTGAAGCGCAGGATTTCTGGATAGCGAATTCTCAAGTCCTCATTGTCACAATTGCCATAGACGGCCCTGAACACGGGCTTCATGTTCTCAAACTTATCGGCAAGCTCTGTTGTGCCGATGTCTCCCGCGTGCCATATCTCATCCATGTCTCCAAGATAAGTTTCATATTTCTCGTCCCAGTGGCCGTGGGTATCAGAGATAATGCCGATATGTTTCATTTTTTCTTTGACTCGATGAACGTCCGGATGAATTCAGCAATGAACCTTTCTGTGTGCTCGATTCCGAGCACCGAAGAGTTTACACAGAGATCGTAGCTCTCGCTGTGCCCCCATCGCTTGCCTGTATAGTAATTATAGTAGGATGCCCGTCCTTCCTCGCCATCCTTGATCAGCTTGCGGGCAGTCTTGCGGTCAACTCCTTTGCGTTGGCAGACGTTTTGGATGCGCTGGTCGATGTTGGCTGTGATAAAGATATTTACCACTCCTTTCATATCTCTGAGAATATAGTCGGCAGTGCGGCCCACAAAGACGCAGTTGCCCTCCTGGGCAGCTTTCAAAATGGCATTGCTTTGAAATTGATAGAGTTTCTCGGGCGAGAATGCATTATCGTTATAATCGTTAGATGCGAAAAAAGGATTGCGGAAATGGGCTACCGACAGAAAGAATTCTTTCTTTTCGTCGTTTTGCTCGAAAAACTTTTCCTTGAAACCACTTTCCTTGGCTGCCAGGTTGAGAATCTCCTTGTCGTAGAACTTGCAGTTGAACTCTCTCGCGAGCCATTTTGCAATGTCCCTGCCTCCAGAGCCAATCTGACGTCCGATAGTTATGATGATTCTATCCATTTGTCGTGGGTTTTGTTTTATGCGCAGTGATAATCTTATCAGAATGCAAAAATAATAAAATTATTCGACTATGGGGATAAAAGAAGCAAAAAGTTTCTGTATCATTTACAGAAACTACGTTGAGGTATAAATAAGAAAGAATAGACTCCCCCTCCTGCCCTTCAGCAGAAAGGGGAGTCTGCATAAGATCAATTGTTGTTTCTTCCTTCCTTGATTTTCTCTACATAAGCGTCGATGACGGCAACGGCGGTTACATTGACAACATCGCGGACGGAAGCCTCGAAGTCGGTGAAGTGGATGGCCTTGTTCAATCCCATTTGGATCGGGCCAATCGTTTCTACATCTGGATCGAGTTCCTTCATGAGCATGTAGGAGCCATTGGCCGAAGACATATTGGGGAACACAAGTGTGTTGACCTTCTTGCCCAAAAGACGGGTGAAAGGATACCTGGCATCGCGAAGCTGAGTGTCCAGGGCAAAATTCACCTGCATCTCTCCATCGATAGCCAGATCGGGGAATTCCTGCTGCATACGTTCTACGGCTTGGTGCACTTTTACAGGTGATCCCAGATCGTCAGTACCGAAGTTGGAATAGCTGACCATGGCTATCACGGGGACTTCGCTGAAGAAATGAACGCTGTGAGCCGCAAGCTTGGCTATGTCGTAGAGTACGTTTTCGTCAGGGTGACGGTTGATAAGCGTGTCGGCCAAGTAATAGACGCCCCGTTTCGTGTTCAGGATATGCATCGTGGCGAAGGTTTTATAGCCGGGGCGAATTCCTATCACTTCCTTGGCGACTTTGATTGTGTTGGAATACTTCGTGTAAAGGCCAGTGATGAATGCATCGGCGTCGCCTTGTTCCACCATTGACATTCCGAAGTAGTTGCGCTCATACATTTTGTCGTAAGCTTCCTCGAAGGAATATCCCCGGCGTGCGCATTTCTCGGCCAGATGCTTGGCATAAGTAGCCCGCCGTCCTTGTTCGTTGTCTGCGCGCATGTCGACAATTTCCACGCCGTCGAGATTCAGCTTCAGACGGTTGGCAAGACGGTTAAGCCGGTCGGGGTTGCCGAGAAGAATAGGATGGCAGATGCCTTCCTGCATGGCTTGCACGGCAGCTTTCATCATCGTGGGGTGACCTCCCTCGGCGAATACGACACGCTGTGGATGAAGGGCTGCCGTGGCATGTAAGTTGCGCGTCAGCTTGGTCTCCTGGCCGAGCATTTGGCGCAGCCGCTGCTTGTAAGCATCCCAGTCCGTGATGGTACGACGCGCCACACCACTTTGAATTGCGGCTTTAGCAACTGCCGTAGAGACCTCGGTGATGAGTCGGGGATCAACGGGCTTGGGAATAAAATACTTAGGACCAAACTGAAGGTCGTTGACATGGTAGACCTCATTGACAACGTCGGGTATAGGCAGCTTGGCCAGTTTGGCAATGGCCTTCACGGCTGCCAGTTTCATTTCTTCGTTGATGGCCCGGGCGTGGACATCAAGGGCTCCGCGGAAGATATAGGGGAAGCCAATGACGTTATTGATCTGGTTGGGATAGTCGGAACGTCCTGTAGACATCAGAACGTCGGGACGGGCTTCGATGGCATCCTCATAGGAGATCTCCGGAATCGGGTTGGCCAAGGCGAACACGATGGGGTTGGCCGCCATAGAGCGAACCATGTCCTGCGTGAGAATATTGCCTTTTGACAGGCCGACGAAAACGTCGGCGCCATTGATGGCTTCAGCCAAAGTGTGCACGTCGCGGCGGTCGGTGGCGAAAAGCGCCTTTTGCGGTGTGAGGTTGGGACGGTCGGAGGTGATGACACCCTTAGAATCGATCATGACGATGTTTTCCTTCCGTGCCCCAAGTGATACGTAAAGCTTTGTGCAGCTGATTGCTGCTGCTCCAGCTCCGTTGACGACAATCTTCACCTCTTCTATTTTCTTGTTAGCCACTTCAAGGGCGTTGAGCAATCCTGCGGCGGAAATAATGGCCGTGCCATGCTGGTCATCGTGCATCACAGGAATGTCGAGGTTCTTTTTCAGTCGCTCTTCTATATAAAAGCATTCTGGAGCTTTGATGTCCTCAAGGTTGATGCCTCCAAACGTGGGAGCTATCTTCTCCACGGCTTCGCAGAATTTCACAGGGTCTTTCTCGTTCACTTCTATATCGAAGACATCGATGCCACCGTAAATCTTAAAGAGCAGCCCTTTGCCTTCCATAACTGGCTTTCCGCTCATGGCTCCGATGTCGCCAAGGCCTAACACGGCTGTGCCATTGGAAATAACGGCTACGAGATTGCCTTTGTCGGTGTATTTGTAGACATCATCGGGATTCTTTTGAATTTCCAGACAAGGATAAGCCACGCCTGGTGAGTAGGCCAGTGACAAGTCTGTTTGTGTGCGGTAAGGCTTGGTGGGCTTCACTTCGATCTTACCAGGTCGGTTGCCCTCGTGATATTCAAGAGCCGCCTCTTTTGTAATCTTTACCATGTTCTTATTTTAGTATTGCATTCTCTATTGATTGCAAAGTTACAGTAAATCAGTTGAAGCACAAAAAAAGCTTCTTTATTTTGTTCACGATAAAGCCGAAAGTTAACGATATTTATATTTTTTACATCGCGGTTTGCCATGGTTAAGTCCATCAGCGAAAATAATAGGTTAAGGGTTATATAAACGTAAATTCTTATTTGCATTCATTCATGCCGGCTTGCATTTGGAAGCTGGCGGGGCTTCTTATGCCTGCCGACGAGGCGGCATTCGGGGGCCGATGGGGCGGTATTTGGAATCCTGCATGAACTCTCGCAGTTGAAGACATTGACAGACGTTTTTATAAATGATCAGAGCCGTCGGGGATGGACAGCTTTGGTGAAATATATGCAGCACTCAGGTCTTCTGCGAAACGAGGAGAATAGTCTCTAAAGATGGTGAGTCATTCAGCAAAAAAGTTATAATCACAAAAAAATAAACGCTAAAACCCGTTGGGGTTTGCTGAGTTTTTTGTAATTTTGCACTCAAGATGATCCAGAAGCTATTTTTCAAGTAAGTATGGCCGAACCTACAGCATATAGAATAGAATTGAGCGAGCGCATCCTTACCATAGCGATGAAAGAGTTTCATCAACGCGGATTGCGCGCAGTCAAAATGGATGATATTGCTAAAAAATTGGGAATATCAAAACGAACCCTCTATGAGATTTTCGCCGATAAGGAAACCCTGCTCTTTGAATGCGTCAAATACTGTTGCGAGAAGGAGCACGAGGAGATTATGGCCCGCAAAGCGGATACTCGCGTTGATATCATGGACCAACTCATTGATTATACTCGCATACGTATTTCGTACATGACCGATGCGAGTCCGACTTTTTTCTCTGAGTTGAGACGTTATGGGCGTGTGGTAGATTATCTTCAGGAAAATAGAAAACAACAGCGTCAAGATGGGGCCTATTTCATCCATGCCGCTCAGAAAGATGGATATATACGTTCAGACATAGATATGGAACTGCTTGGGAAAATCTTTGATCTTACCGTCAGTGCGATTATGCAAGCAGAGCTGTATAAACAATTTGATATACATCGTATATTCCATAACTTTTTGTTTGTTTGGGTGCGTGGCATTTCTACGGAAAAGGGAATCAAAAAGATTGATCGGATTATTGACCAAGCAAGATCCGCTAATGACTTTTCATCGACTACTATTAATATAAAAATATGATCAAAGGATATTTTTTTGATTTGGATGGCGTAGTGTTCAACACAGAGCCTTTATATACGCGATATTGGAGTCAGGTGGGAGAGAGACTCCAGCCGCAAATTCCCGACTTTGCCCTGCGGATTAAAGGACAGACTCTGCCTCAGATTTTTGATGCCTATTTTTCTGGCGCGTTGGCAGGAGAGCAGGAGTCTATTGTCCGTGGCCTCGACGATTTTGAAGCGCACATGGATTTTGAATATGTCCCCGGTTTTCTTGATTTTGCATCATGGCTGAAAGGACAGCATGTCGCCACGGCGCTTGTGACGAGCAGCAATCATAAGAAGATGGAAAATGTCTACAGGTGCCATCCTGGTTTTCAAGAAATGTTTGAGGAGATATTGACCGCTGAGGACTTTGCTGCGTCTAAGCCTTCTCCTGACTGCTACTTGAAGGCGGCCAAGCGTTTCGGGTTAAGTCCCGATGATTGCGTAGGCTTTGAAGACAGTTTCAATGGTTTGAAATCTTTGAAGGCGGCGCATATGAAGGTTGTCGGACTTGCTACTACCAACAGCCCTGAGTCTATCAGTGCTTTGGCTGACTTCATCATTAAGGATTATACTAACCTTGATGTGCTGATCAGCCGATTGCGACAGTGGTAGCGCTCCTTTTGAAAAGATTTCTGCCTCAAAGTTCTTAAACTTCAATTTGTCGTTTTGACACCCCGTTGTCAGCTTTGTTTTTACAATAATATCGAACGACAATAGAGTTGAAAAAAGCAATTTTCTCTTCTTCTCGTTTTGCAAACTCGATATTACAAAACGATATTAAAGAAAATGACCCGAAAAAAGAAGATTTTCTGTTAAAGACCATGATATTACCGAAATAATTATTAACTTTGCCAACGCATAAGTTTTGGCCCAGCCATCCTCGTTTTTAATGGCTCGATCAACCAGAGGAGAATATCGGGACAGAATCTTACTTCGAAGCTCAATGCATTAGAAAATGTTAATAACGTTATAAGTTTATGTATTTCACTTTTTTAGTTACCGTCTTTATCACGGCCTTAGTGCTTGTAGCAGGCGCATTCGTCATAGCCAAGCTCTTGGGTCCGCGTTCCTACAATCCGGTAAAAGGAGAGCCTTTTGAGTGTGGTATTCCCACACGAGGGTCGTCGTGGATTCCCGTCCACATCGGCTACTATCTCTTCGCCATCCTTTTCCTGATGTTCGATATCGAGACAGTGTTTCTCTATCCTTGGGCCGTAGTGGTCAAGCAGATAGGTCCTATGGGCCTGCTGACTATTGGATTCTTTCTCTTGGTATTAGTTTTTGGCTTGGCTTATGCCTGGCGGAAAGGAGCGCTTGAATGGAAGTAAGAAAACCGCACATCAAGGCTTTCCCCTATGAGGACTGGAAAGACAATGAGACCTTGGAGAAAATGGCCAATGATCTCAATGACGGTGGAGTAAACCTCGTATTGGGCAATCTTGATCAGATGATCAACTGGGGTCGAAGCAACTCTCTGTGGTCGCTCACCTTTGCAACATCATGTTGTGGTATTGAGTTTATGGCTGTGGGTTGCGCACGCTATGATTTCTCTCGTTTCGGCTTTGAAGTAACGAGAAACTCACCTCGTCAGGCCGACCTTATTATGTGTGCTGGTACGATCACTAACAAGATGGCTCCGGCTTTGAAACGCCTTTATGATGAAATGGCCGAACCGAAGTATGTGATTGCCGTCGGTGGCTGTGCCATCTCCGGCGGACCATTTAAGGACAGCTATCATGTAATGCGTGGTATCGATGAGATTATTCCGGTTGATGTCTATATCCCCGGTTGTCCGCCACGTCCAGAGGCAATCATCTACGGTATGATGCAGCTGCAACGAAAGGTAAAGATCGAGAAGTTCTTTGGTGGTGTCAACCACAAACAGGATAGTGAAGAACGCGAAATCGGTCGCAGCAATGAAGAGCTGATTTTTGAAGATAAGCTTGGTATTAATGTTGACGACACGAAGAAAGAACGCGAGGATGCATGGCTGGCGGCCTACAAACCCGCTGCTAAGCCTGCAGCTAAACCTGCTGCTGCTCCCAAGCCCGTCGCTTCTAAAAAAGACACGATCGTTGTCGACAAAGTGCCTTCGAAGGAAGAGGTGGAAAAGTTGGGTAAGCAACTTGACAGCCTGAAGAAAAATGAGGCTACAAAGTCTGGAGCCAAAGGTGAAACCACTAAATAAATAAGGTAGAGAAAGATGAAATTAGCAAATAAAGAATTCGGATTTGAAAGTTTTGCCTCAGAGATGGCAAAACTCAAAAATGAGAAACATTTTGACTACCTGGTGACCATCGTCGGTGAGGATTTCGGAGAAGAAGGCTTGGGGTGTATCTATATTTTGGAGAACACTCAAAACCACGAGCGGTGCTCTGTAAAACAGCTTGCAAAGAAAGTGGGAGAGGATAGTGTGGTACCCTCTGTCATCAAAATTTGGGCTGATGCCAACCTCTTGGAAAGAGAAGTTTTTGACTTCTATGGAATCAAATTCCTTGGTCATCCGGACATGCGTCGCCTCTATTTGCGCAACGACTTTCAGGGATATCCTTTGCGCAAAGACTATGACATGAGTCCGGAGAAAAACATGTACAGCCTGACAGATGACGTGGAGGTAGACAGCACTACAGAATGGAATCTGAATGAAAACGGAGAGCTTTATGCCACCGTCCATCCGCTGTTCCATGACGATGCCTATGTCATCAATATCGGCCCGCAGCATCCTTCCACCCATGGTGTGCTTCGTCTGCAAACTGAAATTAATGGTGAGGTAGTGGAGCGAGTTTATCCTCATTTGGGATATATTCACCGTGGCATTGAGAAACTCTGCGAGCAGATGACCTATCCGCAGACGCTGGGCTTCACCGATCGAATGAACTATCTGAGTGCCATGCATCATCGCCATGCACTTGTAGGTGTGATTGAGGAGGCTATGGGTATTGAACTCTCTGACAGGATACGCTATATCCGTACAATCATGGATGAGCTGCAGCGTATTGACAACCACTTGCTGTTTACGTCTTGCGTAGCCCAGGACTTGAGTGCTCTTACAGCCTTTATTTATGGTATGCGGGACCGCGAGCATGTGCTCAATGTGATGGAGGAAACCACTGGTGGCCGTCTGATCCAGAACTATTACCGTATAGGAGGCTTGCAGGCCGATATTGATCCTCATTTCGTAGAGAATGTGAAGGCCTTGTGCAAGTATCTGCGTCCGATGATTCAGGAATATCTCGACGTTTTTGGTGATAATGTCATCACCCATAAGCGTTTGGTTGGAGTGGGCTCCATGAGCAAGGCTGATTGTATCAGCTATGCTGTCACGGGACCGGCCGGTCGTGCTTCTGGCTGGCACAACGACGTGAGAAAGAATCATCCCTATGATCTCTATGATAAGGTGGATTGGAACGAAATCACCATGACAGGCTGTGACTCGATGGATCGCTACTACGTTCATATCAAAGAGATGTACGAGAGTCTGAATATCATCGAACAGCTGATCGACAACATTCCAGAAGGTGAATTCTATATTAAGCAAAAGCCCATCATCAAGGTACCCGAAGGACAGTGGTATTTCTCAGTAGAAGGTGGTGCCGGTGAGTTTGGTGTATACCTTGACAGTCACGGTGACAAGAGTCCCTACCGTCTCAAATTCCGTCCGATGGGCCTTACCCTTGTGGGGGCTATGGACAAGATGCTGCGTGGACAGAAAATTGCCGACCTCGTGGCAACGGGAGCTGCTCTGGATTTCGTGATTCCCGACATCGACCGCTAATCAGTGGGACAAAACAATTATATCAACTTAGAATTAAACACAAATGTTTGATTTTTCAGTAATAACGCAATGGTTTGACTCGCTTCTTCGCAATACCTGCGGATTAGGTGATTTTTGGACCATTCTCATTGAGTGCGTAGCCGTAGGTGCCATTATCTTGCTGCTCTATACGGTGTTCGCCATATTCATGATTTTCTTTGAGCGTAAGGTTTGCGCCTGGTTCCAGTGCCGGTTGGGTCCTATGCGTGTGGGTCCCTGGGGAACGCTGCAGGTGATCGCCGACGTTGTAAAGATGCTCATCAAGGAGATCTTTGCCGTTGACAAGGCTGATAAACTCCTCTATGTCTTGGCTCCGTGTCTCACAATCATCGCTTCGGTGGGCACATTTGCTTTCTTGCCTTGGAATAAAGGTGCTCTCGTTCTTGACTTCAACGTAGGTGTATTCCTTATCACGGCTATCTCCTCCATTGGCATTCTGGGTATAATCCTTGCAGGCTGGGGCAGCAACAACAAGTATTCTGTGGTTAGTGCCATGCGTGGTGCTGTCCAGATGATTTCCTACGAACTGAGTTTAGCACTCTGTCTCATTACTGCCGTTGTCCTTGTGGGGAGTATGCAACTTTCTGATATTATCAACGCTCAGACAGGACCTTGGCAGTGGCTGGTCATCCAGGGACATATTCCTGCTATTCTCGCTTTCTGTGTATTCCTCATAGCCGGCAATGCCGAAGCCAATCGTGGTCCGTTCGACCTCGCTGAAGCAGAGAGTGAGTTGACAGCAGGCTATCACACGGAATATAGTGGTATGGGTTTCGGCTTCTACTATTTGGCCGAATATCTTAATCTTGTTACTATTTCGGGTATAGCTGCTACAGTGTTCTTAGGTGGTTGGGCCCCGCTAAACATCGGAGTTGCCGGATTCGACCATTTGATGGATCTCATCCCCGGATTTGTTTGGTTCATCGGCAAGATGCTCTTTATCATTTGGGTATTGATGTGGATTCGTTGGACCTTCCCCCGTCTGCGAATCGACCATATCCTAAAGCTTGAATGGAAATACCTCATGCCATTGATGCTGTGTGTGTTGGTGCTCATGACAGTGTGCGTTTCTTTCGGCTGGACATTTACTAATCATTAATTGAAAATCAATCAATAATGTCAAATCAATCATATTTCGGTGAGATTGGCTCAGCAATGAAGACTCTGGCAACCGGACTGAAGACGACTTGGAAGGAATACTTCGTGAAGAAGTCTACAGAACAATATCCGGAAAACCGTAAGACGACTCTTCATGTTTCAGCCCGCCACCGCGGTCGTCTCGTTTTTAAGCGTGTGGAAGATCCCAATGATCCACAAGCTGTGAAGCGTGGCTTGAAGGTGGGTGATTATAAGTGCACGGCTTGCACTATGTGTGAAAAGGCCTGTCCCAATGGGACCATCAAGATAGCTTCTCATATGGAGGCCGATCCTGAATCAGGGAAAAAGAGCAAAAAACTCGATGATTACCAGTACGATCTCGGTGACTGTATGTTCTGCGAACTCTGTGTAAACGCTTGTAATTTTGATGCTATTCAGTTTACCAACGACTTTGAAAACGCTGTGTTTGACCGCTCGAAACTTGTTCTTCATCTTGATAAGGAGGTCTATCAGGGAGGGAGTCTCCCCGATCTTATCACTGGCGGTGCTCCTTTCTCTGTAGGGCATTTCAACACTAAAACTAAGTAATGGTTATGGACAAAATAGTTATGTTTTGCATCTTGGCTGTAATCATTCTAGGTTCAGCCGTGCTCTGTGTCACTACAAAGCGCATTATGCGAGCAGCTACATTCTTGCTCTTCGTGCTCTTTGGTGTTGCAGGTCTTTATTTTCTTTTGGGTTACACCTTCCTTGGTGCTGCTCAGATTTCAGTTTATGCCGGTGGTATCACGATGATGTATGTGTTTGCCATTCAGCTTGTCTCCAAGAGAACCCTTCAAGGACTCATTGAGCGCTTTAAGGGCACACGTGTGGGTGGCGGCCTTCTCATCAGTGTTCTTGGTTTGGTAACCGTAGGACTTGTGTTGATGAAAAACCAGTTTGTCAACAACCTCGTTTCAGGCGACATTGCAGAAGTCCCAATGGAACAGATTGGTCAGGCTTTGCTGGGTGCCGGTAAATATCAATATGTACTGCCGTTCGAGTTCATTTCAGTTTTCTTGCTGGCTTGCATCATCGGCGGTGTTCTTATAGCAAGAAAGGAGGATAAGAAATGAATATTCCTGTAGAATGTTGGCTTGGATTGTCGACGCTTTTGTTTTTTATCGGAGTTTTCGGCTTTGTGACTCGTCGCAATCTTATCGCCATGCTCATTTCCATAGAGCTTGTGCTTAATTCTGTCGACTTAAACTTTGCCGTTTTCAACCGCATCGTATGGCCAGGACACTTGGAGGGAATGTTTTTCACTCTCTTTTCGATAGGTGTCAGTGCCGCAGAGACAGCAGTAGCTCTTGCTATTATTATCAATGTTTACCGTAATTATCATAGTGATCAGGTGAACAGTATTGAAAACATGAAATTCTAATCGACGTAATGGAACAATACAGTTATGCATTTTTGATTCTTCTTCTGCCGTTCCTGGGCTTTCTTTTGCTTGGGTTGTTGGGTATGAAGATGCCGAAGAAGGTAGCTGGTTTGATAGGCACTGCCATAATAGGCACTGTCTTCGCTTTGTCGCTCTATACGGCCTACGAATATTTCTTCGCTGTGGGGCGTGGTGCAGACGGGTTTTATCCGACCGTTACTGCCTTCAACTTTACTTGGATGGACTTTGGCAAGTCACCTCTCTTCGGCACACATTTGCTTTTCAACATCGGCTTCCGTCTTACGCCGATTAGTGTGATGATGCTCATCGTGATTACCACGGTCAGTTTTATGGTTCATATTTACTCTTTCGGCTATATGGCAGAGCGTGACGAGAACTATAAGGCCATTGGACTTGAGAAAGGATTCCAGCGTTTCTATGCTTTCCTCTCTCTCTTCACGATGTCTATGCTTGGTCTTGTGGTTGCTACCAATATCTTCCAGATGTACCTTTTCTGGGAGTTGGTTGGTGTGTGCTCCTATCTTCTTATAGGATTCTATTATCCCAAGCATGCTGCCGTTCACGCCTCTAAGAAGGCTTTCATTGTAACACGTTTTGCCGACTTGTTTTTCTTAATAGGTATCCTGTTCTTCAGTTTTTATGTGGGTACGTTCAACTACGATCTCACAGCGCCTGAAAATGCAGGGTTAAGCGGTCGCATTGCTGGTGCTGCATGGGTAATGCCTTTGGCCTTGTTCCTTATGTTCATTGGTGGTGCAGGTAAGAGTGCTATGTTCCCATTGCACATTTGGTTGCCTGATGCCATGGAGGGTCCAACTCCTGTGTCGGCCTTGATTCATGCAGCAACCATGGTTGTGGCCGGTGTTTATCAGGTGGCCTCGTTGCTTCCCATTTGGGTTGAATATGCTCCCGTTCAGTTGCATTGGGTGGCCTGGATTGCAGCCTTCACCGCATTCTATGCTGCAGCAGTGGCTTGCTGTCAACGTGATATCAAGCGTGGACTTGCTTTCTCTACCATTTCCCAGATAGCCTATATGCTCGTAGCTCTTGGCGTATGCTACGGTGTTGACCATGAGAGCGGACTCGGTTATACCGCAGGTATGTTCCATCTCTTTACCCATGCCATGTTCAAGGCTCTGCTCTTCCTCTGCTCGGGTGCAATTATCGTGATCATCGGCAGCAATTTCAAGGACTATATGGGAGGTCTACACAAATACATGCCCATCACAAATATTTGTTTCCTTATTGGTTGCTTGGCCATTTCCGGCATTCCTCCCTTTGCAGGATTCTTCTCTAAGGATGCAATCATTGATGCATGCGCATTGTTGCCCGGGTGGCAGGGACAGGCATTGAAATGGATTATGACAGTCGTGGCTGGCATGACTGCCTTCTATATGTTCCGTCTCTACTATGTAATCTTCTGGGGACAGAGTTATTATGAGCTTGATCCTGAGCATCGCAAGAAGCCCGCAGAGGTTCCCTTCCAGATGTGGGGTCCATTGGTGTTCCTTGCCGTTATTTCTTGTGTAGCGGGTCTGATTCCTTTCGGCCATTTTGTAAGTGCAAACGGTCAAAGCTTCGATCTTGAAATCAACTGGACTATAGCATGTACAAGTATTGTGGCTGCACTCATTGGTATTGGGTTAGCTACATATATGTATATGCCCAAGAACAATCCATTGCCTAAGAAGTTGGAGCGCACGTTCCCTCGTCTTCACAAGGCTGCACTTAATCGCTTCTACATCGACGACGCTTGGCAGTTCTTCACACACAAGATCGTTTTTGGTTGTTTCTCCATTCCTATTGCATGGTTTGACCGTCATGTCATCGACGGCATGTTCAACTTTGCCGCATGGGGAACCCAGGAAGCCGGCGAGACCATTCGTCCCTGGCAGAGCGGCGACGTTCGCTCTTATGCAACATGGTTCCTTGCCGGAACTGTTGGTTTAACATTGGTATTACTTTATTTGCTGTAAACAAAGATGAGTATATTAACATTATTTGTTGTCATACCTGTTGTCATGCTGCTTGGACTTTGGTTGGCCCGCAACGACAATCAGGTGCGCGGTGTGATGGTGTGTGGCGCGTCGGCCCTTTTGGTTCTTGCCATTTACCTCACTGTAGCATTTATCCAGCAGCGTTCTCTTGGCAATGACGCCGCAATGCTCTGGACTTATTCCACATCTTGGTTCCCATCCCTTCACATCAATTATAGTGTTGGTGTAGACGGAATCTCAGTGGTGATGCTCCTCCTCTCCGCAATCATCGTTTTCACGGGAACTTTTGCTTCTTGGCAGTTGCAGCCCATGAAAAAAGAATACTTCCTCTGGTTCACATTGTTGAGCACCGGTGTGTTCGGCTTCTTTATTTCGACCGACATGTTCACCATGTTCATGTTCTACGAGGTAGCCTTGATTCCTATGTATCTGCTTATTGGCGTATGGGGAACTGGTCCTAAGGAATACAGCGCCATGAAGCTTACCCTGATGCTGATGGGTGGCTCGGCTTTGCTCATCCTCGGTATCTTAGGTATCTATTTCTTCAATGGCAAGTACGGAGGTACGTTTACTTTCGAGCTTAATGAGATCGCAAAGACTTCAACTCTCATTCCACTTGCCATTCAGAAAGTTCTCTTCCCCTTCATTTTCATTGGCTTTGGCGTTCTTGGCGCCCTGTTCCCATTCCACACATGGAGCCCCGACGGTCACGCTTCTGCGCCTACAGCTGTCTCTATGCTTCACGCTGGTGTGCTGATGAAGTTGGGAGGGTATGGCTGTTTCCGCATTGCCATGTATCTTCTCCCGCAGGCTGCTCATGACTTGGCTTGGATCTTCCTTATCCTTACCACGTGTTCTGTGGTCTATGGTGCGCTCTCTGCTTGTGTTCAGACCGACTTGAAGTATATCAATGCTTATTCATCAGTCTCCCACTGTGGTATGGTGCTTTTCGCATTGTTGATGATGACCCAGACAGCTATCACGGGTGCTGTGTTGCAGATGCTTTCTCATGGTTTGATGACAGCTCTCTTCTTCGCTGTAATTGGAATGATTTATCACCGGGCAGGCACTCGTGACGTCCGCCGTTTGGGTGGCTTGATGAAGATCGTTCCCTTCTTGGCTGTTGCCTACGTAGTCGCTGGTTTGGCCAATCTCGGTTTGCCAGGATTCTCTGGTTTTGTTGCCGAGATGAACATCTTTGTGGGTTCATTTGAGGTTAACGACACTTTCCATCGCGCATGTACCATCATTGCTTGTACGTCGATTGTCATCACGGCCGTCTACATCCTGCGTGTTGTTGGAAAGATCCTTTATCAGCGAGTTCCCAACCAAAAGTTCTATCAGCTTCACGACGCTACATGGGATGAGCGAATTGCCGTTGCAGGACTTATCTTCTGTGTAGCCGGCTTGGGCATGTTTCCACTCTGGGCACAGGATGTTATTAATTCCGCAGTTGGTCCTATGATTCAGCATATTCTTAGTGTCGGTATGGTTGCTGGGATGTAAATGAAAACGATTAACGACAAAACAAAATGAACGTAGATTATAGTCAATTTTTGAATATGTTGCCTGAGGCTTCATTGATGGCGATACTCGTTATCACCTTTCTCGTGGACTTTTTCACGGCTAAAAAGCCTGCAGACACCGTCGACGGAAATCCCCGTAAGTGGTTCAATTGCCTCGTTTGCGTATTGATGCTGATTCACATCTGTTTGAATATAGCTCCGACTGCTCCTGCAACAGCATTTGGTGGCATGTACACAACGGGAGCTGCACAGGGCGTTATCAAGACCATTCTTGCAACTGGAACGCTGATCGTGCTCATCCAGGCTCGAGAGTGGCTGAGCCGCCCCGATACAGCTTTCAAGGAGGGTGAATTTTATGTCCTGGTCTTCTCTACATTGCTGGGTATGAACATGATGGTGAGCGCCAGTCACTTCCTCTTGTTCTTCCTGGGCCTTGAAATGGCCAGCATTCCTATGGCTTGCCTCGTGGCATTTGACAAATACCGTCACAATTCCGCTGAAGCCGGTGCGAAGTTCATTCTTACTGCAACGTTCTCCAGCGGTGTGATGCTCTATGGTATCAGCTTCCTCTATGGTGCTTGTGGAACACTCTATTTTGATGATGTCGCTCAGAAGATTTCTGCTACACCCATGATGATTATGGGTATGGTATTCTTCTTCAGTGGCTTGGCTTTCAAGATATCCCTCGTTCCCTTCCACTTTTGGACAGCCGATTCCTATCAAGGTGCTCCAACTACAGTGACGGGCTACCTGTCGGTAGTTTCCAAGGGCGCAGCAGCCTTCGCGCTTTGCTGCATTCTGATGAAAGTTTTTGCTCCGATTTCACAGTATTGGCAGTACATGCTCTACATTGTCATCGTACTTTCCATCACCGTAGCCAACCTTTTTGCCATTCGCCAGAAAGACCTCAAGCGTTTCATGGCTTTCTCGTCTATCTCTCAGGCCGGTTACATTGTCTTGGCTATCGTGGGCAATACAACAATGAGCATCAGTGCTCTGAGCTTCTATGTGTTAGTCTATGTAGTGGCCAATATGGGTGTGTTCACCATTATTTCGGCTGTTGAGGAACACAACAACGGAATAGTAGACATGGACAGCTACAATGGATTTTACAAAACCAATCCGAAACTTTCCATGCTGATGACACTCAGCCTGTTCTCTTTGGGTGGCATTCCTCCTTTTGCAGGTATGTTCTCCAAGTTCTTCGTGTTCATGGCTTCTGTCAAAGGAGCTGATCTGCTGACCACGAATGGCGTTTTGGCTTATTCAACGATGTTTATCGCTTTGATCAACACCGTGATCAGTCTTTACTACTATTTGCTGATTGTGAAGGCTATGTATATCAAGCCCAATGATAATCCGTTGCCTACGTTTAAGAGCGCAGCTTCTACAAAACTCGCTCTTGCTCTTTGCACGGCCGGGGTGATCGGCTTTGGTATATTCAGCAGTGTCTACGAGTGGATTGCCGCTGCTGTCTGATTGTGATTGCAACTTTCTCTTAGCACTTTTCAGCTGGGAGCATATATTTTCAAGAAACCGCATTTGAATATTCAGGTGCGGTTTCTTTTTCTGTAATCACAATTTTAGGCGCCTTCCTGCTTTTGCGTCCTTGTTGGCTTGCTTTTGCCTCCCACCGGGTTTGCTTATGGGAGCCGACCGGGCGGCTTTTGGCGGACTGCATGAATAAACACTGTTTGCACCTTGTTTGCTGCTTCTTGCTTGGGTGAGAAACCGATGTGGTGTGGATGAATGTTAGGCGATGGGACGATTTGGTTGGTCTTTATGTTAGTGGGGCTGACCACAAACATATAGAGAATAGTGAATGTTTACCGTTCTTGAATATTTTGATGGGATTGTGTAGAATTGATTATATAAAAAACCAGCAAATTAAGAAAATCTAACTTGCTGGTTTTCAAAGTGATTTCGCTGGGACTCGAACCCAGAACCCACAGCTTAGAAGGCTGTTGCTCTATCCAGTTGAGCTACGAAACCCTTTTCGAGATGCAAAATTAATAAAAATTCCTTGATTAATGGCATGAGAACATCAATTTAACATATCTTTTACAGTTAATTTTCACCGAATTGCACTTTGGGACTTTCGATACATAGAATTATCTCCTTTGTATAGTTGTTTGAGGCACGTTATGTTATGATTTTTTAATTTGAGTGTAACATTTTCCTTTCAAAGGATTCGTATTTAAAGAAAAAATAGTAATTTTGTACTGGAAACAGTGTTCCGGCTCTGCCGCTGGCAACAATCGTTGCGAGAGGAAAGTCCGGGCAGCATAAGGCGCTCCACTTCTGAAAATGGAAGCTGTTGGCGACAGCAGATGAAGGTAGAAGAAAACAACCGCCGCCACTTAGTTGGCAGTAAGGGTGAGAAGGTGGTGTAAGAGACCACCAGTTGTCGGGCAATCGGCAAGCTGTACCGTTTGGAGGCTGCAAGTTCATGTATACCACCGTCATGACAGGGTTGCCTGCCCGAGACGGCTTGCCGTCACGGTGGAGGGTAGAACGCTTGAGCCATGGGGTGACTCATGGATTAGATAAATGGTAGGCACCGCGCATACATCTTTGTATTCGTGGAACAGAACCCGGCTTATAGGGACACTGTTTCTCTTTTTTGTTTAAACCGCTTAAAATACCGGAGGTGAAGATGACAAAAGATGATATATTGCACGATTATGAGCACATGGTGTCGAACAAGATCTTAGCCCACTGTAAAGAAGACGGCTTTCCTGCTATAGAGAATTATGGGATTACTAAGTCAGACCTTGAGACTTATCTCTTTGAGAAGCAGGCTTTGATGGATAGCCACAGCAATGAGAAAGTCCGTTATACGGTGTGGGGCATCTTAATCGTTATCCCTGTGGTGGTGCTTGATTGCTTCCCACACAAGAGCCTTCCCTGGGGAGATTGGTCAATCTATTTTGGAATTGCTATCGGAATCGTATTATGCTTGATGTATGAGGTGGTTTCGCGATTCATCTATCATCGCAAACTCACCGAACACTACAGTGAGAAGATCGAAAAATATATATCTGATGTTTTGAACTACTAAACTACAAGTCGACTATGGACATCAACGAAATTCTGAATTACAAAGACAAGTTCTCGCAATCGGCATTTTTGGAGAAGATTTCTCGTATTGCCAAGCGCGCCGGTGCCAAACTTATCTATGCAGCTTTGATCTTATATTATACGCTTCAGTCTGATAAGGTCAGCTTGAAGGACAAGGCCATTATCCTTGGCGCTCTCGGTTATCTTATTAGTCCTCTCGATGTAGTGCCTGATGCGATCCCCATTGCGGGCTTGGGAGATGATTTAGCGGTGCTCATCTTTGTGCTCAAGAAGGTTTGGGGTGAAGTCAACGACGATGTACGTGCCAAAGCCAAATCCAAACTCTCCCGCTGGTTTGATGAGGATGAGTTGAAGGATGTCGATGATCTTTTCTCCCAAAAGCCGGAGGATACCCCTATTTAAAGAGGATGGCCCGATTTAAAGACTGAGGGGAGATCGCGCTTTACGGCCTGTCAGGAATCCAATTGAGTGTAGGTCTTATGACCTTTCGCATAATATTGCCATAGAATACTGTGGCGATAAAGGATTTCGCTATCTGATTTTTTTCGCATCGACTGGATTCTGTTACGGTCTGCCGTGAAGTCTTTGCGCCAGGCCGCGAAAGCCTTTCTTCCCTTGATGACGGCTTTGAAATCCCCAAAGTTGCGTTTGAGAATGAGCATCTCGAAGGCTGCAAGGTAATCCAAAAACCAACGGCACCGCATAACGGCTCGCAGACGTTCGCTTTCTACATTCTTGTATATCATTGTCAGGTTGTTGCGAAAGTTGAGGAAGGTTTTCATCGGATTGCTCTTTGGCAATGTGCCGCCTCCAACATGATAGACAACGCTCTGAGGCACAAGCATGATGTCGCGTCCCATGATTCGAAGCCGCCAGCACAGGTCGATTTCTTCATTGTGGGCAAAGAAGCGCTTGTCCAGTGCGCCAGCCTCCCAATAGTCTTTTTTTCTGATCACCATGCAGGCCCCTGTTGCCCAGGCTAACAGATCCGGCGTGTCGTACTGACCGTGGTCTTTCTCTACGATGTCGAAAATTCTTCCACGGCAAAAAGGGTAGCCCAAGATGTCCAACTTACCGCCGCTTGCTCCTGCGTATTCAAATTCCTCTCGATGGAAAATAGATCGGAGTTTGGGCTGACAGACTGCGCATTCTGGGTGTGTGTCCATATAGTTGAGCAAAGGCTTGAGCCAGTGCGGAGTGACTTCAACATCTGAGTTGAGAAGCACGTAATATTCTGCGTCGACCTGTTTCAGCGCGCGGTTGTAGCCCTCAGCGAAACCGTAGTTGTCATCAAGCACTATGGTTCGCAATTGTGGGAAATCACGGCTGAGCATCTGCAAGGAGTCATCTGTCGATGCATTGTCGGCAATGATGACTTGGGCCTCGTCTTTAGAGCATTCGATGACGTTCGGCAAGTATTGCTGCATCATTTTGCTGCCGTTCCAGTTGAGGATGACAATGGCAGCTTTGTTGTTCGTTGGTTGGGTGGTGTTCATTTTTGTTCTTAGCTGATCACTTCCGCCTTGAGCGCGTCTTGCCTCAGGTTGAAGCCGCCCAAGCGCACGCGGATAATCTCGTTGTCGTATTCTTCCTTTGCGTTGCTGGCTGACAATTCCACACGGATGTAGTTGCGTGTGAAGCCATGCATGGGTTTATTGGCAGCCGTCCTCTCAAAAAGCACTTCGGCTTCTTTCCCGATATGAGCAGAATAAAAATCGTGGGTTTTTCTTTCCGAGAGCTGCAGTAAGCGCTTTGAGCGGTTCTTCTTCTCTTTTTCGTCCACTATGTAGGGAATTGAGAGGGCAGACGTACCTGGCCGTTCACTATAGGGGAAAACATGAAGCTGCGTCACGGGCAGGCTGTCTAAAAAGTTGTAGCAGTCCTCAAAGTCTTCGGGATGCTCACCACGGCAGCCCACCATAACGTCAACGCCAATGAAGGCATCGGGCATTTTTTCTTTGATAAGATTGATCTTATGAGCGAAAAGCTTACTGTCGTAGCGGCGATGCATCAATTTCAAGACCCGGTCGCTTCCGCTTTGCAGGGGTATATGGAAGTGGGGCATGAAGGCGCGGGAGTGAGCACAATAGTCAATCAGTTCATCACTCAAGAGATCGGGCTCCAAGGATGAAATGCGATAGCGCTTGATTTCCTCCACTTGGTCCAAAGCTTTGACGAGATCGATAAAACGCTCGTGCGTAGTCTTACCGAAGTCTCCGATGTTGACACCCGTGATAACGATTTCCTTACCGCCCTCACGAGCTGTCTGGCGGGCCTGATCGACAAGTGATTCAATCGAGGGATTTCGGGAGAATCCCCGCGCGTAGGGAATTGTGCAGTAAGTGCAAAAATAGTCGCAGCCATCCTGTACCTTCAGAAAATAGCGCGTCCGGTTGCCGCGGGAGCAAGAAGGTTGAAAACTTTTGATGTCCTTGGTCTTCACATGATGATAATATCCACCGTCTTTCCCACCGTCCAACTCGGCTGTGTCGGGTTGGGCGTGATGGAGTCGTAGCGACCATGCATCGTTGAGATACTGAATCAGATTAGCTTTTTCGTTGCTTCCCAAAACGAGGTTGACTCCAGGAATCTTCGCCACTGTGGCCGATTCGAGCTGGGCGTAACACCCGGTCACCACCATAAAGGCTTCGGGATTTTCTCTGGCTACGCGGTGTATGAGCTGCCGGCATTTATGATCGGCCTCGCCGGTCACCGAACAGGTGTTGATAAGACAGAGATCGGCGGGTTCGCTTTTCTCAGCCTCAGTCACGCCCATTTCTTCAAGTGATCGGGCGAAAGTTGAGGTCTCTGAGAAGTTCAGCTTGCAGCCTAATGTGTAGAATTTGGCTTTCTTGCCTTGGAATATACTTGTATCTATCATTTTCTTAGTTGTTTCATGCCTGAGCCTTCACCTTATTATATATAAGACGCAGATGACTTGTATGATCTGACAAACAAGTGGAGGCTAATCTCGGGCCCATGCCCAACCGGCTTTTCCTTTGCAAAGGTACGAAAAAAGATAAGAATCTCTTATGTTTCCCACTCACTTTTATCGGTCGAATGATGGTCTTCTAAAAACCTTTCTATTGTGGTTTTAAAAATTAACTTTTGTTAGCTATACGTAATTTACTGAAAATCAGATATGTTAGAAAAAGTTACAGCAAAAGGCGAAAAAAAACAGAAAAATATAGTTGTCATATTAAAAAAATGGTTACCTTTGCAGTGTTTTAATAAACAAATGATTGTTTTACAGATTTAAAAAGCAAAGAAAATGAAGAAATTAGTTTTGATGTTCGTAGCTATCGCAGCTATGTCTTTCGCATCTTGCAATGGTAACAAGCAGGCAGCTCCCGCTGCAGATTCTACAGCTGATTCTACTCAGGTTGATTCTACCGCTTCTGACAGCGCTGCTACCGATAGCGCCGCTTCTGATAGCGCTGCTACTCCCGCCGCTGCTGATACAGCTGCTCAGGCAAAGTAATTTGCGAAAGCGAACAGAAAATTTGAGAATCGCCGCCAGACTCTGTGTTGAGTTTGGCGGTTTTTTTGTCTATTACAGTCTTGCCCCAACGGTTGTGGCTGTCATCCCCTTAGCCGGTTCCCCTCTTTCTTTTTCGGCTATAAAAATCACTTCTGTAATGCATTCTCTCCTTTGAAGATTTAATTCAACAAAATTTCCCCAAAATTTTTCTTATTTCTTGAATAAAATATATAATTTTGTAGCTGCTAAAGCGCATTCACCTGAAAGCATTTAATAACCTAATCCTCGCCCTCATCTATGGTTGTCAATGTGATGGAGGTGAGTCTTTATATTATATAAAACAAATGAAAAAAATCGCAAAACAATTTGCTCTGTTTGTGCTTGTAATGTTTGGTTTACAAGCATCGGCTCGAACCTGTGCGTTTATGCAGGTGGGGGGGGTAATTGAGGAGGCCGCCCTGTCGAAGGTTGTTTCAACTCCTAAGTCTACTGGCCCTTCATCGCCTCAATCCACTCTTCCTCTCGGAGATAGCCATTTCAAGTCTGGCTCTGTGTCGTCTACGGCCCAATCGTCTCCCCGCTATACCTTTAAAAAAGCGACAAGTGTTGTTAGTGGCAGGAGGTATATGATTGTAAGAGATTATGGAAATTACTATTATGCAGCTTGTTCAAAACAAAAACCCTCTAAGAGGGAGAATGTTACTTCTAAAGTGGTTAGTGTCGTAAGTGAAGTAATAACAACTGATGATGAAAATCTGGTATTCACGATTGAAAAGCACGACCTAGATGGATTTACAATAAGGCAATCAAATGGATTCTATTGGTTATGTTTAGGTTCTGAAAATGTAATTGACGTTGGGGAGTCCTTAACAGAGAAGGGTTATTGGAGCATCACTTTTGGAAGAGAACTTCCTACTATAACAAATATTAAAGAGCATGATTATAATGTGATTTTCGATAGAAACAATAAGCTTTTTAAAGTTAGGCAAAGTAACAGTTATAGACCATCTCTTTACGAGGAGATCCTTACGGAGGTTCCTGTTTCTGTATCCTCTGTTGGCTATGCCACACTGTATTATGAAGATCGCGCGCTGAAAGTACCAGATGGCGTTACCGCCATGACTTACGCTTATAACAAATCAGCGCAATCGTTGGTTGTGAGCAAGACTTACGAGGCTGGCTCTGTTATCCCGGCCGGTGTCGCTGTTGTGTTGAAAGCACAACCGGGCGAATATACTTTCACGGTGAGCGATGAAGTAGGGGAGAAACCCGCCTCAACGAATCTTTATGGCTACAATGTTCCATCGACAACCAGTGTGGATGGGATGAGTAAATACTATATGCTTAGTCTGAACGCGAAGATGGATGCCAACAGTGTTGGCTTCTATTGGGGTGACGAGAATGGAACGGCTTTCAATAGCGAGGCGCATAAGGCTTTCCTCGCCTTACCGGAGTCAGCGACCGCCAAGAGTTTCACTTTTGCAGATATAGCTGATGGCATTACTTCAGTAAGCAGGTGTAGCGATGATTCAGACTCTCCGGTCTATTCCTTGACGGGAATCCGCATGAGTGGTAAGCTTCCTGCAGGAATTTATGTGCGAGGCGGAAAGAAATTTATTGTCAGATAATCCATTAATACACCTTTTATTATGACAGAATCTTATAGAAGTCCGCGAATAAAAATAAAAGACATCGATACAGAGGATGTCTTGGCTGTAAGTTTAACTCATGACGAGTTTGGAAGCAAGCACCAACTGTCAAAGGAAACTGATTTTGATTCTGATGAAGATGGGAGTCAGGAAGATTCTCCGACTTACAAAGTCTGGTGATTTGCCCAAAAATATAGAGAAACCTGCACGTTTGGATCGTTTGACAACACACAATATCCAAAACGTGCAGGTTTCTTTTTGCTAAATGAATGGTAATGCGCCTAAAGTTTGTTTCCCTCTTTGGGAAATACTACGGTGGGCCTAAAGTGTTTGGCTTCCTCAAAATCCATGAGGGCATAGCAGATGATGATCACTTCGTCGCCAACCTGTACTTTTCGGGCTGCAGCCCCGTTGAGGCAAATACATCCGGATCCGCGTTCTCCGGCAATGATGTAAGTTTCAAGGCGTTCACCATTGTTGTTGTCAACAATTTGCACCTTTTCGCCGGGTATCATGTTGGCGGCATCCATAAGATCCTGGTCGATCGTTATGGAACCCATGTAATGGAGGTTAGCCTCCGTAACTATGGCGCAATGAATCTTGGATTTTAATACTTCGATCATCATGCCTCTTTGTATTTGATGTGATCGATGAGACGGATGGGCGTATGGCCACAGTAGACAGTGATGCAACCCACGATGTAGGGGCTGTCGTTCCAGTCTTTTACGTCGAGCAATGTGTTGCCGTCAACGATTTCGAAATATTCAACCTCCAGCCCGTCAATGGCATTGATGTCGTTGACAACCTTGTTGTGGGTTTCCTCTACAGTGTGGTTTTTGGAATATTCAACGCTCTCTTTCAGCACTTTGTAGATATTTGGAGCGATGGCGCGTTCTGCGGGAGTGAGCAGAGAGTTGCGTGAACTCATGGCCAGCCCGTCGGCCTCACGCACAATTGGGCATTCCACAATCTCAACGTTCATGTTGATGTACTTCACGAGTCGTTTCACTACAGCAATCTGTTGCCAGTCTTTCTCGCCAAAGTATGCACGGTCGGGACGCACAATGTAGAACAAGCGGCTTACTACTTGGCAAACACCATTGAAGTGGCCAGGGCGCTTGGCCCCTTCCATCACCGTAGTGACAGGTGGAAAGTTGAACTGTCGATTGTCAGGAGTGGGGTACATTTCTTTCACCGAGGGAGCGAAAACATAGTCGGCGTGGCATTCTTCCAAAAGTTTGCAGTCAGCATCCAAGTTTCTCGGATAGCGCTCCAAGTCAGCTTTGTCGTTAAACTGTGTAGGGTTGAGAAAGACAGAAACAACCGTGACGTCGTTCTCTTTCACGCTACGCTTTACAAGTGAAGCGTGGCCTTGATGTAAAGCACCCATTGTGGGTACCAAACCAATTTTCTTGCCTTCCTTGCGGACTTCGAAGAGCTCGTTTTGAAGGTCTACAATCTTTTCGAATAATTTCATCGTATACTTGTTTTAGCGAGTGCAAAGTAACAACTTTTTTGTTGAATAAGAAAGAAATAAACTGAAAATATGCCAATAAATCATTGAAATCGTGGTTTTGTCTTAGGGTTGTGCTTTTTTCTCGACTTTTTTTAGTAACTTTGCATAGAAAATAGACTGCATTATGGCAAAAAAAGTATTGTTCGTCAACCAAGAGATAGTTCCATACGTTCCTGAGACAGAAATGTCGCGCATGGGTAAGTTGTTGCCCGAAAAGACCCAAACTGATGGTTTTGAGATTCGGACATTCATGCCCAAATGGGGAAATATCAACGAGCGTCGTGGGCAACTCCACGAAGTGATCAGGCTTTCCGGAATGAATCTCATTATCAATGATGCCGACCATCCTTTGATTATAAAGGTGGCCAGTATTCCCACATCCCGTATTCAGGTGTATTTCATCGACAATGATGACTACTTCATGAAACGCGCGGCTATGACGACCGATGATGCGGGTAATGAATATGCCGACAATGGCGAGCGTGCCATATTTTTTGCACGAGGCGTTTTGGAGACGGTTAAGAAGTTGCGTTGGACTCCTGACATTATCCACTGTCAGGGTTGGATGAGTGCCGTGTTGCCTCTGTATGTTAAGACCGCCTATCATGATGAGCCGTCTTTTGCCAACACTAAGGTGGTTACCTCGCTTTTTACGAGTCAGCTGAAGGGTGAGCTGGGCGCACGTTTTAAGCAAAATGTAGTCTTCAAGTCGGCTACGGCCGACAAACTTGCGGTATACAACGATAAATTTGATTTTGTTGAACTTGGTAAGATGGCCCTTGATTATAGCGACGCGGTCGTAGAGGCAAGCGCCGACGTAAACTCCGAACTTCTTGGATATGCAAAAGAGAAAGGGTTGCCCGTGATGAACTACCCGGGCGAGGATTTTGGATCGGCTTATTCCAAGTTCTACAAAGAGCTCATTTCAGAAGAATAATTAATTAGGACCACTTATGAGAATAAGATATTCTGTCGGCTTGGTGTTGGCCGCTCTTACGCTGTTTTCTTGTGACGATACGACTGACACCATAGGGCAGTCACTCATTGAGAACGGGGATGCGGTGGAAATTGCCACAGACTCGTTTGTCGTGACGACACGTTCCGTACTTGCCGACTCTGTGCTGTCACGTAACGTGACGGGATATTTGGGCAAGATTCGTGATCCGGAGACCGGCGCATATGTAACAGGTGATTTTATGACCCAGTTCCATGTGGTGGAGGGATATGACACATTTATGAAGCGCGACTCTATTGCAAGTTCCTGGAATGGAGACATCAGTGCCGACTCATGTGAGTTGATATTCTTCTACAGTTCTTTCTATGGAGACTCTTTGGCTTCAATGAATGCGCGTGTCTATGAGATGAGCGAGCCCATGCAAGAAGGAAAGAATTATTACACCAACTTCAATCCGATAGCTGAGGGACTTGTTCGTAAAAACGGATTCGTGGCTGATAAGGTGTATTCCATAGCCAATCTTACATTGTCTTCTTCCGACCGTAACAATTCTAATTTTATTCCCTATTTCTCCGTTCCTCTCAATGATCCCTATACCGACAAGGATGGAGTGAAATATAATAATTTTGGAACATATCTGATGCGCAAGTATTATCAGCATCCCGAATATTTTAAAAACTCAGTGGCTTTCGCCAAACATGTTCTGCCAGGAGTCTTTATCAAGTATGAGAATGGGCTGGGATCTATGGCCTATATCAATTCTGTTCGATTGCTGACTTACTACAAGTATCATCAGAACGACAGTACCGGTGAGGTGTATGCAGCCTTTGACGGTACAGAAGAAGTGCTCCAGACGTCTACGATCACCAATGATGCGGGTACGCTCAAACGTCTTGCCGCTGATAATAGTTGTACTTATCTCAAGACTCCGGCGGGTATCTTTACAGAAGTGACTTTCCCCGTTGATGAAATTCTCAGTGGCAACCACGCCAACGACAGCATTAGTAGTGCCCGGCTCGTACTCCAACGCATCAACAGCGAGTCAACCAGTCAGTATGCATTGAAGACACCGACAGAGTTGCTGATTCTACCAAAGGACAGTTTGTATTCTTTCTTTGAGAATGAGGAGATCAACAACAACCGCTCTTCGTTTCTGGCTTCTTATAACAGCTCTGACAACACATATACATTCAACAATATTTCTGGTTTGATCCGTCAAATGAAACTTAGCAAAGGCAGGTCGGTGAATTGGAACAAGGCCGTTGTCGTTCCTGTAAGCACAACCACGACAACTGTAAACTCCACTTCCTACATCTCCTCTGTAGTTCACGACATGTCGCTCACGAGCACCCGTCTTGTTGGAGGGCCGGCTACGTCACGTCCTGTTACGCTGACGGTTATATACAGTAAGTTTAAGTAGAGTAATGGCAGACAATTTCCTTGAACGTCGTCAGCGTGACTACGAAGAACGTAAAGCACGATGGATGCAGAAAAAGCATCATCGTCAGAAGAAAAAGTCAACTGTGGAAAGGCCAGACGACGAAGCTTTATAAACAAAATAAAACAATCTTAAAACGCTCGATGGTTGTGCCTCTACAAGGTACAACCATTTTTTATATTAGACGTGTTCTTTATGAGACAGATTTTTACCGTTGCTTTATTGATCATATCGGTGCTTCACGTTAGTGGGCAGCGCAATGAAATCCTTAACGATAGGATAGCTTCTCTTCAGGTAGTGGCAGGCGACGACTGGTTGTCGATGCCTGTTATCAGTCTTCATGGCTCCACACCCATTTATATTTCTTTCGACGACCTCACCCATGATTACATCCGTTACTGTTATAAACTTGAGCATTGTGAGGCAGATTGGACTCCCTCCACCCAACTCTTTGCCAGTGATTTTTGCGAAGGCTTTGCCGAAGGAAACACCATAGACGATCTTGCTCAGTCGATAAACACCAATACCCTTTATACACATTATAGGCTGCAACTTCCCAATCCGCAGTGTAAGTTTAAGATGAGTGGAAACTATAAGCTGACCGTTTATGATGGCAATGACGAGGACAATGTTGCCTTTGTGGCTTATTTCATGGTTGTGGAACCCCGTATGGGTGTAGGACTCAGGGTCTTGACCAACACAGATGTAGATGTCAATAATCGTCATCAACAGGTTGAAATGGATCTTCGCTATAATGATGTGGCCCGAATTTCAGATTGGCATCGGCAGATCAAGACCGTAGTGCTGCAAAATGGCCGTTGGGACAATGCTGTATGGAATCCTCAGCCGCAATATATCACCCATGAGGGCTTGCGCTGGATTCATTGTCGTGACTTGATTTTTGATGGAGGAAACGAGTACCGCAAGTTTGAGATGCTCGATATGACCCACACAACCATGGGGCTTGAGAATATCAATTGGGATGGCCGCAACTATCACGCATACGTTTGGACAGATGAGCCCCGCAAGAGTTATATTTATGATGAGGATGCCAACGGTGCTTTCTACATCCGCAACAGCGACAACCAGGAGAACGATGTGATCAGTGATTATGCGATTGTGCATTTCCGTCTTCAGATTCCCGAACAGACAGATGATGTCTATATCAACGGAGTCTGGACCAACGATCAGTTTGTTCCCAAGTATAGAATGGAATACTTAAATGCCGATGGTAGTTATCAGTTGGCTTTGCCTTTGAAGGAAGGATATTACAGTTATCAATATCTTTTGGTAGACTCTGAGGGCAAAGCACGGTCGTTGCCTACTGAGGGAGATTTTTTCCAGACAGAGAATACCTATCAGGGTTTGGTGTACTATCGGGGCAATGGAGATCGGACTGACAGACTTGTTGGTTATCAGAGCATTAAATTCAAATTGTAAAGGCTTATGAAAGTTTCTTTCATTATCACAACATACAATCTCCCAGCAGATATGCTGATCGAGTGCATGAATAGCATTCTGCAACTTTCGCTGAGGCCAGAAGAGATAGAAGTTATTGTTGTTGATGATGGCTCAGATATGAGCCCTCTCAATGATTTGCTTGACGTTTGCTCCGACATCGTTTATCTGCGTCAGCCCAATGAAGGTCTGTCGGCAGCCCGTAATATGGGATTGAGAGTGGCTTCAGGAGACTATGTACAGTTTGTCGACGGCGATGATATGATCATTTCCGCACCCTACGAGCATTGCCTTGACATTATCCGGTTTTGCGATCCCGACATGGTTTTGTTTCGTATCTCGGATTCGGTCAACCAGCAGACTTCGTTCTCCTATGACGGGCCTGTGACGGGTACACAATATATGCGCGACCATAACCTCAATGGCTCTGCATGCGGATACATCTTCAAACGGTCAATCCTTGGCGATTTGCGCTTTACTCCCCATACCCTCCATGAAGATGAAGAGTTCACGCCGCTGTTGGTGTTGCGGGCCCAACGTGTTTACTCCGGTGACTGCGCTGCCTATTATTACCGTGACCGTAAGAATTCCATTATGCGCAAGAAATCCACAAAACATTATCTCCGACGGTTGGCAGATTCCGAGCGGGTTATCTACCGACTTGTAGGCGTTGCGGCAAGTCTGTCCCAAAATGAGCGGGAAGCATTGAATCGCAGAATAGCCCAACTTACGATGGATTATCTTTACAATACCATTCGGCTGACCCACAGCCAGCGTCATCTTGAGGAAACGATCGGCCGGCTTCGCGAACGCGGCCTTTATCCTTTGCCCGATAAAAACTATACACGGAAATATAAACTATTTCGCAGGTTGATCGATACGAAGGTGGGACGCAGTGCCTTGCTATTCATAATCAGATAGATGGAGGATGCGTGATGAAGATACTTCTGATGGGAGAATACAGCAATGTTCATTGGACACTCGCTGAAGGTCTGCGGACTTTGGGGCACGATGTCACGGTACTTTCCAATGGTGACTTCTTTAAGAATTACCCCCGCGACATCGATCTTGTGCGCAAGCCAGGGAAGTTGGGGGGGATTGAATATTTGGCCAAACTCCAGTTTATCAAGCCTATCTTGAAAGGCTATGATGTCGTGCAGGTTATTAATCCCATGTTTCTCGAACTCAAGGCTGAGCGTATTCTGCCGGTGTATCGCTATCTTCGCCGGCACAATCGGTCGATGTACTTAGGCGCGTTTGGAATGGACTATTATTGGGTGCATGAGAACGATGTCAGAAAACCATTGCGCTACAGCGACTTCAATATCGGCCATGCGTTGCGTCATCATGAGGATGCAGAGAGAGAACGACATGACTGGGTGGGGACGGCAAAAGAGCACTTGAACAAAGTGATTGCCCAGGATTGCGATGGCATCATTGCTGGACTCTATGAGTATATGGTCTGTTATGCCCCGATATTCCCCGACAAGACCTGCTTCATCCCATTTCCCATTAAACCCAAAGACAATGTGGAGATTCGTGATAAACGACCGGGTGAGAAGGTCGTTTTGTTTATTGGCGTAAATCGGGAGCGTTCCGTATATAAAGGCACAGATATCATGCTGCGGGCAGCCCGTCGGTTGGAGTCGGATTATCCCGATAAGGTTGAACTTCGCGTGGCGGAGAACGTACCTTTCAATCAGTATGTAGAGATGATGAATGGGAGTGATGCCATTCTCGACCAGCTCTACAGTTATACGCCTTCTATGAATCCCCTGGAAGCTATGAGCAGAGGCATTATTTGCGTAGGAGGAGGAGAGCCTGAAAATTATCAGATCTTGGGCGAAAGCGAACTGAGACCTATTATTAACGTTGAACCCAATGAGAAGAGTGTATACTGCCAACTGCAACAACTTGTGCTGCATCCCGAGAAAATAGGCGAATTGAAACGCCAAAGTGTTGAATATATACGTCGTCATCATGATTATCGGATGGTGGCACGCAAATATGAAGATTTCTATGTCGCAAAAGGTAACTTATAAATGCTGTCGGTGTGGCTATGAGGCAGATGTCTATGAGGGAAGGGGACTATTTGGACAGCATATCACCGCTATGACTTGTCCAGACTGCCATTCTATTCAAAACATTGTCGTTGGAGGAGGAATAGGTCGGGTAGCCCATTCTTTTACGACAGAAGTGGGACGACTCTGCTTGAGATGTGGCAGCAATAGAATCCAGATTTGGGACAAGCATACCTGCCCCAAATGCGGAGGAGAAATGAAGCCTACTGGAGAATCTGAATTTTGGACATAGGCTTTCACTGTGGGATCTTGGTGGGGTTCTGTCAAAACACATAGATGGAATCATGCTTCGTGGCTTTCGCCACGGCATTGTGCGGTTTTCGCCGCATGGTCGTATGGCTTTCGCCGCATGGTCGTATGGCTTTCGCCGCATGGTCGTATGGCTTTCGCCGCACGGTCGTATGGCTTTCGCCGCACGGTCGAGTGGCGAAAGCCACTGAGGAGTACTGGAATTGGTTGACAGCTTTCGATGTTAAATACCAACAGATTTGACAACATTATTCACTATCTACGGAATAAGTTGACGGGTCAAGATCTTATGCCCTAAAAGGATTGACAGCTGTCATTTGCTCCAAATTTCATCAAATTGTTCTTGTCTGGCAAACTTACACCTTCTTTGGTCGAAATAATAAACGAAAGACGGCCGGCAGTCTTGTTGGCTGCCGGCCGTCTAATAGAAAATTTCTAAAAAATACTATTCGACCACAACAAGTGGGTCTTCCTCCATAACGGCCTGACCCAGCTTTACACAGATGGCTGTTACTTTGCCATCTTTCTCAGCTTCGATGTTGTTTGCCATCTTCATAGCTTCGAGTACCACAAGGGTATCTCCTGCCTTCACTTCCTGGCCAACCTCTACGTTGATGCCAGTGATGGTACCGGGCAGCGGAGCTTTGACTGCATTCTGCGTGTTGATACCGGTGGCTGGTGCGGCCTGCTCTTCATCAGAAGAGGCCTGAGAAGCCTTTCCAAGTACCACTTTTTTCTTCTCCGGCTCAGCAGGCTTTTCCATTCCTACTTCGAAACTCTCACCATTGACTTTCACCTCAGCGATGTTGGTCTCTTCGTTGATTTCTCCTATCTCGACTTTGTATTCTTTACCGTCGATGGTATATTTGAATTCTTTCATCTTAGATGTTGCTTGTTATGAATTAAGGCTTGGCGGTGAATGAGAGGAATTTTGCATCCCACATGGTCTGCTTCGGCTTGATGGTAATGACGCCGCTCTCTTTCTCGTGAACGTTGTTGCCTTGGTATTCGTAAAGTGCCATAGCTATGGCAGCATAAATGTTTTTGTCCATCATTTGTTTAGTTTAAATGATTACATGGGCATACATCCGTGCTTCTTTGCAGGAAGCGTCATGCGCTTGTGGGCCAGCTGTGCCAGTCCACGGCAAATGCGGAAACGAGTGTTTCGAGGCTCGATGACATCGTCGATGTAGCCGAATTGTGCAGCCTGGTAGGGATTGGCAAATGTTTCGGTGTACTCCTCTTCCTTTTCAGCGAGGAACTGCTTCACATCTCCGCCTTCTTCTTTTATTTTCTTGGCTTCCTTGCCACAAAGGATTGCCACTGCGCCAGAAGCACCCATTACGGCGATCTCTGCAGTAGGCCATGCATAGTTCAGGTCGTTGCGTAACTGTTTACAGCCCATCACGATGTGTGAACCTCCATAGCTTTTACGCAGTGTGACGGTGACCTTTGGTACCGTAGCTTCCCCGTAGGCATAGAGCAGCTGGGCACCGTGCAGAATTACGGCATTGTATTCCTGTCCTGTTCCGGGAAGGAATCCTGGAACGTCCACTAATGACACAATAGGAATGTTGAAGGCATCGCAGAAGCGTACAAAGCGGGCCCCTTTACGTGATGCGTTCACGTCGAGCACACCGGCATAAGCTGAAGGCTGATTGGCAACAATGCCGACACTCTGACCATTGAAACGGGCAAAGCCTGTGATGATATTCTTGGCAAACTTAGGCTGGACCTCAAAGAATTCGCCGTTGTCTGTGATGGCAGTGATGACCTTGTACATATCGTAAGCCTTGTTGGGATCATCAGGCAGAATATCGTTGAGAATGTCTTCTGTACGGTTGATGGGGTCGGTACATTCCACTCTTGGAGCCTCTTCCTCATTGTTTGAGGGCAGATAGCTGAGGAGGGTCTTAAGCATTTCCATGCATTCCTCCTCCGTTTTGGCCGTGAAACTTGTCACACCGCTCTTGCTGGCATGGACACTGGCACCGCCCAAATGCTCAGAATCAATGTCCTCGCCCGTGACGGTTTTCACCACTTTCGGGCCTGTGAGGAACATATAGCTTGTCCCCTCGGTCATAAAAATAAAGTCGGTCAAGGCTGGAGAATACACGGCACCGCCAGCGCAGGGACCCATAATGCAGGAAATCTGCGGAATAACGCCTGAAGCCAGGATGTTGCGCTCAAAAATCTCACCGTATCCGGCGAGAGCAGAGATGCCTTCCTGAATACGGGCTCCACCAGAATCGTTCATACCGATGACGGGCGCACCATTTGTCATAGCCATATCCATCACCTTGCAGATCTTCTGACTCATGGTTTCGGAAAGAGAACCACCGTTTACGGTGAAATCCTGCGCGTAGACATAGACGAGTCGTCCGTCGATGGTAGCAGACCCGGCGACAACACCATCGCCCAAGTACTGCTTCTTCTCCATACCGAAATTGTGGCAGCGGTGAAGCTTGAACATGTCGTACTCTTCGAACGAACCTTTGTCGACGAGCATTTCAATACGTTCACGGGCTGTGTATTTGCCACGGGCATGCTGCTTATCGATGGCTTTCTCACCACCACCGAGGCGGGCCTGCTCGCGTTTGGCGAGAAGCTCTTTAATCTTTTCTGTTTGTTTGCTCATATTATATTAGCGTTTGTGTAGTTTCTTTTTCGGGTGCAAAGTTACTGCTTTTTATTGACTCGACGAAACAATGGTGATGATTTGTCACCATTTCCTGTTTGTCACTGTCTCGTCGGCTTTCTGCCAGTCTGTATCCAACGAAAACTGTGTCACGTAGTTGGGATTGTTGTAATAGCTCCAGACAAGTTCTTTGTCTTCATCGTTAAACCAAGGGTTGTTGATGCTTGCATTGCGATAAATAGCTACCACTGCATCTTTCTGGCTTTTTGAAGCTTTGGCAAGCCGGCGTGTGAAAGTGTCGATGAAGTCATAGAGAGCGTAGGCTTGACGGTCGAGCATGCTCATGCTGCTGTCTGGCATAACCTCTGCGGCTTTCATGGCCATGTACTCCAAAGCATCCACTTTGAAAGTGGCGATCTTGCGGGTCTCGATATCAAGCTGAGTGCTGTCGGCAATTTTCTTCGACAATCTGTAAACCTCCTGGTATACCTGTTGCGCGTTGGCGCTGATGGTGGAGAGGCTGAACATCAGCAGAGCAATTATTATTTTCTTCATAATCATTTGTTTATTGGTGATAACGTTCATATCGATAATTAAGATACACGAATGCTTTATTTTTAAGATTTATTATCGGTGTACGATCCGTTCTTTGTTGTGTAGAGCAAAATCTTTCCAGCTGCCATAGCCCTTTTCGGTCGTTTCTGGTTTTCCCATTTGCAGGAAGTGGCAGTAGGCTGCGCCGAGAGCGTCTGTGGCATCCATAAAGCGGGGCATGTCGTCGGCACTCAGTCTGAGCATTCGCTTGAGCATGTCGGCTACTTGCTGTTTACTGGCCGATCCGTTGCCCGTGATGGCCATTTTTATTTTCAACGGTGCGTATTCGTGGATGGGGATGTCACGGCGGATGGCAGCAGCAATGGCTACACCCTGTGCGCGCCCCAATTTGAGCATGGACTGCACGTTCTTGCCAAAAAACGGAGCCTCAATAGCCATTTCGTCGGGGTGGTATTCGTCGATGACTCCAGTGATACGTTCGTAGATCTTTCCCAATCTCAGATAGGGATCATGCATTTTCCGCAGATCGATGACTCCCATGGCGATCATGGAAGCCTTGTTGCCCATGACGCTTAGCAAGCCGTACCCCATGACGTTGGTTCCTGGATCCACACCGAGAATAATTTTCTCAGTCTTTATACTTCCCGTCATCTATCTGTTATCTGTCAAGATAGGGATTTGAAGTTTCTTCTTCGCCTATGGTTGTAGCTTCTCCGTGCCCTGGCAGAATCTTCGTCTGATCGGGTAATTGACTGATCATCCTTAGGCTCTGTATGAGAAGGAACATACTGCCGCCCTGGAGATCGGTTCGCCCCACCGAATGCTGGAACAACGTGTCGCCAGAAAAGGCTACGTTTTCTTCTTTGCAGTAATAGAAAACACCGCCCGGACTGTGCCCTGGAGTTTCGAGAATCGTGAAGGTATGATTTCCAAACTGAATGACATCGCTTGCAGAAAGATACCGGCCAACAGCGGGCATTTCATATTCGAGTTCAATGTGGCAGAATTGTTCAGCCTGCTCGGGCAGTGATTCCATCAGAGGTTTTTCGTCAACATGAGCTTCCACTTTCAATCCGAATTCATCAAATATGGTATTGTTGCCAAAATTATGGTCTATGTGACCATGAGTGGCAATGAGATGTTTGGGTGTCAGCTTGTTGCCGCGTATGTAGGAAACAACAGCATTACGTTCCTCGGGGAAGTAGGCGCCGCAGTCCACGATGACACACTCGTTGGTCTCATCGCTGACCACGTAAGTATTCTCCCTGATGGGGTTACAAATAAAACGTTCTATTTTCAACATGGGATGTAAATGATATTTTTGCCTTTAAACCAATCTTCCTCAAACCATTCGCTCAACGGTAGGACGTTGGCGATATTTTTGTAGGGTTTTGTCTCTTCTGTGAGGTCTCCTCCTTTTAGTGTGATGAAACCATTGGGCAATGCGTTGTGTTGCGTGTGGGAAATGTTCTTGCGCATCAGTCGTATCATCTCAGAAAGCTGCATTACGGCTCTTGATACGATGAAATCATATTTTTCGCGTTCGTCTTCACCGCGCAAGTGTTCGGCCACCACGTTTTTCAAACCAATGGCTTTTGCTATCTCCGTAGCTACTTTAATTTTCTTTCCAGTACCGTCTATCAGTTTGAAATTCACCTCGGGGAACATAATAGCTAACGGAATGCCTGGAAATCCACCACCAGTACCGAAATCGAGAATGTTTGTACCAGCTTTGAAACCAATAAACTTGGCGATGGCAAGCGAGTGGAGTATATGGTGCTCATAAAGATTGTCGATGTCCTTACGGGAAATGACATTGATCTTGGAGTTCCAATCAGAATACAAGTCGTAAAGAGCGGCGTACTGACGCTGCTGCTCTTCAGAGAGATGCGGAAAGTATTTTAGTATTTCGTTCATCTTTTTTTGAGTAAGTCCTTCAATTCTTTTCTACTGAACTCTATTTTTATTTCCCCATAGTCGTGGGAAGCTATCTCATCCTGGCCATAAATGAAGATGATCTTATGCTTCAACAGCATGACATTATCGGGAATATATGGGTCACAATTGACGAAGATTTTTTTCTCTTTCAACTCATTTTCATTATTGGCTTTAAATGTCTTCATAAGCTTCTTCTCAATGAGTCGGATGAGGGCACTCTCATACCCTGGTACAAAAATATCATCGGCTGTAATAGTGCTGCAAGTTCTTAAGTCAAAGTTCTTAACAAATGACTGCAATTGCTGATGGTCTCCTTCCTTTATAAGGGTATGGGCTAAATAGCAAACCGTGGAATCTATTCCAGGCCAAGTCTCTGTGTAGACTTTATAAGAATAATTGTATTCGTTGGCATTCGTTTTGTCCATCAAGAAGATGGGTGTGAACTGTTGGCGGTATGAGCTGATGCATTTTTTGAGAATGGCGTTGAGCAGTTGCTTCTTGTCAGCTTTATTGTACGCTCCAGGAAGATATTCCGGTTGAATCATCCCCATGGAGAGTATGGAATCGTTCAATTCTGGTAAGCTCGGGAAGAAACGTAATGAAAGATGCAGTTCGCAGTTGGGATGCTTTTCTCCACTGACGAGAGGTACGACCGTATCCACAACCACGCTGTCAACTTCCCGGCCGTAGATCCGACTGGAATTGCCGTCTTCACGTCCGCACGAAGCGAACATGAAGACAGCAATGACAACAAAGGCCAACGCTTTTGTCATACGCGAGGATTAATAATTGCGGGCTATGATGACGCGTGCTACAGAAGGCTTGCCGCTAACCATGTCGATACCCGGCTCCTGACTATAGCCGTAAGGTATGCAACGGATAGTGGCCTGGGTGTCCTCTTTGATTTTAGCTTCGGTCTCGGCAGTGCCGTCCCATGGGCAGAGGAAGAAGCCACCGTCCTTAATACGCTTCTTGAATTCGTCATAGTTGTCACATTCGTAGATGTGCTCGTCGCGGAACTTGCGAGCCTTTTCAAAGATATTTTTCTGAATATCATCGAGAAGATTTTTCACGCGGTCTACGATACCGTCAAAGCTTACGTTTTCTTTCTCCAATGTGTCACGGCGCATGATCTCAATAGTGTTGCTTTCCAAATCGCGACCTCCCATTACCAGGCGAACAGGTACGCCCTTAAGCTCATAGTCGGCAAACTTGAATCCAGGACGTTTGTTGTCAGCATCATCGTATTTTACACTGACACCAGCCTCACGCAACTGCTCAATAACGGGTTGAAGCTTCTCACTGATGGCGTTCAGTTGTCCGTTGTCTTTGTAAATTGGAACAATGACAACTTGAATGGGAGCTACCTTTGGAGGCAATACCAAGCCGTTGTCATCGCTGTGTGCCATGATGAGGGCACCGATGAGACGGGTTGAAACACCCCATGAAGTAGCCCAAACATATTGAGGTTTGTTATCTTTGTCCAGATAAGTGACATCAAAACTCTTGGCAAAGTTCTGGCCGAGGAAGTGCGATGTACCGCTTTGCAGGGCTTTGCCATCTTGCATCATTGCTTCAATCGTGTAGGTGTCTACCGCACCGGCAAAGCGCTCAGTCTCGCTTTTTTCTCCACGGATGACGGGAACTGCAATCACGTTCTCCGCAAAGTCGGCATAGATGTTGAGCATTTTCTTGGCCATTTCGCGTGCCTCTTCTTGGGTAGCGTGGGCGGTGTGGCCTTCTTGCCACAGAAATTCCGAGGTGCGGAGGAAAGGACGGGTTCTCATTTCCCAACGCATCACGTTGCACCACTGGTTACAGAGGATGGGCAGGTCGCGCCAACTGTGAATCCAGCCTTTATAAGTGTTCCAAACCATCGTTTCAGAAGTGGGACGGATAATCAGTTCTTCTTCCAACTTGGCAGTAGGGTCAACGATGATGTCCTTGCCGTCTTCGCTGGTCTTTAGACGGTAGTGGGTGACCACGGCACTCTCTTTGGCGAAACCTTTTACGTGTTCGGCCTCACGAGCGAAGAAACTTTTAGGAATAAGCAGGGGGAAATATGCGTTTTGGACGCCCACTTTCTTGAAATCGGCATCAAGCGACGCCTGCATTTTTTCCCAGATGGCATAGCCATAAGGTTTGATAATCATACATCCACGAACAGGGGCTTGCTCTGCCAAATCAGCTTTCATCACTAAGTCGTTGTACCATTGGCTATAGTTGTCAGCACGCTTGGTCAACTGTTTCAATTCTTTTGCCATTTTCTTATAATGTATTTTCTAAATGCTATATCGTGAGTAGGGATTTGGGACAAGAAAATAGGGAAAAATCCTTTGCTTTTCACACAGAATCCCTTAACTTTGCGCAAAAGTACGAAAAAATATTGGTAAAAGAGGTGCTTATGCTGAAAAAAGAATAACTTTGCAGCGCGAAACAGAGAAAGAATTTCAAACAAAAAAACATAGACGATTATGAAGAATTTTAAAATTGCAACAGTGGGACTTTGTTTCCTGACATTGACAAGTACATTTGTGGGTTGCGCCACAAAGCAGGGCACAGGCGCTTTGGCCGGTGCAGGTGGTGGCGCAGCATTAGGTGCCATCATTGGTGCCATTGCCGGTCATGGCAAGGGGGCTGCTATCGGTGCAGCCATCGGTGGAGCCGTAGGAGCTGGCACGGGTGCCATCATCGGACGCCATATGGATAAAGTGGCTGAAGAGGCTGCCAAGCAGGTGCCTAATGCACAGGTTGAGGAAGTCACGGATGCCAACGGTTTGAAGGCAGTGAAAGTCACTTTCGATTCCGGAATCCTTTTCGCTACCAATAAGGCAGATCTCAACCAGGCATCCAAGAACAGTTTAGCTAAATTTTCAACTGTTCTGAAGAACAACTCTGACTGCTACGTAGATATCTACGGACATACAGACTCTACAGGTAACGACGGTATCAATATTCCTTTGAGCAACAATCGGGCAAAGAGCGTCTACAACTACCTGACGAGTTGTGGAGTAGCTTCCAATCAAATCCAAAAGGTTGAAGGAAAGGGAAGCTCTCAACCTGTCGCCGACAACAGCACGGTTGATGGCCGCAAACAGAACCGTCGAGTAGAGGTTTATCTCTATGCTTCTCAGGCTCTTGTGGATAAGGCCAACAATGGTGAGTTACAATAACATTGATATCTCGACTAACTAACGTTATCTTTAGGGAATGTTCCTTCCTGCAATGGAGGGTGGGACATTCCCGTTTTGTGTAATACGACATGAAGCTATTAAAGAAGATTCTGCGTTGGGGCGTGTCTTTGTTTTTTGCCACGTCTATACTTGCAGTCGTCATCTATAAGTTTTTGCCCGTTTTTGTGACCCCGCTTATGGTTATCAGGCTTTTTCAACAAGCTGGCGATGGTGAGTCGTTGAAGTGGCACCATACATGGGTGTCTCTCGACGAGATCAGTCCCCACATGCCAGTTGCCGTTATGGCGAGCGAGGACCAGCGTTTCCTTCTTCACCATGGTTTCGATATGAATGCCATCGAGAAGGCCGCCCGTCACAATATTAATGGAGGGAGAGTTCATGGAGGAAGCACAATTTCACAGCAGACAGCCAAAAATGTATTTCTTTGGCCTGGACGTAGTTGGGTGAGGAAAGGATTCGAAGCTTATTTTACATTTCTCATTGAGTTGATGTGGAGCAAGCAACGTATCATGGAAGTATATCTGAATTCTATCGAAATGGGAGATGGTATTTATGGCGTGGAGGCTTGTGCTGAGCATAACTTTGACAAGGAAGCCATCGACCTGACGAGACCCGATTGTGCGCTGATTGCAGCCACATTGCCTAATCCACGGAAGTTCTCTTCCAAAGAGCCTTCACCCTATATTCGCCGCAGGTGCGTTCAAATTCAACAGCAAATGCGTTTTATACCTTCTTTCCCGAAGGAGGGAGAGGACTATAATCCCAAAACGTCGAGTGGAGGAGTATACAGAAACAGAAAAAGATAATTCTCTCTTCGTGGAGGCTGGTGGGGGAGAGGTAAAAATACGGTAGAGCCCAGCGGTGAGCAGATAAGGCAAAATGTAGCAGAATTATGGATTTAACGAAAGAACTGAATAACAGCCAGTTGGAGGCTGTTTTGTATACTGATGGGCCTGAACTCGTTGTTGCGGGAGCCGGCTCTGGCAAGACACGCGTACTGACTTATAAAATAGCTTACTTGATTGATAAAGGGTTCATGCCATGGAACATTCTTGCTCTGACATTTACCAACAAGGCGGCAAAAGAGATGCGCGAACGCATTGTACAGCTTGTAGGCAGTGAGCATGTAAGCGGATTGCAGATGGGGACATTTCATTCCGTCTTTGCCCATATCTTGCGTCTCGAAGCCTCAAGAATTGGTTTTCGCTCATCTTTCACCATCTATGACGAAGCCGACTCACGTTCACTCTTGAAGAATATCGTCAAAGAGAAGAACCTCTCCGACAAAGTGTATCAGGCGGCAGCCGTACATAATAAAATCTCACGTGCAAAAAACCGGCTCATCTTTCCCGACCAGTATGTCAGTGATTCACGATTGATGGATATGGACCAAAGAGACGGGATGGACAGAGTGGGGGAGATCTACCGCATCTATCAGCAGCGGCTGCAACAGGCTTCGGCTATGGACTTTGATGATCTGCTTATGTTGACTTGGAAACTTTTCAACGACAATAAGGATATTTGCACTAAATATGCCAATCGTTTTCAATACGTTCTTGTCGATGAGTATCAGGATACCAACTACGTCCAACAACGTATTGTATGGCAACTTACTTCTCAGCGACAGAAACTATGTGTTGTAGGGGATGACTATCAAAGTATTTATGCATTCCGGGGAGCCAACATCGACAATATTCTTCATTTTCAAAGTGAGTATCCCCAGGCTCGAATGTTCAAGCTTGAGCGTAATTACCGTTCCACTCAGAACATTGTGGCAGCAGCCAACAGCCTGATGAAGCACAACCAGAATCAGATTCCCAAAAATGTTTATAGTGAAAACACTGTAGGCGACCCTATCGTCTATCGGCAACTTCAAAGCGACAAAGAGGAAGCAGCCTATGTGTGCAAGCACATTTTGAACTTTCATCGTAAAGAGAACTGTGACTATGGTTGTTTCGCCATCCTCTACCGCACGAATTCCCAAAGTCGCAGTTTTGAGGATGAAATGCGACGGCAGAGCATTCCCTATCGTATTTTCGGTGGTATGAGCTTTTATCAGCGCAAGGAAATAAAAGATATTATAGCCTATTATCGTCTGATTGTGAATCATGACGACGAAGAGGCCTTCCGCCGCATTATCAATTATCCGGCTCGCGGAATCGGAGCTACAACGCTGAATAAGATCATTGCTTGTTCAGCGCAGAACCAAATGAGCTTGTGGAATACCATTGGGCAACCGGAAGTGAGTGGGCTGAACGTATCGTCGGGCACACAAAGAAAATTGGATGAGTTTTGTCATCTCATACAAGAATTCACAGATGCCTTGTTTCAGAAGAATGCCTACGACCTGGGGCGTCTTGTGATTACAAGAAGTGGAATTAGTGAGGATATTATGAAAGGAGATCAGCAGGAGGCGCAGGCACGTCAGGAAAATGTAGACCAGTTTGTGGGAAGCCTCTCTGATTTTGTTGAGACCCAGAAGGAAAGTGGAGAAACTGCCAACGTGTTTCTCACTGATTTCTTACAAGAGGTATCCTTGCTGACCGACTTGGACAGCGATGACAATTCTCAAAGCCGAGTCTCGTTGATGACTATGCATGCAGCCAAAGGCTTGGAGTTTCCTACGGTTTTTGTGGTTGGGCTTGAAGAAAACATCATTCCCAGCGCATTATCAGCCGATTCCCCCAAAGGGGTCGAAGAAGAGCGGAGGCTTCTCTATGTGGCCATAACCCGGGCTGAAAAGCGTTGCTTTATCACATCGGCAAAAAGCCGGTGGAGATATGGCAAGATGGAATTCTCAATACCCAGCCGGTTTATCCGTGACATTGATCCTAAATATCTTTCAGCAGACAAAACCACTGTCTCATCTCGTCGCAGTTTCTTTAAAGATGACGGTTACGAGGTTGATACCCCTTATACAGGCTTTCAAGATTTTGGAAATGGTGTGAGGCTGAGTAGCCGAATGCAGAATTCGCGGCCCGTGGCTGATAGATTCATGGCTGATCCTCAGCCCAAAATTACACGCCCTCGTCAGGCAGAGGAGGCTGTTGACCCCCTGAGTGAACGTACGAAGCAACGTCTTATCTCTGAAGGGGGAGATTGTGCAAGATTGAGCAAGTCCATTGCCAATGGCGGGCGGAGAGCGCCCAATTTCAAATCGGTCAACGCTTTAAAGAGAATGGACAAATCGTCTTCTTCGTCAACAGACATGGCATCAGAGATCTGCGTAGGCTGTCGCGTCCGTCATGCACGTTTCGGCGAAGGATGTGTCGTTGCGCTTGATGGACAAGGAGAAAATCTTAAGGCTGCTGTGGACTTTGAAAATGTGGGAATGAAACAGCTTCTCGTTAAATTTGCACGCCTAACCATTCTTTCCAGTCCCCGTCCGCGTTGACCTTTGTCTTTCCCACCAGGGTAGCTCAATGAGCATTTATTACCTAACACAACACTTATTTTTTAGGTGATGTGTTAGGTACAAGTTTGGATAAGCATGTCTATCAAAGCAATTCATGGGCTATTGTGTTAGTTGCTGTATTATAATTAAAAATTTGAGTTTTGGTTAATATTGTTAAATCCGCCAAAACGAATTAACATTCGCATGTTAATTATTCGAAGTTAAGCATTAACTTTGCCAGCATGAAGAAAAGAACGATTTGGATCATTACCATAGTCATGGGATTGTCGTTCATCGTATTGCTTTTCATGCAACTCACCTATATTTCTCAAATGGTGAATATGAAGAAAGAGCAGTTCGACGAAAGTGTCAATCGTGCCTTGTATCAGGCCAGCCGCAATTTGGAACTCAATGAGACTTTGCGCTATTTGGAAAAGGACATCAATGCCGAAGAGCGGAAAAATCATGTGAAGGATACGCTTGACTTGGGTGTAGACGGACCTTTGGCCCAAACGCATCAGACTTATGGCGTAAAAAACACATCCTACACTTCTTTTCAAGCCAAGACTATGATGGCTAAGCCGTCACAGATGCCCAAGGCTATGATACTTCACAACGATCAGAAGTCGAACGATGAAGCATCCAAAACGTTGCAGGAAATTGTAAAGAACCGCTATGTCTATCAAAAGGCTTTGCTCGACGAAGTTGTACTGTCTATCATCTATTCGGCTTCACAGAAGCCCTTGAAAGAACGCATCAACTTCCGTCTGCTCGATCAGGATCTTAAGGCAGAGCTGATGAACAATGGCATCAACATTCCTTATCATTTCATTGTTACAACGCAAGACGGACGTGAAGTCTATCGCTGCCCCGACTACACGGATGAGGGGGAAGAGTACAGTTATGAGCAGGTGCTCTTTCGCAACGACCCGCAATCAGAGAAAGGGATCGTGAGAGTACATTTCCCTGACATGTCGAAATACATCTATTCCAGTGTGCGGTTCATGATTCCGAGTGTCATCTTTACTATCGTTCTCTTCTTTACTTTCGTTTTCACTATCGTTACGATCTTCCGTCAGAAGAGGTACTCTGAGATGAAGAATGATTTTGTCAACAATATGACTCATGAGTTGAAGACCCCTATAGCCAGTATCTCATTGGCCGCTCAAATGTTAACCTCGCCGAGTGTGCCACGCACCCAGCAGATGCTTGATCATCTCAGTAAGGTGATTCTCGACGAGAGTCGCCGGTTGAGGTTTCTTGTAGAGAAGGTCTTGCAGATGAGCATGTTTGACCGTAAACAAGCTGTTTTTAAGAAGAAAAAACTTGACTTGAACGAGATGGTGGAATCGATTGCCAATTCATTCCAGTTGAGAATTGAGCACACCGGCGGAAAAATCTATACTGAGATCGGTGCGATAGACTCCACAATCTATGTCGACGAGATGCACTTTCAGAATGTCATCTTCAACCTCATGGATAACGCAGTGAAGTATCGCAAACCCGATGAGCCGCTCAACGTCTACCTGAAAACGTGGAACGACGATCAGCATCTCTATCTTAGTGTGCGTGACACCGGTATAGGCATCAAAAAGGAAGACCAGAAGAAAATTTTCGATAAATTCTATCGCGTCCACCATGGCAACGTGCACGACGTGAAAGGATTTGGACTTGGATTGGCCTATGTGCAGAAAATCGTCATCCTGCACCAGGGAGAGATTAAGGTTGATTCAGAATTTGGAAAGGGTACTACTTTTACTATAAAGCTCCCTGTGATAAAAGACGAAGAATAATTCATTATATTAACACCGGGCGGCGATCACGTGAGGTGCTTTAGGCACTGCATGGGGCACCGCCAGATAAAACCAACTACAGATATGGAAGAATCATTGAAAATTTTGCTTTGCGAGGATGATGAGAACCTCGGCATGTTGCTCCGCGAATTCCTCCAGGCTAAAGGCTACCAAGCCACACTTTGCCCTGATGGAGAGGCTGGATACAAAGAGTTTATGAAAGAGAAGTTCGACCTCTGCGTTCTCGATGTGATGATGCCAAAAAAAGACGGCTTCACATTGGCTCAGGAGATCCGTCAGGCTGTCTCAGACATGCCTATTATCTTCCTCACGGCAAAAACACAGAAAGACGACATTCTGGAAGGATTCAAGATTGGGGCTGACGACTATATCCCAAAACCTTTCTCAATGGAAGAACTCGTCTTCCGTATTGAGGCAATCCTGCGCCGTGTACGTGGCAAGAAGAGCAAGGAGAGCACGCTCTATCACATCGGACGTTTCACTTTCGACACTCAGAAGCAGCTCCTTACAATCGGAGACCAGCAGACCAAGCTTACTACCAAAGAGAATGAGCTTCTCGCACTGCTTTGCTCTCATCGCAACGAAGTGCTTCAGCGCGACTTTGCCTTGCGTACAATCTGGATCGACGACAACTATTTCAATGCCCGCTCTATGGATGTTTACATCACCAAGCTGCGTAAGCACCTCAAAGCAGATGACCAGATTGAGATCATCAACATCCACGGCAAAGGATATAAACTCATCGTTCCCGATGATGATATCGATACCACTCCTGCTGAGCAGAAGTAATCATCAATTCTAATAAGATAAAAGAACAGTCGTTTCCATAATGTTTGGAGGCGACTGTTTTTTTAGAAAGGTGATAGAAACTCCCCGACTAGACCCACTCCCAACCCCTCCCTACGAAGGGAGGGGAGAAGCATGCGGACTGTAAATGATAGGAGCGCTTTAGGAGCGTCGTCATTCTTGACGACGAAGGATTTACTTGTGATGATTAGTAAGCGTATCGGTATTCACGTATTGCCACAAAAAAACTGATCAAGAGAGGAGGCTTTCCCAGTTTTGTTAGTCTTTTGTGGAAGGTTGCCAACGGTC
>ONYL01000069.1 GCA_900322035.1 uncultured Prevotella sp.
TAGCGATTTTCGTCATGGGCAGGCTTGCCACCAAAGGTGTGGGTCTGAAGCGATGGGGAGGCCGTCGAGCTTGCTCGTAAGGCCACCCCATCGCTTCAGGCCCATAGCTCCGGTAGGAGCGTAAGCCTGGACATGACCATTTTCCTTCCCCTTTACATATACGGAACAGCCTGCGTATCTGCGACGGTATACCGGTCATTTCCGATATCCCACTACTTTGTCTCCTACCACCCTTGTGTCTTGCAGTTGCAACAGGCCCGCATTTTTCGCCTTTGTCATCACAACAGCATTGTGGGGAAGATTCCCGATGCCGTCTTTCTCATAAGTGAAGGGTTCCTTGCCAATGAAGACATTCATGTTGCTCGCATGTTTCAGGTCAACGGCCACGTAGGTCCTCGTGTTGTATTTCCGGGCGGCTTTCATGGCCTCCATGCTGAGCAGTCGATAGCCGGTGAAGGGATTGATTCTCGGCCAGGTGAGTCCGGCGAGAAAAACTGCAAGCAGCATACCGACGGCCATCATGCAGGCCGAACGGAAAACTTTCTTGTGGCACACGAGCCACAATGCCCAGGCGGCAGCGAGGCTGACACTGGTGCAGGCTGCCCACATCAGCGGATCGCTCACGGTTTTGACGATCGCCTCATGTGCCGACAGCCAGACGTAAGCCGGAAGCGTGAGCAGGAGAATGGCATAAGGAATGGCCAACGACAACACCACCCACCGGTCGTTGCCTTTCTCGTTGTTGAGCACAATGGCTGATATCGCGGTAGGCACGAAGGGTAGCAGATAGACGGTCACCTTCGAGCTGATCAGCGTCAAGACGACAAAGCCGGCCAGACAGAAAATCACCATGATACGGGCCTCGTAGCTCCGTGGCGTATCTGAATTCCAGGCACGCACTGCCGAAAGGATGGCCCACAGCGACCAGGGGAGCAGCAAGAGCCATACCATATATAAATAATAGTAGATGGGCTCACGATGATGGGGCGAGTGGATGGTGTCTGCTAACGTCTGATGGTAGAGAAGACTCCTGAGGTAGTCGCCTCCCCCCTCAAGCCAGGCACCCAAAAACCAAATGCCCAGCAAAGCAAAGAGGAAGAGCCACGAGCGCCAGCCGAGATATTTGAAAAAGTCGGTCTCCCTTCCCTTAACAAAAAGGAAAAGAATGATGATGGCCAACGGCATGATGAGTCCTATGGGCCCTTTGGTAAAGACTCCAAGGAAGAGAAGCAAGGGCAACCGCCAACTACCGTGAGCACTGTTAGAGGTGTAAAGCCTGTAGAATTCTGCCGTAGCCAAGAGGATAAACATCGTCAAAAGCATGTCCATTCGAAGCGTAAGCATGGAGACGAGGAAGAGGGCAGCCGTGATGTTGACGAGCCGGAACACCATCAGCCTGCCATCTTTCAACCTCATCTGGCGAGCCAGCACTTCTATGGTGATGAAAGCTGGTACGACAGAGAGGAGTCCCAAGTAGAAATGCTGCAGCGAGGCAGGCAACATCCGGCCGAGCATGACAAGCCACAGAAAGAGAGGCGGCTTGTCGACGAAGGGCTCACCGCCATCCGTGAAGGCAAAGAGGTGATGGCACCGAAGTGCCTCGTCGGCAATACTGAGATAGCGCAGCTCAGTGGAAGGAGTATAATCGCGCAAAAGCAATGTCGGCAAGAGACAGATCAGTATGATTGAATAGAAAATGACCGTTTTTTTCATCTTCATTTTGGTAATTGTCTGCGAAGTTACTTAAAAAAATTGTAAGCCATTGGGAGAACCATGAAGATTCAGCCGTTTTTTGTTTTTCTTAACAAGAGGATATACCGGCCTTCTTTTGCCTCCGACGGGCTGAAGAGGAGCTGCTTGCAGGCGCAGACCATCTTCAAATCAAAATCATCGAAATGGCGGGAGTCAGAATTTGTTTCATCCCCTAAGATGATCGCATACGGTCAGACATCAACGGGATTTCGCCAAATCTGCTATAGCGTTTTTGTTGCTAAAAGTCTAATTCGGCCCCAAGTTTTGTGATAAATACCATAAAATACGCACTTTTTCCCTATTGGTAAAATAGTATTAGAATTGATAAAAATAGTATTATTGTTTTAGAGTGAATTCTTAATTTTGCAACGTGAATTTAAAGAAATAAAACATCTCGGTCGCAATACGCAAAAACTTGCAAAAAGCTAAGACCTCATAGCACTTAAAAGAAGCATCCCATACAACAAATGTTAAGCATCGGTTGACGAAGGAATGGGAAGAAATGTTTCAAAAGGGTGTAACAATAGTAAACCGGACGCTGAATAAAGGCAGAGAATATGGTTGCTTCAGCATAAAAAAGTTATCTTTGCGATGTGGATACAAGGCTACATCTGAAAAGAAGGCTGCCATGATTCATTCGGGATGCCCTAAAGGAATTTCGATGAGACCTGAGTCTGAAAGAGATAGAAGTATAAAAACAATTGATGAAGAGTTGCTGAAAACTGATGGAGTCACCTCCTCAACGTTGACACGACAAGTTGGGGAATAACCACCGGATAAGGCATACGGCATGGAACGAAAAAACAATTCTCCAATCTAAAAAATATAGTAAAAATGAAAAGAAACCATTCACCAAGCTGAAACCACGGTAGCAAGAAAGCAGGATTCCTCTTGCCACTCAACGTGTGTCGTGTCCTGCAAGTAGTTAACAAAAAACATCTTACAACCTAAGTCATAACAAATGCATCCAATTTATTTAAGAACTATGTTATTGATGGGGTTCTGCTCAGCAACCTGGGCAGGAACGGGATTCTCCTCAGCGCGTGCAGCCGCAGTGCAGAGTCCGGCCCTTCAGGTAGTCCAGCAGGCCCGGCGATCGGTCAAGGGTCACGTCGTCGACAGTGAGGGTCCTGTGATTGGCGCTACCATTCAGGAAAAGGGAAATCCCAAAAACGTATCGCAGTGAACAACTATACAGACCTTGATCCCATCCTGACCACCCTCTTTGGAGATGGCAACGGAGGATTCACCAAGTTCAAATACACTTGGGATACCGATGCAGCCGATGGCGTATGGGGCAACGGAGGTTATATGGAAAGCACGGGCCCAAGCTGGTGGATAGTCAGTGCCAGCGATATCACCACCCAAGCCACAGACAAGGGTTTGGCAAAGGATGGTATTGACGGCTGGTTTACCATGCAATTGGGTGGAAACGGCGTCGTAACCAGCCGTGGTGAGACCGGTGCTGTGAGTGTCACCAGCGAAAAGAAGAAAGACGGCTGGGACATCGGTACAATGACTTTCTCTGGCACCATCCCCTTGATGGGTATTCTGGTCAACAACAACAACCAACGCCAATACGTCTATCAAATCCTTAAAGCCACCGACACAGAGCTTCGCCTCTGCGCTCCCGAACCCGGGGCCGGTGACGGGGGTACGGCATGGTTCTGGAACTTCAAACGCCAGAAAACAGAATAAATCTTCAAACTACGCGTTATAAAAAAGGGGGCTGTCCGCGGGGCAGTTCTCCCTTTTCATTGCTTTTCAAAACAACTGATAAATAATAGATGAATAGAAGCGCCATACTTTCTCTCTTGCTGCTTGCTCTCCTTTTACTTTCAGGCTGCCGGCAGAGTCACCAGTCTTCATGCCTCATCATGGGGACCATGGAGAATCATACCCTCGACGGTAAGACGATTTATCTCGTGCCTCTCGTCGGCCCGCATGATGCAGCGCACGTTGATTCCACAACGATAGAAAATGCCCGGTTCCAGTTTGAAGTGGATAGTACGGAGGTAAAAGTGATTCGCGTGGGCTACCGATACAGAGAGGGCATTGAAGACATGCTCGTTGTCTCTGAACCAGGAACTGTGAATGTTCACATCGGTAAACTGTCGTCATGCGGAGGCACGCCCCAAAACGACTCGCTGCAAGCATGGAAGGATTACATGGAACGCTATCGAATGCTCCTCTATCAACTCCAGACAGCCAAGAGAAAGACTAACGACAAAGACGCTGTCCAGGCGAGACTTGAGCAACTTTATGACCGGCAGCAACGCTACATTGCCGATTTTACGAAGCGTCAGCCCAAGGGAGCTTTAAAAGATGTCCTTATGAAACTTTATCCACAACCAAATAACAAATAACCATGGGCTACATAAAACGTCATGGGGCAGTGCTGATTTCCCTGCTCTTCGCCATCATAGTGGCCCTCTTCTGGGTGTTTCCCTATCGCTGCGCCCTGAGTTTTCAAGAGCAGTATCAGCTTTTTCTTCTCACCCCGTCCTATTTTTCCGAACGCATGAGCGTGCCCGGTGGACTGGCCGACTATGTGGCCGAGTTCATCGTGCAGTTTTATTATCTCTATGCCATAGGCGCCATTCTGCTTGCCCTGGTTTTCTTCTGTCTGCAACGGCTCACATGGATGCTGATGCGTCGCTGTGGCGCGTCGCAAGCATGGTATCTGCAGAGTTTCGTTCCCGCCATTGCCCTTTGGGCTTATATGGGCAACGAGAACGTGTTGCTCTCCTTTGCCATAGCCTTGCTCGGTATGGAGGAGCTGATGCTCCATGCTCTCATCGTGCGCGACCGTTGCCGCCATTGGGGGGCTTTGCCTCTCTATCTGCTCATTGCCATTCCTGCAGGCTATTGGCTTCTGGGTCCGGCAGTTATGGGCATCAGCATCGTCCCACTTCTGCCCCGCAAGCAGAAAACAGCTAAGCCGAGGCCGGTGGTGACTCCGGTGGGATGGACGGTCGCAAGTGTTCTTTATTTTGTCGCCGTGGTCTTCCTCTGCGGTCTCTTCCTTCAATATCCCTATGAGAGACTCTTTGGTGGCATCAACTACTTCCGCTACCCCACGGCCATTCCCGTGGCTCAATGGGTGGTGGAAGCCCTGTTCGCGTTGCTTCCTTTGATCGTTTCCCATCTTCCCCAGTTTGAGAACAAGAAAGCCGTGCGGGTTGGCGTTGCGCAGTTGTTGGCCATCATTCTGTGCGCAGTAGGACTGCTGCGCTTGGGATTTGACCGCGCCACCTATGAGCTGATCGACTACGACTATCTCGTGCGCACCCATCAATGGCAGCGCATTATAGACAAAGCCAAGCGGCATCAGGCCTCATCGCCCATGGGCGTCGGCTGTGTCAATCTGGCTCTTGCCATGCAGCATCAACTTTGCGACCGCCTCTTTGAGTTTTATCAGAACGGGGCTGAAGGCCTCTTCCCCACGTTTACCCGTGACATGACTTCTCCGCTCCCTACGGCAGAATTGTTCTACCAGTTGGGCATGATCAATGACGCCGAGCGCTACACCTTCGAGGCCCAGGAAGCCATCCCCAACTACCGCAAGAGCGGACGGCTCACACGCCGCATCGCCCAGTGTGAGATCATCAACGGCAACTATGCCGTGGCTTCCAAATACCTCCGACAGCTCGAAAACAGCCTTTTCTATCGCGGATGGGCCAAACGCCAGGAACGTTTTCTCTACAACGACCAAGCGGTGAATGCTGACAAGGAATACGGAAGACTGCGCGACCTGCGCATCAAGCACCATGACTATCTCTTCAGCGACCAGGAGATGGACCAGATGTTGGGGCTGCTGCTGATAGACAACAAGAAATACAACAACCGCATGGCCTATGAGTATCTCATCGCCTACGAGTTGCTGCAGCGCGACGTGGAGCGGTTGATGAAATATTATCCCCTCGGCCGTTTCGTCCGGTTCGACCATATCCCCTATGCCATCCAGCAGGTGCTCATCGGCACTTGGCTTCAGCGACACAACACCCTGCAGGGCATGCCCTACAGTGTGGACCAACAGAATGTGGAAGCCACGGTGTCCTTCATCCGCGCCTATATGACCAACCGCAATGATCCCGCCCTCAATCAGCCACCACTCTGCTACAATGCCTGGCACTATCTGCTCTTGGGAGGCAACACAAAACGGAAGGGCAAAGAAAAGATGCCCGGCATCTACTAACGTTTTGAACACATTGTATAAAATTAAGCTAATCAACCCATATCTATGATGAAAAAATATATCACATTCTTATTCCTATTGATAGTAATGATGATGACAGCGACAAACCTGCAAGCATCCCCAGTGAGCGTGAGCTTGACCAAGGGCTGGCAGTTCCGCCAGGCCCGGCTTTCCAACTGGCATCCCGCCACAGTGCCCGGCACGGTGCAGACCGATCTCATGGCCTGCCATCTTCTCGACGACCCTTTCTTCAGGCTCAACGAGCGGGGAGCGCAATGGGTGGACAAGGAAGACTGGATCTATGAGAACCGCTTTGACCTGCCCGCCGAGTTGAAAGGACGCAGCCATGTTGAACTCTGCTTCAATGGCCTTGACACCTACGCCGATGTCGAGCTCAACGGCACCTGCATCCTCAAGGCCGACAACATGTTCCGCCGCTGGAAGGTCGATGTGACAAGTCTGCTCAAAGACCGGAGCAACGTGCTGACGGTCTATTTTCATTCACCCACAAAGAAAGGGATAGAGGCCTACGATGCGTCGCCCATCAAATACGCAGCCGCCAACGACCAGAGCGAGAACGGAGGTCTCTTCGACAAGAAGGTGAGTCCCTTCACTCGCAAGGCCGGCTACCACTATGGCTGGGACTGGGGACCCCGCCTGGTCACCATCGGCATCTGGCGG
>ONYL01000070.1 GCA_900322035.1 uncultured Prevotella sp.
CTGGTTGTTGATGATGTCGACACAGGCCTGGTCGAGAGCCACGGGGTCGGTGCTGGCGAGGATGCCATAATCTTCCAACTTCACGGGAGCAGGATGGTCGACACAGTCACAGTCGATGCTCATATTGTTCATCACGCTGATATAAATGATGCCGTTCTCTTTCTGGAAATAGTTCACCACGGCTTGAGCGGCAGCAGCCATGCTCTCCAAAAAGGCGTCTTGAGAGGCGATGTACTTCGGTGTCCACACCGAGTCCATATTGAGTTTGTTCATCTTACCAGCCGAATGGATGTAGGCCTTTCCGTTGGATGAAGCACAGCCGATAGAGAGGTTCTTAATTGCCCCACCGAAGCCACCCATGGGATGACCCTTGAAATGGTTGAGACAGATCATGAAGTCGTAGTTGGCAAGATGTCCGCCTACGATGTCGTAGTTCAGATGGGTATGGTCGCGCACGGGGATGCGTATCTCATCGTATTCGTCCATGATGTCGACGGGGAAATACTTGGTAAAGCCGTGGCGGTCTATGACCTTCCAGTGATTGGCAGAATTGTTGCGCACGTCGTTAGGATCGCCGCCATAGGCGGTGTTGTTTTCTACAATGGTACCGTCAACGTCATAGACGAGATCCTTGATGAGCTCCGGTTTGAGATAGTTGGGATTGCTGCCCTCGCCGGTACTTATTTTCACGGCCACACGCCCCTTGGCTTTCACGCCTAATGCCTTGTAGATACGGACGAGCGAGGCGGGAGAGATCTCGCGTGTCAGATAAACCTTAGACTGAGCCCAGGCCGTTGTGCCCATAACAAGCAGTGCGGCTACCGCAAGGTTGCGGAGAAAGAAATGCTTCATAATCAAAAACTGTTTTATAATTATTACTGATTGCAAAGATAGTGCTTTTCTCGAAATGTCGGTTTATACAGAATATCGTTTTTCTTACCTTTCTTGCGGTTTTTCGTTCACATCTTTTGGAAAAGAGCAAAAAAATCACTGGCAGCCAAAGTGAATAGCGTATAAAAGGTTAACTTTGCAACAACAAAAACCAACATACATGATAATGGAAATATATAATAAGGTGGAACGAGCTTGCAGATCGATATTGCTGCTTGGTATGCTGATTGTCTCGACAATGTCATTTGCCCAGACTACTCGAACGGTTTATTGCATGGGCGAGACAGTGATGGACATTCTCTTTCGTGGCTCCACTCCCATCGCAGCCAACGCCGGTGGGTCAGCCCTCAACTCAGCCGTGTCGCTCGGCAGGGCCGGAGCACATGTGGAATTTATAGGAGAAGTCGGCAACGACTCTACAGGCATGCACATTCTCAAATTTCTCAAAGACAACCATGTGGGTACTTCCTTCGTCCATCGGTGTGAAGGGATGCGGACCACCGTTTCCCTAGCTTACCTGAACGAGCGTAACGACGCCAGCTATGTGTTCTTCATGGACACGCCAAAGGATGGTCCAAGCGCTGTCGCCCCCGATTTCCACAAGGACGACATTCTGCTCTTAGGCTCTTTCTATGCTGTCAATCCGTGCAACCGCCAGCGTGTGGAGCTTGTCTTGAACAAAGCCCGCGAGCAAGGTGCCATCATCTATTACGATGTCAATCTGCGGTCACCCCATGCCTCAATGCTGCCGAAGCTGATGCCTGCCATTACCAACATGATGAGCCTGGCTGATGTCGTGCGGGCCAGCCGTGGCGACCTGCGCACAGTGTTTGGAACCACTGATGCCGACAGCGTCTATCATGCTATCATCGCCCCTCGATGCAAGCAGTTCGTTTGCACTCGTGGAGCCGATGCTGTGACCGTCTTCACAGGAAAAGGGAAGACAGACTATCCCGTGAAGAAGATCAGGACGGTAAGCACCATTGGGGCCGGAGATAACTTCAATGCAGGATTCATCTATGGTCTTATTCACCAGGGCATCACTCAGAAGCAATTGGCAAATGATCTCACAGCAGCCCAATGGAAAAGCCTTGAGCACAATGCCCAACTTTTTTCACAGGACTGCTGTATGCATCTTGACAACTACATTTCAGAAGGACTTGCAGATAAGCTAAAAGCCAATTCTAAAAAATAGGTTTAGAAAACAAGTTGATGGTATATTTGTTATTTCCTGTCATCTCCTGCATCTGTCGGGCTCCATGTATCAGCGATTACTCTCAACCCACTTCTGCAAATCGCCCTTCGATGTGCGGTTCAGTAGCTTACCATCTTTCCATTTTATCTCTGGATAGGCTGCTCCTAAATCAGCACAGGCTTTCTGGATGCTGCTTCCTCCGGAAGTGGCAAAGGGAATTACTGTCTTGCCCTTGAAGTCATAGGTCTCCAGGAACGTGTTGATGATGGTCGGTGCGGTGTACCACCAGATAGGAAAACCGACATATACTACGTTATACTCGTGCATATTCTGGAGCTTGCCGCTGATGGCAGGCCGCGAATGCTTGTCCTGCATCTCCACCGATGAACGGCTTTGCTTGTTCTGCCAGTCCAGGTCCGCATCCGTATAGGGCTGTTCCGGCTTGATTTCATACAGGTCTGCACCAGCCACCTTTGCCAGCTGCTGGGCTGCGGCCTTGGTCGTACCCGTAGCAGAGAAATAGGCTACCAATACTTTCTGTTCCATTTTTGTCTCTGTTTTCTTTTGCGAGCAGGCACTCAGGCTGATGACCAGCAGTGCCGTAAGCATCATGATTATTTTCTTCATGGTTTCTCTTTATTTTAATGTTTCGCCGTATGCTTTACCTATCTTCACGCAGTCGCCGATGATGTCGCCGGTGCGCAGATACTTATAGGTAGGCATTTCGAAGAGTACTGGCTTCAGCTTTGAATAGTCAGGCTTGCCCTTCTCGTCAAGCATATCCTCTTCGACATAGGTATTGAGGATGTTGCAAATGTAGTTTTTGAAGCCGTCTATCTCATAGGTATCCACGACCTCACACTCCATCACCAGCGGTGACTGCTCGATGACGGGCATGCCAGCCTCGCCAATATGATATGGGAAGATGTCCGACTTGTCCACTTTTGCCCTGCTGACCGTACCTGTGTAGTCGGCTGCGGCAACGAATGTCTCATCGATGATATTGACAGATAACTTGTGCTGCTCATCAATTGCTTTCACACTGTGGTGTGATGAGTGGACACTTAACAGTAGTTTCGAGTGACTGACAATGCCGATGTGTGCTATGAGCAGCCAGTTTACCTTCCCATCTTCCCCGACAGTTCCTACGACTGTGGCTGGCGTGGGATAGAGTGCCAGTTTATTTCCAATGTTCTGTTTCATATTGATGCTATTTCGTGATTTTCTTTCCGTCCTTGATGACGATGCCTTTGTGGCCAGCAGAGGCGGGTGTACCGTTCAGCGTGTATGCACGCAAATCAGTACCTGCGGTGTTCCGGCTCTCGTTGCTTATATTGCTGATGCCTGTCGCATCTGACGTGAGCGAGAGGGTGACGGTGATGTTGCTCACTCCTGCTTTCAGGAATGTGCGTAACTGGCTTTCCGACAAACCGTCTATCTTGCCCAGGCGGGTGTAACTCCATGAGTTTGAACCATAGAAAAGGCAGATGTTGCTGCCGTTATAGAGAACGACATCTCCCGGCTGTGCCGTCATCTGCTGGTTGCTCGTAGGGAGCGAGAAACCAAGCGGTCCCCATATCTCGAAGCCGCCACTGGAGTTGAGCGTAACTGTGACAGCACCGTTCTGTAGCCGTTCCATGAGTTCCTGTGTTGCCGCATTATTGGCAAGAGTTATGCTCTGAGTCTGTCCTGCGATGGTAATATACATTGTCATATCGTTTTCTGTCTGCAATGTCTCCGCCTGCATCCCGCCGTCGGACGAGCAACAGACGAAGAACATGATCATAATTGTCAGCATATATTTTCTCATACACGATTATTTTAGATTCTCACGGAAAAATCGTTCGATCTTGTCGTAGGGGATGACACCTGCCACATCGTCGTAAAGGTCAACGTGCGATGCTCCGGGGATGATGTAGAGTTCCTTGTTCCCTTCCGTGGCACTCTGCCCCTCGACATGCTTGCCCGTCATCTTCTCGAAGGCATACTCGGAGAAATAGCGTGAGTGAGCCTTCTCGCCGTGGATGAGCAACACGGGATTCTCAATCTCTGCGGCAAAGGCCAGCAGCGGCTGGTTGAGGAACGACTGACAGCCCGTGACGTTCCAGCCGTCGGTAGAGTTGCCTGAGCGCTCATGGTAGCCGCGCTTCGTCTTGTAATAGGCATGGTAGTCCTTCACAAACCGGGGAGCATCCTCTGGCAGCGGGTCGATGACGCCGCCTGCACGCTTGTATGTTCCTGTCTTGTAGTCTTCCGTGCGCTGCCGGGCCATGGCCTTGCGCTTCTCCATGCGTTGCTGCGGGGTATTCTCGCTCTGGAAGTAGCCCTCGATGTTCACCTTGCTCATGTCGTACATCGTGCTGGCGACGGTTGCCTTGATGCGCGGGTCGATGGCTGCGGCATTGACGGCCATACCTCCAAAGCCGCAAATGCCGATGATACCGATGCGCTCTGCATCTACATTATCCTGCACAGAGAGAAAATCGACGGCAGCGAGGAAGTCCTCGGTGTTGATGTCGGGCGAAGCCATGCGCCGCGGTTCGCCGCCACTCTCTCCTGTGAACGAGGGGTCGAAGGCAATGGTGAGGAATCCACGCTCTGCCAAATGTTGGGCATAGAGACCGCTCGACTGTTCCTTCACGGCTCCAAAAGGTCCACTAACGGCAATGGCTGCCAGTCGGCCCTCAGCGTTCTTGGGTGTGTACATGTCGGCAGCGAGTTCGATGCCGTAACGATTGTGGAAGGAGACCTTCTTATGGTCGACCTTCTCACTCTTGGGGAAAACCTTGTCCCACTCTTGTGTCATCTTCAACTGTGTCATCTTTTTTGTGTTTTGCGCCCCAGCAGCGATAAATGTCATCAGAAATGCCAAGGCTGTGATTATTCTACTCATCTGTTGTTATCTTTGTTTCCGTTTGCAAAGTTACGAGTTTCCTGTCAACAGGCTGTTACCTCGATTAAGGATGCTATAACCCTTTTTGCTGAAATTGCAGCTTCCTTCTTGCGTGAATAGATTTTTTCAACTAATTTTGTGCGAAGAAACATAAAGACAGATAGATATGAGCGACACAACGATTATCCCCATTGACAGTATCGATAACTATAATAAAATGTATGGCTTCGAGACCCTGCATCCCTTAGTGAGCGTGGTAGACTTGGCGGAAGCCACTAAGATTCCCAATCACGTCACCTTCCGTTATGGCGTCTATGCGCTGTGGCTGAAGGACGGCATACAGTGTGCGCTACATTATGGGCGCCAGCAATACGACTATCAGGACGGTACCATCGTGAGCTTCGCACCGGGGCAGGTGGTAAGCGTGGATATGACGGAGGAACAGCTCCGCACGCCGTCACACACCTTAGGACTCCTCTTCCATTCCGACCTTCTCTGCGGCACGCCCTTGGGGAAGACGATCGGAAGCTACCACTTCTTCGACTACGACTCAGCCGAGTCGCTCCATCTCAGCGAGCGCGAGCGGAGGATGTACACCGACACGCTCAACTCCATCCGCTTCGAGATGGAGCAGCCCGTGGACAAACATTCGCAGACCATTCTCACCGACCGCATCAAGCTCATCCTCGACTACTGCCAGCGTTTCTACGACCGACAGTTCGTTATCCGCCACAAGGAAAACTCCGATATTCTCTCTGCCTTTGAGCGCAACATCAAAGACTATTTTGAGCAGGGCTTAGCCGTGCGCGGCGGACTGCCCTCAGTGGCTTACTTCGCAGATAAAGCTTGTCTGTCATCGGGCTACTTTGGCGACCTCATCCGTAAGGAGACGGGAATGACGGCACAGTACTATATTCAACAGCATATCCTCGCCCTGAGTAAGCAGCTGCTCCTCGACCCCTCTCAGAGTATCTCGCAGATTGCCGACCGCCTCGGCTTCCAGTATCCGCAGCACTTCTCCCGCTTCTTCAAAAAGTTTGCGGGAATGACACCAAAAGAATATAGAGAGAAGTAAAATAAGATGGAAAGTATTCATTGAAAAGTATTTCTGCACAGCAAGTCAACAATGATTACTAAGACATCGACAATATGATAACTACATTGGATTTTCAGAGGTTGCGCCGCATGTCGATGCAGTCACCAGTGCCACTGTTGTCAGCAAAGTGTAAATATTTTAAGCATTGCTGACAAGGATGACACGATTTGTCACCAATTGTTTATAGGCATGGATATTGCATTGAGATCAGTGAAGTTCGGCAGTCGGACGAGGGCAACGAAAGGAACCTGAGGACGATGGAAGAGCTTCAAGAGATATAAAGAATTAATTGATAATTAGGAGGTTTTGACTATGTTGTATCCAGTTATAAAAGACATGAACAATTGGCTTGACAATGATTTCGACGATATGTTGAACACAAGTTGGATGCCGCGCATGAACGTCACAGCACCTGCTATCAATGTCAAGGA
>ONYL01000072.1 GCA_900322035.1 uncultured Prevotella sp.
CATAAAGCAGATGAACGCACAGGGCAAAGCCCCATCTTTCGTAATGCTCGATGAAGCACCGACCATCAAAATACCCAACTTCTCGATGTTGCCCGCCACAGGCCGAAGCAACAAGATAGTAACGATGTACATGTGCCAGGACTATTCACAAATGGTTAATCAATACGGCCAACAGGCAGCAGACGAAATCTTTGCCAATCTGAATAATCACTTCTACGGCCGTGTGTCAAGTGGCAAAACCGCAAAATTGCTGTCACAGCAATTCGGCCGGATTGACGAAAGCTATGTTACTTCCTCAATGCAAAATACCTCCATACTGAAACAAAATCTGTCCGAGAGCCTTAGAGAGCGTGACATGATACGCAGTAATGAATTTACTTCCCTGCAGGTGGGAGAGTTTGCAGGTTTGGCCGTTGAGACCAACACCCCGATATGGAGAGCGCAACTTGCAAGGGTCAATCGACCAACTGCAGCGCCTATCCCCTACCCGATCAGACACACCGAATCCGAGATAGAAGAATATTACGCCCAAGTCAGACAGGATATCGACAGCATGTTAGGCGATGCACCAACCCCCAACGGCCGTTCCTCCGCAAGTCCAGAGCGAGCCGGACGGAAAGACCAAGGAAGAGAACAGGCGGACTATATTTTTGAATGATACCCGAAAAATTCTCGCATTTTAGCAACGAAAAAGCCGCAGATCCTAACGGACTTGCGGCCTTTTTATCATATCAATTTTTGATATTTTATTCTTGTCCTTTAGGATAAAGACAGGACATCTTGCGAGGGTCGACACCGAGTTTCTCCAGCTCTTCACGCATCATCTTCTTCATCGAATTGATTGCAATATTGGTTGTGTAGGGCTGGCCGGATGCCATGCGGTCGCCCGCACAAATCCTATCCTCGTAATAGTCCCACCGCTCGCAAACAATCTTCATCATGCCATTGTTGAGCAGCAGGTCACAGATAGTTACGATATCAGTTTCGGGGACATGGCATATTGAAACGATTCTATAGCATTTCGAATAGAGTTTTTGGTCTTGTTGATTGAGGTTGTCCCGGGTCTTTTTCCAATGAGGGAAGAAGCGGATTCCGACCGCTTTTGCTTTGCGCTTTGGATGTAGTCTTTCAGTGATTATCTCATAATCGAAAGTTACGTCAGAACTCGTAGCATTGATATCCCTCTTAGCTGTTTCAAGTACTTTGTTCTTGAGGATAGTTATGTTGTTCTTATAAGAATTCGGAAGATTGAAATCTTGGCAAAATTGCTCTATTCTGTAATCGTAATGGTCTTTATCCCGATACCCGCAGATTAACTTGTAAATCCGTTTTGTATATTTACCTTGTAACGTGAGGGATATAGTCTTGTCATAAACAGTACCTCCAACTCCTTTTCCGTACCAAATCAAGAAAGGAATTGCCCATCTGTTATAATTGACCTTGATGTAGTGTTTCCCTTCGACATCATGAATGGCAGTAACAATAGGGCAAGTGGTCTTTATGTTTTCCCCCCAAGTCGGGTGTCTCCATCGGAAGGTGATTGTCTTGTCGAACATCTTCCTCACCTCCTCGATAACATAAGCTTTGTTCTTCTTGCTGCTTGCCTCGTCCGTGTCAATCACGATGTATGGCTCACCCATGCTGTCAATCCTGACAACAGCCTCCTTAGCGTCTTTCGTCATGTACTTCTCCAGTTGCTGCTGAATGAGCGTAATTACATTCTGCTGCACTTCGCTATAGTCATAGAGACCAAGAGTAAGGTTCTTGGTCTCCATTTGATATTCCGGTATTGGTATTACTTCCTGCTTTTCCATATTCAGCCCTCCACCTTGAATGTCACGTGATGAATGTGGCCAACGTGTTCGTAGCCGTATTGCATTTCCTTGATGTGGAGCGATACAAGGAAGTCGATTGCATCAGAGGGCAGCACGATGTCCTTTGCGCTCACTATCTCAACGCTGATGAACTGGGTCGGGTGCCAGACTTGCACCTCGCAACCTGGAAGCAGCTCTTCTAATTTGGCCTTGATGATATTTTCTTCCATAACTCTTTGTTTTAAATTCTACTGCAAAGATACAAATAATATTTTTAATTTCAAAATTTAAAAGTTAGTTTTAGTGTTAAACTTTCTTAGAAAAGTTAGTTTTAGTTTCTTAGAAAAGTAAGTTTACCCCCCCCAAAAGTTCTTAGAAAAGTAAGTTTACCCCCCGCTCTAACCCCGATGAATAAAGGGATTGCGGCACTCCTTACAAGAGATTCTCTACAAACAAGGGATACAAACCAGACAAACAAACATTTTTTTTTGGCTTTTATGGGTCGCTCGCAAGCTTCGCTCCATGCCATCCGGAATGACTTGAGGGAAAAGAATGGCGAGAGGGGGAAAAGGAGAAGAGAAAGAGAAAAAAATAAAAAACGAACCTTCCCTGCTGTAAAGATTTTTTACTTTACTACATAATTATGTATTATTAACACTACATATTTGTGTATTACATAAAAAAGTATTACCTTTGTATCATAGGAATACAACATTAAAATTCATCATCATGGAACAGAACAACAACATCGGAATCTATTCAGAGAGCAGCAACACGTACGCCATTGCACATGTGCTTAATAAGTGGCGCACGGAACATGGTTATTCGCTCTATGCCATCGCCAAGTTCGAGAATATGCGCATCGAGGCACTGCAACACATCGAACAGGGCTACGGCAACATTGCAAGCCTCATGAATTATTTTGACTTCATCGCCAACCACGACCGCCCATTCCTCGATGATGTCCTCCACCAATGGCGCATCGGTCTCGGCGTGGAAATCGGCTAATCGTGGCTCATGCTCCACTTGCTAACCTATTATCCACCATAGGTCAACAAGTGGAGCATGAGGGATTGCACGGCTATTACCATAGCCGCCCTACGGGTTTCGCCCGCATACCCACACAAACGAACCTCATTCGATTGTCTGCCTTCCTGTTCGCACGTCGCCTCCCCAGCTGGGGAAGTCGTCAGCTCACGCGGAAGTCCGCCAATCTCAATCGGTTGTTCATGTGGGTACACGGGCGAAATGCAATGAGCAAGACGAGGCGGCACTTCGTGACCGCCTTGTCTTGCTCTGCGAGGCAAAGCCGTTGAAAATCAACGGCTTATAAACTTTAGGCAACAAAATTCAAAATTAATTTTATTCCCTAAAGTTTATATAACCTCCTAATAATCAAAAAAATATATATATTTTTTGGTTGATTATTGTCGGTTTCAATCGAATTGCCTATCTTTGCCAAAAAATCATAGATTATGGCAAAGAAAGACACTCCCACCCCTAAAACGACAGCCGTTAGGGTGTCGTTAGATACTTCGGACAAACTCAAAAAGTTAGCCCGAAAGTTCCATGTGACCCAAGGGCAGCTCGTTGCCCTCATGGTTGACTTCTTCAAGAAAACAGGATACGACCCCTCCGACCCCGACATCGCCAAGTCTGCCATTAGCGACCTGTCGAAAAAGTTGGAGCAATGCCGCTCCAACATGTGGGCAGCTAAAACCCAGTTCGAGAAAAAAGCCAACGAATTGAGTGAGTCGAATAGAAAAAATATGGAACACTTTGCAACCTACGACCAACGGTCAATATTGCTTTTGGAAGAATTGGCAGGCAAGGCAAACATAAATCTGCAACTTCCCGAAGATGTCAAGGAGCAGCTTCTTGAATTACAAACCACCATCACCAAATGCGGCAATCTGATTAATGCGGTATTCGGCAATCAATCAATGTTGGATATAAACTTTATCCAGAGACAGGCCCTCAAAAGTATATGTTTCCCTAAAGACGGAAGAAAATAAGCCATGCAAATATCGATTAATGGAGGGGGGAGCGGCAAAACCGCAAACTCAGGCAGCGCAATTAATATTGCTTCCTATCTTGAGCATGAGCGCATCGAGAAACTTGCGCAAGCACATTCTGATCGCCTGGCGCCGACCGCCTGTCAAGGCATGATATTCACTCAAGACAGGGAGGGACTGACACCTGTCGAAGCTGCCGAAATGATTGACAAGAACGGCACACGACTGCACAAGGGGGAAGCCAAGTACTTTGAAGTAGAGGTTTGCCCATCAGCGGCTGAGCAAGCCAAGATGTTTGCCGGCTGCACAACGGAACGGCAAAAGGAAAAAATCTTTCAAGACTATGTCCGCCAAAAGGTCCTGGAGGACTATGCAGGAAATTTCAAAGGCTATAAAGACCATCAAGACAAAACGAAAGAAAAGCACTTCACGGCTAACGACCTTGTCTATTTCGCTTCCATACATCAAGAGAGACGGACGAACAAGGAGGACTTGCAATGGCACGCCCATGTAGTCGTGAGCCGTCAGACCAAAGGACAGGAATACAAGATTTCCCCTAAGGCCGCCAACCGCAAGGAGAACGGCAAAGGCCCAGTCAAGGCAGCCTTTGACCGAACACAGTTCTATAACTCTTGTGAACAGACATTTGACAAGCACTTCTCATACCAACGCCCCAAGGAGGAAACATTTACTTACAAGTTGGAACAAAAGCAGCAGCGGGAGCAGGAAAGAGAAGAGGCTTCCCGTGAAATGGGTGATACAAAGCTGTCGGGTGATGAAATTGAAATACGTTTGGCCGAGCTCTCCCGATTTGAAGCACAAAAGAAGCATATTGAAGAAGAGCAGAAACGGAGACGAGCCGAAGAAATTGCACGATATGAAGCATATAAGAGGTGTCAGCAAACAGAATACGAAAAGAAACAAGAAGCGGAAAGAAAGGAGATAGAAGCCAAGAAACTTCACTCCATACAAATAGAGGGACACACCTATAAAGGCAGCAGTAATGCTATATACCCAAGGAATTTGGGGAGTAACAAAATGTCTATAGACCTCATCGATGAGAACAACGAGCGTGTAAGGCTCTATGTCAATGCTGATGCCGGAAAGTGGAACACCATACCAAAGGATGAAAAAGCAAAGCTCATATATGAAGCCTACAAGGAACAAATCAGCAATGAGCAGCGCTACAGCCGTGACCGTGGACTATCAATTTAAATCTATAACGATATGCAAATCAATTCAAATCTTGAAAACAGAGGATGTCTGTTCGGAATGCTCCGAGGTGTCTCGCTGACCTTCGGACGCTTCGTGTGGATAGTCGGCACGGCTATCTTTTCATTAATCGTGGCTAATATCCTGTATGCCGTTGGAGAGAACAAAGGCAGCAAGGCAATAGAATGGTGCGGGTCAATCGTAATATTAGGCGGTGCGGCCATCATCGTCCGTTGGGTGTGGCTATGGTGGCTAAGACCCATTGTCAAGGGTGGCGCAGCCCTTGTCAAGTCCACAGGGCTTGTCAAGGACAACACGTTTAAAGACAAGCCTTATGCGATGTCCTGGAGGACAGCACAGGGCAGGTATATCAATGTCGGCAATCCATTCCGAGGAATATTCGTCATGGGCGGTGCAGGAAGCGGAAAGAGCGAGAGCGTTGCCGTCCCCGCTCTTCAGATGTTTGCCAAGATGAATTTCAGCGGAATTGTCTATGATTTCAAGTTTCCGACCCTTGCGCAAGACGTAGAAACGTTCTACGAGGCCAATAGAAGCCCTGTGAGACGTTTTTTTATCGACCTTGAACAATCTTCCCACTCATACCGAGTTAACCCCTTAGCGCCAAAATATGTGCGTAACAGCAGCTATGCGAACGAGTTTGCCCAAGCCATCATAGACAATTTGATACCGAACCAAAGCGACAAGAGCGATTTTTGGACGAGCAGCGCCACCGCCCTGTTAACGGCCTGTATTTGGTTTCTCCGCAAAAACAAGCCCGAATGGTGCGACCTGCCACACGTCTGCGCCATGGTGACAAGTTCGGACGAGAACCTCTTGCGCCTCCTGCATACCGACACGGAGACCGCCAATCTTACGATTAGCGTATTCAACGCCATGAAGCGAAAGGCAGATGCACAGGTTGCGGGCGTTGTCAGTACCCTGCAAAATGCCATCGCCAAGATAAACACGCCACGTTTGATGTGGGTGTTCGGGGCTGATGAAGTCAACCTCGACATTAACAACCCCGATAATCCTGTAGTCCTGACTATCGGCAGTAACCCTACATTGGTAAAGACCTTTGCGCCCCTCGTTTCCCTCGTGGCTACGGTCTGCATAAAGCAGATGAACGCACAGGGCAAAGCCCCATCTTTCGTAATGCTCGATGAAGCACCGACCATCAAAATACCCAACTTCTCGATGTTGCCCGCCAC
>ONYL01000073.1 GCA_900322035.1 uncultured Prevotella sp.
GTAACTCCTTGATTTTCAGTGTAGCGGGGGTGGGCCACGATCCCACGACCTCCGGATTATGAATCCGACGCTCTAACCAGCTGAGCTATCCCGCCATCACAAAACTACATTTGTTCGTTTGCGGGTGCAAAGGTAATGCTTATTTTTTATTTAACCAAAAAATAACATGATTTTTTATGGCTATTAGACCAAAAATATGTATTTTTGTAGACGTTACATTTTTAATAATAGACAGAAGCCCACAAAGAAGGCAATGTCTTAACCGAATGTAGAAACCAAAAATATGAGCGCCTCACGCGCCACCTTGTAGTATGAAAAAAGAAAAAATGACAATCGAATACGAGCTGCACAGCCGTTCCAAATCTATCATTTGGCAACTGATCAGCACTGGTGAAGGGCTATCAAGATGGATGGCAGACGAAGTCGAAGACAATAACGGAACGTTGACAGTCACGTGGGGCTCCCCTATGGGTGTAAAAGAGGTGCGCCATGCACGCGTGCTCGAACGTGAGAAAAACCGCTGTATCCGTTTCCGCTGGAGTGAAGATGAAGGTAATGAGGATTATTTTGTTGAGCTTCGTATATCCCATGACGCCCTCACAGATACCTACCTGCTCACCATCACCGATTTCGCGGAGCCTGACGATGTTGACAGCATGACCCACATTTGGAATCACGATCGAGAGAAGTTGCTCAGACGGACGGGAGTTTAGCAGAATCAACTGGGGGGCTGGCACCGGACTTTGACCTGCCTCTCCAACGCCAGTAATAGAAAGTAGGAACAAAGTTTCGGCATCTGACTTTTTTATACTATCTTTGCAATCTGATTCTGCATCAGATAAAATGCTTCGACCAAAGAAATTAGATATTTTCATCGCCAGGCAGTTTGGACTGCTTTTCGTGGGAACGTTCTTCATCTGCCAATTCGTGTTGATGATGCAGTTCCTATGGAGGTATATCGACGAGCTCATAGGCAAAGGCCTCACCATGGATGTCATGGCACAGTTTTTCTGGTACATGGCGCTCATGCTCGTTCCGCAGGCACTTCCCCTGGCTATTCTGCTCTCATCACTCATCACGTTTGGCAACCTTGGTGAGAGCAGTGAGCTCACGGCCATCAAGGCTTCGGGCATCTCGCTCATGCAGTCTTTCCGGTCACTCATTGTCATCACCATCTGCATTATGTTGGGTTCATTCTATTTCGAGAACAACATCGGCCCCCACGCCAACATGAAAATTGCCCAGCTGCTGATTTCCATGAAACAGAAGAGCCCTGAGTTGGAAATTCCGGAAGGAATCTTCTACGACGGCATTCCCAACAGCAATATTTACGTTCAGAAGAAGGACACCCGAACGGGCAAGCTTTACGGTATTATGGTATACCGGATGACGGGATCCTACGAGGACCAGGCTATCATCCTTGCCGACTCGGGCATGCTACAGGCTACGGCGGAGAAAAAGCACCTGATGCTCACCCTGTGGAGCGGAAAATGGTTCGAGAACATGCAGCGCACCGAACTCTCTTCCAGTGCAGCAGTGCCTTATCAGAGGGAGACATTTGTGGAGAAGAAAATTGTACTCGACTATGACGGCGACTTCAACATGACCGATGCCACCAGTCTCAGCAACAACGCCCGTGGCAAGGGACTTCACGAAATCTACAACGACATCGACTCGCTCAATGAGCTGAACGACTCCATAGGCCGTGCCTTCTACACGCAGTCGAAGATGTTCTACTATCGCACTCCGGTACTCAACCGCACAGATTCGATCACCCAGACACACATGGCCCTGCGGAAGGACTTCAATATCGACACGGTTTTCGCCCATCTTTCTGCCGACAAGCAGCGTGCCGCCGTACAGTCGGCCCTATCCACCGTGCAGTCTGAGACCAACGACCTTGAATTCAAAGCGATGGTCACAAAAGACGCCAACAAAATCGTACGCCAGCACAAGATCGAAGCCATCAACAAGTTCACGCTTGCGCTGTCATGTCTTATATTTTTCTTCATCGGCGCACCCTTAGGAGCCATTATCCGCAAGGGCGGACTTGGCGTACCGGTAATCATTTCGGTGCTCGTATATATCATTTATTACATTCTTGACAATTCCGGCTACCGGATGGCGCGTGGTGGCATGTGGGCCATATGGTTTGGCAAGAGTCTGGCTTCAGCCGTACTCATTCCCTTAGCGGCTTTCGTTACCTATAAAGCCAACAACGATTCAGTGGTATTCAACATCGACCTCTACCGCAATTTCTTTATGAAGCTGCTCGGTCTACGCCTAAAACGTCATGTCTACGGCAAGGAAGTGATCATTACTCCCCCAGACTATCCATCAGACCGCAAGACTTTGAATGTCATCAATGATGAGGTGAGCCACTATTCACACAGACACCGTCTCTATACGGCTCCCAACATCATCAAGGTATTCTTCAAATATCATCCCGACCATGCCATAGAGCAAATCAACTCACAACTGGAGAAGACCATCAACGACCTCTCCAACACGCGCGACCCCATCATTTTGTCAACGCTGAACCTCTACCCCATCATCGCAGTGAAGGCCCATACGCGACCTTTCGAACGTCGATGGCTCAACATCGTTTCGGCTATCATCTTCCCTATAGGGGCCGTGCTCTATTTCCGCATGTGGATGTTCCGACTGCGCCTCTATAAAGACCTGCGCACGATTCAGCAGACAAGCGAGAAAATTATCACACGCATAGACCAAATCCACACAAACATAACAACAAAATAATAAAAGGAGAGAAAACACATGGATAAAACAACACTGAGTAGCATTGAAGATGCTGTAAAAGATATTAAAGACGGCAAGTTTGTCATTGTTGTCGACGACGAGGACCGCGAAAATGAAGGCGACCTCATTATTGCGGCCGAGAAGATTACGCCCGAGAAGGTCAACTTCATGCTGAAGAATGCTCGTGGCGTGCTCTGCGCCCCCATCACGATCAAGCGTGCCGACGAGTTGGACTTGCCACATCAGGTGCAGGACAACACATCAATGCTCGGCACGCCCTTCACCGTCACGGTGGACAAGCTTGAAGGTTGCACGACGGGCGTATCGGCCCACGACCGAGCAGCCACGATTCTTGCACTTGCCGATCCCCAGTCAACCCCGCAGACCTTTGGACGCCCGGGTCACATCAATCCACTCTACGCCCAAAACAACGGCGTGTTGCGCCGTTCCGGCCACACCGAGGCTTCTATCGACCTCTGCCGTTTGGCCGGCCTCTACCCTGCCGCCGCTCTGATGGAAATCATGAACGACGACGGCACGATGGCTCGCCTGCCCCAGTTGGAAGAGAAAGCCAAGGAATGGGGAATGCACATCATCAGCATCAACGACCTCATCGCCTACCGACTCAAGCAGGACACCGAGATTGAGGTCGGCGATGAGGTACACCTGCCCACCCTCTACGGCGACTTCATGCTCATCCCCTTCCGCCAGAAGAGCAACGGATTGGAGCACATGGCCCTCATCAAGGGCAGCTGGACCCCTGACGAGCCGGTGCTCGTACGCGTGCATTCCAGCTGTGCCACCGGCGACATCTTCGGTTCCCGCCGTTGCGACTGTGGCGAGCAGCTCCACAAGGCCATGCAGATGATTGAAAAGGAGGGCCGCGGTGTCATTATCTACATGCAGCAGGAAGGCCGCGGCATAGGATTGATGAACAAGATTGCGGCCTACAAGCTCCAGGAACAGGGCCTCGACACGGTAGATGCCAACGTACATCTCGGCTTCAAGCCAGACGAGCGCGATTATGGCTGCGGCGCGCAGATGCTCCGCCACCTCGGCGTGAGGAAAATGCGCCTGATGACCAACAACCCCACCAAGCGCGTGGGACTGGAGGCCTATGGTCTGGAAATCGTTGAAAACGTACCCATCGAAGTGTCGCCCAATCCCTACGACAAACGCTATCTTGAAACCAAGCGCGACCGCATGGGACACCAGCTACACCTTGGCTGATAAGATCTATGAGAGGATTGCGGCAAACAAGTGCCGCAATCCTTTTTAGTTTCACTTGTGATGTACGCCTTGGGGGATGAAAGGCCAAGAATATTGGCTAACTCACAGGGAACGTGATTTTACCGGACAGAGAGAAACTAATATCTAAAAAACTAAAAATGGAGAAAACAGGGAACATAAAACAGCAAAAACATTGGGCCCGCACCTTGTTGAGTTTCTTTATGGTGCTTTTCACCATGCCGTTGGGCCATGCCATCATGATTCTCATGGACAACACCATGACTGCCGGAGCCGTACACGTGGCCGCCTTCCTGATGGGACTTGCCGGACTGATGATTGTCATCATGGGCGTCTTTGTCAAGGGCGACACACGGCAGACGCTCTTTGGCTTTTTCGGCGGCCTGCTTTTTTGGACAGGATGGGTGGAATTCCTATTCCAGTATTACGCCCAGCGCTATGGTGTACAGCCCGAGATCGAGAATGGCGTTGTGGTGACAAAACCCGAATATCTTATTCTTCCTGCCACCTTCGGACTGTGGGCCATGGTGATAGTGCTCTATCTCTTCAGCTCACGCAACGGCTGCCTCTTTCTGACTTGGATGCAGAAGAAACTCTTCCGCAGTCATCGCAACGAGATTGTGCCCCACCCCATGTCGCGGCATGTCAGCATTGTGACATTCATGGAACTGAACATGATCCTTTGGACCTGCTACCTGCTACTGATGTTCTGCTACGACAAGCGTTTTCTTGGCGACCATCATCCCATGACGTTTCTCGTGGCCCTGGGCTGCCTGATAGGCTTTCTCTTCATGTTTCGCCGTCAACTTCGCATCAAGCCCTGGGGAGCCAACATCCGCATGTCCATTGCCTCGGTGATTGTGTTGTGGACTCCAGTGGAGGTGATGGGACGCCTCAATCTTTTCAATGAGTTTTGGGTACATCCGGAGCAACATGCCCTTCAGATCCTCCTCATCCTTGCCGCATTTCTATGTTCTGTCGGGTATATCGTATGGAAGGAAAGAAGGTTGAAAGAATATGAGGACCAGGCTGCGTACAGCCAACAGTTCATCTGCTACCGGGCATCTTACACAGTGGAACGCGGATGAGACTGTGGAGTAAAAAACAGATTACACAATAATGTTGTTTAATTTAATACATTATCTGAACCTCTGTTTCAGGTCGAGCGTGTCGGCCGAAAGGACGGGGGCACGCGTCATTGCTCCACATCCCACTGTATGGGAACATTTTTCAGAATGATAAGTCCTGTATCATCATAGCTCGCGCTGATGCCAATTTGCAGTTGCTGGATGGTGGTGGCCGTCTTCTTCACATCGGCAAACCAAGTCTTGGTGACCGGCAACTTCATGTAGACGCCCTCCGTGACAGAGTAATCATACCATCCTGCAGACTCTTGTGTTTTGTAAGTATTGCCATCTTGGTCAATCATCAACCCTGGGCACTCGCTGTTTACGCCAAAACGGATATTTGTCTTGTTGGCTATCATCTTCACTTTAAACAAGAGGCTGACAGTGCCGTAGTTCTCTGACGTGCTCTTGCCATAAGCACCTATCAGTTGCACGTCAATGATTTGGGCTATGGGATTGCGGAGCGTTCCGCCACAAGGCTGCTCTACGTCGGTACCGTTTGACCGCTGCACTGCCGCGCCTTGACGGTTCCCCTTGCTACCGCCGAGCGAGCCGCTGACCTTCTCCAGAGCCTTCTTACCCTTCTTCAGCAAACCACCAAGTCCTTGGGCATGAGCGGGTGCAGGCCCCAGGGCAAGCATGGCGACACACGCCATCACAAACATTCTTATTCTCATAGTCGAAGCTCTTTTAAAATGGGTTCTACTTTTTGTTCACAATATACCAGTGACCATCTTCCTCTTTCTTCATATCCACACGGGTCTGCTCTGTCTTGCCCGACGCATACTTCAGATTGAAGACCTCCGTAGCCGTACCCGCCTTCTCATTGACCTGCTCCGAAACGAACTCATAGTCTATGGGCTGCTTGTCATTCTTTTCGCCCTTCTCCTTGGCCTTCTTTACTTTCTCCTCAATCATAGAAATGAAGGCTTCTTTCTGTTCCTGCTTGTCTGCGGGGAAATAAACACAGTCACTAGTGTCCACTTAAATCCTTTAACATTCGCTTAAACTGCCCTTAGGTCAGACATTTACAAGCATATACTTTACGTGTACTTTTCAATTTTGTACC
>ONYL01000078.1 GCA_900322035.1 uncultured Prevotella sp.
TAAACGTGACTAAGCCGCACATGTATCAACCAAATATAAAAGTAATGTTTAACCGGGTCAACCAACATTAAAAATAAGGCTTAAAGTAGTCAACCAAAAACGTTAAACTACAGAGAAAGTCACACAGATTTCACCTCACACACAATTAACGACGAAATGTGACGGCCGTCACACATAAACGTAACGGCCGTCACACATAATAAAAGCTCCTTCTTCCGCAATTGGCGGGGGAAGGAGCTTTGCTTCATTCTAAGCTTGTTCTATTTGACCACGAACTTTGTGGCGCGTGTACTGCCATTCTGCAATCTCTCTTTCTTGATGTAGACACCATGCTGGGGGGTTACGACTCTGTGGCCTGCCAGATCATAAAGAGTGACGTTCTTGGCATCAGCTTGCAGGCTTTCAATGCCATTGGGAACAACTTCGCCGGTCTGAGAAGCTACATCGTAGACATAGCGGTCGCTGACATTCTCTACTCCATTAATGCGGTAAACTGTTTCAACGCCAAATGTGCTGTGGTTGCTATAGAAAGTTATTCTTCTTTCGTCACCACCTACATTCATAATGTCATTACCATAACCGCCTTCGTCCTGATAAGCATAGGGAAGCTCTGTCATGTTCTCATCAATGTAGTTGTATTCAGATGTAGAGAACGTGAAGGGCTCACCATCGACGATGAAGCGATAATAAAGACTGTCGGTATTGAGCGGCTTACCATCGACATCGGTTGATGGGATAGTGACATTAAGGAAATAAGTGAATACGAAGTTCTTGAAGCTTTTAATGGTAGGCGTTGCCGGTACGGCAGGCAGATATTCACCGCCCGTTGAGGAAGGTGTGAGCGAGGGAGCTACCATGTGGGAATAAGAGTTGTTGGCTCCAATTGTTTCAGTTACAGCTTGCTGTGTAGAGAAAGCCTTGGTCTCAGGATCGTACTGGAATGCTACAGAATCTGTTGTGGCATAGACTTCTCCGAAGAGATCCTTCTCGCCAGTGTCTTCGGCCCCATTGAAGAATACGGCAAAATCTCTCTCAAGATTTTCATCGTTGTTGTATCTGCCTAAGTACTGATGCGAAGGGAAGGTGATGACGTTGTCCTGAAGAAGACCTTTCACCCAGCCTTTTTTGTTCAGAGAGAGCCCCTTCACATAGACATCATTGCCATCGAAGGCAACGACTGCCTTACCTCCCACGTTGTTTCCACCGGTCTCGGCCTTGTAGACGAGGTCGTAGGCTACGGAGTCCACACCTTCAGGCAAGTTTACCATGGCTGTCAGTGTGTCGAAGGGTACAAACTGATAAGTGATGTTCTTTGTCAGCATAGCACCTGTAGAGTCGGCATAGGCTGCACCCACGTTGCCCTTGGTGTGAATAGTTCCGTTGGCATCAACATACAGAACAATGCTTGCCTTTGTGGAATCGAGCACAACATCGGTGCTGTCGTCGTTGATTTTCACTGCACGGAGGTAGAAGTCGACTTCATCTTGTCCCTCTCCTGCATCCTGATGGAAGATGTGCTGGCCTGTAGGAATAACGATGGAGTCGCTGATGATGGTGCCTTTTATGTAGGTATCGAAAACATAGTCGTTACATATGTTTTTGATGTAGACGTCGGTTCCATTCTCATCAAAAGCGATGTGATGGAAATGTCCGCTCCAGGTGTAGTGCTGCAATGCGTAGCCCGACATGATGTAGGTATCTTCAAGATAGAGGCTGTCCTTTGCCGTAGACGGAAGGGTAGTGATGATGTCGTCGGTGCTTGCGCTTGGGCGATAGACATGGACAAGCGATTGGGCCATACCTGCGCCCGCAGACATCAGAAGAATTGCGGTGAAGATAATTTTTTTCATTTGCTTTTATTTTAAAGTTCTCTAATATCGATTGATTATCGACGGATGATTTTCTCTACTTTTGTAGAGCCATCGGCAAAAGTGGTCTTCTTAATAAGAATGCCAGTGGCGTCGGCATTGGTTGTGCGACCGGCAAGGTCGGTATAGCTAACTGAGCTCACGCTCTTGGGAGCTGAATTGACCAAGGAGATTCCGGTGCTGACCATCTTGTCGCTGATTGCCGTGTGAGCGTGACCGTTGTAGGTATAGGTGCATTCCAACTGCAGTTCGTTCCACGCATCGTAGAACCAGATGTTGTACAGTCCGCATGCCTCAAACACGATGTCGATGTTGTCGGCAAATCCCCAATTGAACACTTGCTGGTCCTGCGACAGCTGATGGTATTTGTCGGTGGTGAAGGTGTATGGTTCTCCGTCCTTAATCAGTCGCCAAGTGATGGAGTCGGGGGTGATATAGTTGCCATTCTCATCAACGGGTGCGATATTGAAACGTATAACGTCGAACCCACTACTTGCGTAATAGTCGGAATAGCCGAGCATACCGGGCTTCTGTGGCACTGCCTCGTGAGGCGTGTAAGGAGTAAGCGTTGGTGCGTCGTAGCTACTGATGAGGATTTTGTCGCCATAAGTCTCCAAAAGCGATTGAGATGTGGTGAAGGCCTTGCTCCCATCATCATAGTCGAAGACGATGGCGGAGTCAAGTCGATAGCCCAAGGATTGTGAATAATCTTGGGTACCTCCATAGATGAAGTCCAGGAAAGATACTTCGGCCACGCCCTGATATTGACGCGAGGCAAAAACCAACTTGTCGTTATCCCATGTGCCATGAATCCATGACTGAGGAGCTCTTTGCTCGGAGACACCCTGCAAGTAAACACCATCGGAGGCAAATCTGAGATTCACCAGGCGATAGATGGGATTACCAAAATTGTCGGTGTAGCTCATGCAGTAGGCGCTGTCGCTAATGTCGATAGGAGCAACGACACTGTCGGTAAGCAAGTCGAAAGGTCTGAAGAGGTAATCCGTATTATATCCAATCAGGTCACCATACTGGTCGACGTAGGCAATACCGGTATCTCCAATAGATGATAAACTGCCATCGGCATTTCTCAGGAATTTGATGTATTCATCACCGAGTACGTTTGCCGTAGATCCGTTCTTCAGGCAAGGCTGGGCATACAGGTCCAGTTCCATATAGTTATAAACTGGATCCTGGTGAAAAACATGCTGTCCTGATTTGATCAGAATGGTGTCGCCACTCACCTGCCCCCGAACATAGGTTCCAAATCCGAAAGCCGTTACAATATCCGGAAAATAAACGGTGGTGTCGCCCTGATAGACTAAGTCCATCTTTATGCCACTGAACTCATATTGGTTGCGCTGATAGACCTGTGTAGTTGAAAGGTCGAAAGTCTTGATTAAGCCTTCGGGCTGAGCGGAGATAATATCGGACTGAGCCTGGGCTATGGTTGAAAATAGTACTAAAGCAGACAGAGCGGAGAGCAATCTTCCGTAGAACATTCTTTGGTGAGTAAAAGTTAGAATCATAAAAAATATGAATTGGTGGATACTATATTATTTCATTGCTACAAAGTTAGAAAAGAGATATGAAAATAAAGAAGAGATTGCCATCTTTAGGTTTCGTTTTCAAGAAATCGAAATGTTTAGCGGCTTTATCAGACGACTCAACTTGTGGTTTTTCTATTGTTTTCTTATCAACAAGGCATGCCATTCGAGGATTTTTATCTATATTTGCAACTATGAAGAAAGGCTTATACATCATATTCTCTGTCGTTCTGTTATTTGTTTTGTCGGCTTGTCATGGCAATTCGGATCAGGATGATTACGTCGCAAATATTGTGGCCAAAGGGAAATACTGTTTTAACAATGGACAGTTGGGCTCTGCCCTTGAATGCTTCACCCGAGGTCTGGAAGCAGCGCAACAACATGGCGATACATATATGTTTAATGTGTGCCAGGGAAATTTGGGCAACGTCTATTTGCAAATGGGCAACATCGACAGGGCCATATATTATTACCACAAGGCCTTTCAGGCGGCTCTCGGTCAGCACGACCGGAAAATGCAATACGCACTGGCAAGCAATATGGTTGGAGCCTATGGACTGAGCAACGATCCTGAGAACGCACGGCGGATGTTCCACATACAACTTTCGCTATCCGACGCCATGCCCAAAGCTCAACATGAGTTTTTTAGGCTTCAGTCATTGGGATTTGTTGCCCGATCTGAGAAACATTATGAGCAAGCGATAAAATATATGGAGCAAGCCATCGACTATGCCCTCAACCGTCTGGCCAATGAACAGTATGCCATAGAGGAGAGAAGTGCCGTTGCGAATGTCTATTTGGATTTAAATATGCCGGACTCGGCCATCGTCAACTTTGAGCGTAGTAGAGTTTTGGCTCAGAAAATGGACTACAGCATGGTTTTGAACGATATCTATAAAGGTATGGAACGGGCCTACACAATGAAGGGCGATAGCGTCAAACGTGAGGCCTTGCACAATAAATATCTGAATCTTTCGGATTCGATTATGGATAAGAGCCAGGTAAAGAACGCGGAAAACCGTATATTCAAAATAGAAAATAAACAATCGCAGCAGACAATAGCGAGTTTGACCACACGAAACCATGCGCAGACGGCCATCATTCTGCTCGTTGTGTTGCTTATTGTCCTTATGGTTGTGCTCTTTGTTGTTGTGTGGCGCAACTATAAGAGAGTGAGACAGGCCCAATTGCTCTTGGTTGAGAAAAGTGAGCAGTTGAGGAAAGAACGGGATCAGCAAAAACGGCTGTTGAATCAATATGCGGAAATGGTAGCACTACATGCATCGAAGAGTGGAGATGAGGCAGATGACAAGTCGGATAACCCCATATCTGATGAGATGTTGACTCTGCTTCTACGGAAAATAGAAAACGTAATGACTGATGTTAATATCATTTCCAGCCCTGAGTTCAGTTTGAAGCAGCTTGCCGACGCTGTGGAGTCAAATACAAAATACGTATCCTATGCTATTAACGAAGCTTATGATGTTAATTTCAAAGGACTTCTTCGGGAGTACAGAATCCGTGAGGCTTGCCGTCGCATCACTTCGCCTGATTATTATTCCAAGTATACTCTAATGGGCATAGGTCGGGATTTGGGATTCAATTCTTCATCTGCTTTCATCGCGGCGTTCAAGAAAGTGACGGGCATGACACCCTCTGTCTATCAGAAGTTGGCATTAAACAGAGATGATTCGTAAAAGGAGCTCCGCTTTATAAAGTAGTTGCAAAAGTCAACTTTAGTCAAGACATACCAAACTGATGAAGATCAGGATCGAGGAGAGAACGAGAAATAGACAAATCATTCATGTGCCGCGTTCTACTTTTACGTTTTACTTACAAACGACTATTCAGCCGCTTTATTTTATGCGCTATGCGCAATTTTATGCCTTGGCAATTTTCTTCATGTAC
>ONYL01000082.1:0-4834 GCA_900322035.1 uncultured Prevotella sp.
CGATGCCGTGACGCGCGGCAGCTGCCCGAGCACATCGACGGCGGTGCCCATCTTGCTCAGCACCGAGTGCTCCACGTCAATGGTCATACCACCCTTTGCAGCACGATACTGTGGTCGTTGTGTCTTCACCGTCACGCCTTTCAGCGTATATCGGTCGGCCTGCAGGCGTATGGTGCCGAGATCGGGCGAGGCGGCAGTCCACAGTTTAGACTTGTAGCCCACATAGGTCACCTTGGCGATGACGCGCCGGGCATTGCAGGGAATGACGAAATAGCCACTCTCGTTGCTCACGCCACCGGCAAGAAACGAGGAGTCGGCGGGCGAGAGCAGTACCACGTTGGCATACTCGGCGGGCTCCCCCTTGTCGTCGACCACGCGGCCTTTGTACCTCAACACTGTCTTCTGCGAGCACTCCACGTTGATGATGCTGTCGCCCACCATCGTCATCGAGATGGGATAGAAACCGATGAGATGGCGGATGGCATCGGGAATAGTCTCGCCCTTGACCGATGCCGTCACGCGAAAGTCCTCCAAGTCGTTGTAGATGAAGTTGATGGTGTAGCGATGGGTCATGCCACCGAGCTGCTGCAGAGCCGTGGGCATCGTCACGTTGCGGAAGTCGCGGCTCACACGCTGAGCACGGACAACCGTAGTTCCGAGCAGAAGTATATATAATAAAAAGAGTATCTTCTTCATGATTAAATCTTTAAGGGCATCCATCTGCGACGAAAATACTAACCAATGAACTCCGTTTTCTTTCATGATAACTTATCATAAGAGAGACATTGAAGTTGCTCATAGCCTATTTTTCTCTTCGCTTCCGGCCGAAGTGCCTTTGTAACGGCTGCGTACAGTATTGAAACTGTAAGTGAACTCAATACCCACGCACTGTGTACTGTCGTATTCTTTGAACTGGGTACGGACGTTAATGCCTCCATAGGCCGTCATCTCCTTGTAATTGGTGTGGAAAATATCGTTGGCATAAAGCGAGAGTCGAATATTCTTACTCTTTAGCCACTGTTTGGAAATACGGAGGTCTACACTGGCCACCGTCTTAGTTATAGCTACATTAGACTTGTTATAAGGCGTGAGGCTCGCAGTGATGTTCGCTGTCCAGTTATAGGGCAGTGTGAACGTGTTGTCAAGTCTGAACTGCGTACAAAGTCCATTCCAATAGTGCGTGATGCCCATGGGAGCCAAGTCGGCATCTGAGAAAAAGAGCATAGCGGTGTAGTTAAGATGCCAAATGCCTAAGGTAGGCGAGGTATTAAGTGTCACCCCGTAGTTTTGTGTCTTTGGCGTGTTGCGGTAGTCTGTGATGATGACGCCGGGATGACTCACATCGTCGTAAGCCGTTTGAAAGGTGCGGAATGAGTTTTTGATATAAGTGTAATAGGCTTCCACCGTCATCCATTTCCATACTGTCGTCCACGAAAGATAATACGTAGTCATGGGTTGCAAGAAGGGGTTGCCCGTATCGTACTCGTATTTGCTGCGGTAGTTCACCGAGGACGACATGATCGAATAAGGCGGATTGTACCGGTATGTGGCAAATGCTAACGAGTGCTGCCACCCGTCGTCAGCATAGCTCATTGATAATTTGGGGATAAGCACATGATAATCGTGGCTTAGCTCGTCGTCTTTCTTACCATCCACATCATAGCGGTTGTGTTCGTTCTGAAGCCTCAAAGAAGCCGAGAAATTCAACTTCTTGCCAATGGGGAGCGCATAGTTTGCATAGAGTGACCAGATAGCAGTGCGTTGCCGGATATATGTGTCAGCAGAAAATCCGCTCTGTGTGAAATCTGCTTTTCTGTTGGTATAGGAAGTCTCTTCACCGAAGGAGAACGTTCCAGCGGGCATCGGCGCCGAGACCGTGAGCTTCTCGGCCCACAAGTTGCTCCTCGTGCTCGTGTTGCTACTAACCGAAGAGTCGTCAGTATCGCCGGCCATATCCATGTCAGTGTGGCTTCCATAGTAATCGGCACTGAAATCGATTCCCCACTTACCCAATCTGCCCACATAGTAGGTGTTGACGCTGTTAGCCAAATTAGGTTTCGACTTGGTGACGCTTTGGTTGTCGTCATCACTGAAATGCTCACCATTGCGCCACACCTGCTCTGTCTTTGTGATGGTTCTTTTTCCCTTGACAGTGCCTGTGGCAGAATAGGTAAGGCCAAGCGAATGCCTGTCGTTGATTTCCCAGTTCCAACCCACATCACCGTAAATAAACTTATAATCATTTCTCCACTTGGTGCGGCTATGGTAGTCCCATGTGTCGGTAGCCTTTAATTGATCATTAGACGTGGCCGTGATACGGCCTTTGCTATCTGCGGCATTGGCACGGATAAAGAAGTCCATGCCATTGCGCAGACGGTAGTTGAGCGAAGCATTAGCTGTAGCAAGCATCCCTTTGCTTTTCTCAAAGTTTCCCCATAGGCTTCCGCTCAAGCCCTCGCCTTGCCGGCGAACGGTCTTCAATCGGATAACGGATGTCACGTCGGAGGCATACTCCGCACCAGGGCGTGTGATAATCTCCGCTGACAGCACCTCGGCGGTTTGCAGTCGCTCCAGTTCGCTGGCATCGCGCACCAGCTTGTTGTTGATGTATATCTGCGGAGTGCCATGTCCGGCCACAGTGCCGTCACCCATGACAAGGGGCAGGTGCTTGATCATCTCTTTCGCTGAGCCGAATTGCTCGAGTTGAGAACCTTTCACCATTACACTCAAGCCGTTTGGCGAAGGCTTGTAACTGAGCTTATGCCCCTGTATCGTCACGCCTTTCAGCGTATAACGGTCGGCTTGCAGACGGATGGTGCCAAGGTCGGTCGAGGCAGCAGTCCACAGCTTAGACTTATAGCCCACGTAGGTCACCTTGGCGATGACGCGCCGCGCATTGCAGGGGATGACGAAATAGCCGCTCTCGTTGCTCACGCCACCGGCAAGAAACGAGGAGTCAGTGGGCGAGAGCAGTACCACGTTGGCATACTCGGCGGGCTCGCCCTTGTCGTCGACCACGCGGCCTTTGTACCTCAAAGCCGTCTTCTGCGAGCATTCCACGTTGATGATGCTGTCGCCCACCATCGTCATCGAGATGGGATAGAAGCCGATGAGGTGGCGGATGGCCTCGGGAATGGTCTCGCCCTTGACCGATGCCGTCACGCGAAAGTCCTCTAAGTCGTTGTAGATGAAGTTGATGGTGTAGCGATGGGTCATGCCACCGAGCTGCTGCAGAGCCGTGGGCATCGTCACGTTGTGGAAGTCGCGGCTCACACGCTGGGCATGGACTTGGACGGCACCTAAAAGGAGAATATATAATAATAGGTATATCTTTCTCATAGCTATTCAACGTTAAGGGTGTCACCGTTACGTGTAATGGAAATCTGCTGGAAGCCGTTGAGGATGGCAATGTTGGCATCAACGGACTTAGCCTGGTCCCACTCAAAGTGCAGGCGGATGGCCTTGGCGGTTGCGGTGCTGTAGACGACCTTCAATCCGTAGTACTGCCCCATAGCAGAGAGGATGTCGGACAAAGTGGTGTTGTCGAAGACCTTGACAACGGGTGCCGGCTTCTTCGTCTCCTGCTTTGGCGTAATGCTGTCGGCGGTGGCGGTGGTGTCACGCAACGCCGCTGTGACGGGAGCGTGCTGCACTACTTCCGACTTCTCTGCGGCAAAGGGACTGCGAATCCAGCCCAGCCGTGTCATGGCGGCAAAGGCCACACCGGCAAGGAAGACACAGCCGAGGAAGACGGCAGCCACATGCAGCCAACGGGGAATGCGATGGCGGGAAAGCGGATGAGAGCTGTCGGGATGTGTCTGGCTGAACACTTTCCATGCTTTCTCCACATCGATGTCCTCGTCTTCGGCTCGTTCTTCCGTGAGGGCACGTTTCAACAGAGCAAGCAGCCTGGCATCGTGTATGATTTCACGGAGTTCCTCATCGGTGTAGTGCTCGGGGTGCTCCTGTGCGTCAAGGAGGCGCTTGATCTTCTCTTCGTCTGAATAGTTCATGGTTCTGGGGTTTTGATGTTTTCTTTCAACACTTTGACGATGTGCGACAGATGTTTCCATACGGCGATGCGGCTGGTGCCCGTCTCGGCGCAGATAGTTCTATAGTCTTTGCCGTTGAGGAAGTGCAGGGTGAAGAGGTGCAGTTCCTGCGGTGAGAGCAGTGTGTGGGCGAGTTGGCGCAGCTGTTTGAGTCGTCGCTCGTCGTCCAGCCAGTCATCACCGTTGTGCAGTTCGTCGGTATAGAGGCGGAGAATGCGCTCGCGGTTGCTCTTATCGCGCAGCCGTTTCAGACAGCGGTTGCGCACGGCCACCATCAGGTAGCCTTCGGCAGAGGCGGGCAAAAGCTCGGTGTTGCTCTCCAACAGATGGGCGAAGACCTCGCTCACCACGTCCTCGCTCTCCTGCCCGTCGTAGAGCAGGGAGCAGGCCACACTGTACATGCGGCGATAGTGTTGGCGGAAGAGCTGTTCAACGTGCTGTCTGTCCATCGTCTGTCTCGTGTCTTTTTATTATCAATACCCCTAAGCGAAGAGAATGTTAACCTATCGGCCTAAAATTTCTTATTCAACTCGGTAAGCATACTTACTTACAAAGATACATTTTTCTATGATAAAAAGGCAGCGCCCTACACTTTTTCGAGGGTTCAATCAACCAAAGTCCACACTTTTTCGAGGATTCGTTAAGTTTCAGATGTCCTTCTCCATGATATAGTCATTCATGAAGTAGCCGTTGCCGATGTCGTTAGCGTTTCTGATAACGAAGGAAGTGGCACTGGAGAGTCGAGGCGTTGTACCCTGTCCTTATTTTGAAGAAAATTCTAC
>ONYL01000082.1:4851-6467 GCA_900322035.1 uncultured Prevotella sp.
AGGAAAAGTGTATCTATGGCATTACGAAGGAAAATAGAGCAAGACATAAGAGCTTATTTATCAAGTGATTCCAACAAGATGATGATCATCGATGGAGCACGGCAGGTAGGCAAGTCATTTATCATTCGGCAAGTGGGTAAAGAGTTGTTTCCCAACTACATCGAGATAAACATGGAAGCCGACAAGTTAGGCGACCGTGTCTTTGCCGAGGCAAAGACCGTGAAAGACTTCTATCTTGCGTTGAGCATCGTAGCCGGTGACAGGATGAAAGACCGGGCGAATACACTTGTCTTCATCGATGAAATCCAAGCTTACGACCATCTGCTCACCTTAGTGAAGTTTCTCATGTCGGACCGTCGGTTCACCTTTATAGCCAGCGGTTCTCTCTTGGGCGTCACGCTGAAGAAGACGCAGTCCATCCCTATTGGAAGCATTATACGCAAGCACATGTATCCACTTGACTTCGAAGAGTTTCTTTGGGCCAACGGTGTGGGCGAGCCACTCATCCAAGCCATGAAAGAGAGCTATGAGAATAGGCGTTCTCTACCCGAAAGCATTCATACGAAGCTGATGTCTCTCTTCCGCTCCTATCTGCTTACCGGTGGCATGCCCGATGCCGTCAACACCTTTCTCTCTACTCAGAATATCGTGGAAACGCGACAGATACAGACTGACATCCACGAACTCTATGGTGAAGATGCCGCTAAATACGAACAGGAATCTGCACGCAAGCTACAGATCATGCGTATCTACCGCATGATTCCGTCCAACATGGAAAACAAAAAGAAACGAATCGTTGCCAAAGAAATAGAAGGGAAGCAAGGCAAGCGCATGACCGACTACCTCGATGAATTTGAATACCTTATCTCTTCCGGAGTAGCACTGGAAGTGAAAGCCATCAGCAAGCCAAGCTATCCCTTGGTACAGAACAGCGGTAAGAATCTGCTAAAGCTCTATCTCAACGATGTGGGGCTACTCACCGACGTGCTCTATGGCACAAACGTAATGCCTATTCTGAAAGACATCGCCAGCATCAACTTGGGATCAGTCTATGAGTCTGTAGTGGCACAAGAACTGCGGGCACATGGACATGGACTGTTCTATTATGACAATAAGAAGTTGGGCGAAGTGGATTATCTCATCGACGACCAGCAGCACCTGTCCGTCGTCCCCATTGAGGTGAAGTCTGGTAAGGACTACAAGGTGCGCAGTGCCTTGGACCGTTTCCTCAGCATCAGTGAATACAACATCCACCAAGCCTTTGTACTCTCCAATGAGCGCCGCATTTATCAGGAGCAAGGTATCACCTATCTGCCTATCTATGACATCATATTCCTATAAGTTATTCCTCCTTTGGCACCTTCCACCAAAACATGATTGCGGCAAGGAGCTGAGCGGCGACGCTGACAACGACCATGACCACGAGACTCTGATCGTAGAGTACACCGAGGAGCCAACTGCCCAAGAACCAGGCAGCACCGAAACAGCACTCAAAGATGCCGTAACCCGTGGCACGGCTGCGCTTAGGCACCATTGTAGCCACGGAAGCCTTGAGGATGGACTCCTGCGCACCCATGCCAATGCCCCACAGCACCACGCCGATGATAGCGCAAGTC
>ONYL01000080.1 GCA_900322035.1 uncultured Prevotella sp.
GATGTCCTCAAGATAAGAGCCGTCGCACCAGCGGTAGACCTCCACGGCCAGGCGGTTTTCGCCTTCGTGCATGAAACGTGTCACGTTGAACTCTGCAGGCGAAGTGGGATTCTGGCTATAGCCCACCCGCTGCCCATTAACCCAGACGTACATGGCCGACTTCACACCGCCGAAGTGCAGGATGAGATTCTTATCAAGCATCTCGCGAGAAACAGTGACGAAGGTGACGTACGATCCCACAGGGTTGCGATGGCCATAAGCATACCACTCGAACGGAGGCTCGCTCGTCACACTAGGTGCGTTCTTCTGAAAGGGGTACGTAGAATTAGTGTAGATAGGCAGGCCATAATTTTGCATCTGCCAATTGCCTGGAACGGTAATGAAGTCCCATTGGCTGACGTCGTAGTCGGTACGCCAAAACTCCTTAGGCCGCCGCTCTGGGCATGGCGACCAGTGGAAGCGCCACTGACCGTCGAGCGACACAATTTCCTGGCATTGCTTCTCGAGCGAAGGCAGCTGCAACGTGGCATGGTAAGGCAGTTTGTTGATGCCTACCACTTGCGGATTTTCCCAATCGTGTGGTTGGGCCGGCAAATCCAGTGCAAAGGCTGTGACAACGGCAACTATTAAGAGTCTCATACTTTTGTGTATTATTGTCAATTTGCTTTAAGAATCATTTTGGACAAAGCCCTTGGGGCTATAGGAATAGCCCCTTGGGCGCCCAGCTAACCTAACTACTACTAACAAAACTCGTTTGGAAAAGCGGAATGTTTACTATAGTTTTTTGAATATTGTTCATTATTGGTTGGAAGTTGTTTTTTTGAAAAACTCCGTGATGGCATCCTTTCTCACGGCCTTCATTACAGCTGCTCCATCACCCACTGTCACGTCTTCAAAAAGGAAAGACAGAGATTCAGAAGAACCATTTTGAGAGTTCATAATCGATTCATAGTATGCAGAATAATCATGTGAGTGGCTGTCAACAGGCATATTTTGGAATGTTCCCAGATAGTAATTCTTCTCAAACAGGTTGTTCGTTGACTTGGTAAGATTGAAAGCCGATGGTTCAGGTGCAAAGAATAGGTTTTCCCTGATAGTAGTACTGTCAGCATAGCCTTCCCATGAGAGGGAAGCAATGGTGGTACGATCGACTTGCGAACCGGGTTTTCTTCCAATGTGCAAAATATTGTGCTCGATAAGCGTATTCTTGCAGGGACCGCCAATGTGAATGGTCGGAGAAAAATATTCATCCGTGTGTGTCTTCTGCTGTCGGACGGCATCATCTATACTCACATTATAGCGTACAATGCTTCCCAAGTTGCCGATGTTGTCGGCGGGATTGCTGTTTCCTGGGTTGCAAATCAGGATAAATCCTCCTTCGTTGTCGTGACTATAATTGTATTGTATGAGAGTGTTGGTGCAATTAAAATCGGAGTCGAACCCCTGGCCATCCCAAGGCGCTTTGTGGTCGGAGACTTCATTGAACTGAATGGTTGTGTTGTCACAACTCCAAGGCCAGATGCCAGCGGCAGCCTCGCCTAGTGGAAGAAGACGGCTGCAACGGCGCATGAGGTTGTATTCGACAAGGGCACTGTCACAGCCGATAGGCACAATTCCATCGCCAGGCACTTCCTCGATGAGATTACGGCGCACGATGGTATGAGTACTCAGGTGCCAGTCGCTGCGACTCCATGGCGCATTCCAGATGATGGCATTACGCTCACATCGGCGAATGGTACAATCTTCAATGGTAAGGCTGTCAAACAAGGAAACAAGGCTGTCCGTCTTCCAGAGGCTCTCTATCAATATGCCTGAGCCGCCGCCCGCTTTTTTCAAGAGACTGCCATTCACGTCGTGAATATCGAGTGCATGGAGGGTAATGCCTCGCGACCATCCATAGTCTTCGCTGACAACCTTCACGCCAGTGCGGTTGGGCATGCGACTGGATCCCGTATTTACCACATCCAAGTCCTGAAGGGTTAGGAAACTAGAATTGGCAATGCAGATGGTGTAGAGCGAATTGTCGGGTGCCGAGAAACATGGCTTGGATCCAGAGCCGTATGCTCCTACTACGATGCGATTGGCAGATGTTCCTTGGGCGCTGACGTTGAGTTGTCCGGTAAAATGGCTACCTCGACGGAAAAGCAAATTGTCGCCTGCTTGAAGACGGAGGCTATTGGCTTTTTCCAGGCTTTTCCATGCCGACTGAGGCGATGTGCCGTCATTTGAGTCATTGCCATGCTCCGAATCAATGTAGTAATTGATTCCTGTTTCAGCCAATTGAGATTGGCAACTGGTCAAACTTATACTAATGAACAGGGTAAAGAATAATATTGCCTTGACGTGTTTCATGTTTATATGTTTTTTATATGATACTTGCCGAAGTTTAATAGAACACTGCAAATGTATATATATAATGAATGTAACGCCCGTTGCAAACGTTCAAAGATGTAGAAAAATCAGCCATGAGCGATTTTTCTACGTATTTTGACTAATTATTCTACATTAAGGGTGGATAGAAAACTGCGAATACCAGTTTCCTCTTTGTGTTTTGAAGGTGATATGGTTGCTCCCCAGCTATCGCATAGGTAGTGAAAAGCAGTGCTATCAAGGATGAAAAGCAATGCTATCGAGGGTGAAAAGCAATGCTATCGAGGGTAAAAAGCTGTGCTCTGGAAGGGCAAAAGCAATGCGATGGAAGGACTGAAACTATGAAAGAAAAGAAATCAACAAATTCTATTTTACGGAGAACTTCTCCATGTATTCCATGGGCGACATACCAATCTCTTTCTTGAAAGTTGCTGTAAAGTAGCGGGGGTCGTTGTAGCCCACAGCATAAGCCACTTCCGAAATCTTCACACCGCGCTTTTCGTCCATGATTTGACAGGCAGCCTTCATACGGATATTGCTCACGAAAGCGGGAAAACTGAGTCCCGTCAGGGCTTTCAGCTTGCGGAAGGAGGTGGAACGGGTGGTATTCAGTTCACTGATGAACTGCTGTTGGTTGAAGTCGGGGTCGTCCAGATGGCGGTGCACGCAGTCGATGGCTCGCTTCAAGAAGTCTTCGTCGAGGCTGGTGTAGTTCATTTCCTGTCCCTCAAAGACGAGTTGCTTCTTAAAGTTCTTCACCATTCGCTCGCGTGTGCCCAACAGGTTTCCAATGCGGGCATGCAGCACACTCAGGCTGAAGGGTTTGCCAATGAAACCGTCTGCACCAGCCTCGTAAGCCTCTACACGGTCTTCTTCCTGCTTCTTGGCCGTAAGCAGCACGACGGGAATATGGCTGGTCTCGAAGTCGCCCTTAATGCTTCGGCATAGGTCGATACCATCCATCACGGGCATCATGACATCGGTAACTACCAAATGGATTTCGTTCTGGCGTAAGCAAGCCAAGCCTTCCTGTCCGTTGTGGGCCAGGTAGACATTGTACTCCGACGATAGAATCTTCTCCATCAGTAAAAGTAGTTCCTCGTTGTCCTCCACCAATAGCACGTTGTATTTCTGTTTAGGGGACTGCGGTTGCTCAGTTGGTTCCTCTACATCCTCGACCAATGGCTCAGCATTCGTCAGACTTTGGGGTATTGTGGGCGAAGAACAGGTGTCGATTTCATCTGCCTTATAGAAGCGTTCCTCTATCGGCAGGCTGATGATGAATGTGGCACCATGGCCCAGTTCACTCTCTACGGTGATGGTTCCGTGGTGCAACTGCACCAGGTCATGAACCAACGAGAGGCCAATGCCCGTGCCAATGGTATTGAACTGGCGGTGGCTTCCTTCATAGAAACGCTTGAACAAGTCTTTTTGAATTTCGTGTGAGATGCCAGGGCCATTGTCTTTTACCGTGAGCAGAACGAATCCTTCGCGTTCGGGATGGGATGCCAAAGTGACGTTTACGTTCTCGTCAGGCACACTATACTTGGCAGCATTCGACAGTAGGTTGTAGATGATCTTATCTAATTTGTCGGGATCGAAATAGGCCATCATGGGTTGTTGGGCGCTGTCGAAGCTGAAAGTCATGCCTTTTTGCTTCGTGAGTGGAAGGAAATTGTCGACGCAACGCTGGAGGAACAACGCAAGGTCACCGCGCGAAACCTTCAACTGCAGGTTGCCCGTCTCAGCCTTGCGGAATTCCAATATCTGCTGCAACAGACGTATCAGGCGGTTGATGTTGTTGGTCATTACCTTGTAGGTGTCCTTGTGGGTGGGGGCCTGCTGCTTGAGATTCTCTACAGAAGCCGAGATGATGGTAAGTGGAGTGAGTAGTTCGTGAGTGATGTTGGTGAAGAACTGCAACTTGGCGTGGTTCAATTCTTCACTTTTGGCCTGTTCCAGTTGGCGCATATCTAGTTCGTGGCGCAGGCGAATGCGGTTATGTACCATCTGATAGAGATAGTAGGCGGCACCCAATAGCAATAATAAGTATAAGGTATATGCCCACCAGGTTTCGTAGGGAGCGGGCTGTCGGCGAATGGTTAGCGTGGCTACCTGATCGCTCCACAGGCCGTTTTCGTCAGTGGTCTTCACTTCGAAGCGATAGGTGCCTTTCTCCAATTTATTGTAGAAGGCTGTATTGACACCTGCCGGGAGGTATACCCAGTCTTGGTCGACACCGGAGAGACGGTATGCATAGCGTATCTGAGAGGTGTTCTCGTAGTTCAGCGACGAGAAATGAATCTCGAGGTTTTGCTCGTCAGGCCGAATGGTCACCTTCTGTAGAGACTCACCCTTGCGGTCGGAATTGAAGAAAAGACTGGTGCCCATCACCTTCACGTCGGTAATCAAGGGGACGACGTGATGCAACAGATTCTCCATGTCTTGTGTAGGTTTTAGCGACACGAATCCTGGGATGCCTCCTATAAATAGCGTACCTTCAGCATCCTGATAGTAAGAATGGGGCAGGAATAAGGCAAAATGGATGTTCTCGGTGCTAGCGTTGAACGTGCGGAAGGCTCCGCTGCGGGGATTGAATTCCTTTAGTTCCTGACTGGTCAGAATCCAGATGTGGTCGTAGTGGCCTGCTACTACGTCGTTGATCTTGTTGCCTTTCAAACCGCATGTTTCGCTAAAGTCACGGAAACGGTCGGCCTTCGCGTCATACGACAGAATTTCGCCCTTGTCGGTGGCCATCCAGAGAATGCCGTCGGAAGTGGCTGTGAGGGAGACAAAATCGGTGCGCTGCCCGTGGCGGGTTATGTTGCCGTCAGCACCTATTTGCAACAGCCCGCCATTATCTTGTATACCCCAGATACTGCCGTCGGCCAGTTGCAGCATATGAGTGACATTGCCGCAGCTGGCATTGGCAATTTGTGTCATAGCGATAGAGTCCTATGTTTGTTGCAATCCATAGATGCCTGCCCCGGTCTTCAAACAGGTAGAAGACGTATCCAGGGTTGCCAGAAACCGAGGAGAGTTCTATCTCTTCGCAAATCGACATCTCCATGTTGTGCTGTGTAAGCCCTACCACCTTTGTAGTGTATTCGCCTGCCACCCACACTTCGTCCTTGTTGGGTGACTTTAATAAAGTGGAAATAACGAGGAAAGGTTCTTCCTTCAACTTCTCGAAATCCGTGAAGATTCGTATCTGCTCTTTTACGGCATCATACAGGCAAAGACCTATGCGCCTTTGGAACATCCAGAACACGTTTTTGTCGTCCTTGCATAGGCGCTCAATGGTGGGTTTCCACTTGATGCGTTCCTCTAAAGTTCCGATGGTGTAAGATTGCACATTTTCATCACCGAAAGTGATGAAGAAGTTATTGTCGTCTCTCGCTGTTACCCACAGATTGCCCTTCCGGTCCTTGATGATGTCGCATAGGGCTTTATTACGTTGGGGTAAAAAGGCCGAAGTGTCTATTTGCTCCAACGTGCCGTCTGCAGAAATGCGGAATACGAACAGGTCGCTCCATGAAGTGATCCAAAGGTAGTTGAAGGTGTCGTCCTGCACGATGCTCATGGCTGTT
>ONYL01000123.1 GCA_900322035.1 uncultured Prevotella sp.
ATTCTCTTTAAAGAAATCAGCCAACTTGTCCCAAGGAATCAGATTCTTCGGCTCGCCCTTGCCCACAAGCTCCGTATAGCCGCCGTCGTAGAGGTCGCAGTGCGAGGCACCGGGGATGATGAGCAGCTGCTTGTTCTCAGGATTAGGATTAGGTTTGCCGACGGTGTTGTAACCTTCGGCCTTCCCTTCGACCATATATTTGTAGGCAGCTTCGCCGAAATAGCGCGAGTGAGCCTTCTCACCATGCATCACAAGGACTGCCGAACGAATCTCGTTGATATAATAAAGGAAACGGGCGTTGGCATAAGCCTGAGTGCCGATGACGCGCCAACCGTCGTTCGAATTGCCGCTGCGGGCATGATATCCGCGCTCGGTCTTGTAATAATCGTAGTAGTCCTTCACGAACTGAGGAGCCTCGTCGGGCAGAGGATCGACGACGCCACCGGCCATCGCCATCGGGTCGGCCAGGCGCTGCTTGGCAAGTGCCTCACGGGCAGCATGGCGCGACTCTTCCTTGTCCTCGCTGTCGAAATAGCCGTTGCCACTGACGCGGGTCATGTCGTACATCGTCGAGACAACAGTAGCCTTGATGCGTGTGTCGGCAGCGGCAGCATTGAAGGCAATTCCACCCCAACCGCAGATGCCGATGATGCCAATACGTTCGGCATCCACATTGTCCTGCTTTGAGAGGAAATCGATAGCAGCCATAAAGTCCTCGGTATTGATGTCGGGTGAAGCTGTGCGACGAGGCTCTCCACTGCTCTCGCCAGTAAATGACGGGTCGAAAGCCAATGCTACAAAGCCGCGCTCGGCCATCTGCATGGCATAGAGGCCGCTCGACTGCTCCTTGGTGGCGCCGAATGGGCCACTCACGGCAATGGCGGCCATCTTGCCCTTGGCATCCTTTGGCGTATAGAGGTCAGCTGCCAGCGTCAAGCCGTACTGTGTTTCGAACGTCACCTTGCAGTGGTTCACTTTCTCGCTCAGCGGGAACACCTTGTCCCACTCCTGTGTCAGATTCAATGTTGTCATATTCTCTTCTTTTTTATTTTGTTCTTGGTTTGTGCAGGCTGTGAGCCAATCCGCCCATCAGTACTGCGGCTAAAATTACTTTCATATTATTTTTGACTATTGGCCTTGATGAGATCAGCTAAGCTGACATTCGGATTACGATATCGTGCATTCCTGTTTGCCTCTTCGGGTTCCGGAGGCGTGGGAATGATTGAAATTGCTTTCTTCGGGCAGTTGTGAACACATGCCAGACAATTTTCGCATTCCCCATTGGCAACCGAATGACCATCAATCACTTTCCAGGAGCCATGCGGACAAACCGAAGTACAAACTCCACATCCGATGCAGTCATCCGTGGCAAAGACAATCTTCTCCGATCTTGTCACAGTCGGGCGCTGGCGGTCGCGTCCCGACATGCGGTAATATCCGTCACATATCATCCTGTCCTGCTCTGTAACCTCCTGAATATAGTTTTCGCGATTGTTGATAGAAGCAAGAACTGTGGCAACTCTTTCGGGAATACGCTGAAGCTTGGGGTCGGCCAATTCCCTTTCCATGTCGAAATACGGCAGGTAAGTATCGACCATCTGGATGGTGGAGATATAATTCATCTGAAAACCGTGCTTCTTGGCAAGGTCATCAACGAACTCTGGGAATATCGTGCTATGGGCTCCATAAGTGCCCACTGTAAAGAAATAATCGGCCTTGAAAGATGAACGAGCAATGAAATCCTGGACAATGGCAGGAGGAATGAAACAGTAGACGGGACACACGAATCCTATTTCTTCTGCCTCATAATCAGGATGCTCGTTGTGAATTTCCTGTGAGATGCTCAGCAAGGTCGCTTCATCTCCGCCCAACTGCCTGGCTATATAAAGGCTATTGCCGGTTGCAGAGAAATAGAAGATCAGACGTTTGGTCTTCTTCTCATTTTCCTTTGGGGACTCTCCAAACGACGGAAGCGTCGGAACGCAGGCTGCAAGCATTCCAAGGCCCATGACCTTGAGTGCTTTTCTTCGACTGATAGGTTTGTTGACGTTCATAGGATAACTTTTTTATGGTTCTTGAAATA
>ONYL01000043.1 GCA_900322035.1 uncultured Prevotella sp.
GGACTATACGAAATGAAACAACATATCCAATCCACGGAAATATCCATTGAACCTAAATAATACGAAAAAGAGGATGAACCAGAATTTTGATACACCCTCATTGCTCTATTAGGAGCAAAAGACTGACCATGATTTTCCTACAATCTTAAGCTTAAGGTGGTAAACGTCTATGCCTGTTCTCATTCCTCTTGAGGAAACAAATCTTGGATTTCATCCTTCGTTGTCTCGCCATGACAGTGATCAAGCGGCTTGTCTCTGCTCATTTGGCTTTACGCAAACGTTCAATCTATGTGTCCTCTCACCACCATCCAGTGAAAATATCCGCTGTGCCGTTTTTTCCCATATTAGTTGATCACAATAGACAAATAATAAAAAAATAACTTGCTATTTTAAACCAAAAGATTACCTTTGCATGAAAAATCGAAGCAGTGATTATGAGGCATCAGACGAGGGATAACATATTCACCGAGGGAATATGAAGGCAGGGACACGCGTACGGTGGGTAGCCACAGGAATGAAAAACAGGCCCTTTTGCAAACCAACTATCGACGAGGAGTTCCCCAAAGCCGGGACAAAGTGAAACAGTTAGAGAAAAAAGAAAGAGCTTATGCTGAACGATAGTCAGAAACACCCCTACATAGAAATCATGGACAGCACCCTGCGGGACGGCGAACAAACCAGCGGCGTCAGTTTCCTGCCCCACGAGAAACTGATGATTGCCCGTCAGTTGCTCAAGAAAGTCAATGTCGATCGACTTGAGGTAGCGTCGGCACGTGTATCGGAAGGCGAAAAGGAAGCAGTGAGGAAGATCTGCCGTATTGCCGAAGCCGATGGAATGTTAGGGCGCATTGAAGTTCTCGGATTCGTCGATGGAAAGCAATCGGTCGACTGGATCAGGGACTGCGGTGGAAGAGTGATCAATCTTTTAGCCAAAGGATCCTACAGACACTGCATGCAGCAACTTCACAAGCAGCCTCAGGAGCATCTCGACGAGGTGATGCGTGTCATCGACTATGCCTACAACCGTCAAATGACTGTCAATCTATACCTCGAAGACTGGAGCGGAGGCATGAAGGATTCGCCCGACTATGTATTTTGGATGATAGATGCCCTAAAGGATATGCCCGTGAGGCGTTTTTTATTGCCCGACACTTTAGGAATCATCAATCCGCTCCAAGTGGTGGAATACATACGCAAGATGCTACGACGCTATCCCGGCAAGCATTTCGATTTCCATGCCCACAACGACTACGACCTTGCCGTGTCCAACACCTTGGCTGCCGTGCTGAGCGGATGCCGTGGTGTTCACGTCACAGTCAACGGCCTCGGGGAGCGTTGTGGCAACGCTCCCCTTGCCAGCGTGCAGGCCATTCTGAAAGATCAATTCCACGCACGCACCTCTATCGACGAAAGCCAGCTCAATGCCGTCAGCCGATTGGTAGAGGGCTATAGTGGCATAGCCGTGGCACCCAACATGCCCATTGTAGGCGAGAACGTCTTCACCCAGGTGGCAGGCGTGCATGCCGACGGCGACAACAAGAACAATCTCTACTGCAACGAGCTCATCCCAGAACGCTTCGGACGCAAGCGCGAATACGCTCTCGGAAAAAATTCCGGCAAGGCCAACATCATCCAAAATTTGAAGGAACTCGGGCTGGAACTTACTCCAGAACAGACACGCAAGGTAACAAAACGCATTACCGAATTAGGCGACCGCAAGGAAATGGTGACCCAGGAAGACCTCCCCTTCATCGTGGCCGATGTGCTGAAACACGATATTCCAGATGACAAAGTGAAATTGCTAAGCTATATGGTCTCCACCTCTTATGGTCTGAAACCCATTGCCAGCATCAAGGTGGAGATCGACGGCAAGATCTATGAGGCCGATTCTACTGGTGATGGGCAATACGACGCCTTCGTGAAGGCTTTGCGCAAGATCTACAAAGAGAAGCTCAATGCGACTTTCCCCCGACTGGCCAACTATGTTGTGTCGATCCCGCCCGGCGGTCACACCGATGCTCTTGTTCAAACCGTCATCACATGGAATGTTGCCGATGGCAAGCTCATGCGCACCCATGGCCTCGATGTAGACCAGACAGAAGCGGCCATCAAGGCAACCTTCAAAATGCTCAACATCATTCATCAGCAATCGTAGCCTCCAACAACCTCAGTATGCAGCAGGGACATAAAAAGAGGTTGGTGCAGGATGCTACCAACCTCGAGGGAAATTTCGCCAACAAGCGAAATTTGAAAAACTTTATCGCAAATATAGCATAATCATTTGAAAACTCCAAATTTTTTAAGAGAAATCTTTGATTATTAACTATACAACCTTCATTATTTAGCAGATTTATCTGTGGCAACTTTCTTTGCCGCGGCTTTTCGAGTGGTTCTCTTCGGCTTTTCGCCTGTGTCCAACTCTGCTCTGAGCTTGGACTCGCTGGCTTCCAACTTCACAATCTTCGCCTGCAGACGCTCCACCTCCTTCTCTTTAGCCGACAAGTCGTCGCCCTGATTCTTGATGGTCGTGAGCAGGCTCTCCAACTGTTCGTTGTCGATGTCCTCAGGATAGAGATTATTGACACGCGTGATGAAGTCGCCGAGAATATTCATATAGTTGGTGAAGGCATCAAAGGGCCCATTATAGATGCCACGGTCGATTCCCACTCCGCTGTTTTTCGTACTCATGAAGCGGAAGTTGTTGCTGGCCTGCAAATAGTCCCAGTCCTGATTGATTCGTGGATCATCGGCAATGCGTACGCGGTCGGCCACACTGTAAAGCTTATTGAAGGCCTCACGCTGCATGGGATTTCCCAGCCAGGCACTAACATCGCGCTCCTCGTCAACCCACGACAGCGTATCGGGTACATCAAGTTCGCCCACACTCTTGAATGTGTCACACACCTCAGCGGGTGTAGCAAAGACAATGCCCCGCTTTTCGGCTTCAGCGGGCAACGACTTGAAGAAATCGAGTATGTTGCTCGAAAGCGGCTGGGCGATGCCAAGGGCAGAAAGCTCCATGAAGATACCAAACACTTGTTCCTCGGCAGGAGTCTTGGCGATTCGTTCCATATAGTTGTCGGCAAACAAAGGATATCCGGCCCATTCGGTATTGCTGAAGCGAAGCGAGATATCGTCGCTCATCGTCACATCACGCAGGATGAGCTTCAGATTGGGAGCCATGGCACAATGATAGACATAGTGAGGACTCTTCCAACCTAAAACATGTTTGGCTCCCTCAGTAAGCATACCCTTAAAGCCAAACTGTGCCACCTGCATGCCAATGTCGTCGCTATAGATCAGGGAAGAATTGCGAAGCACCTTTGGTTTCTGGCCAAAATACTCTTCAATCTTCTTCATCTGTTTCTTCACGTCGACAGCAAAGCTTTCCTCGTTGACCAGCGACGAGAGTCCGTGGGAATAAGGCTCTGCTAAGAATTCTACACATCCCGTCTGGTTGAGTTCCTGCAGTTTTTCCAAAACCTGAGGGGCATGGATTTCCAACTGTTCAATACCGACACCAGACAGGGAGAAGGCTACCTTAAACTTGCCTTGGCTGTCGTTGATCATCTGCAGCAGCGTGTCGAGTGCCGGCATGTATGACCGCGTGGCGATGTCGTTGATGGAACGCTCGTTCTCGTAGTCGTCGTAATAATAATGATCGGTACCGATGTCAAAGAAACGGTAACGCTTCAGATGGATGATCTGGTGTATTTCAAAATATAAGCAAATTGTTTTCATTGTTCCTTGATTTGATAAGTTTGAAGTTTATTGTTTCCCGACTTCACTCCACGGACTATTTCCATCCGCAAGTACGCATGTAGAGTTCACGAATCCAGGCGCCTACTTTCTCCCAAGTGATCTGTGCAACTTCCTTCTTGCCCTCTTCCGAAAGATAATCGAAGAGCGACTCATTGTGGCAGATGCTGTAGATGGCATCGGCCAAGGCGTGAATATCCCAGTAGTCTACCTTGATGCAATTGTGAAGAATCTCCGCGCAGCCGCTTTGCTTCGAGATGATGGTAGGCGTTCCGCACTGCATGGCTTCGAGCGGAGAGATGCCAAAGGGCTCGCTGACCGACGGCATCACATAGACATCAGAGTCTTTCAAGCACTCGTAGACCTGCTTGCCTCGCATAAAACCGGGGAAGTGGAACCGGTCGGCTATGCCACGCTCAGCAGCAAGATAGATCATTTGGTTCATCATGTCGCCCGATCCAGCCATGCAGAATCTGACGTTGCGCGTGCGGTGAAGCACCATGTTGGCGGCCTCTACGAAATATTCCGGGCCTTTCTGCATCGTGATTCGTCCAAGGAACGTGACGATTTTCTCCTTGCCCCTGTGATCAGGACGGGGGATGGCCTCATTTTCCGGACTTAGCGGGTAGACCGCATTATGGACGGTGAACACCTTTCGGGGATCCTGGTGATACTGATTGATGACCGTGTTGCGGGTCAGATCGCTCACACACATGATACAGTCGGCATTGTCCATACCGTCCTTCTCAATCCCATAAACCGTGGGATTCACCTTGCCGCGCGAGCGGTCGTAATCCGTGGCGTGCACATGAATGCACAAGGGCTTGCCGCTCACCTGCTTGGCATGGATGCCTGCTGGATAGGTGAGCCAGTCGTGAGCATGAATGATGTCAAACTGCTCTGTGCGGGCTACAACGCCAGCTATGATGGAATAGTTGTTGATTTCCTCGTGAAGATTTGAGGGATAGCCACCGGCAAACTCCATACAGCCTAAGTCGTTTACGTTCATGTAGTTGAAATCTGCATAGATATGGTCGCGAAGCTTGTAGTAATAGTCTGGATCCATCAAGTTGCCAATGCGGCTCTTCACGTAATCGTAATTGACATCCCGCCAGGCGACAGGCACGCAGTTCATGGCAACGATACGGGCAAAGCTATGATCCTCATCGCCCCATGGCTTTGGCAGACACAATGTGATGTCAACGTCGCCTTGTGCGTGAAGACCTTCTGAAATACCAAAATTGGCTGTGGCAAGACCCCCATATACATGTGGAGGGTACTCCCACCCAAACATTAAAACTTTCATATACGTGAGTCTTCTTTATTTATCCTTAAAATTAGCCAGCATTTCCGTTGCGCGCAGAATTTCGGCCACATTCATAGCAAACGAGATGGCGCCACGTCCATTGAAAGGTGGGTTGCCGTCAAACACTTCGGGCAGTGTACCCAGACAATGGTAGAACATCTCGTCTTCGTAGCCCACCATCTGCCGGTCGAGGAAACTGATGCGCGAACGCTTGTAGATCTTCAGACAAGCCTCCATGTAGAAACCGGCCAGCCAGGGCCAGGCAGTCCCTTGATGATAGGCATAGTCGCGCTGGGCCTGTGGGCCCACATACATCGGGTTGTAACCATCGCTCTTCGGCGACAATGTGCGCAAGCCCTTGGGGGTCAGCAATTCGCGCGTGCAAATGTCAAGTACCTTTTTCTTTTGATCCTGCGACAGGGGAGAATACTCTAAGGCAACAGAGAAGATCATGTTGGGGCGGACGCTCCAGTCTGTATAGTCGCCGTCGACATAGTCGAAGAGATAATCATACTTGTTGACGAATGTAGAGATGAAGCTCTGACCGGAAAGTTGAGCCAAATCATTAAGACGGTCGGCCACCTTGCTCTTGTTCAATGCAGAAGCCATAGTGGCGCCAAAACGCAGGGCGTTGTACCAAAGGGCGTTGAACTCGACAATGTAGCCCGTGCGCGGAACTACGGGATGTCCGTTGGCCGTAGAGTTCATCCATGTCACCGCCTTGTCCTTGCCTTCGCTGCGCAAGAGTCCGTTCTCATCCAAGAGCAAATTGGGATGCTTCTGCTCTTGGATGAAATCCAGGATGTCGAGCACCAATTTCCCATATTTTTGCGCGCAAGCCTCCTTACTCACATGCAGCGCGTATTGCTGCACACACCACACGGCCCACAGCAACACATCGGGCTGTTCAATCTCCGTGATCTTCACGCTCAGCGGCTTGCCGGCCATAAACTCATAAAGTCCTCGCATGGCTGTCTTCATCACCAGTTCAAAATAGTCTTCTTCCTGGATAGAAAGCGTCAGGCCGGGCAGAGAGATAAACTCGTCGCGCGCACGGCACTTGAACCATGGCCATCCGGCAAGAATATAGCGGTCATCGTTTTTCTCGTGCACATGGAATTGATGAGCTGCATTCACCAGACAGTGGAAAAAGTTGTCGCGCGGAGTGCGTTCATCGCATTCCTTTTGGAAGAGTGAAGGCAACTCTGCGGTCTTGCTTTCAGATGTGGACGCGGCAAAGACAATGCTTTCTCCCTTCTTGATCGGCATCTCAAAATAGCCCGGTACATAGAGATCCTCGTTGGAGGCGTAGCCACGCTCCTGCTCTTTGGGATATTCAAGGCCCCGATACCAATAGGGCTCAAAATGGAAAGTATTGGGCACTGAGAACTGCATGTAGAGGTAGGGATAGCCAGCATACATACGGGTCATGATACCTTTTTCGACTTCTTGATACTCACGGCTTGCCGTAGAATTCTCATGCGTAAACTGTCGCACGCTCCGAAAAGCCAAGAAGGGACGGAATCGCAGTAATGTGTCGGAATGGGCATCCACCAATGTGTAGCGGATGAGGATGCGATCCTCATAATGTTGGAAGACGACTTCCTTCTTCAGAATCACGCCACCAACGCGATAGAGCGTGGTAGGAACTTTGTCGCAATTAAACTCACGAATGTACTTGTGGCCCTTCGGACTGAAGTTGTTGCCTTGATATTTATGCAAACCAAGGTTGAACGATGCACCATGCTGCACAACAGTAGGATCAAGCGACGACAGAAGCACGTGATTCTCGTCGTCAAGCTCGGGAACTGGCACAACGAGCAGACCATGATACTTGCGGGTGTTGCAATCCACAATGGTCGAGCAGGAATAAGCACCCGACCTGTTGGTTCGCAACAACTCCCTCGGCAACGAGTCTTCGAGATTGGTCATCAGAGCCTTTTCAAATTTCAGATAGCTCATAGTAGTTCTTAGGTATATGTTTATTTATGTAAATTGACGTATCTGTAAGGCAAAGATAAAAAAAAACTATGGCATTGCAAAAACAATACCCATTTTTTTGCTAAATATCCATCAACTAATTTTTAGAACCGGCCTAATAATATAAACTCCCGGCCCAGGCATGGAGAGACAAGCGGAGTCAGCGTCGGCCACTTTCAAGAGGGGCAATCCTTTCTTCCCATCAGGAATGGCACCGCCTCCACTTATTGCCCTTTTTATGGGAAATTGGCCTAACACTGAAAAAAATACGATGAAAAGACGGAAGTTGTCGTTTTTTATCCTTAAATTTGCCCTATCATGCCGAGCTACCAGACCAAGGCCTACAATTCCTAAGCAGGTTGCTGCGGTCTGACAATGCCTTTTCAACTTTCAGCTGCCTAAAATGCAAAAAGCGTCAATATGGACAGCACTACCCGAATCAAGTTGAGGACATTCGCGCCAAAGTGTGAGTCAACCTATCTGTGAAACCCTATCAATCCATTAGCGTATGAGGACCTGCTACACCATTCTGTTTTTTCTGTTGGCGGCCATATTGCCAACGAAAGCCCAACAAGGCTACCAACAACTCTGGGCCGAAGTCTATCGACAGGCCAAGGCCGACAAGCCGAGGAATGAGATGCACATCCTTGAGCGCATCAGCAACAAGGCGTTGAGGGAGAACAACTACGGCCAACGGCTCACCGCCGACCTGCTCCGCCTGTCGTTGGTGCGGCAGACCTACGGTGACGACTCCTTGGCCGTCGTGCGCCGACTGTTGGAACAAAGGAAACTTGAGGCCAAGACGACGCATCCCGCCTTGGCCGCCGTCTATGCCTGCGCCTTGGGACTGAAGGAGGAGGCCCTCGCCGACCCTGCCCTGCTGGCCCGCACCAAGGCCACAGCCCTCTCGCCGCTGCTCATGCCCAGCGCGGAGATGTTCGGCGGCGACCTCCTCAGCGCCATCGCATGGCAGACGGGACAATACCGGAAAGCCCACGACTATTATGAGCAGACGGGCAACCGCCCGGCCGCCCTCGCGACAGACCTGTGGATGGCTCCGAATGGAAGCAAGGATCGCATCATCGGATGGTGCGACTCGCTGCTCGCCAAATATGGCGACCTGAAGGAGAGCCAGCTCATCACCGCCACCAAGGCGCGTCTGCTCAACGACTCCGCCGCCGTGGCCCTCGCCGACAGCACCCTGCGGCATTGGACGGGCGACACGTCGGGCTATGGCAACCAACTGCGCAACATCAAGATGAAAGCCGAGCAACCCATCCTCTACATCCGGCTCGAACGCAAGTATTTCCATAGCAACGAATGGCCATGGCTGCATATCGGCTACAACAACTTGGAGAGGGTTGATGTTGCCGTATACGGCATGGCCAATGGACGGCAAAAGGGCAAGCCCCTATGGCACACGACGAAGCAACTGCTCGAGGATGAGCCATGGCGGCAGAGCACCGACAGCCTGCAGCTGCCCCCACTGCCATACGGCTCCTACAAGGTTGTGGCCAAGGCGCGCGGCATGAAGGCGACAAGCCTCTACTACATCGTAAGCGACCTCAACGTGACCATCAACCCCGAATCGGAGAAGACGGTGCGCATGCGCGTCGTCGACACCCGCTCAGGCCGTCCAGTGGCGGGGGCGAAGATTGGGATAGGCGACGAAAAGGACTATTCAATGGAGGAGGCTGACAACGACACGAACATGGCCGACGTGGTGGCAGACTCCGCCGAAACCGACGACAATGTGGACATTGCCATAGTGGATTCGGCTGAATACGACATCGACGACATCGAGGTGGACACCGTGGCGGCAGACCCCTCAGTGCATGGCGTGTTCACCACCAATGCCCAGGGCGAGGCCATAGTGCCCTACATAGAAGAGGGGATGTACGTGCGTCCATTCACGGAAAAGGACCATTGGCGCGAGGCCGAGTTTGTCTACCTGAACGGAAGCGAGGGCGCCAATGCCTGCCAAATTCTCATCAACGCCTACACCGACCGTGCCCTCTACCGCCCGGGAGACACGGCCCATGTGGCCATAGTGGCCTTTGCGAGACGGCCGGGACACAGGCGGAAGGCACTGGTCCGCACACCTTTGCAACTGCTCTTCTACAACACGAGGGAGTATGGCCCGCCCATGGCCACCATCGACGTGACCACCGACGACTACGGCACGGCCTATGCCGACATTCCCCTTACCGGCAAATGGACTACAGGCAACGAATACACAGGCATGGCCGAACCTCGATGGAAGGCTGAGGAAGCCATTGCGCAGGTGGAGCGACTCATCGGCCAGCCCATAGGCAAGAACGCTGACGACGTCAATGTCGATGGCGGCGGCCTGTCGTTCAGGATTGAGGAATACAAGTTGGGCAGCCTGCAAGTGAGCCTCCACACCTCTCCCTCCCACTACATGCCCGGCGACACCGTGACCGTGAGCGGTCGCGTCTTCCTGCTCAATGGCGCTCCTGTGGCAGGAGCCAAGGTGGAGACCAAGGGCGACACCACCCAGACCACCGACAGCAAAGGGATGTTCACGGCCCGCATTGCCGTGCCACTCGACAAGAACAATTCATATACCAGCCATCTTTGGAAGGCATACACCGTGACAGCACCTGACGGCCAGCAGCGCACGGAGAATGTGATTCTGACCTACAGCAATAAGAAAGCCTTCCTCTCATGCAACAACAGCAATTTCTATCAGAGTAAGCCCAAAGGCTACTGCCGCGACTCGCTGCTTGCCATAAACTGCTCGCTCCGCGACGCCCAGGGAAACAAGGTGGAGGGCAACGTAAGCTGGCAGCTCGACGACGGCACGCAAGGCGAGATGGCGGCCAACCAGTCGGGCTTCATCCCCCTCAAAACACTGCAGGCCGGACAGCATGAGCTGAGGATGTGGGCCGAGGGCGACACACTGACTTGCTCCCTCTCCGTCATCGACCCAGCAGCTCACCGCCTTTCCCACCCCACTTTTTTTTGGACTGCGGCATCGGCCGACGAATTCAAGGACAACGGACAGCCAGTGGTTGTACAGATGGGAACCACGGAGAAAGACCTTACGCTTTATTATGAGTTGCGGTCGGCCGACAGCCTGTTGGAGCGTGGCTCCATGGCGATGGCCGACACCGTCATCACGCGAACCTTATTATATAATAGGGATGCCTACGGAGGCGGCGTCACCCTCTCATTGGCTGCCTACGGCCAAGGCAAGATGGGAAGCTACGACCTCAGACTCCCCTTTGTGGACACGGCCGAGAGACTCCACGCCCAATGGGAACAGTTGGGCAGCGTGGTAGAACCAGGGCAGCGACAGGAGTGGCGGCTGCGGGTGATCCGACCCTCAGGACAGCCAGCCGACGCACAGGTCATGGTGACACTCTACGACAGTGGACTCGACCTCATCAGCGACAACACCTGGACCAACGAATGGGAAATGCAGGATGATCTGCCAACCAGCTACACCACAACCATCGACAACGATGGACAAACCACCTACGAGACAAAACGGCTGAGATTGCTGACTCCAACAGATATCCGTCCCGCTACCTTTGCCGACGGCCTCATCAGCCTTGAAGCCAACGCGCGGGCAGTGGCCTATCAGTTGGGCGGATGGACCTTGGGCGGAAAAGGCAAGCCCAAGACTGGATATTGCCATGGCACTGTGTACGATGCGTCGGGCGAGGTCGTGACAGGAGCCATACTGATGACCAGCCAAGGGAAAACCGGCATAACCGACTTGGATGGGACATTCTCCATCCCCGTCAGTGGCACGGCACAGCTCACCGTCTCCTACATCGGCTGTCAGCCATCCACACTGACGGTCCGCGGCGGCGAGTCGGTCGCCATTTCCCTCAAAGATGATGAAAACAGCCTGCAGGAGGTGGTAGCATTGGGCTATGTGGCACCAGGGGAAAAATTCGAAGCACCCGTCATCAAGAAAGACGTTGAGGTAAAGTCGGAAGACAGAAGCTTTTCCAAGGCCCAAGTGGACAAGAACCTCTCCACCAACAGAATGGTACGGCGCGCCGAGAGGAGCGCAGAGTCCGAGGGGCGCTCGCGACGCAACTTCCGCACCCTCGCCCTCTGGGCTCCGGCCACAGTGACCGACCGAAAAGGTCTCGCCTCGTTCGACTTCACCATGCCCGACAATGTCACCACGTGGCGGTTGCAAGGACTTGTACACGACCGTGAGGGGGGCGTGGCCTCGCTCGACACCACGGTGCAGTCGCGCATGGCACTGATGGTGGCCGACAACCTGCCGCGCTTCCTCCGCCGGGGCGACAAAGCTCTGCTGCCGCTCACGGTGAGCAACATGGGAGATGGGCGGCTAAAGGGAGCTTTGGCCGTGCTGGCCGTTGACAAAGGGGCGTCTCTGATGGACGAGAAATATAGGTTCAGCCTGCAGCCCTCCATGTCGAAAACCATCGCCGCCCCGCTCCGCGTGCCCACCGACACCCTGCTGCAAAGCATCACCGTGCGGGCCAAAGCCTCGGCGCGGAACCACAGGGACAAAATGGAGAAGACCATCGCCATCGCCTCAGACAAGGAGCGTGTGGCGGAGATAGAAACCATCGACCGCCCTGCCTCCGAAGCCATACGCGAGGCCTTGGGCGAGATGGACTCGGTGAGAGGCGGCGACGCGCTGTCGTTGGCCGCAAAGGTATACACGGCCTTCAAGCTTGACGAGCTGGACGACGATGAGGAAGAATCGGAGACCACGCATGATGCCCACACACCCTTGTCCAACCTGCAGCGGCTTCAGCGCGGCGACGGCACTTTCGGCTGGTGGCCGGGAATGCCGTCAAGCCGTATCGTCACGGTGACAGTGGCTGAGATGCTTGCCCCATTGGTTGCAGACCATAGCGAGATAGAGCATCTGTTGCAACCCACAAGGACGAGGCTGGCAGCATGGCTCGTTGAGGATGCCAAGCAGTTGGAGAAAGTCGGTGAGGCGGGATGCAACTTGGAGGAAGCCTACCATATTCTCTACGCCCTGTCACTCACGCCCGCCCAGCTCACTGCGGAGGCCAAGGCAGCGCGGAAGACCCTTTTGGACCATGCAGAGGGACACGGAGCCTACCTCACCATACTCGGCAAGGCACGCGTGGCCACGGCACTGCATCAGGACGGAAGGCGGGAGGCTGCACGCAGCATGATGGAGAGTCTCGGTCAGTATGCCGTCACCACCGCCGACCGGGTCACCTACTTCGATACGCCGAAAGCCTACTACAGTTGGCGCGACTATAAGATTCCTACCGTGACGGCGGCCATCCACGCCCTGTCGCTGATTGCGCCAGCCGACACCGCACTGCTCATGGGCATGAAGCGATGGTTGGTGGAAGAGAAGAAGGCGCAGAAGTGGGACACGCCCTTGGTGACGGCCGATGCCGTGGAGGCTTTCCTCACGGGTCCCATGCCGCAGTCGGTGGCTTGGCCCGTGGTGAAAGGCTGGCACGAGCAGGTGGCTTCCGCCCTACCCAATGAGAACAAGGGCTTCGCTGTGAGCCGCACGATAGAACCCGCAGACTGCTCGCGGCGTGACTTCAACGTGGGAGACCGTGTGAGGGTGGTCATCAAGGTGCACGCCGACCGCGACTACGACTTCGTGCGCATCACCGACCATCGTCCAGCCTGTCTGATGCCCGTCAGCCAACTGTCTGACTACGACTGGCGGCTGGGCTGCTACGTGCGTCCGATGGACGAGCAGACCGACTACTACTTCGAGACCCTGCCCAAAGGCGACTACACGCTGAGGACGGAATTCTACATCGACCGCCCCGGCAACTACCACGCGGGGGCTGTAAAGGCTGAGTGCGAGTACAACCCGGCATTCATGGGACGCGAAAACAAGCCAACAAGCGTGTCAATAGGCGGGGAGGACGCCTTGGGAGACACCCGATAAGGAAACCGCCGTCTAATGAGTGGAAACAAGAACAAAGCGGCATCGCCCCTGTGGGACGATGCCGCTTTGTGACAAGTTACGAGGGTATGAGGAAGTTGATGGCCTCCTGCTCCACCGTAATCGAATAGGGAGGCACAGGCTGGTCGATGAGCCTTCCGTCGACGCTCACGGGTACGTGGACAGCCTGCTCCACGCTCACCTGGGCGGTGCGGTAGGGATGCACGCTCTTGTGGTTGAGGAAGCACCCTCTGAGGAAAAGGTAAATGCCCTCGAACAGCTGGGTGGTGGCCGGCGGATACACCACCGACACGTCGAGCTGGCCATTGTAGGACACAGCGCTCGGTGTCTGGCCATAGCCTGTGGAGCTGCCCACGCAAACGGTCATCACCCTGCGCTCGATGACATCGGTGTTGATTCTCAGACGCATCCTTGTAATCGAGCCGCTGGAAAAAGAGCAGACCAAAAGAGACAAGAAAGGAAAACATGCGTGAGCCAAGGATGTGGCGGGTGGTGCGGCGCAGGTTCATCACATTGGCCACATAGCCAAGGTTGACGCAATTGACAAAATACCTGCGGCAGGCCTCGCCATGCCTGTTCTTGTAGCGTATGCAGCCCACGTCGATTTTCCTCACGCGACGCTGCTTGAGCCATCTCACGCTCTGCTCTATCTCTCCTTCCTTGAAATTCCAGAAGTGGGCGAAGTCATTCATCACGCCGTTGGGGATAACGCCCAAGGCTATCTCATCGCGCGTCTGCCTCTCGGTTTGCATCAGGCAGTTGACGGCATCGTTGAGGGCACTGTCTCCTCCAACGATGACGATGGTCTTGTAGCCGTTGTTGATAAACATCTTCACCAAGCGCGTCACACTCCCGCGGGCCTCGCTCTGGACGAAGTCGTAGGCGATGCCCTCATTCTTCAACACCCGCTCCACGCTCGCCCAGCGGTTGTTGGGCGTAGTGAGCAGGCTGGCCTTTGGGCAATAAAGGATGCCCCACCGATTGGAATCTATCATTTAGCCGTTGTTTATCATTGTCCTAATCTGCTGCAACTTGTCTTCCATACTCGAAGCTGCGTCTATCCAATGGATTCGGCAGCCGCGCCGTTCCATGCCACGAAACCACGTCATCTGCCGCTTGGCAAACTGATGGATAGCTATTTCGAGCTGGCGGAACATCTCCTCATAACCGAGTTGGCCTATGGCGTAGAGCGTCACATATTTATATTCGAGTCCGTAATAAATCAGGTCCTCAGCCTTTATGCCCTTGGCGAGCAACGAGCGTATCTCATCCACCATGCCTTCGTCGAGCCGCCGCCGCAAGCGCGCCGTGATTTTGCGGCGTCGCTCATCGCGGTCTATGGCCACGCCAACGACAAGACTGTCGGGAGCCTCCATCTGTCGGGGCTGCGTGGGATGCTCCGCGTTGAATGTCTCTATCTCAATGGCCCTTATGGCCCGCTGGGGCGTGTCCACGTCCGTGGTGTTGTGCATCGTGCTGCCCGTCCGTGCCTTCAGATTGAGGAGGATCCGGGTCAACTCGTCCAATGTCTTTCCCTCCAAGCTGCGGCGCAGCTCCGGGTTTTGCTCTACGGGCGACAACGCATAGCCACGCAGCACCGATTCGATATATAGTCCCGACCCCCCACAGAGAATCGGCCACTTACCCCGACTGATCACATCATGCCAGGCACGGAGAAAATCCTGCTGATATTGAAAGATGTTATATTTCTCACCCGGCTCACAAATGTCGATGAGATGATAGGGGATGGGATGCCCTGCAACGGTATAGTCGTCAAGATCTTTACCCGTACCGATGGTCATTCCACGATACACTTGTCGGCTGTCGCCGGAAATTATTTCGCCGTCGAGCTCGTAGGCCAACCGGGCAGCAAGCGAAGTCTTACCACTCGCCGTCGGTCCCAAGATGGTGATCAGTTGATGAGGTTTTGTCATTTACCGCAAAGTTACATGAAAAAGAGCAAACGACAAAACAATATCAAAGGAATAGTTTGAGAACCGTGAGATTTCTCTAACCCGCAACACTGGGAATCACAGGGGACAACCCACCGGCCCGCCAGAAGTGGCCTTGTTGGGATCTTTTTTGGAAAAATTCTGCCCAAATATTCAGAATAGCTTAAAATGAGCGATTTATGAGTGTTTTACCTCAATAGAGGTAATAATTTAGCAACGGTCTAATTTCTGCAATGTGCATATGTTTGCTTGTCAAACAACTCTTTTCGTTTGCAAAAATATAACAATTTATTGGATACACAATAAAATGTATGTTTTTTAA
>ONYL01000081.1 GCA_900322035.1 uncultured Prevotella sp.
CAATCAGGTGAAGTATGGCGATCTGTATCTCTCCCGTTATTCTAACGATCGTGCCCGATTCTATTCGGATAACGATTATGCCGCTACATGGACAGCCAACACAGGCTCTGTCACCAACCCTGCCTACACACCCTCTGACTTTACCCTCAGTCTCTACGGCACCAACGGCAAAGATATACAAGAAATGGCAAAGGTTAGCAACAACGACAAGGATCTTACACTTGAGGTAGACGGATTGAACAACGACGCCGTGAAGTTCACCATCTCGGGATTGAAAGAGGGTACCAAGGCTCTCATCACCTACAACCTCACGATGGAGCAGCTCAACCCCTTCATCAACACGCTCGACCCAAGAAAATGGACGGACAAACGATTACCCAGCAGTTCACCAGCAACGACTTCCAGGTGGCCGGAGGAGCATTCCACTTCTACGTTCCCACCGCCTTTGCCGACGAGAGCAACAAATGTACGTTCACCTTCGAGAACCTCACCAGCAAGTACATGGATTCCACCTACGGCCATGGCACCAACGGCAACGGCCGTAACTACTTCGTCAAGTCGGAGTATTACAATACCTTTGGCGACGGCGAGCAATACAAAGCCAAGGGCGATGAGAAAGCCTCTACGAAGGTAAGTACTTCTTGGTGCGCAGACCAGCCCTTCAAGTACAACAATGCCCACGAGCTGGCCAACGACAATGTGAGTGCCACAGCCGCCACCCTCGAGGAGTATCCCTATTCTGAGGCTCGCTACACCGCATCCGACGGTTCGGGTACCATCACGGGCAAGCAGGGCACCTTCACGGACAACATTGAATTGGCCGTCAGCGATCCTGCCAAGGACTGCTACCTCACCACCGGCGACGAGACACGCTACAACATCGCGCCCACCACAGCCATGGAGCACCGCTACTATGCTTTCTACCTCATGGAAATCGACCTGGACGTGAAGGAGTATGATGCCTACTGCCGGATGACAAAGCTCTACGACGCCACCTGCTACGAGGGCGACAAGGAGAAGCCTATGTATGGCGGTACCTTCGAGGCCTACGAGAAGGGATATGCAGGAAAAACGGGGCATCAAATACCCAGCAACCAGGCCTTCCTGAGCGTCAGCATGATGGTGGATGCACTGAAGGCTGCAGAGAAACAATATGACTTTACGGCCGACCAGGTGCTCTATCTCGACTACACCAACCTCTACTCTGTACTCGTGGAGAGCAAGGAGAACATGGCAGAGATGAAGGCCAAGCTCAATCCCAACTGCCTCATCTTCTTCCCGCAGCGTACGGTCTACAATGAGGACAACTATGTGTCGAAGACCCAGAGCGGTGACTACCGCGCCTGCAAGAACATCATCATCACCGACAAGCAGCCCTTCTACTCGCCCTATAAGATCACGGTGCCGGCAGAGAACTATGCGGCCTACTCACGCAAGGTGACGAATCCGATGAACGGCAAGGCCACGCTCGCCACGCTGGTGCTGCCCTTCTCCATCGAGTTGAGCAACAGTGTGCACCGCAACGACAACAGCAGCTTCACGCTCTATCAAATGAAAAGCGACAATTGCCTGTCGGCTGACAGTGAGACCGGTGGTGAGGCAACCAACTACTGGGGCAAGGCATACTTTGTACCTGTAAGTATCAGCACTTCGGTACCGAATACGCCCTATATGGTGAAGGTGGAGCCACAGCCGTCCGACGAAGGTGACACCTCCTTCGAAATCCTGCAGTATGGCTCAGACATCTACGCCACGCCCAATGACATGCAGGAAGACTACACCTTCGTGGGCGAGACGGCCAAGGGTACTATCGGCAATTCCCCGTATACTTTTACGAACTACGGATCCTATTCCGGCAAGAAGCTCGCCAAGAACACTGGCTGGTTCTACTTCGCACAGAACAAGTTCTACAACTCGAAGAACCTCTCCAAGAAGTATGACAACGTCTACGTTTATCCCTTCCGTGCCTACTTCAGCTACACCAACGGTGGCAGTGCCAAGGATATGGACGGATTCGAAGTTTCGTTCGACGAACCGACATCCATCGGTTTCACCCCAACCGTCAGCGACAACGGACTGAACATCAAGGGTGGACACGGCAGACTGACACTGTACGCCTCCAGCGAGACACCCGTCAGCATAGCTTCCGCAACAGGAGTTCTCGTATGGCGAGCAACGGTTGAGCCCAACCAGCCGCAGACGGTCACTCTGCCTTCGGGACTCTACATCGTAAATGGAAAGAAGGTAATCATCCGCTAAACATAATCAATCATGAAAGAACAATATATCAAACCTCAGACCGGCTTGATCCCGGCTTTCGAGTTGCCTACCCTCTTAGCCGGGACAGAGCAGTCTCCCTGGGCCGATTCCAAAGAGTCTGAATTCGGCTTTGACACGGAAGACTCCAATCCTTGGAATTCAGGGAATCACCAAGATTATGATCCCTGGAAATAAACATCGGTCAATGTTGTTGCCGATCTCCTGAACGATTCACCTTTAGCGGCCGTTATCTTCTCCTAAAGATAACGGCCGCTGCTTATGAAAGCATCCACCTCCAGACGCTATATCGTGTATGATAAGGAAGTGAAACAGAATATACACAAACTGCCGTTGCCCCGCAATGAGGCAACGGCAGTTTTTCATGTATGAGGCTTTATTCCTATTGATAAATTTCTTTGAGCTTGGCAGCAAGTGCAGTGCCGCGCAGGTCGCTGGCCACAATCTTGCCCTGTGGGTCGAGGAGCACATTGCTGGGAATGCTGTTCACGCCGTAGGCCGTGTGGGCAGCACTGTTCCATCCCTTGAGGTCGGACATCTGAGGCCAGTCCATGCCCAAGTCCTTGACCGCTTTCTTCCAAGACTCAGCCTTGGAGTCGAAGCTCACACCGACGATCTCAAAGCCCTTGGCCGCATGGTAGCGCTGATAGGCTTCCACCACATTGGGCATCTCCTGACGGCAGGGACCGCACCAGGAAGCCCAGAAGTCAACGAGCACATAGTTGCCCTTGCCAGCCCACTGGCTGAGTTTCACCGTCTTTCCGCTCATGTCCTGCATTTCCAAATCTGTGAACATCAGTCCGGGGCGACGCTTCTCCAAGGCTTTGAGCTGCATCTTGGGCCGCTCCATCAGTTTGTTGCCGTAGTAAGCAGCCGTGGGGTCGAGCATAGCGTTAAGCTCGTCGTAGTCGAAACCGTAGAAAGCCTGCGCCAGATAAAAGGCCGGTGTGACATCGCCCTTGTGATGCGCCACATACTGCTTCAGGGCATCATTCTGTTGTCTCTCTATTTGTTCCTCCTGCTCGGCGAGTGACTCGATTTTAGCGGCGTAACCTAAATTCTCAGCCTGCTCACTCAGCTCCTGCTGCTCCTGATAGAGTTTCATGGCTTTCTGGTCAAACCCGTTCATAGTATTCTGGAACTCGGCAAACTGCACGTTGAGCGGCGATCCCGTCAAGGAGCCGTTCTTGAGATTCATCGTCACAGGCGTACGGTCGTTGACCATCGTCAGTCCGCCCTCCTTTCCAGAGATGACAGAGATGAAAGCATTGACAGGAGCCGTTCCCTCCACAGAGAACTTGCCGTTGTCGACAGCAATCTGGCGCATGGACTTCTGGTTGAGATCCTGCACCACCACAACCTGTTTCACGGAGTCGGGTACCCTTCCGGTGATGACATATTTCACATCTTGCGCCTTTGCGCCAAGCGCAAAGACTGTCGCAAAAGCCAAACTTAGGATTTTTCTCATATTATTCATGTTTTGTTTATTTTTGATGATTAGCCGCAAAAATACAACAATAAAATCAATAAACGCCATATTTATGGATTTTTTTCATTAACTTTGCAGCCCCAAACGATAATCCAGAATTGACCCGCCCATAATTCCCGATGAAAATTGCGGATTATCAAAGAGTGCTTGAACACCTCTTAAAAAACAAGAAATGGAAAAAGATAAGAAAGTGAGCGTGCTGTTTATGCTTTTCAGCATACTCTTTTGCGTTTGTCTCATCACGGCCAACGTACTCGAAACAAAGCAAATCGCCATCGGTCCTGTCAACCTGACGGGCGGACTGTTGGTTTTTCCCGTATCGTATATCATCAACGACTGCGTATGCGAAGTGTGGGGCTACCGCAAGACCCGGCTGCTCATCTGGATGGGCTTTGCCATGAACGCCTTCTTTGTTGTCATGGGAGCTCTCTGCGATGCCATTCCCGGTGCGCCCTACTGGCACAACGAGGAAGGATTCCATGCCGTTTTCGGTTTGGCTCCCCGCATTGCCTGTGCCTCTTTCGTGGCCTTTCTCTGTGGCAGTTTTGTCAACGCCTACGTGATGAGCCGTATGAAGATTGCCGACGGTGGCCGTCATTTTTCGCTCCGTGCCATCTGGAGCACAGTGTTGGGCGAGAGTGCCGACAGCGTGATCTTCTTTCCCTTAGCCTTGGGCGGTGTGGTGCCGATAACAGAACTTCCCAAGCTCATGCTGTGGCAAGTGGTGCTGAAAACGCTCTACGAGGTAGTGGCACTGCCCGTTACCATCCGTGTGGTAAAGGCTTTGAAACGTCATGAGGGTGAGGATGTCTACGACGAGGGAATATCCTACAATGTGCTGAAGATATTCAACCTTTGACCGCATATTATTTCGGCGGAATGCGAGAGCTGTGGGTCTTTCGAGCTCATCATGGAAAATAGAGTCCCGTGAATGTTTGTCAGATGTTTTAGCCATCCGTCGAGAACAAATACAACAAACAACAAGAATAGCAAGAAAATGGAAAGAAAAGAAGAAGGGTTGAAGGCACTCGGAACCAAGACCCAATACAAGAGCGACTATGCGCCTGAGGTTTTGGAGACCTTTGAAAACAAACATCCCGAGAACGACTATTGGGTACAGTTCAACTGTCCGGAGTTTACCAGTCTCTGCCCCATCACAGGGCAGCCCGACTTTGCCGAAATCCGCATCAGCTATGTGCCGGCAGAAAGGATGGTGGAGAGCAAGAGCCTGAAACTCTATCTCTTCAGTTTCCGCAATCATGGCGACTTTCATGAAGACTGCGTCAACGTGATTATGAAAGACCTCATCCGGTTGATGGCCCCGAAATATATCGAGGTGACCGGATTCTTCACGCCCCGTGGCGGCATCAGTATCTATCCCTATGCCAACTATGGGCAGCCGGGAACAAAATGGGAAAAGTTGGCCGAGCACCGGTTCTTCAACCACGGTATGGATGCAACAGACAACAAATAGTGAGTTAGGTGAATCCTGCGGTAAAAAGAACGGCAAGCCAACCTAAGAAGGAGGGTGTATCATAATTTATTGCTGTCCGCTAAAACTTTTTTGATTGTACAAAATTAGGGCTGACACTTCTCACGAGGCGTCAGCCCTTTTAGTTACTTTTGTAAATGCGGCACAGCGGATTTTTTCCGTGGATTCATGGTAAGTTTATATGTAAAGGGGAAGGAAAATGGTCATGTCCAGGCTTACGCTCCTACCG
>ONYL01000084.1 GCA_900322035.1 uncultured Prevotella sp.
AATGAATAACGAATTATCAACTTGGCTAAGGGATAGCAGAATCAGCATTAAGCTTGCAGCTTAAAATTCTGTCATATCCACCCGTACAGGTCGAAATTTATTGCGCTTGGGCAGCGTTTTTGGACCACCTCATAATATCTTTGCACTGTTGTTTTAATTATAAGCAAAGAACTATGGGAAAAGTTTTCAGAGTTACGCCCAAGCGCATTAAGCGTAGCAACGGGCAGGTGCTCACTCCTGAGATGGCAGTGACAATTACAACCAAGATGTACACCAGTGATCCTTTCTATAATGGAGCAAAGGAAATTCAGGAGACGTACATGCGTATGTATGGCTTTGACTACAAGAAATCTTGTTGCAGTAAGGCCGACTTTGATTTCAAGGCATTGGATTAATCTGTAAATTCTCTCGGTTTGGCCAACGGGAAAGGAACGACTTCCTTATCCTGTTGGCTGCTTGCACACCATTGGCAAGATTAGAACAAGCGTATGAACGGCATTGTTAAGATGAGAGACCTTGACTTCGACAAGAGTCTCTTCAAGAACTATCTTACCGGAACGGTTCTTGACGAACTGCTCTGCTCATACCGTGGACTGCCGAAGGGAGTGAACTACATGATTATCGGAGACCCTGGCGTAGGCAAGACTACAATCATCCTTGACATGATTGCCGACATCGGGATGCGAAACCCTAAGTTGAAGATACTCTTCATCAGTGCGGAGATGAACCAGATTGACCTTGCCGTCTATGTGTAGCGTTTCCCTAAGTTCGGCGACATCAATATTCTTTTCATCGACAGCAACTTTGAGGAAGAGACGCACAACTGGGAAACGGTTCGTGACGCGCTTGAAGAGGGATGGGATATAGTGGCGATAGACTCGTTCTATGAGTTGCAGGGAATTATCAAGGAGGAAGAGAATACGACAATGAAGAAAGCCGAGAGTCTGCTTCTGTCATTGATCAAGAAGCATAACCTCGGCAGCAACAAAATAAAAAAGAATACGACATTCCTTACCATACAACAAGTAACCAAAGCTGGTGCGTTCATAGGGTCGAACCGACTGAAACACATGATTACGGCTATGATGGAACTGCGCCTTGACAACCCGAATAATATCTATTCTGACCGATACATAGTGTTTACGAAGCACCGCCGTGGTGATGTCGGCAAGAAACTCTACTATAATCTCAGCACTACCGGCGACGTGGAGTATGACAGAAAGCGGTACCAACAGGACATGGCACTGCGCAAGCTACAGTCGGATGCAGTTGGTCAGATTCACGATTTCGCCGACAAATTTGACAAACTTTTCAATAACATCAATGAGGAATAACGATTATGGATTATCAAACATATAAATCAACACGCAACCGGCTCCTGCAGCAGGTCTGCCCGTATTTCAGAGTTGTGAACCGTGGCGAGCTGTTCAGTGTAGGCAACAATTCTTTCAATATCGGTGGCATATTGCTTTCCACTTCACCGCAAGTCTCTAATAAGATAGAGAAGTTCATCGGCGTTACCCACAAGCAGACGGAGACCGTCGGCAAGGCTTTCGGTGAGCGGGGGATGAACAACTTCCGCAATTATATGACAATCTCAAGCAGCTACACCGATACGGACAGCCTCGCGTTGGTAGCCGACCCGGAAAACAGGACGATAAAGAGTGCCGTTCCCGTCAAGGCTAAGGTAATAGCTCCTATGGCATTCTTCGGATTTCTGGAGATGTTCATGGACAAGAACAAATATGCTCCAGACTCCATTGAAATTGACGATGACGGTATCGGGCTTGTGGTACGGCTGAGTCCTGAGAACGAGAATATCACCGATATCGGGGAGGATGACAATATCATTGACAACGGTCTTTTCAGTTGGAATCCAGGCGAGGTGGATGACGGCAACTACTACATCCGCCAAATCTGCTCTAACGGGCAGACGGCTACTGTTCGTAACGAGCTTGGCCAGTCATTCGAGTTGGATGATAAGAGATTGCGGCAGCTGCTTGACATCCCTCAGAACGACGGCTTTATGACTTCTACTCTTAGTCGCTTCGTCGATGCTGCAAAAACAGCCATGCACACAAGCGCGTCACTGCGTGAGGTTGGAAAGGCGGCACAAATACTTCGTCAATGTAATGTTCCTGAACAGAAGTGCATGGAACTTGCACCCATCAAGCAATTGGAGGATGAATACTCAAAGGCTGGCTATACGGTTGGAGACTTCCATGAGGCAAGCATGAAAAGCAATATGAGTATGTGGGATCTTCACAACTCCATTACCCAGTATGCCTCCCACACGACTGACTGGGACGAGAATGACAGCCGGAGGACATCATTGATGATGCTCATTATGAAACTGTTGATGGCAAAGCGGGACATAAAGGAGTATGTGAGTATTTTCTAATGTATCTAACGTTTAAAGCCACAAAAAATGAACAAACGTACTTGTAAATCATTGACAGTGTTCTTCTGGAAATTCATGAGGATATATCTTTTGAGCATAAGCATTTATATCTTTCGCCATCATTTGTCAGATTTGATAGGATGGCATAAGCAATGGTGTAATACAAACGAGAAAAGGGTTAAAAGAGAATTTTATAAAGAAATAATAGGGAAAAAAGATAGCATACAAAAGAAATAGTTACTATGTTTGCAACCGCAAACCGGGCGACGGGCTCATTGCCCCCCTGCGGAGTATAGTTTTTTTTCGCATTGAGAAACGCGATGAACCTCTCCGCTACGCTTCGAGAACCCTCGCATCCCTCAATGCGATGAAAGGGGGATCAGGCAAAAAATAAAGTAAAAAGTTGGCACGGTAATAATTGGATTGTATTTTTGCAAATGAAAGAACAATATACAAAAACAATTAAAACCGTACCCATATGCAAAGGAACAAAATTTCTTTCAAAGGACAAAAGATTTTTATAGGAATCGATGTCCACGCCCGAACTTGGGAGGTCGCAGTGCTGACAGAGTCAGGATTTGTCAAGAGATACTCTCAGGTATCCTCGGCAAAGGTGCTCTTTGACTTTTTGACAAAGCATTTCCCAGACGGCGAGTACCATGCCGTCTATGAGTCAGGCTTCAGCGGCTTCTCCACTTACTACGCCCTCAAGGAATACAATATAGACTGCGTCGTGACACACGCGGCCGACGTTCCCACCACCCAGTACGAGGAGGTGATGAAGACAGACAGAGTTGACGCATTGAAACTTGCCCGTTCACTTCGAGCAGACGAGATACGCCCGATATACATCCGTAAGCGTGAGAACATAGATGACCGTTCCGTGGTAAGAGTCAGAAAGACCATTCAAAAGCAACTCGGCGGAAACAGGTCTCGAATCAAGCATATGCTCCATTGCAACGGTGTAAAGATGCCAGAGATTTTCGCCAAGCCTAACACTCACTGGTCACGAGCATTCATCAAATGGCTCAAGGAAGATGTCGCACTGCTCTCTCCGACACGCAAGTCCCTTGACCTTCTCATTATGCAGGTCGAGACCCAGCGGTCAGCGTTGCTCACAGCGACAAGAGAGCTGCGTAATCTCGCTTTGCTTGACAGATACAAGGACAACTACGAGCTGTTGATGAGCATTCCCGGCGTTGGGACTATTGTGGCGATGTCCGTATTGACTGAAATCTACGATGTGACAAGATTCAAGAATGAGAAACAGTTCGCCAGTTACCTCGGCCTCATCCCGACTTGTCACAGCAGCGGGGACAAGGAATTCCACGGCGAGATGACATTCCGGGGTAACAAGCAACTCGGTCCGATGATAATAGAGACTTGTTGGGTCGCAATATCCCGTGACTATGGCCTCGGACAGGCATACATTGCCTACAGGCGGAAGGTGGGTCCACAAAAAGCAATTGTAAAAATTGCGAGGAAGATGTCCAACATCATTTTCTCCGTACTGAAGAACAAAAGAAAGTATGAACCATACAATTGGGAAATATAAGATAATTACAGGCTCCTATTGGCCAACTTTTGATAAGGCGACTCCTCTCCATGATTGACGAGCCATGCAGGCTTTGTCCTAAAAATAGTTTGTTGCGCCTTTACCTATCCTCTGAAGAAGTAAATTGTGGTACGGATACGTCCATGTCCTCTAATAGAAGTTTGTCCGATAGGTCCTGTTTTCTTGCAATAACTATATCCTGGCAAAATGTCAGGAATGAGTGTTATTGTCTCTCTCAAAAGACTCCAAACTCTCAACTTCACGCTAAGTGATTGATAGTAAATTAGTAATAAAAAGTTAACAAACAATAAATATTATCCAATTATTTGGAAAGCAACATAGATGGACGCGACTTCAATGATTACGATTATTTGAGGTCTTGTTGTTTGCCGATCGTAGACCATCTAGCTTGCAAACATGAGCTCATCATAATGTCGGGTCATGCCAAAGGTGCGGACTTGCTTGGGGAGCAGTTTGCCAACGAGCAGGGATTGACGCTCGAAGTTTATCCGGCAAACTGGAAAAGTCACTGGCGCAGTGCTGGCTTCAAACGCAATGAACTGATGGGCGATATTGCCAACGGGCTGATAGCCTTTTGGGACGGCGAGAGCCACGGCACAAAGCACATGATAGAGTATGCCAAAAGCAAGGGCCTTAACGTTTATGTATTTCATTATAATAACAAAGATGGTGGAAAGGACAGTACAAGAAGTATTCGTTTTGCCTTCTAAAAGGGAAATAGAGAAGAACATACTTGACATACGGAGGAATGTTGAAGTAAAGCGTGTGTAGCTTCCTGATTTTGGCTGACTACCTTGATGCCTTAAACCTAAATAAAGTTGTCTCACTTTTTCTTAATCCTAATTTTAGTTGTCTATTATATACTTAAGCCTATAGTGTTGTCATCCTCCAAATGCAGGTGCAACTCTATAGGCATTCGCAAATTTATTAGATTACAGAATTCATTCTTATCCTCTCAGGGCGTCAGACTGCCATTATCATAGTCCTAGTTTTTTGAGTCTGCCACCATACTTGTCCATGTCATCAAGCACCTTTTTGTTGGTCATCTGGGCATAGATCTGGGTGTATCTCGTGCTGCTGTGTCCAAGCATCACGGCAATCGTCTCCTCGGGGACGCCATTCATCAGCGCCAGCGTCGCGAAAGTATAACGGGCTACTCTGAATGTGAGATTCTTGTTGATTCCGCACACGCCGGCAATTTCTTTCAGATATTCATTTGTCTTTGTGGATGACTTCAACGGGAAAAGGCTGTCATCATCCTGCTTGCTGCGCATCCTTCTGTATTTTCGGATGAGCTTCAGCGGCTTGTCAAGAAGCGGGACAAATACGGGCTGTCCGTTTTTCTTCCTGTGGGTGTTTATCCATTTCTTGCCACAGCTTTCAACTACGTCATCGTCCTTCAGGCGGCTGATCTCACAATAATACATGCCCGTATAGCATGCGAACACAAATACATCGCGCACCCGTTCAAGCCGCTTGGTGCCGAGCTTCTTAACTATGACGGCGTGCAGCTCACGGTCCGTAAGGTAAGTGCGCTTCACCGGGTCTAAGTGATGGACTATACCAATATACGGATCACTGACTATCACGCCGAGCCTGATTCCGAACAAGATGATGCTCCTTAAAGTCTTGAGGGACTTGCAGGCTGTGTTGTTGTTCTGCCCCTTGAAGTTCGTCAGATATTGGAAGTAGTCCTCGATGATTACGGGTGACAGCCTGTACAGCCCCATGTCTTCCTTTCCGTATCTTGACCGGAGCATATCCAGGAAGTGTCTTTCTGCGAGCATGTACTTATACTTCGTGGTCTTGTACAAATTCCGTTCGATATGCGGTCAGTGATTCCGGCGATATGCGGTCACTCGTTTTTCAAGTATTTTTACGGCTGCAAAGTTAATGTTTTAAATCGAT
>ONYL01000085.1 GCA_900322035.1 uncultured Prevotella sp.
ATGAGCTGCTGAAGCAGAAAGAGATGTGCTATCCCGACGCCCACATCACCACACTTGTCAGCCCGGCCAAGGGAGGCGTAGACATCACCTTGCAGGCCGATGCCTTTGCACGTGCCGTCTGTCTGAGCATCGATAGCGTAGACCATTGCTTCAGCGACAATTTCTTCGACCTCCTCCCGGGTGAGAAGAAGACCGTGCACGTTACTACATCGGCGCCATTCAATGACATCAAGAAACTGCTGACCGTGACATCCTATAAATAACAGCATACAAGCCCAATGAGAAAGATATCAAAGAAAAGAGTGGCCATAGCACTCGTCCTACTGTCAGCGCTCGCCACCATGCCCGTGTTGACCTCGTGCGGCTCAAAGCCCTCTGTAGTTTAACGCTTTTGGTTGACTACTTTAAGCCTTATTTTTAATGTTGGTTGACCCGGTTAAACATTACTTTTATATTTGGTTGATACATGGTTGGGGGAGATAAGTCATGTTCCGATATACAGATAACTTTTCATCATCAGCTTTTGCAAATACCAAATAAATTGCGTAAGTTTGCAAAAGGAACAAGAATGAACGCACTATGGAGCTGTTGACGAGAAAATATCCGGTAGGGATACAGACCTTTGGGAGAATCATTAAAGAAGGTTTTGCCTATGTAGACAAGACCGACTTGGTATGGCAGTTGGCCCACTATGCTACTTTTGTATTCATGAGCCGTCCCCGCCGCTTTGGCAAGTCGCTGCTCACGTCTACTTTGGAATCGTATTTTAAAGGTGACCGCGAGTTGTTTGAGGGATTGAAGATCACGAACCTTGAGAAGGAATGGACGCAATATCCCGTGCTTCATCTCGATTTGAGTACCACAAAAGGAAGGTCTACAGCCAAAGAGCTTCAACGGGCGCTGACTTTGATGTTGAAGCGGTTGGACGTCTATGAGGATAATCCCGACGAGTTGACACCAGGAGAGAAACTCGACGGACTGATCAGACTTCTTTATAAGAAGACGGGCAAGCAGGTAGCGGTAATCATCGACGAGTACGACGCCCCTTTACTCGACTCGCTTCACGATCAAACCACGCTCGAGGCGATGCGCAAGGTCATGCAGGAGTTCTATGTGCCACTCAAGGCTAATGAGCAGTATATCAAGTTCTGTTTCATCACCGGCATCACAAAGTTTTCGCAGCTGAGCATCTTCTCTACTATCAACAACTTGAAGAATGTTTCCTTGCTCCCAAGGTTTGCCACGATCTGTGGATTTACCGAGCATGAGGTACAAACTATTTTCAAGGAGGATATCTGCGAAATGGCCAAGGACTTCAAGCTGACTCCGAAGGAGATGTACGCCAAAATCAAGTTCAAATACGACGGCTACCATTTCGCCGGTGGTGCTGATGCGGTGTTCAATCCATTCAGCCTGCTCAATGCCTTAGGCGACCGATTATTGAAGAACTACTGGTTTGCCTCCGGCACTCCGACCTTCCTCATCAAGCAGATGCAGCACTTCCATACCGACATCACCTCGCTCGATTCGCTCGATGTGCCCGAGTCGGCTTTCGACCAGCCCACAGAGAATATGAAGGATGCTCTGCCGTTGCTCTATCAGAGCGGCTACCTCACGATTAAGGACTACGATGCAGAAGGCGAGACATACTTTCTGTCCATTCCCAATCAGGAAGTACGCGTAGGCTATATTAATGGTTTGCTGCCTACTTATACAGGCTTAAACAGCGGTGACGTGCAAGTAGGCTTTGCCTTGAAATTCTGGAGAGCACTCAAGCAGGGCGACATTGACCTTGCCATGAGTCACATGCAGTCTTATCTCGCCGGAATTCCCTATATCGAAGGCTTCAAGCAGAAACTGGCCGAAGCAACTACGAAAGAAGGCTTCTATGAATACACGTTTTATCTCATCTTCTCTATGCTCAATGTCTATGTGCGCACGCAGGTGAAGGTGGCAGGTGGACGTGTGGATATGGTCATCTTCATGCCCGACACCATCTACGTCATGGAGTTGAAGGTGGGTGACACGGCACGCCATGCTCTTGACCAGATTGATGCCCGTGGCTATGCAAAGCCTTATCTCACCGACGGCCGACGGGTGATGAAGGTCGGCATCCGCTTCGATGCCGGCAAGCACACGGTGGACGAATGGAAGATAGAGTGATTTTTCCTGAGCTACAACCGGGCAAAATACGGAAAGATTAACGTTTCTTTGTGGCAGAGAAAAGCTTCAACACTAAACAATCACGATTATGGACAACGAAGGACTCATTACTTTAACAAAGTGCGACAATACGATTGTTGCCGACGAGATCATTGCGAAGTTGGCGAGCAATGGTATCACCGCTTCCCTTCATGACGAACTCAACGACCCTGCGTATGGAGCATACGGACCAAATCCAGGCATTGCGGTGAGAGTGTTCAAGAAAGACTATGAGCAAAGTCTGCGCATCCTCAAGGGGATACGGACGTCTCGCTCAGAACAGTTGCCATGGTGTCCCCGTTGTGGGAGTGACAAGATCAAAGTCGTGCAGAAGGAAGTGGACAAAAAATCAACACCCACAATCCTCCTTGGCATTGTCTTAATAATCCTTGGCTGCGCGGGACTCATCCTGCCTAATTTTGTGAAGGCTCTTGCGTCTGTCAAGCTATATGGTTTTATCATATCGCCGTTTATTCTGCTTGGTGACGTTTTGCTGGTATCGCCCAAACAAGACGGCAAGTACTACCAATGCACCGAATGTGGCAAGGTGTTTAAGAAATAATAATCGAAAAAACATAATAAATCAGCAGCGTGTAGCGGTCGTCATCAAAATTGGCATCTTTCACCTTACCATATAGGAAATCGAAGGCATTTTCACTCAATACGCTTGTGGCTTTAAAATAAAGTTATTATCTTTGTAACAAAGAAAAAAGTATGACCTTCGACCAACTCGATTTTGCAGTATACTGTATCGGTCTCGTAGCTTCAAAGCTCAATATGAATCAAACCGATGTATATGACCGACTTAAAAAGTCGGGCATACTAAGGGGATATATTGTCAAGGGCTACGATGCTCTTCATACCTTCAGCAGCGATTACATTGCTGATGATCTCATTGATTATATGAAGGAGAAAGGAGCGCTCGAATGATAGTCTATCATTCTTCTTATATGATCGTGGATAAACCGGATGTACTGCACTCGCGTGAAGCTTTGGATTTCGGCAAAGGCTTTTATGTCACTGTGCTTCATGAGCAGGCTGTTCGTTATGCTGAGCGCTTCAAACTTAGAGGGAGAAAGGCATATCTTAACGTTTACGAACTGAATAATGAGTGGAGAAAAGAAAACATTAAGGTGTTTGACTCCTACAATGAAGAATGGCTCGACTTCATAGCTGCCAATAGAAAACTGATGCCAGTAGAACACTTCGATGCGGTTGAAGGTGGTGTCGCTAATGACAGAATCTTCCGAACAGTAGAACTCTATTTCGCAGAAGAGATTTCCAAACAAGACGCCCTCAAACGCCTAAAATATGAGAAGCCGAACCATCAGATTTGCCTCCTCAACCAACGACTCATCGATAAATATCTCACCTATATCAGAACGGAGGAACTATAATGGATGCCAAACAGAATATTTTGCAAGCCAAGTATGCTCGTATTATCAAAGGCATAGCCGATAAACTGCATATTTCACTTGAGGAAGCTATGGACGGCTTCTATCATTCCCAGACTTTCCAGATGATGCAAGATGGAGTTGCTGATCTGCATTGTCGCAGCGATATCTATCTTGTCGATGAGTATTGTTTGGAAAAACAGCCGAAGAAGCAGTAAGTGTCATAGTCCATCAGTTATACCAGGAATATGGAACAGAGCAATAATTTGGAATAGGTCACTTCGGCACAACCTCATAGACAGAGTCGCGCTTTAAAAACTACAATATTATGCATAGTACACTTTACACAATATCACCATTCCCCGTTCCAGAGAAATATCAATTTGGTGACGGAGACATTAAATGGGAAGATAGACCTCTGATTGACGATTATTCTCTTCTTAAAGGTGACAAGGAAGCTGAAAGGTTGAATGAACTGAGTCAACTTCTTCCCGACGCTCTTTTCTCCCCTGAAGACAGCAGAACCTTCACCTATAAAGGAGGATGGGAGCAATGGAAGAGAGAGCATGATGAGAAGATCGGCCCATCGGAAAAGTTCCGTGGCTGGGGCAAGCCCATCCAATCAGCCAAATATCGTAACTACACGATAGAAAGTTGAGATATTTTGTGTATCTTTG
>ONYL01000086.1 GCA_900322035.1 uncultured Prevotella sp.
CGAACTTCAGGCGCGGAATGTGGCCGTTTCCGTCCGGGAACGGCTGCAGCGGCTTCGTGGCATCTACGCCTACTGGCTGCAGTTCCCGTCGAAGTTCGACAAGGAGATTGTGGATTACGACATGAAGAAGTTCAAGGTGGGCCGGGCTCAAGCATACGACGACCTGCACCTCACCCAGATTCTGATGGGTAACCTGCAACAGGCATCCAAGGAATTCATGCGATGGAAAATCAACCGCGACCTTGAAGAGGATCTGAGGATGGCCAGACAGCGCGGCGACCTGCGCGCGGTGGCTTCGATAGAGAAGAACCGCATCATGAACAACCGCACTGACAAGGATGATGAGCCGGAACTGGAGTTTGACAAAATTGTGCCGCAACAGTTCGAGATGACCGATGACCCGACGGTCATCGGCATACAAAAGGTTCCCGGCCTGCGCGACCGCATTAGGAAGTTGGAGAAGAAATATGGCGACACGAAGATTGAGGATGCCGAATATGAGGAGATAAAGGAAGAGCACGATGGAAACGGAACAGGTATATAGGGAGTATTTCAACGACCCGCAGCTCTACTCTCTTGCCATGAACACGCGCGACGAGGTGATTGTCGCCGGGCGTGGTATGGGCAAGGGAGCCATACAGGCGGGGCGTCTGATGTCCTGCTTTCAGGGCATGCCGGGATCGATGGGCGGATTTGTCTCGCCGTCGGTCAAACGTTGTCTGACCAACATCCTGCCCTCTATGCTCATCCACTTGGAGCGATGGGGATTCAAGCGCGACCTTCACTATGTCGTCGGCAAACGCCCATGGAAGGCCCTGCACTGGAAATCGCCCATCTTCACGCCCGCCAACTGGGAGAATACCATCTCGTTTTACAATGGCTCGGTGTGCAACATCATCTCCCAGGACCGTAGCGGCACGAGTAACTCGATGTCGCTCGACTACATCATCATCGACGAGGCGAAGTTCATCAACTTTGAGCAGCTGAAGGATGAGACATTCCAGGCCAACCGAGGCAACGAGCAGTACTTCCGCAACTTCCCGTTGCATCACGGCATGACCATCACGTCGGATATGCCGGTGACGAAGAAAGGCTCCTGGTTTCTCTCCTACAAGGACGACATGGACAAGGAACTCGTGGAAGTCATCGAGGGACTGGTATATGCCAAGTGGCGCGCCAGGCGACAGCAGAGGGCGATGCCTTCCCAGCGCGAGGCGCTGCAGAGTAAGATAGACCGCATCGACGCAAAGCTCAGCTTCCTGCGGTCGAAGTGCCTTCTCTATAAGGAATACACATCCATCCAGAACCTCGCGCTGCTTGGCGAGGAGTTCATCCGCCGTGCCAAGCGCGACCTTCCACCGCTGACCTTCGCCACGTCCATCATGTGCATACGCATCGAGATTAGTACGGACGGCTTCTATGGTGGCATGCGTGAGGACGTAAACCTTTACACAGCGCCTAATGAGGATGTGCTGAACCTTGAGAACCTGGATAATGGTACGATAGCCAACGACTGTCGGCAGGACAGCGACCTCGATGCTCAGCTGCCGCTTATAGTCGCATTCGATGCCAACGCGAACATCAACTGGATGGTGGTCGGCCAGGTGGGGCGCGATGGTAAGCTCAGGGTGCTGAAGTCCTTCTTTGTGAAATACGAGCGGAAGATTCCCGAACTGCTCGATGACTTCAACGACTACTATCGCTATCACCGTCGTCATCAGGTGGTGTTCTACTACGATGCCACCTTCGTGGGCAACAGCTACGGTACCCATTCGGAGGCATTCTACAGGATGATCATCACAGGCCTGAGGAAGAAAGGGTGGTCTGTGAAACCTAAGTATATTGGTAAGCCGATGAACCACATTCTGAAGAATGACCTTATCAACCGAATGTTCCGCGGCCGTGCCCGTCACGTCGTGCTCATCAACAGGGACAACAATCCTGACCTGCTCATCTCCATCACCTCGGCAGGTGTGAAGAACGGCCAGAAAGATAAGAGTGGTGAGAAACTCGCGGAGACAGAGGAAGACAAATTAGAGAGCCGTACCGACGGCTCCGACGCGTTTGACACGCTGTGCATCGGGGTAGAGCGGTTTCCTATTATGCAATATCGCAGTGTGTCCACCAATACATATTCTAAATAGGTCTTGGGATATAGAAAAGCCCCGACACGGCTCAGTGTCGGGGCTTAGTGTGATTAAAAGAAAGGGCTAAAGTGAAACGCCCAGTGAGCCTAATTTCTGCGACATGTCAACAAGGGCGTGCTTGAACATGCCACGCTCTTCATCAGTGAATGTGGCAACCTTGCCATTTACGACATTGCCATTAATCTTGTGCGCAAGCCATGAACGTGACTTGCCGAAATAAGTCTTGGCAATGTAAGCCATTGAAATCATTTTAGTCACCTCCCCCATCTTCTCTGCGATGGTGAGGTCGTTCACCTCCTTGGCTGTAGAGTGGATAAGACTTTCCAGTGCCTCGGTGAATGCCTTGGGATCTTGATTCTTCAACGTTTCCATCTCCTTGGCCACGGCTTCTTTCTCCTCTTTGGTCTTGGCCATCCGGTTTCTTTCTGCGAGCAGTCTTATTTGTTCTTTCATCTTCTTTCTATTTGTTTGGAAGGTTTGCCTCCTTTACAGGAGGCTCACCTTAATCGTTTTTAATTCTGTCTTCAAGTTCATCGATTTCCTTTTGCGCTATCTTCTGAAAGTGATTGGGGAACTTCTTCCAATACTCTAAATAGAACAGCAGGTCATCTTCTTTTTCCTTAAGTTCCTTTGATTTTCGTTTCTTCTTCATTACGTCCTTTCTTTTTAATCACACTGCAAAGATAATAAACTTTTGTTGATTATGCAAATATTTGGGAAAGTATTTTCAACAAATGTTTATTGTTCTTTACTCTTAAAGCACTGAACAGACGATGCTCATCCGTCCGGCGCATACCGCGGATGGGCAATTGCCACACCCCTTGCAGCGACAAAAGGCTAATTGCCTACGTTGCGGAAATAAAAGGTCTTTACATATACCGCTGCATCAAGGGGAGGCAATTGCCAAGACGGCTTAGGGCGGTGGGGGCTGCTAAGGCAGTCTCCAGCGGCTTTCGCCGCCCGCAAACCGCCAAATCGTTGATATTGGGCGGTTTGCGAAAAATGGTAGTGGAAAAACCTTGCAAAAACGGCAAAATTGCCTACCTCTCGCGGCTCCAAGGACGTCTGAATCCGCAAAAATCGCCCAATTGCCAAGGAATTTCCATCTTTTTGGTGGGCGAGGCGGGCAAAGCAGGCTTTTCTTGGAGTAGGCCCAAAACCGTCTGCCTTTGTTTCGTGGCAGCTGGCACGAACTATAGTACCAGCGGCCACGAACTATCGTGCCAATTGCCACGAACTATCGTTTCTGCTGGCACGAATGTGAACCAACGCCTCATTCACCCATACGCATCTTGTGACGGTTTGACCGCCAACGGTATTTTTGGTTATACCTCATATAATATATCTTTGCGAAAAAGAATATTAGATGGCTTATATACTTACACAAGTAGCAGACAGCATCAGGAAGCTGTTGGAGGGAATACGTGATGAGCGTCGCCCTTATTCAAATACTGCGACGAGGATAGGCAACGCTCTTCTCGCCCTACTTTCTTTTATTGAGGGTGCTCCTTTTCTGCGCAAGGACGTGGACGATAGTACGACCCACACGCTGGGGATGGGAAATGCCCACGTGGAGGGCGAAGCCTCTATCAAGGGCGACGCCATCGTGGGCAAGGACGGATTTGCCGGGGGACTGGCGGGCTTCGGCATCAGGCTGGGCAAGGACGGCATGATGGAGGGCGACGGCCTTTCCCTGCGGCGGTTCCTGGAGGTGCCGGAGCTGAGGTATAACCGCGTGGAGGTATATGTGGGGAACCAGTGGAGAGCTCCGGGCGCGGGCATTATCGAGAGCGTGACGCCGGACACGAACAGCGACGAGACAGAATCCGCTACGGGCGAAATCAAGCTGAAGCTCGAAGAGGGCGAGATCGGCAAGGTGGCCGTGGACGACATCTGCATGGGAATCTTCCACGACCACGTGGCCGGCAACAACGCGACGGAGGACAGCGACGACGGCAAGGGCGGATTCAAGTTCTCGGGCTTTTACACCTGCTACTTCAAGATCACGGAAATCACGGAGACGGGGCACAACTCGGCCTTCAAATACGAGCTTCGGAAGTATGCCGACGGAAGCTACAGCAGGCACCCGTCGGCCGCGATGCATTTTGTGTGCTACGGCAACTT
>ONYL01000111.1 GCA_900322035.1 uncultured Prevotella sp.
ACGAGTCTGCAACGCCACTTCTCTTCTTCAGATGAAACCGTAGGCGGCCCTATCGACGTGGCAGTCATCACGCGTGCCGAAGGTTTTACGTGGGTCAGACACAAAGATTTCATAAAGAACTTATAAATTTAGCTGCAAGAATTCTCACAGAGTCAATCTTGCCTCATCCTCCCTTCTTCGAAATCGAAAACTATCCGCACAAATAATTTGCAGATATAAAAAACAATGCCTATATTTGCAAATGTAACCGTCAAAATAAACAAAGGCATGACAGAAAGAAGCATACGGGAGATAGAGGAAATGGGAGAAGGTAAATATATCAATCCCTATACCGACTTCGGATTCAAGAAGCTGTTCGGTACTCCTCTTAATAAGGATTTGCTGATTAGCTTCCTCAACTCACTCTTCGAAGGCAAGGAAGTGGTGAGTGATCTTACCTATCTCAATGGCGAGAACCTCGGCAATGGCTATGGTGACCGCCGTGCTATCTTCGATGTATATTGCGAGAACGAGCAGGGTGAGACGTTTATCGTTGAGATGCAGAAGGCTGAGCAACAGTTCTTTAAGGACCGGAGCGTATTCTATTCCACCTTCCCTATTCAGAACCAGGGAAAGAAAGGTATTTGGAATTTCAAACTCAAAGGTGTCTATACGGTTGGTATCTTAGATTTCGTATTCCCCGACCATGAATATCCGCAAGACAGCTTGCGGCATGAGGTGAAGTTGGTGGATGTGGACGACAAGCATATATTCTATGACAAACTAACTTTCCTCTATCTTGAGATGCCAAAGTTTACCAAGAAGGAAGATGAGTTAGAGACGATGTTCGATAAATGGCTCTTTGTCCTTCACAATCTTTCCCGTCTAATGAAGCGTCCGGCAGCCTTGCAGGAGCGTATCTTCACACGTCTTTTTGAACAAGCAGAAATCGCCCGTTATACACCCGAAGAGCGTCAGGACTATGAGGACAGCCTGAAGGTCTATCGAGACATGAAGAATGTTCTTGATACTGCCGAGTTGAGAGGACTGGAAAAAGGACGCAAAGAAGGACGGAAAGAAGGACGCAAAGAAGGCATTGAACAGGGAACATTTGAAGAAAGGAGAAAGAACGCGAAAGCGATGAAGGCCTTGGGCCTGCCATTGGAGACAATCGTAAAAGTGACCGGAATGTCGGCAGATGACATTGACAAGCTTTAATCGCGTGGCTCGGCGCGCTCATTGGATGCGTGAATATCTTTTGTAATAGGTAATAATATCCCTAACCTCTGACATCTTTTGGCGCACCTATTTCTTACCTTTGCCTTCGATAAGTCAAAAAGGGCTGCATCGACAATAGAGGCAAGCCTCATTGCATGCGCTTGCACCATTTTTGGCATCCATAAACCATAAAACCGAAAGCGATATGTTTAGAGGAATGACAAACTTCGTCTGCGACAACTGCGGACACAAATTCAAGGGAATGGACATCGAGTGGCGCGCGACGGTCTTGTCGCAACCAATGAAATGCCCCAACTGCGGCAGCTACCACACCTGCCCCGGCTCGTTTTTGGGACTCAATAAGTCAGTCTATAGGAACATCTGGAAACAGATGGACGAGTTTCACGAAACTCATAAGTCCCAACGCTCAATTTTCGACTTCTAACTCCTAAATCCTAACTATGAGTATGAATGTTTTCTTTCAGCCCTTTGTGGGCAGGGACTATACCACCGGTGGCATCTTCGGCAAGCGCATCATGGTGCTTGGCGAGAGCCACTATTGTGATGAGGGCTGTACCGACTGTGGCAACGTCGCTAATCACCGCGAGTGCAGGACGTTTACCAATGGTGTCGTCAATGACTATCTCAATGAGGACAAACCACGCGAACGCTGGATGAGCACATTCCTGAAGTTTGAGCGCAGCCTTGTGGGACATGAGACCGAATGGCCGGAGCGGCAACGAATCTGGCAGAGTGTACTGTTCTACAACTATCTTCAGGTGGCGATGGGCGGACCGCGCAAGGCAGGCTCGGACGCGGAGTATCGACAGGCTGAGCAGGCTCTCTTCAGCGTGCTCGACCAATACCGTCCGCAGTATATCATCGCCTGGGGCAACCGCCTGTGGGGACAGATGCCTGGCGGCGAACGCTGGCAGGACGGCGATGCCATCTCCATCGACGGCTATACGGTCAATACCGGCAACTATGCCTTGAGCGGTGGCGGTCGCGTGAAAGTGATGGCGGTCAACCACCCGTCCGTCGGCTACTCATGGGACTACTGGCACAAGGTAATAGAGACTTTCTTGAAAAGATAATTATCTCCTGTGACAACTTTTGGCAGTAACAAGCATTAACTTTGCACACAGAAACATAAAAAACGAAGAATATGAAGTTAGCAGAAGCCTTAAGCCTTAGAGCTGAACTGAAAAACAAGATCAACGCGCTCGGCCCCCGTATCAAGGAGAGTGCGAAGATGCAGGAGGGCGACGAGCCGGTAGAGGATGTCGATGAACTGCGCAAGGAGCTTGACGACTGCCTCAATCAGATTGAGGATTTGATTTACCGCATCAACATGACCAACGTACACGCCACCATTGACGGGGAGTCGCTG
>ONYL01000068.1 GCA_900322035.1 uncultured Prevotella sp.
AAAGGGGTAAAGGACGTGTCATTCTTTTTCTATCGTGTAGTTACGATATTTGGCTGATTGGATGGGCCGCCCCAGCCACGGAACTTTTCCGATGGGCCAGAAGATCTCCAAAATCACTGACGAGATAAAGAATGACAAAACTCTCAATGAAGATTATCGGAAGTTTCTCTTAGATGAAATCATCGGCGGTCTACATAGCTCTCTGTTTTGCATCTATCCCAACTCCCACATTTCGACGCTCAATAATCTCATTTATTTCTGCGGCATTATGATGGAGCCCGGAGAGAAGCTATATGTGAACAAAGTGTTTGACTTTCATTATTAATATTGAGCCTGTCCTCAAATTCATTTTCCTCAGATAGTTTAAGTAATGTCACATAAAAGCAAATCGGCAATGATAAATACTAACGCTTCGTAATGTCTAACAAGCACTACCTTATCTGCCTGCGGAAGTGACCCTTAGAAACAAGCAAGGGGGGGGGTGTAATCACAAGGATTACTGCCCCTTTTATCTATTCAACAACCGTTCCCTAATGGGAAGGTATTGCTATGTATTTATTTCTTCCGTCCTATATAAAAGACATAGCCGAAGCAATCCTTGTTCTCCTCGTAGTAGGCAATTTCATCTTTCAGCCTATCAATGAAACTCTGCGACTTTGGAGACAGTCTACATTCTTGCTTTTTGCTCCTGTCCGGCTCCCGTGCCGCGATACTTGCTCTTTGCCTCATTAAACTTCCACGTAATGTCGAGCGAGAAATAGCGACGACTGGGATTGTAGGAGGTCAGTTCTCTGATACCATAAATGGTCACGCCACTCTTGTTTGTATTGAAAATGTCATAGCACCGCAAATCAGCAGTGAGCTTACCGAGAGACTTGAGATTGAAATCTCGTTGAACGCCCATACCTATGTTGCATGCAGTTTTGGTCATGCGGAGATTGTCATAGTCACCTTTGGTGCTCAGTTGCAGGCAGGCATTAAGGCGGAATTGCGCAGGGAGCTCGATATCGTTGTTCCACACGAATTGGCCGAAAGGACGATTCAATGTCATCCCCTTTCCGCTTGCCGTCAGCGTCTTGTAGTTCTGCATGATCAGGCCTGCACTCCATAGCGGATGCCATTTTCCTAACGTAGGACGGAAGGATGGATTGATGACGAGTTTGTCGTAACCATCCTTTGAATTCACGGGATGGATGATGCTCAACAACGGGTCGTCGCTCCCCGGATAGGGCTCGGTGAGAAGTGTCGTCACATCCTTCGTATGCGAATAGTTCACCACGAAATTGAATGCTTTATAGGCCGCATTCAACAAGACGACATGCGAATAGGCTGGCCGGAGATAAGGATTGCCCGTCTGGTAAGTATACCTGTTGATATAGATGGTCGAATTTGTAAGATTCCCATATTCCGGGCGCATGATGTCCTGACGATAAGAGAGACTCAGCTGCACCTTGCCAAGAGGCATGCTCAGCGTTGCAGTAGGGAACCAGTCGCCATATTTTCTGCTCATATTCTCCTGCCGTTTCCCCGACTCATAATAACCCGTGTTGAGGTATTCATACCTCACGCCTACCTGTGCAAAGAGGTGGCCGAAGTTCCGGCCATACTCTATGAACCCTGCCGTCATCAACTCCCTGATGCGGGTGTCGCTATTGGAAACTGGCAACTGTTGCTCACTCTTATATGAGTAGCTGTCTGTCCGGTTGTTGTAGCTATACTCGCCGCCGAGTGTCAACGTTCCTTTAGCGACAGGATAGGTGAAGACGAGTTTGGTTGCCCAGAAACGGTTCTTGCTTTTCGTGAAGTTATCCACCTTTCTGAAAGCCTTGTTGCCATCCGCATCGGTGATATATTCTTCTGTGCCGTTGGGGTCGTTGGTGACGTCAAAGAGGCCGTCGACATTATAGTCGATACCTAACTTCCCTACCTTGCCATTGTAATAAGCATTGAAGATGTGCTTCTTGGAAGTCGTCTTCTGATAGATATTGCTCTCGGAGAGCTCGCGGTATTTGCCATCCTCGTACGACTCAGTGTTCAGCCATCCGCTGAAGTTCTGCCAAGGATGATTGTCCCATTTATAATAGGCGCCAAAAGAGTGATTCTCATCAATCATATAGTTCAGTTGAATTTGGGGCGACCATCCTCTCCATTTCATCTGAGCGTTCTGATGACTCTCTCCACGATATTGTTTTCCTGCTACCTGATAAGTGAGAATATTCTCCTGAAAGAATTTGTTGGCATAGTCGTAACCAGCCCAGAGCGACCCCGTCACATCGAGTCCGCCATGGCGATAGTTGACGTCGAGGTTATTGCTTGCAGTAGAAGCATAGTGATAACCTACACTCGCCTTCTCGACAAAACTCAATCCCTCTCCCTGTTGCTTCTTGAGTGTAATGCGGACCACAGCCTTCACGCTTGCCGCATAACGAGCGCCCGGGTTCTGCACTACATCGACCATCCTTATCTGGTCAGACAGTATACGGGAGAGTTCCTTGAGATCCTGTACTTTTCTGCCATTGATATAGACCTCGGCATTACCACGGCCGAACACCTCCACAGCTCCGTCTTTCTCTGCTTTGAGCTGAGGAATGCGGTTGAGGACATCCGTGCATGAGCCTGCCTTCTCTAAGATGGTGCCATTGACGATTGTACGCATGGCATCACCTTTCACCCTCGTTTTAGGGAGGCTGCTCTTTACGACCACTTCTTTCAAAAGCTGAGTGTCAACAAGTTTTGAATGACGCGTGCTATCCACATCTGAAGTCTTAGCCCAGATTGTCGTCATTGTAAACAAGCTAATCGCTGTCAACGCGATCTTCATATCGTTTAATCTTTCCATTGTTTAGATAATACTAAATTTTTCCATTGTTGTACTAATTTCCGCGGCGCGTAAAAGCTAAAGCTCCGAAGTGCCACATGTTTCGTTATTTTTCGTTATTATACTATCGAGAGTATTGTTTACTGCCGTACAACTCGGTCTTCATATTGCCTCTCCGTTCCTCCGAGGCAACACGCAGACCTCTTTAGTTTCGGTTTTCTGATTGCCTGCAAAATTAGGTTATAATCGAGGAATCGACTTTAATATAACGGAATAGTAGTAATGGCAAGTAAAAAAATTTGCGACTTTACTGACTTTTATCAATAGAATTGCGTAAATTTGCAACAACGTGGTGTAATAATCGCTAAAGATTCCAACAATGATAAACTGTCAGATTATACAAGATGGAAAAATCAAGGACCAAGTCGTACAGATGAGCGGCCTGGTGTTTCGAGATAACCACGGCATCCAGCGGAGCAATCATATAGAGACGTCTATCTTAGAAGCTTCACTCAACGAATGGCACTACGACAAGTTCGGCATCATGAGGCAGCATTTCCATGGCAAGGAAGACAATACTGGCTTTCAGGTGATGCACGAGGTACGCCCAGCTCTCATGTTTTCTATCGCTACTAAAGGATTCGGATCCAAGAACGTCTACTCCGGGGAAGGACGGAGCCAAGAGCTTTTGTGGCGGGCGGGTGATGCCAACCTCTGCTTTATCAGCGGTGAGGGAGGGCTGAACGCTAATCTTAGCCGCAACCTATCACTCGACATTCTGAGCATCGTCATCCCACAACAATTTATCGAAAATCTCATGGGGTACAACGCACAGGTCTTCGACTCGCTGTCCGTCTTTACCCATTGCCACGACAACACGCACGTCTTCCTCAACGAAAACCGACCGATGGAGAAGGCCGTCATCCGTGCCGCAAACGACATTGGCCAGGCTCATCTGATGGGGCGTAATGCTTACCGGTACATGGAGTCGAAGATCATCGACTGCTTCTCCGGCTTCCTTGACCCTGACAGTCTCTCCCCCGGGAGCGGTTACACCAGCCTGCTCCTCCGCGACAAGATGCACGACGCCAAGGACCTTATCCTCTCCCATTACCAGGACATGCCTTCCCTTCATGACCTTGCCGCCATGGTAGGCACCAACGAATGTACGCTGAAGAAAGCCTTCAAGCAGGAGTTTGGCACCACCGTCTTCCAGTATCTCTTCGATTACCGTATGGACTTAGCCATCCGCTATCTCCTCGACACAAGTCTGCCCATAGCAGAGGTCGGGGCCAGGCTGGGCTATGATTATCCCAGCCACTTCTGTACGGCCTTCAAGCGAAAGTATGGGATGAGCCCTACGGAATTTAGAGCAAGTTGAATAAATCTGGTGCCTTCACCTTGCCTTTGCTATAACCATCCCACTATAAGGGCGGCTTGGGGACTTGTCCCCATTAGAATATGCGCATACTGGAAGAACACAAGGAGGCGACAACATTGTTTAACGGTCGAACATAAAAACGGGAAAACATTTGCAGACTCTATTTTCCTTCGCAGCCTTATGTTCTTAGCGATAAATGTATTATCTTTGCAACCAATAGTTTACGATGACCCATGAAGCGATGAAGCAGATCGACCTGAACAACGAGATCGTCATCTATCAAAGCGAGGATGGCGAACAGCGTGCTGAACCTTTATTGGGTATGCCGTAAACGTTAAGCAAAAAACATGATGGAAGAATTAATCAACAACAAACCCTATGGAGAATTGCTGTCCGAGGTCAAAAGCATCATCGAGCAATCACGCAGACAGGCATACCAGTCGGTCAACACCCTTTTGGTTCGCCGCAACTGGTATATAGGCAAGCAGATAGCTGAGAAGGAACTCAATGGAGCAGATCGGGCTGACTATGGCGCGCAAGTCATCAGCCGCCTTGCCGATGATTTGACAAGCGCTTATGGTAAGGGATTTGATTATAGCTCTTTATATAAGTTCGTTAGATTCTATAAAGCTTTTCCAAACATTTTGGACTCAGTGAGTCCAAAATTCAACGGACTGCTTTCTTGGACTCATTACCGCATCCTTTTGCAGGTGTCCGACGATAATGCAAGGACGTGGTATGCCAAGGAGGCATCGGAGCAGACATGGAGCGTGAGGACTCTACAGCGCAATATCTCGTCGCAATATTACTATCGGTTGCTAAAATCTCAACACAAAGACCTTGTAGAAAAGGAGATGCTGCAAAAGACGGTCCCGTTACAGGATAAGCTGGAATACATCAAGAATCCGGTCGTGGCAGAATTCCTTGGCTTCTCGCAGAATACCGACTACCTTGAGTCGACATTGGAGAAGACCATCATCAGCAACATGGAGAAATTTCTCTTGGAACTCGGCAAAGGCTTCGCTTTCGTAGAGCGTCAGCAGCATATCCACACGGAGAAAGAAGACTATTACATCGACCTCGTGTTCTACAATTACATGCTACGCTGCTTTGTCTTGATTGATTTAAAGACAACGAAAGTCACCCATCAAGATGTTGGACAGATGGATATGTATGTAAGAATGTATGATGAACTGAAACGGCAGCCCGGAGATAATCCTACGTTGGGCATTCTGCTATGCGCCGACACCGACGATGACATCGCGCGCTTCTCCGTTCTGCACGACAACGATCACCTTTTCGCGTCGAAATATCTCACTTTTCTTCCCTCCAAAGAAGAGCTGAGAGCGGAGATTGAGCGACAGAAACAAATGTACTATTTGCAACAGGCTGAGAACCGACACGTGGAGAAGAAAGATCTTTAGAACCAATAGTTTACTATAACCCACTAAAGCGATGAAGCAGATCGACCTGAGCAACGAGATCGTTATCTACCAAAGTGAGGATGGCAAGACAAATCAAAAGTAAACAAAAAAGTTGTTGTATTTCTGAAAATAAGCACAATAAAATTGAGGATGTGGGGAAAAAGTCGTAAGTTTGTACTATGACAATAACTCTCATCGTACTTGCCGTCACCATCGCCCTGTTCATTTGGGGGCGTCTAAGAAGTGACATTGTAGCCTTGACGGCTCTTGTCGTGCTCATTCTCTCCGGCATACTCACACCGTCAGAGGCTTTTTCCGGCTTCTCCTCGTCAGTGGTCATCATGATGACGGGACTCTTCGTCGTGGGCGGAGCCATATTCCAGACCGGCCTGGCACGTGCCGTCGGCAACCGGATGATGGGCATGGCGAAAGGCAACGAGACCAAGGCGTTCTTGCTTGTCATGCTCGCCACGTCGGCTATCGGGGCCTTCGTCAGCAACACAGGTACGGTGGCCCTGATGATGCCTATTATCGTCAGCATGGCGGCGCAGGGCGGATTCAGCAGCTCGCGCCTGCTCATGCCCTTAGCCTTCGCCGGGAGCCTTGGCGGCATGCTCACGCTCATAGGCACACCACCCAACCTTGTCATCAGCGAAGAACTGCAGAAACACGGATTCCCCGGACTGTCGTTCTTCTCTTTCCTGCCTGTAGGCATCGCCGTCATCACCATTGGCATACTCTTCCTGCTGCCCATGAGCAAGACACTAATCAAAAAGCGAAAGAAGCATAATGGGAAAACAGACGGCAAGTCGCTCGACGACCTCGTGGAGGAATATCAGGTCGGCGACAACCTCTATGGCTACAGCGTGCCGGCGAAGAGCAGGATCATCGGGCGGAAGGTGAATGACCTCGAACTGAAGAGCCGTTATGGCATCACTATCCTGGAGATACGCAACGAGAAGCGCAAGGCATTAGGAATGGTACGCGATGTCAGCCAGAGCATTGTTTCGGGTGACAGCATCATTGAGGCCGACGATATCCTTTATGTCGTGGGCAACAAAAATGGCATGGAACAGATGGCGACAGACTACGGACTGAGCAGAGAAAAGAATGTGACATTAGGCTTCTACGACATCGGACTGGCTGAACTTGTCGTGCTGCCGTCGTCGAAACTCACCAACACAAAGATATGCGAATCCAGACTCCGCGAGAACGACAAGGTCAACGTACTCGGAATACGCCGCGGACGACTAAAAAGCGGTGACGTGCTGCTCGTGCAGGCCCAGTGGCACGACCTGCTGGCGCTCAACAACGAAAACAGCAACTGGGTGGTTCTTGGACACCCCGATGAGACCATCACCAAGGCCACACTCGACTACAAAGCTCCTACAGCCGCCCTCATCATGCTTCTGATGATTGTACTGATGGTGACGGGCTGGACGGCTCCGGCGACAGCCGTGTTGATAGCGGCGTTGCTGACCGTACTCACGGGATGTTTTCGAAAGGTTGAGGATGCCTACGGCACTATCAACTGGGAAAGCGTCGTGCTGATAGCAGCCATGATGCCCATGAGTACAGCCTTGGAGAAAACTGGCGTGGCGGCAATGATGTCGTCGTCACTGGTAAGCACATTGGGCGAGATGGGACCTTATGCCTTGATTGCCGGCATCTACTTCACCACATCCTTTATCACGATGTTCATCAGCAACACCGCTACGGCCGTGCTGATGGCTCCTGTCGCCCTGGTGGCTGCACAGCAGATCCATGTAAGCCCCTATTCGTTCCTCATGGCCGTGACGCTGGGGGCAAGCATGTGCTTTGCCTCGCCATTCTCCACGCCGCCAAACGCATTGGTGATGAAGGCCGGACACTACACGTTTATAGACTATGTCCGGGTCGGACTGCCTTTGCAAATTATCATCGGAGTGGCGATGACCTTCCTCCTGCCAGTCTTCTGGCCGTTCTGAGCAAGGCTGGATACTAATTTTGGGTTCTTCCGAAAAATGGAGTGATAGATAGAAGATTGTAGCAAAAAAGAAGAAAACTACTGAACTTATTGTGTATATTTGAATTACCACAAACAAATAT
>ONYL01000048.1 GCA_900322035.1 uncultured Prevotella sp.
CCTAACACCCATGCCAGTAATTATTTCCATTTACCCACGCTACATATTTTATGTAAACGTACAACATAAAGCGAAGATAGCGTAGGACACCCAAATTCGTAAATTTTCAGAGCATAGTTCAGTGCAGGTAATGGTCACCCCATCTTAGTGGCTACATAAAAAGTCCTAAAATTCCTCTCTTTTCGAGAATTATCACTACCTTTGCAAGAGGCAAACAGGTGGTTTTGCGTTGAGCCAGGCAAGAACAGCGGCAAGACACAGTTCTCCACCACATAGTATGAAACATACATACAGCCATATTGAAGCATAAAAATTCTAACCAATGAGCAAACCTACCACCATCACCTTGGACAAGCTGCAGGAGACCAACGCGGGCCTGGTCCTGAGCGGGCAGATAGCCATCATCGACGACCTGCATATCAACCAGATGCCCCAGCAGGCACAACTCGGGGATTGCAGCCTGTTGTGGCTGTGCGAGGCAGGTTCTGCGAGATATGTTTGCGACACAAAAGACTACGTGACGGGTCCCAACGACTTCAGCATCATCAGTCGTGAACAAATTATAGGCAGCATACATGCCAACAAGGATTTCAAAGGCGTGGGAATGGTCATCAGCCAGGATTTCTTCAGCGAAGTGATCCAAAATGTCCACGAATTGGCATCCATCTTCATGTTCGCCCGTACCCACCCCGTATCGCACCTCCTCGACACGGAAGCTGATACCTTTAAGGATTACCACCAACGCATCAAACAGAAGATTTTGGATACAGACCATATGTTTCGCACAGCCGTTGTCAAGTCGCTCTTCACCACCATGGTCTACGACTTAGGCAATGCCATCTTCCGCATACAGAAAAGGAAACAGCCTCAGCAAAGCCACACGCGCGCCGAGGCCATATTCTTCAAATTTATCCAGCTTCTCTCAACATATTTCAGAGAGGAGCGTCATGTAGGATGGTACAGCAAGGAGATGCATATCTCTCCGAAATATCTCTTCGAGATGGTGAAAGAGGTGAGCGGGCGCACACCCAACGAATGGATTGACATGTATGTAGTGAAGGAGATCAGACTATTGCTCAAAAACAGCAATCTCAGCGTTAAAGAGATTGCCAACGAACTGCATTTCAACAATCAGAGTTTCATGGCAAAATACTTCAAATTCCATGTAGGAATGACACCAACGGAATACAGAAGACAGTAAAAACAACTACTAAAAAGCGCACTTGCTCACGCAAGTACGCTTTTCACCACCTGCCCCCACTTCACAATAGAGAAAGGTGGGACTAATAATCTATGTATATGTATGTGTAAAAACACAATATTACCAATCTTTGGTTCACTAACCAAAGACTGTGCGAACTTAGTCGCAAAAAAGTTGGTATGTTTTATTAACCAAAACCTTTCAATTGCAAATATAACAATAAAATCCGGCAACGGCAAGTTTTTCTATCATTTTTTCTCCATAAGAGCCTTTCTACTGCAAAGGCAGATCATTTGGAGATCTGCCGGGCGATTTCGCACAATTGACTATACCACTCCTTGCCGAAAGCCCTGATGAGAGGCTCTTTGAGAAACTGATAGATTTTCAGGTGAAGCTCTTTGCCTTTGGCTACCGCGTCTTTGCACACGCTCCAGCGGTGATAGTTGATGCCCACCAATCCATCGTTAAAGCGTTTCATCCGGATGGGATAAAGAGCACAGGAAATGGGCTTTACAAAACCAGAGCGTCCTTGTCGGTAGGCACGTTCCAAGGCACAAAGGCAACAGCCATTCTCATAGCAGGTGAACACACAGTCGCGTCCGCCTACAATGCTGGTGACAAGATCGCCATCGATGTCGGTATAAGCCACACCTTGCTTGTCGATCACTGCTTGTGCCGAAGCGTTGAGCTCGGGCCACACTTCGTCGAGAGAATCCTCGATGCCCATAATCTCATCCATTGTCACGGGAGCTCCCGCGTCGCCTTCCACACAGCACTGACCTTTGCAGCGTTCCAAGTCACAACAAAATTCTTCCGTTATAATATCGGGCGACACCAGCACATTGCCAATTTGAAAAACATGAAGTTCCATAATTAAGTAATAATTAGAAGTCGGCTGTGAGCATTGCGCAGCGGCAATCCTATAACCGTATTCTTCAAGCTCACGATCTCAACCACCCGTCACCACGCGGCCATGTCTGCTACCAATCGATTTCCGGCTCTCCTTTTTCCTTCAGATAAGCGTTACAACGGCTAAACTGATGCTGACCGAACCAGCCGCCACGGTTGGCACTCAAGGGAGAAGGATGCGTGCTTTCGAGGATGAGGTTGCGCGAGGGATCAATAAGCGTCTTCTTACTGCGTGCGTAACCGCCCCAAAGCATGTAGACGACATGGCAACGGCGGGCATTGAGCTCACGGATGGCAGCATCGGTAAACGCCGTCCAGCCCAAAGGCTGATGACTGTTGGCCTGGTGGGCGCGTACGGTGAGCGTAGCGTTGAGCAGAAGCACGCCCTGCCGGGCCCAGCGCGAGAGATCGCCATCGGTGGGAATCGGTTTGCCCAAGTCGTCGTGGATCTCCTTGAAGATATTGATGAGCGAAGGCGGCATCTGAATGCCTTTGGGTACAGAAAAACTAAGCCCCATCGCCTGTCCCTGCTCATGGTAGGGATCCTGCCCGATGATGACCACCCTCACCTTGTCGAACGGACAAAGGTTGAAGGCGTTGAAGATCAGCTGTCCCGGGGGATAGCACACATTGTGGAGATATTCCTGACGCACAGCCGAAGTGAGTTGTTCGAAGTAGGGCTTAACAAACTCGCCACTAAGTGCTTCGCCCCATGAAGGCTCTATCTTTACTGATACCATGACCGACCCATATTGTTACCGAATAGACTTCTGATGAAAAGCTTCAATATTAATTTTTTGTGCATACTTTAAATTCTGCACAAGGAAACAGATACAATAAAGCCCTTCCGCCACGCAATGGGGAGAAGGGCTTTATCATATTTATGCCTTACCCTGGTTGGCCACAGCGGCAGCCTTAGCGGCAATGGCAGCAGCGTCGCCAAGATAGTAGTCCTTTACGAGATTGAGATCATCGTCAAACTCGAATACGTAAGGAGTAGCTGTCGGGATATTCAGACCCGAGATGTCCTTGTCGGAAATACCCTTAAGATGCTTGACGATACCGCGCAGAGAGTTGCCGTGAGCAGCCACAATGATGCTGTCCACCTCCTTGAGCTTCGGGAAGATGGTTGTCTCCCAGAAAGGCATCACGCGGGCTATGCAGTCTTTGAGGCTCTCCGTCTTGGGAAGATACTGTGTGGGCACCTTAGCGTAGCGAGGATCAGCGAGGGCAGAACCCGTTCCGTCAGCAGCGAGGTCGTGAGGAGCTACATCGTAGCTGCGGCGCCACTGCAGCACCTGCTCGTCACCATACTTCTGGGCGGTCTCCTTCTTGTTGAGGCCCTGGAGAGCACCATAGTGCTTCTCGTTGAGACGCCAAGTCTTCACTACGGGGATCCAGTCTTCGTCCATAGCGTCGAGCACGTTGTTGAGCGTCTTCACGGCACGCTTCAGATAGGAAGTGTAGGCGATGTCGAAATGATAGCCCTCTTTCTTCATCAGAGTGCCGGCATCAAATGCCTCTTTCTTGCCTTTTTCAGTAAGATCAACGTTGGTCCATCCTGTGAAACGGTTCTCAAGATTCCACTGGCTCTCGCCGTGGCGGATAAGTACTATTCTTTTCATTGTCTTGTGATATAATGTAATTGATTGCTTTGCTTCGTTCGTGCCACAAAGATAATAAAAAAATCTCAGAGAGACACTGATTTTACATCTAATTAAGCGAATTAACCGAATTGAATATTATCAACTGCAAAGATACAGACTTTCAGCCAAACGGCAAAATTGCAGAGAAAGATTTAAGATTACTCAACGATAGAGGGCTCCCATTCCCCATCTTCCCCATGGCGCCCCCCATCGCCCAATAGATACTTGTCTCTCCACAATTCATGAGGCCCATTCCCCATCTTCCCCATGACGCCCCCCATCGCCCCCAAAAGGGCCAAAAAAAGCTCCCGGCCCTTTCAAGTTTGGCCAGGAGCTTTTCATATTATTTGGAAAGAAGTCTAATTTCGCCAAGGACATCCCTCAGTCCAGTCGAAGACGATGGAACCCGTATAAGCGGGTTGCATATCCTTGACCTCACCGGCAAGCAGGTTGATGGTCACCACAGAGCCGTCGACGCTGAGGTTGCAGTAATTGGGATAGTTGGCGGTGTCGTAGTAGAGGAAGTAGGGAATCGCCGTCTTGCTGTCATCGGGATAGTAGATGCCATCAGCAAAGCTCACGGTACCATTGTCCACCGAGAACTGGATGTTACCACCCGTGGGGAGGTCAGATTCGCCGGCCTGACGGAACAGGCTGTTGAAGGGCGACACCCAACGGTAGAGGTTGGTACCCACAGCATGTTCTACACTTACCACGCCACTAATGCTATAAAGGATATTGTCGGTGAAGGTACCCGATCCTGCATTCTCCCACTTGTAGTCGCGCTTCACGGTGAACGTCAGAGAGTCGGTGCCATAGACCGTAGACTCATCAGAGGGCACGGTGAAAGTCACCGTCTCCGTGGATCCGATCGGCAGATCGAAAGGCACCATCACCGTCTTCGACTTTTCACCTGCGGCGAAGTCCACCGAAGAGGGAACCTGGAAAGCGGGATTGTCGCTCGTCAAGTTTACCGTACCGGCGGCCGTGCTGTCGGTACGGCCCACTACCAACGCCAGCACCTGGTTCTCGTCGGACGAATAGGTCAGCGAGGTGCTGGAAGCCGACAGATAATAGCCCGGATCGGGCGCTCCGGCCGTGTAGTCCTCATCACCGGCGTCGCAGGAGGCGAGCGCCAGCACGCTCAGCAGCGCAAGGGCTGCCATACTCATTTTCTGGAATATCTTGTTCATAACGATTGCTTTTTGTTACGTTGTTGAAGAGGTTCCGCCCCGGCTTGCGGGACGGGACCGCACGATTATTCTTCGTCCTGGACGGGTGTCGGGGGCGTAGGCACCGGATTGTTGTCCGATTCGGAAATCTTGGCGTTGTACTGGATTTCGTTGTAGGGGATACGCCAGATCAAGGCATTGTCACCGGCATGGATGTCAAAGCAGGTGTTGGTCTCAAAGCCACCACCCCGACGGTCGAAGTCCTTGTTCAGACGGATATAGTCGAACCATGTGATGCCCTCGCCCCAAAATTCCACGCGACGCTGCTGGAATACAGCCTCCTGCACGGCGGCAGCTGTGGATGCTGTACTGTTGAACGACGGATCGCGATAGGTGCGCACGAAGTTGACCAGCGTCTGGTTGCCCTGCGACGGGTTGCCGCCCATGGCCTGGGCCTCGGCGAGGATGTAATACATCTCCTCGATACGGATGAGGGGGATATCGTTGGCATTGGTGGAATTGCCCACCGTACCTTTATAGGGAGCAAACTTCACCTGGGTATAGGGCACGGCGCCCTGTCCGTCGAGGTAGGCCTGCTGGGCCTCGGTGAGTCCGGCCGACTTGGCATTCTCATCACAGAACCATGTCTTGCGCTTGTCGGTAGCGGGAATGCTGTTGTAGAGCTTCTTGTTGATGCGGCGCCAAGCTCCCACCGTGGCATAGCCGTAGCAGAGCGAGCCCATGTGGGAGGGCCAGTTGACAATACCCGACGTCACCACACGGTCGGTCTCCTCGATCTTGATGCCCCAAAGCCAGTCGGACTCGCTGAGGGAGTTGAAGGAGGGAACGCCCGTCTCGTTGAGCGACTTGGGGGTGCAGCCGCTGTTCTGGATCACATACTGGGCATCGGCGGCGGCATCGTTCCAGCGGTTCATCACCAGATTGACGCGGGCACGGATGGCATGGGCCACGCTGCTGTCGACATAGCGCTTGTCGGCACGCTTCACTCCACTGGCGTCGAGCAGGGCGATAGCACGGTTGAGGTCGGAGAGGATTTGGTCATAGGACTGAGCCACTGTACCGCGGGCGCAACCGCTCTTTGAGGCTTCGTCAGCATTCTTCTCCGTGATGATGGGCACACCGGCCGCCTTCGTCGGGTCTACCTGGCTGTAGGTCTTCTGATAGATCTGTATCAGGTTGAAGTAGTCGAAGGCACGGATGGCCAAGGCCTGTGCCAGGTAATATTGCAGCTTACTGTCTGTAGTGGCGGAATCCACCGTAGCACACACGGCGTTGGCGGCCTTGATCTGATTGTAGAGTGTACCCCAGATCTCGCGGTCGTTGCCGTAGGTATAGTCGATGTTGTCGTAGGTGAGCGAGAAGTTAAACCAGTTGTAGCCTATATTGTCGCTCACCATGTCCACGCCACGGCTCTCCAGATGGAGCATGATGGTGGGATAGCCGAAGTCGGAATGGGCTGATCTGATGGCCTGATACTGTGAGAAGGCCGAAGTGACGGCGTTGACGCTGGCTTCAAGACGGTCGGGATTGTCTTCCACGGCCTCCGATTTCTCTTTGCTGGTGAGGGTGTTTCCTAAAGGCTCGGTGTCGAGACAGCCGGCCAACAAGAAAGGCACCGCAGACAGCAGAATATATTTTGATATTCTCATAAGATTCTCTTTTTAAATTAATGGTTTCTTTGGCTTAGAACACGATCTTGATACCACCCGAAATGGTGCGGCGCGCTGCATACCATGCAGAAGACACATAGATGCGGCCGATGCGCGGGTCGAGACCCTGGCGGGCAGAGAAGATCCAGAGATTCTCAGCGGAGCCGAAGACGCGGACGCTCTGCAGGCCGATGTGGCGGATGAGGGTCTTGGGCAGCGTGTAGCCCAACGTGATATTGTCGATAGAGAAATAGTCGGAACTCTTATACCAGCGGTCGGAAGAACTGTTGGCATACTGGTCGGACACGTCTACGCGGGGCACGTCGGTATAGCGGTTCTCGGGTGTCCATGCGTTGAGGATGTCCTGGTGCCAGTTCTGACCTGCCGAGAAGGAGGTACCACCCGAGGCCATGAGGTCCTGGTAGCCCTGGTCGTAGATGCGGCCACCGAGCTGGAAGCTGGTCTGCAGACTGAAGTCGAAGCCTTTCCAATAGAGCTGGGTGCCCAGGCCACCGTAGAAGTCGGGCTGCATGTCGTCGCTCTTCTTGCGGTTGTAGGTATAGGCGTTGTTGTAGTCGGTGGTCGACTCCTCTACATAGTTGCCGTTGGCATCGGTCACAGGGTTGCCGTCGGCATCGGTCTTCACGCCGGTGTAGAGGGCCAAACCAGTCTCGGGATCCACTCCCTCGTAATGGGGAAGATAGAGCTCATAGAGCGGGTCGCCCTCCTTGAGGATGCGGTAGCCGCTGACATACTGTCCGTCGGTATAGTCTGGCGAGAGCTTGTGCACCTTGCTGGTCTGGAAGGTTCCGTTGAAGGAGACGGTCCAAGTGAAGTCGGGCTTCTTGAAGATGTCGTAATTCACGTCGAACTCGAGTCCGTAGTTGTGGATCGTTCCCACGTTGACGGGGATGGTGGTATAGCCATTGGACATGGCCACATTCTTGAAATCGAGCAGGTTGCTCGTCGAACGATAGTAGAAGTCCAAGGCTCCGTTGAGACGGCCGCCGAAGAAGGCATAGTCCACACCGAAGTCGAAGGCATTGGTCTTCTCCCACTTCAGGTCGGGATTGCCCTTATAGGCCAGCACACCGTCGGAGAACACGCCGTTGGCACCCGTGAGGTTATACTGGTCGGTATAGGCATAGAAGGTGTGGTAGGAGGGCGAGGCGTCGAGCGTGGAGGCCAGGTGGTTGTCGTTGCCCGTCTGGCCGAAGGAGCCGCGCACCTTCAACTGGTTGAGCCAGTCGACGTCGGCAAGCCAGTTCTCTTTCTTCATGTCCCATCCGAGACCGAAGTTGTAGAAGTCGCCCCAACGGTTGTCGGAAGAGAAGGCCGAGGTACCGTCGTGGCGGTAGCCCAAGTTGAAGAAGAAGCGCTGGTCGAAGTTGTAGTTGCCGGTGAAGAAGAAGCCGGCTGTGCGATACTGGTCTACGGTGCCTCCGCCCGTACGCTGGTCGATGACGTTGCCCACAGTGTAGTCGCTCTCGCGGTATTTGTTCTGTCCCTGGGCATAGAAGTCGTCGATCTTCAACCGGTAGCCCTCAAAACCGGCAGTAACGTTCACATTGTGCTTGCCGAAAGTGTTGAGGTAGTTGAGCAGATACTGATGGGTGAAGGCCGTGGTGCGGGTCTGCTCAGCGAGGTTCTCACCGCCGTAGCTCGACGACTGGCCATAGAGGCTCGACGAACTGCTGTGGAAGATGGTATTGTCGCTATTGAGTCCGATGCGGGCCGTAGCCGTGAAACCGTGGGTCAGGTCGACCTTGGCAAACCAGTTGCCGTTGAAGATGTCGCTGTTGAACTCACGGAAGTTGTAGAGCAGGTCACCCTTGGGGTTGGACATCGACATCCAGTTGCGGGTGGCGTTGGACGACAGGCCGTCGCCATAGTCGTAGATCTTCTTGCCGGTGGCCTTGTCGTACATGATGTTGCCGTTGGCGTCGCGCACATACATTGGATAGACGGGAGCGATGAAGTTGGCGATGTAGAAGGCATTGCCCGAGGAGGCGGAGTACTCGCTGCTCTGCTCACTCGGATAGAGCGAGTTGGAGTGGGTGAAACTGATGTTGGAACCAATAGAGAGCCACTTGGCCACCTTGTATTCAGCGTTGAGGCGGGTGTTGAGGCGCTTGAAGCCCGAACCCTCGATGATACCCTGGTCGTTGAGATAGCCGAAGCTGCCGAAATAGTTGAAGCGGTCGTCGGCACCGGAGATGCTCACGTTGTACTCCTGACGGAGCTTTGTGTCGAAGGTCTGATCCTCCCAGTCGTCGGGCGTATAGTAATAGGTACCGTCGCTGTAGCCCAATTTGGCATTGGGGTTGAGCTTGCCGTTGGTACCTATGAGATACTCACCTGTGGGCACAGTCCAGATGTTGTAGCCCGTGACGGTCTGCACTTTGCTGTTGGCCAGGTCGTGAGAGGCCGAAGGCGTGCGCCCGGCATTGTAGAAATAGCTGTTGTAGTAGGCCTGGTAAAGCGTCTCGTAGTAGGTGCCGGCGTTGCCCAACACCTTGTAGTTGGGCAGCTCGCGCGACACGGCTCCCCACTTGGCATCCACCGTGACGGTGGCCTTGCCCTTTTGTCCCTTCTTGGTGGTGACCATCACCACACCGTTGGCGCCACGTGAACCGTACAAAGAGGTAGACACGGCATCCTTCAGCACGTTGATGCTCTCGATATCCTCAGAGTTGATGCTCGACAGGTCACCGTCGAAAGGCACACCATCGACCACATAGAGCGGTTCGTTGTAGCCGTTGATGGAGCTCACGCCACGAATGCGGATCGTGGCCGAGGTACCGGGCTGACCGCTGGTCTGCAAGGTCTGCACACCTGAGGCCGTACCGACGAGAGCACTGGAAATATTGCTGATCTGCCGGTTCTCGATCTTGTCGGCCTTGATCTGCGTGGCCGCACCGGTATAAGCCGATTTCTTGGCCGTTCCGTAGGCCACGACCATCACCTCGTCAAGCTCATTGTTGAGACTGCGAAGCTGAATCCTCATATTGGACTGGGCACGCAGGGTCTGCGATGCCATTCCAATATAGGATATCTCCAATTTGGAATTTTGATTTGGAACTGTCAGCGAGAACTCACCATCGGTATTGGTGATCGTACCGGTATTGGTACCCACAACCTTGATGGAAGCACCAATAACGGGGTCTCCCTGATCGTCGGTAACGCTACCTGTTACCTTTGTCTGGGCCATCGTCACAATGCTGACGAAAAGAAGCCCTAAGAAGAAAATAATTCGTTTTCCCATAAACGATCTCTCTCAATAGTTAAACAATATATAAATACACTCTCTGATATGCTTGTGAAAGGAAGTTCGTCTTTACCTGCACTTAATCTACAAGTGGTGGAGCATCCATATTTTAAATATCCGATGGACAAGCGTCTCATCACGACGCGAAATCAATCTGTTGCTGTTTATCCTGAATTTGCTCCTATTAGTCAAGAATGAAAGCGATCAGCTATCATCTATCATCTTAAAATTGTAAATTTCTGCAAATGTAAATATTTAAAATGAAAAAAACAACAAAAATCTTCAATTTATTTCAGAATTTAACATATTGTGCTAAATTTTCACGGGTGACGCACCATTTTGCGTATGGCAGAGCTCCCCCACCCGAACTTTCCCAATCACTTTTTCAACGAATGAATAGAATACACATATCGCCCATGTGTCACCATATATCACTCAAAAAGATTTAGGTACCCCCGTCACCAAAAGCAGTAGCCTTACCCTTTCACCCAAAGGAGTAGTGTTAACCTTCCACCCAAAGGAGTAGTGCCCCCCTTCCATCCCAAAAGAGTAGTGCCCCCTTCCATCCCAAAAGACAAGGAAAATCATGGACGTGCTTTAGCTGCCGATGGAGCTATGGGGCTAAGGTGATGGAGTAGCCTTGCGAGCAAGCTCGCCGGTTACTCCATCACCTTAGCCCCACCCCTGTCGGGGAAAAAGCCCGTCCATGACGAAAATTGCTTTGGCATAAAATTGCCTTACGGCATAAAATCTATCACATCCCTAAAATCTCCCGCAAGCAGTTTAGAAAGACTTGATTATACCTTGATCATCATCATAACGCTCAATCTGTGCTTTGGGCCATGTACCGAAGTTTACGAGAATAGCTATAGGAAATGAAAATATTCATAAACTTGGTTTTATGTTTTATTACAATCGAACTCGTGTGCTGCTTTATTTTATGCCGTAAGGCAATTTTACGCTATGGCGATTTTCCTCATGGGCAGGCTTGACACCTATGGTGTGGGCAAGAAGCTATGGGGTGGCTGCGAGCTTGCTCGCCAAGCCACCCCATAGCTGCTGGCCCATTGCTCTATAGGAGCAAAAGACTGACCATGATTTTCCTACAATATTAAGGTAGTAAAACGTCTATTTTGAACCCTTAGCCTTATTAGACAGACTTCATTGAAATGATTTTCCTACAATATTAATAACGTCTATGCCTGTTCTCATTCCTCTTGAGGGAACAAACCTTGGATTTCATCCTTCGTTGTCTCGCCATGACAGGGATCAAGCTGCTTGTCTCTGCTCATTTATTTATATGTGCTCGGTGAATGTACGACAATGCTCGTTATCTTTTCAACGTACATCACCGTACATTGCCCATACAACGTGAACGTTCAACGATGGCTTCATGACAGTTTTTTCACCGCTTTTTCATGCCGGATTGCAGTTGCCGACCCGCTGGCCCCCATATGCCGCCCCGTGGGATTGCAGTTGCCGCCCCGTGGGGCCGCATTTGCCGCCTGTGGCAAACTCATGGAAAGGCTTTAGAAGACTAATCCACGACGCCTGACTTCGTCAATGCGTTACCCTGAACCTTGAATAAGTTTTTTTAGAAAATAGTCACATACAGACTTTAGCTCCCCATGGAGCTATGGTGCTGAGGTGATGGGGACAGCCTTACGAGCAAGCTCGTCGGCTGCCCCCATCACCTCAGCACCACCCCTACGGGGGACAAAGCCTGCTCGTGACGAAAATCGCTATCGCGTAAAATTGCGCAGAGCGCATAAAATATTCAGCACCCTCTAAATCTGCTCACAATTATTTTAGAAAGCCCTGATGATATCGTCGTGGTAATAATAACGCTCTATCTGTGCTTTGGGCCATGCACCGAAGTTCACCAGAATGGCTATTGGAAACGATGTGCCGCGAAGATAACCAAACGTCTGAAACTGCTCTTTGGTCGTGATAGTCTTGATGGACTTGCACTCTATGATGACATTGCCACGGGGCATTATCACGACCATATCCATCTTGATGTAGCTTTCGAGTTGTTCTCCGTCGAAAAGCGGATGATATATGAACTCCTTCCTTGCATCAAACTTTTCTTTAACCAATTTTCTGCTCAAAGCCTCCTGGTAGATATATTCCGGCATTCCGGGTCCCAATTGCCTGTGGACATATTGCATACATCCAATAATGCCATAAACATATTGAATGAGAGTGTCTTTTTTTAAATATGGTTGACACCTCAAAAAGAAAAGATGGAAAAGAAAAAAGAGAGGCTCCAATCCCTATTGGATCGCAGTAAGTTAGAGAAGTACTGCTACGAGATGTTTTATCTCCAAGGTGTCCCTGTTGCAGAAGTTGCAAGAAAAACGGGTTTGAATAGGCAGACAATTTACAGATATCTTCGTAACTTTGAGGCCATAAACCCACAAGTAGCAGAACAGATGAAGAAAAATGGTAAGGATGTCACTCCTGATGACTATAAGGCCCTTCAAGAGGAGGTGGCCCGTCTACAAGGAGAGCTGAAGCGCGAGAAGCTGCGTGCCGACTTCTATGAGGAGATGGTGGCATTCGGCAAGGATGTGTATGGTATAGACCTAAAAAAAGCTGGCACCAAGTAGTCAGTAGGCTTCACGAGAGCGACATGAGGGCATATGCCGTCACGTCGCTTTGTGGACTGCTTGGTGTTAGTACGCAAGCCTACTACAAGCATGAGGATACGCAGATGCGTAAGTTAGCCGAGGAAGCCTTTGTCGTCGAGTTCATCAAGCGCATACGCGAGCGCGACCGTGGCATTGGCGGCGATAAGCTGTGGCGGATGTACAAGAAAGAGTTTGGCGAAGAGCATGCCGTTGGCTACAACCGTTTCTACGACATCGTAGATAAGTACGGGCTGAAGGTACGCCCAACCAATTGTGGGTCAGCGATATAACCTATATGGTCATATATGCGAACGAGAGCTCTGGTGATTACAAATTTTGTTACCTTTCGCTCGTCACCGACTACTATACCAAGGAGATAGTAGGCTGGTGCGTGGGTGAGACATTGGAGGCAGTTTTTGCTATAGAGGCCTTAAACATGGCCCTTACCCGTCTTGACAAGAACCTTGTGTATGACATCATACACCACTCTGACCGTGGCGTCCAGTACGCCAGCTTTGCTTACACAGACATACTGAAGGCACGCGGCATCCGCATCAGCATGACCGAGTGTGGTGACCCTAAGGACAATGCTGTCGCCGAGCGTGTGAATGGCATCATCAAGAACGAACTGTTGAAAGATATGG
>ONYL01000087.1 GCA_900322035.1 uncultured Prevotella sp.
TATTTGTTTGTGGTAATTCAAATATACACAATAAGTTCAGTAGTTTTCTTCTTTTTTGCTACAATCTTCTATCTATCACTCCATTTTTCGGAAGAACCTGATATCGGTATGTCGAAAGCCATGCGCTCGTTGTAGCGAGCACGGGAGCGACGCTCACAGGCGAACATTTTTTCCGTTCCAGCCTCGTCTTCCTTGAACTCCAAGTGATTATCGATCGCCATTGCACCTGCCATGCCCTCCACGTCGAGGTTGTCGGTGCCGATGAGTGTGAAAGTCCAGTTCAACTTCTTCAGTTTTTCGATGAGTGTCTTGATCATCTTGAGGTTATACTCCTCCGAGCAGTTCTCCTCGCCATCGGTGATAATGGTCACCAGCACATGGTCGTCAGCAGTGGTCTGGGCGTTGAGCTTGCTGATACGGGCGTTGAGCTTGCTGATACCCATGCCGATAGCGTCGTAGAGAGGTGTGGCACCACCGGGGCGGTACTCCTTGTTTGTGAGTTTGTGCGTGGCGCTTGCGGGCACATTGTCGAAGACGTAACGCTTGTGCGAGCTGTCGAAGGTGATGAGCGTCACGCGCTGCTCCATGTCCTCATGAAGTCCTTGCATCTTCTTCACGGTCTCTATTGTCTCGTTGAGTCCCATGAGGGCTTGCTTCTCGATGACACACATGCTGCCGCTCTCGTCGACAATAATCAGATTGAATACTCGTTTCATAACTTTTCTCCTCATTATTTTTGTTTTTAAACTTAATTTTCCGAGCTCGTTTATCTTTTAAAAGAATAAAGGCATGGAAAAATTAAGCGCCGAGCAATTTTTTTATTAATTTTGTAACAAGATGGCTAAAGAGCAAAATAAGAAAACCACTGTCGGGCTGTCCGACGAAGAGATTATCGAAGGATTGCGAAACCGCGATCCGCAGATCACCCGTGACTATTTCTACGGCGTCTGCCGCATCGCTTACCACATCTATAATAAGCACTATGGGCTGAAGTGGAAAATGGGACTCGACTTCTACAGCATTGCCCATGAGTATTACCTCTCCCTTGACAAACACAACTTCCGCCAATTAGAGGACCGCAAGCCCGGCATGACGCTGAAGACATGGATGATCAACGGTTTCCGCTTCGTGTTGCTCGACCGCCTGAAGGACTACAACAAGGAGCAGTGCTTACAAAGTTTCGAGGAGAGATTGGAAAAGGCCAGCCTGCGCTTCGACGTCCCCGACAACAACTTCTCTGAGGACTTCCGCAACACAGTATATGAGATTTGCCACAGTGTGATAGGCCGCGACCACCGCTCGTCCATCATCCTTCAGATGATGCTGATAGAGGGTTTCAAGGGCAAGGAAGTGGCTGCACAGTTGGGTATCACTCCTTCTGCTGTGACACAGAAATACCACAGGCTGATGGAGGATGTCGTCATCCCTTATTTCAAACGTTATTATGTGGCACCGCCCTGTGAAGTCAAGTCAGAAATTACGTACGATAAAGAGTTCGACGCAAAGATGTCTATCTCTGCAAGTCCGCTGTCGTTATCAATCCAAATAACACCAATTATGGAGAAAGATTATTCCAACCGCATCACACCCGACTACATCACCTCACTCAAGCCCAACGAGATTTTCGTCTTCGGCAGCAACCTCGCCGGTATGCACGGAGGCGGTGCCGCACGCATGGCACGACTGCACTTCGGTGCAGTCCTCGGCAACGGTGACGGTCCGCAGGGTGAGAGCTATGCCATTCCCACCATGCAGGGCGGCGTGGAGACCATCCAGCCCTATGTGGATAAGTTCATCAGCTATGCCAAGGCCCATCCAGAACAGACGTTCCTCGTCACCCCGATAGGCTGTGGCATCGCCGGTTTCATGCCCGACGACATCGCCCCGCTATTCGAGAAAGCCATCTGCGTGGAGAATATCCATCTGCCGCAGAGCTTTTGGGAAATATTAGTCTGACAGACAGCACATAGACCGACAAGAAAAGGCGCGCCCGGCTCTTCGAGGTCGTGGAGAAAATGCGGGAGGTGAACTGTGAGATCTACGGCATCTACCTCAGATATATAGCGCCGGAGGACAACTACGACGACATCATCAATCTTCCGCACCACGTATCACAGCGGCATCCCCGGATGAGCACGTACAACCGCGACGCCCGGTTCTCCCCCTTCGCTGCCCTCACCGGCTACGAGAAAGCCATTGAGGAAGCACGGAAGAAGCAGGAAGTGGAGGTGAGGAGGAGGGATGCGCCGGTGGAGCTGTGAGAGCGAAAAGACCTAAACAATCTTAATGACATAGTTCGTAACTTTCTCAGTATCAGCAATTGTTACCTCAAGGTAAGTGTCTTACTTTCAAGTGCCTTCTTGCAGGAATCAGAAACAATAACTAACTTTGCAACCGTAAATAAAAAAATAAGTAACATATTAGAACATTATGAAAGAGGTTAAGAAAATTGCTGAAGGCAAGAACTTCAGTGCAGTGGATTTCGGTAAGCTGAACGAATTAGGTGACTATGTCTTGTCTTTGGGCGATATTAAGATTCCCGGCAAGGTGTTTGGCGGACAGGCTCTCGGCACCAAAGGCGCTGAGTTCTCTTTTCAGATTTACGCTCCTGGTCAGGAGGGTGGTTTCTATCACACACATAAAACCCACGAGGAACTCTATTTTGTTCTCAGCGGCAAGGGTGAGTACCAGGTTGACGGTGTGAACATTCCGTTGCAGGAAGGCAGTGTGGTGCGCGTCTCACCAGAAGGCAAACGCACCATTCACAACAACGGCACAGAGCCGATGGTGGTGCTCTGCGTCCAGTACCGTGAGACTGCTTTCACACAGGACGATGCCACCGATGGCGTTATCCTGAAGGACCAGGTGAAATGGTAAACGAAACTGTCATATCAACAATCTATACCGTCATGGACAAGACCGCTTGTCTGTGACGGTTTTGTACATTTATAAGAAACGAAGATGATCAGAAATCAGGTAGTAGACCCGTTATTTCCCCAATGTCCGGTCAGAAATGTACTTTCCCGTATCGGTGACCGTTGGTCATTGCTTGTGCTGCTTGCCCTGCATGATAAGGCAGAAGCCATGCGCTTCAGCGACCTTTGCAGGGCTATACCCGATGTTTCACAGAAGATGCTCACTTCAACGCTTCGTAAACTGGAGGCAGACGATCTTCTGTCCCGGACCATCTATCCCGAGGTGCCGCCGCGTGTGGAATACAAGCTGACGAAGCGCGGAAAGACACTCATCCCACTACTCAATCAGTTGGTGGACTGGTCGTTGGACAACATGGATGCCATCATAAGGCACCGAGAGAAATATGAATTGTAGATTCTGGACCCCAAAACGGTTGTTATCCTAAAAAGTTCGTGTATTTGTCATCGGATATGAGGTTATACATAAATGGCAAATAGTTATTCAAGTTCCTCAAGTCGCTAACTTGTATCTCTGAGTTGGTAATAGTTTTATTTAATCGTTAGGCTTGCGAGCGCGAATCATAAGCTTCGAAGACATTTCATCCTTATTATTGAGCCTGTGCGACAGGTTAACCACAAAGTGTGACCGTCGCCGCACAACTGTGTGGCGGTCGCCATCCAACTGTGTGGCGGTCGCCATCCAACTGTGTGACGGTCGCCATCCAACTGTGTGACGGTCGCCATCCAACTGTGTGACGGTCGCCATCCAACTGTGTGATGGTAACCATCCAACAATACGGCGGTCGCCACACTTGCAGGACAGGCTTGCTGTTGAGGCTTTTTTAGGGATGTTTAACCTATTCGTTCTTTGACATATTGCTACAAATTCGTAATTTTGCACCCGCTTTCAGGGCACATAATTTATGTTAAAACCCGTGGATGCAAGGTCTCTTTGCGGCGCGTATAGCCTTAGAGTCAACACTTTATATTTTTTGCGGTCTTTGACCCTCTTCCATTACAACAAGGATTAAGATATCCCTCGGTATAATAATATCTCATCTTCTCAATGCTCAATGTCTATGCCCGTACACAAGTGAAGGTGGCTGGCGAAAGAGTGGATATGGTAATCCGGCACAGCGGATATTTTCCGAGTGGATTCATGGTAAGTTTATATGTAAAGGGGAAGGAAAATGATCATGTTCAGGCTTACGCTCCTACCGGAGCTATGGTTCTGAAGTGACGGAGTAGCCTTACGAGCGAGCTCGACGGCTACCCCATCGCTTCAGAACCACACCTTTGGTGGCAAGCCTGCCCATGATTTTCTATTACCATTTATTGCTGTCCGATAAAAATGTCAGGTAGCCAATTTTGAGTTTCCTCTCGAAAAAAAGCGGGGAAAGCCCGCTGACTCTCCCCTATAGTTTGTAATTTTGTATTGCAAACCAAAAAAATACAAACTCATGGGCAAAGGTACAACTAAAAAATTCCACCGTAGGGAACAATATTGTCGTATTTTATTGCTATCTTTGCCATGTCAAGTAGAA
>ONYL01000088.1 GCA_900322035.1 uncultured Prevotella sp.
CAACTGGTATTGTATCAGACTGTCGAGATCCTCCACGGTACCCCGCTTGGCAGAGGCCAAAGAGAAGTGCAGCACGGGATAGTGCTTCCACTCCGTCTCCAGACTGTCTATGGCGAGCCCTTTGAACAACTCTTTCTTACCTGAGAAATAAGCGTCAAAGGTGCTCGTCAGCAGCGACTTGCCGAAACGGCGCGGACGCGACAGAAAGACGAACTGCCCCGGGTGGCAGACGTCATAGACATATTTCGTCTTGTCGACATAGAGGAATCCGCCCTTGCGGATCTTCTCAAAAGTCTGTATTCCTATCGGATAGTATACCATAGCGCATGAAAGTCTTTGCTTGCAAATTTAAGCAAAATTCTTAAATTATAAGAACATAAATCCTTATAATTTATCATGCCATGGTGTTTATGCCAATACAGTTTTTATATCAGCCACGATTTGTGTTTCTGTGAGGTGATTGTCACGAAGCAGATCATTGACGTCGTAACGGTCGTAGAGCGCTTTCTTCACACCAAAGTTGAGCACCTTCATGTCTGTTGGACCATAGTAGCGGGCGATTCGCTCACCAAAGCCGCCGTCCAGACTGCCATCCTCGAGAGTCACCATCAGCTGATGGTCACGCTTGAGCTCATCGAGCAGCTGCTCGTCGACACCCGTCAGGTAGCGTGGGTTGATGAGGGTGGCGTCGATGCCCTCGTCGGCCAACAGCTTGAGCACAGCCTCGCCCTTTTGGTAGAATCCGCCTGCGGCAATCACCGCGACCTTACTGCCCCGATGGGCAACATAGAACTTATTTAGTTGACTGTAGTCCGTCGGATAGTCCTCATCGCTATGAACCACAGCACACGGTACGCGAAGCGCCACACTGTACTTGTCCTGCGCTATCGCCCAGTCTTCCATGGCAATAAACTCTTCCCAGGTGGTCGGTGCTAAATACACTAAATTGGGGATATGCGAGAACATGGGTATGTCGAAGAAACAGATGTGTGTGAAGTCGTTCATGCCGTAAATGCTTGCCCCTAAAACGTTGATAACCGCCGGATTGCCATTCACAGCCAAATCCTGGCACAGCTGGTCGTAGGTGCGCTGCATGAAGGTTGCCGGTGTGCCCCAGACAGGATGCGCCCCCGCCTTTGCAGCACCCGAGATGAGCGCCACAGCTTCTTCCTCCGCAATGCCCACGTCGACATAGTGCTTGCCCAGTGCCTCACGACGCTCCTTCGACAGGCCACTCATGGCAGGGACAGCACTTTGAACGACGAGGAGTTTGTCGTCAAACTCAGCTTTCTTCACTAAGTACTGCCCGAGCAGGTCGCTGAAGCTCTCACCACTGCCAGCCACTGTCGGCTTTCCAGTCTTCAAGTCGAAGGGCACACTCCAGTGCCACGCCTCTTTGTCTTTCACCGCAGGTTGATAGCCGTGACCTTTCTCGGTATGCAGATGAACGACGATGGGATGGTCGATGTCCTTGACCTTGCGGAAAGCGTCAACGAGTATTTCTATATTGTTGCCCGCCTCGACATACATGTAGTCGAAGCCAAGCGCGCGAAAGATATTGTTACTGCTCTTGCCATTGCTCTCACGCAGTGCTGCCAGACTCTTGTACATACCGCCATGGTTCTCGGCGATGGACATCCCGTTGTCATTGAAGAGCACAATGAAATTGGTACCTGCCTCCGCAGCCACATTGAGTCCTTCGAAGGCTTCTCCTCCAGAGAGTGAACCGTCGCCAAGAACTACTACAATGTTGTATTTCTCACCCAAGAGATCACGCGCAGCCTGAAGACCGGAAGCCAACGCCACAGAAGTCGACGTATGTCCCACCTCAAAGAGGTCATACTCCGAATTCTCCCGCGGAGAGGAATAGCCGGAAATGGCATTCATGTCATCCACCTTGAGAAAGCCATCCTTGCGGCCGGTAAGCATCTTATGAGGATAGACCTGATGGGAAACGTCAAAGACGAACTTATCCCGTGGGGCGTCAAAGACATAATGCATAGCCACCGTAGCCTCGGTGAAACCGAGATTAGGACCAACATGACCGCCATGACTGCTGACGCGATTGAGGACGCCCGCACGAATCTCATCGGCAAGCACATTCAGTTCATTGATATTTAATCCCTTGATATCCTGTGGGTTGTTGACTTTTTCTATATACATAACCTATACTTTAAATATTTTCTATATTGCTTATTTCTTTTCCGGCAGCAAAGTTAGCAGATTATTTTTAGACTACGATTACCATTATCAAGGCAATTACTACCCATTTTGCTTAAAAATATTCATTCCTTTGCACAAGATGAAAATTGCGATTAATTTTGTGCCAGAAACAGAGAGGCAAAAGAACATGATTGACACGACAACAATCCCCATCGACCCTATCGACGCTTATAATAAGATATATGGCTTCGAGACTTTCCATCCGTTGGTGAGTGTAGCAGATTTATCGGAAACCAAACAAATACCCAACCACATCAATTTTCGCTATGGTGTCTATTCGCTGTGGCTCAAAGACGGTGTGCAGTGTGCTCTACATTACGGACGGACAATACGACTATCAGGACGGCACCATCGTGAGCTCCGCACACATCCCCACACTTCTACCAAAAGATGAACTACCAGTATCTGATGGACAGCTGTGCCTGCCAGTTGGGCGTCTTCAGTCCTACAGAGATTCTGCGGAGCTACGACACCTACCAGTTCAACAACTACAGCCGCTACGATGCCGCCCAGTTTGACGAGCACCATAAGGCGGAAGTGCGTGCTACACTTCCTCTATCTTCCACTCCGTGATCGTGCGCTCCTCGGAGGAGAAGCGGATGCCGACCTTGACGATGCGGCGGCCGTCGGCCTCGTAGGGGATGGCGTAGCCCTTGTCGTCGATCTGCTGTAGGGCTTCCTCCACAGTGCCGTCGAGTTTCAGTTCCATGACATAGATGGTGGTGTCGGTCTTCATAAGGATGTCCATCCTGCCCTTTGCCGTGCGCACCTGGCTGTAGACATACTGGCTGAGGAAGGAGAACATCACGTAGAGCATGGCGGTGAAATGACCCTCTGAAGTGGGTGCATCCTGCAGCGTACCCTCCTGATAGGGGATACCGGCAAAGAAAGCGCGGGCCAGAGTGAGACACTCGTCCATGTCATCTTTACGCAGGGCGAGGTACATCTTAGCGGCGGTATTATTGGTGAGGTTCACGTTCTTGGTGACGTAATACGGCACGAGGGTGCGCATCAGTCCCACCTTTACCTCCTCGTTGGGGTAACCGAGCCGGTACAGGTTCACCACCGGGTCATAAGCTTTGATGGTGAGGTAACCGCTTTGGTAGAACAGTGGGAGGATGCTTTGCATGTCCTCTGTGGGCGCGTCAAACTCCTCCGGCGCTGCCTCGCTGCCATCGATCTGCGTAAGGTCAGCGTGAAACTTCTTCATCATGTTGACAAGGAACGTCGGTGTGCCGGTGGAGAACCAGTAGTTGTTGAAGTCTCTGTTGCCCATTGCTGATAGCAGACTAAATGGATTGTAAACCCCTTCAGCATTGCGTGAGAAACGATAACCGTCGTATTTGAGTTTCAGTTTTGCCAGCACCTCATCATTGGTCATCTTGTTTGCCTTGCCAAGTTCAGCGATGCCCTCCTGGAAGTTGTCTTGCAGTTCCCGTTCCGTGATGCCACAGATACTAGCATATTGTGGCAGCATGGAGATGTTGTTGAGATTGTTGAGCTGCGAGAAAATGCTGAGTTGCGAGAACTTGGAGATGCCCGTGATGAAGACGAAGCGGAGGTAGGGGTCGAGGTCCTTCAGCGGCGAATAGAACGACTGCAGCTCCGTGCGCATCGGCTCGAGCCGCTCGCTGTCGTGGAGCACGGTGAGCAACGGCGCGTCGTATTCGTCGATGAGCACCACGACCTGCATGCCAGTCTTCCTATAGATATCCTCGACGAGTCGTCGGAAGCGTATCGTGATATTTAAGCTGTCACGGTTCTCGATACCGTATTCTTCTTCCGCGGATCCCAACTGGTATTGTATCAGACTGTCGAGATCCTCCACGGTACCCCGCTTGGCAGAGGCCAA
>ONYL01000055.1 GCA_900322035.1 uncultured Prevotella sp.
GGTGAACTTCGGTACATGGCCCAAAGCACAGATAGAGCGTTATTATTACCACGACGATATCATCAGGGCTTTCTAAAATAATTGTGAGCAGATTTAGGGGGTGCTGAATATTTTATGCGCTCTGCGCAATTTTACGCGATAGCGATTTTCGTCATGGGCAGGCTTGCCACCAAAGGTGTGGGTCTGAAGCGATGGGGAGGCCGTCGAGCTTGCTCGTAAGGTCACCCCATCGCTTCAGACCCATAGCTCCGGTAGGAGCGTAAGCCTGGACATGACCATTTTCTTTCCCCTTTACATATAAACTTACCATGAATCCACGGAAAATATCCCTGTGCCTTGAACTTGCGGAACTTGAATGATATTTGATTCTATGTACTTAGTGTTGCAAATCCGGGAAAATTTGAGTAAGTTTGCAAGTGAAACAATCACTTCCAACGATGCGGAGGATATAGCGAAATTACCCAATTTTTCTATAACCTTAAGAAAAATATGGGTGGGAATAGCACCGTCTTTCAAGAAAATATCTTATATTTGCGGTGTGAAAGGTTGAACTTGCAACCTATATGGATACCCTCAAAAACTGGAAGCCTTATGATGGACCGATTGATTGATACTTTAAACTCGGAGCAATGCAACCTCGTGGTGCTCCACGACGGAAAAATGAATACATTCGATGGCGTGGGCGTGCGCACCTTATATCATTTGCAACAGGAGGAGCCTGAGCTTCTCTACCATTCCAAACTTGCCGCTAAGGCCGTTGGACGCACCGCCGCCAAGATGATGACCTCGTGCGAAGTGGATGAGGTATATGCCGATGTGATCAGCGACTATGCTTTCGACACGTTGAAAGATGCCGGCGTGCGTGTGAGCTACGGATCAAAAGTGGACCATGCCCGGTTTCTGAAACTATGGGAGGAAATGGGCGAGGAGACAAACTGAGACTCCCCGACCCGGCCGGAAGTGGCTATTATTCGGGTGTGACTTACTGCATTAGCGGATTTTTTTGTATTTTTGCATCCGGAAATACAAAACTATCATCATGGAACAGAAGAAATTCAAGCGCACCACAGTGACTGCGGCTCTGCCTTATGCCAACGGTGGTGTCCACATCGGGCACATGGCCGGCGTCTATGTGCCAGCCGATATCTATGCCCGGTACCTGCGCCTCAAGGGCGAGGACGTGGTCTTCATCGGCGGTAGCGATGAGCACGGCGTGCCCATCACCATACGTGCCAAGAAGGAAGGCTGTACGCCACAGGATGTCTGCGACCGCTACCACAAACTCATCAAGGACTCGTTTGAGGAGTTTGGCATCTCCTTCGACATCTACAGCCGTACCACCTCCAAAATACACAACAAATTTGCCTCCGACTTCTTCCGCAAACTTTACGACGATGGCAAACTCATCGAGAAGGAAACGGAACAGTATTACGACGAGGAAGCCCACCAGTTCCTTGCCGACCGATACATCATGGGCCAGTGCCCCCACTGCGGCAACCCCAACGCCTACGGCGACCAGTGCGAGAAGTGCGGCAGCGATCTCTCGCCGATGGAACTCATCAACCCGCACTCCACCATCAGCGGATCCAAACCCGTGGTGCGCAAGACCAAGAACTGGTATCTGCCGCTCAACGAATACCAGCAGTGGCTGAAGAAGTGGATCTTGGAGGAACATAAGGAGTGGCGCCCCAATGTTTACGGCCAGTGCAAGAGCTGGCTCGACATGGACCTGCAGCCCCGCGCCATGACCCGCGACCTCGACTGGGGAATCCCCGTGCCCGTAGAGGGCGCCGAGGGAAAGGTGCTCTATGTGTGGTTCGACGCCCCCATTGGCTATATCAGCAACACCAAGGAACTCTGCGACGCCAATCCCGAGCGCTGGGGATCGTGGGAGAAGTGGTGGAAAGATCCCGAGACACGTCTCGTGCACTTCATCGGCAAGGACAATATCGTGTTCCACTGCATCATCTTCCCCACCATGCTCAAGGCCCACGGCGGCTATATCCTGCCCGACAACGTGCCGGCCAACGAGTTCCTGAATCTGGAAAACGACAAGATCTCCACCTCGCGCAACTGGGCCGTGTGGCTCCACGAATACCTGCGCGACTTCCCCGGCAAGCAGGACGTGCTGCGCTATGTGCTCACTGCCAACGCCCCGGAGACCAAGGACAACAACTTCACATGGAAGGACTTCCAGGAGCGCAACAACTCGGAATTGGTGGCCATCTACGGCAACTTCGTCAACCGCGCCCTGCAGCTCACCAAGAAATACTGGAACGGCAAGGTGCCGGCCTGCGGCGAGATGCTTGATGTGGACCGGAAAGCTGTGGAAGAGTTTATCGATGTGAAGGACAAGATGGAGGAACTGCTCGACAACTTCAAGTTCCGCGAGGCACAGAAAGAAGCCATGAACCTGGCCCGCATCGGCAACAAATATATCACAGAGTGTGAGCCTTGGAAAGTGTGGAAGACCGATCCCAAGCGCGTGGAGACCATCCTCTACCTGTCGCTGCAGCTCGTGGCCAACCTCTCGATAGCCTTTGAGCCCTTCCTGCCCTTCTCGAGCAAGGACCTGCGCGGAATGATAGGACTCGACGACTTCAAGTGGTCGGAGTTGGGCAGCACCACCTTGCTTCAGCCCGGCAAGCAGCTCGGCGAGCCTCACCTGCTCTTTGAGAAGATTGAGGACGATGCCATTCAGAAGCAACTCGACAAGCTGGCCGCCACAAAGAAAGCCAACGAGGCCGCTGCCGCCGCAGCGAAGTATGTGGCCAAGCCCGTGAAATCCAATATCGACTTCTCGGAGTTTGAGAAGCTCGACATCCGTGTGGGGCATATCAAGGACTGCCAGCCCGTGAAGAAGAGCAACAAGCTCTTGCAGTTCACCCTCGACGACGGCTCCGGAAAGGACCGCACCATCCTCAGCGGCATAGCCAAGATGTACAAGCCCGAGGATCTCATCGGCAAGGACGTGCTCTTCATCGCCAATCTCGCGCCCCGCAAGATGATGGGCATCGAGAGCCAGGGCATGATTCTGAGTGCGCTCAACTTTGACGACACGCTCAGCGTCACCACAACGCTCGGACAGGTAAAACCCGGAAGTCAGGTTTGCTGAACGATGGCGGCCGCTCCGTGTATGAGGCGCGGGGCGGCCGTCTTGTCTTTATTCTAAACAACAATGAACGTACTGGTTATCATCGTCTCCTATAATTTCATGCCTTGGATCGACCGTTGTCTGGATTCGCTCAGGCAGTCGCAGCTCAAGGCCGATGTGATGGTCATCGACAATGCCTCGGCCGATGCTACTGTAGACACCGTCAGAAAACGCTATCCGGAGGTGAAACTGGTAGTAAACAAGGCCAATCTCGGCTTCGGCCGCGCCAACAATATCGGCATGAAATATGCCTTAGACCATGGCTACGACGGTGTGCTGCTGCTCAACGAGGACGCCTGGGTGAATCCCGACGTTATCGGCCACCTCTCGTCGTTGGCCGTCCGTCATCCCGAATATGGCATTCTCTCTCCTGTTCACCTCACGGGGAGCGGTAAAACGTTGGAGCATGGCTTTGCCACTTACGCCCATTTGCAGTCGACAGCCGATCTGCCCGACGGTGAAGTGGTGGATGCTGGCTTTATCGACGCAGCCATTTGGTATCTGCCCATGGGCAGCATACGGCGCGTGGGAATGTTTGCCCCGCTTTTCTATCATTATGGAGAGGACAAAGATTATTGCAACCGGATGGCCTTTCACGGACTAAAGGTAGGTTACGTGCCGTCGGTATTCGGCTTTCACGACCGCGAGAACCGCAAGGTGACACGTAGCGGGAGGTTTAGGGCCGAATGGGTGTACATGCTTTCAGAGTATGCCAACGTGTGTTACAGTCTGCCCAAGGCCTTTGCAATGAGTGTGCTTGCCACTTGCAAGAAGGTGATGCAATCGCTCTTTAGAGGCCATTTGCGCGATGCTTGCAGCTTTATGGCCATCGCTTTCCGCTTGTTGGGCAAGACGGGCGCCGTCATCCGGACGCGTCGTGACAGTGTCAGGACGCCTGCTTGTCCATCATAGACTGCAAAGAATCTGCCCCCGGAATACATTCCATATTCTAACGCATGAAAAAGAATGAATATATGTCCTTAGCTCCGATCTTGCTTTTTGCCTATAATCGTCCTGCCCACGTGAGGGAGGCCGTTGGTTCGCTGCTTCGCAATGCCGAGGCTGCGGAGAGTGATCTCTTTGTTTTCTCCGACGGTCCGCGGTCACACGAAGATGCCGAGGCCGTCGACGAAGTGCGCCAGTTTGTGGCCCAAATAGATGGCTTTCATCAAGTCCACCTTGTAGAGCGGGCCGAAAACTGCGGTTTGGCCAACAACATTATCAGTGGCGTCACCGACGTGGTGAACCGTTATGGGCGTGTGATCGTATTGGAAGACGACCTTGTGGTGGCTCCCTACTTTTTAAAATTTATGAACGAGGCCCTCGATATGTATGCCGACGAAGAAAGGGTAGGGCATATACAGGCCTGCGACTTTGTCAAAGACGACCGCTTGCCTTACACCTTCCTCATCCAATGGACGGGAAGCTGGGGCTGGGCCACTTGGAAACGTGCGTGGAAGCACTTCAATCCCGATGGAGCCTATCTGCTGCATGAGTTGGAACGCCGCCGTCTGACGCGCCGCTTCGACTTTGGCGGAGCCTACGGTTTCACACGGATGTTGCGCCGTCAGGTGGAAGGGAAAAACAATTCGTGGGCTATTCGCTGGAACGCCTCGCTCTTTCTTGACGATATGCTGTCGCTCAACGTGGGGCGCTCCTTGGTGAAGAATAAGGGAATGGATGGTTCCGGCACCAACTCCTACGCCCTCGACCCCTACACTTCCATACTTTGGGAAAAGCCGTTGGAACTGAAAAAGATCAGTCCAATAGCAGAAAATGTTGAGGCCCGCCGTATTCTTGGCCATTTCTATGCCAAGACCAACAGCAAGTGGGCCAAGGGTGTGAGAATGCTGCGAAGGAAGTGGCTAAGCCTAAGCCATCAGTCTCATTAGTATTTTTGGCTGATGGACACATAGAACCTTGAGCTCTGACGCAGTCAAAAAAGCCAAACGTATTATGCGTTCTTGAGGATGCTGAGCGGAGTCTGCTTCAGTTTCGAGGCTATGATGGAAAAGCTGCTGCCTGCCGAACCGTAGATTCTCTCACAGGAGGCAAGTGCATACATCTCGGCTAAAGCGTCCTGAATACCGTCTACGGTACCCCGCTCGGCCGCCTTGGATGAAGTGAGGATGCGGCCGGGAAACTCCGCTGTGAGCGTTTTCTTCGTCGGTTCATCGTCAGTGGCGAGGAAAACGCAGGTGTCGGGATTCTTTTCTATTTCTTCTTTAATCTTATTTTCAAACAAATAGAGCGGGCTTTGGGCAATGGACCGCCGGTTGTCGGTGCGGCGGATATGAAGTCCTATGGTATGGTCGGAGAATCCTCCGGTGATCGTTTGCAGTTTTTGCTCCACTGTGGTGCTCGGGTGCAACAAATCGTCGTAGAGGCTGTCGCTGACATTGCCAAAGGATTCGTAGCAGGCAAAGTAGACGTTCCCCTTTGCTTCCCTGGCCCAGCGCTCAAAGTCGAAGCCTTGCGCCTTCAAAGCCACAGTCTGTGTCTCCCTGATGCGGCGGCTGAAAAGCAGACGCTGGGGTAGGAGAGGGACGTAGAGATTGTGGCGGCGCGGACGGTCGTAGAGCAGACTGTCAAAGGGCGTGGCGTCCTTCACCACAAAGCCTTCTTGGCAAATAGGCTGGAAGATGGAGGAGAAAGGCGCATCCAAAGCCCAGTCGCGAAACCACAGCACGCGGACACGGATGCCTGTGGCCTGATGCAAGTTGTAGGCGGCAACAAGGGCTTGCATACGGTTGCCTAAGCCGCCAACGGGAACATAATAAATCGTTGTTGCCATCTTAGCGTTTATAGGGTGAAGCCGTAGCCCAACGTGAGCCAGAAGCTGCGCGTGGAGGGCTTGTTGTCGCGTTTGTAAACGTTGCTCAGTCCGAAGTTGTAGCGCGCGTCGAGGATGATGTTGCGCCACTCGTAGGATGCGCCCAAGGCGAATCCCATGTTGAAGCGGTGGAAAACCCCGGTGTTGGTGCCTTCGTAATGCACATAGTAGTCTGCTTCGGGGTTGCTGTCCGTCATGCCGGCAGGGATTGTGCTGTCTTCGTATTTTTCCTTAGCGTTGAGCAGGTACGACAGGTTGACGCCGCCTTTCAGCTGGAAGTTGGTATAGCCCAAGTTGAAGGTGGCGAGCAGAGGCATGGTGAGATAGTTGAGGCGCTGCTTGACGACCACCTTTCCGTCATTGTACTCTTCCTCATTCTTGCTTCCCATCTGGTCGAAGAAAAGTCCCACAGAGGCACCTCCGAACTGCGAGATCTGATATTGCAACTCTGCGCCGCCCACGAAGCCCGTGCGGTAAGAGGCGTCGACCCAATTGGCTTCAGCGCCGGTTGCTATGGCTATCTCGTCGTTGTTGAATTTCGACCACTCCACGCCCAACTTGGGGTAGAGGGTGAACGTGCCCGGCTCATGCTGAGCGTGGGACATCGTCGTTGTGAGACAGAGCAAAGACAAAAAAAGGATTTTTCTCTTTTTCATGTTAGTCATTTTCGTTTTTGATAGTAACGTCTGAGAAGGGGGATTATTGTGCAGACAAAGCCGTTGGGAGGTCGGAGACCGATGAGCCTGTGTCGTTTAACATCTTTTGTTTTAAAGAGCGAAATATTCGTTTTTGCCTTCCGTTACTAAAATAGTAAGAGCAAAAACAAGACCTACGTGAATACATACATTATATCTTTCAAGAATATCTTTCTTCGTCACTCTTCAGCAACTCTGCGCCTTGCCGTTGCTGCGGTTCTGCTCATGTGCAGCCTTTTAGTCTTCTCCCAATCCATCAGCAAAGGAAAGTTTGAGGCCATGCGCGGCAAGGTGCCCGACAACTACAACTTCTGGGTGTATACGCCCGGCGACTATGAGGAGGAGGGCCATCCCCTGCCGCTTGTCATCTTTCTGCATGGGGCCAGCCTCTGCGGGCGCAACCTCGACCGCGTGCGCCGCTATGGGGTGCTCGATGCCATAGAGCGGGGCAAGATCATCCCCGCCCTGGTGCTCGCACCCCAGAATCCCGGCGGGGCGTGGAAGCCCGAGCGAATCAACCGCCTCTTGGAGTGGATGGAAGACAACTACCGGGTAGACACCACCCGCGTCTACGTCATCGGCATGAGCTTAGGCGGCTACGGCACGCTCGACTTCGTGGGCTCCTACCCCGACAAGGTGGCCGCGGCCATGGCGTTCTGCGGCGGCTGCTCGCTCGGCAACATGGATGGACTGGGCCGGCTGCCGCTTTGGATCATCCACGGCACCGCCGACCGCGCCGTGGGCATCGCCCAGTCGAAACGCGTGGTGGACTACCTGCAGGACAACCATGAGGACAGCCTCTTGCGCTACGACTGGATAGAGGGTGGCTCACACGGACTCTTGGCGCGGCTCTTCTACCTGCAGAAGAGCTACGACTGGCTGTTCACCCATTCCACGATGGACAAGCCGCGCCAGGCCGACCGCTCCTTCGACATCGACATGGACGATATCCGCCAGACCTATGATGAGCTCAGATGGTTCAAGGAGGGATTCTTCGAGAACGACTGAGCATCCGGCCACAAACCTGCAAGTAGGATGGCCTCTCCTTGGCCGCAGGTTTTTCCATGTCTTATCTTAACATTTTACAACAACCGATTTCTCGTCTTTATCGTGGGATTTTATTACCTTTGCAACTCACTGATGATTAACAGCTGTTTGTTTTATGCGTAAAGATAAAAAATACCAAGGCCTTACGCAAGCTGAGGTAATAGCGAGTAGAGAGCAATATGGGACGAATGTGCTTACACCTCCCAAGAAGGCTTCTTTGTTGACCCGTTTTCTTGAGAAATTCGAAGACCCACTGATCATCATTCTCCTTATTGCAGGCTTTCTCTCGATAGGCATTTCCTGTTATGAATATTATGGACTGCACGAGGGCTCTCAAGCTTTCTTTGAGCCTGTCGGCATCTTTGTAGCCATCTTTCTGGCCACAGGACTGTCGTTTTATTTCGAGGCAAAAGCCAACAAAGAATTCACGTTGCTCAATAAAGTCAACGACGACGAGCCGGTGCGTGTCATCCGCGACGGCAACGCCACCGAGGTGAGGAAGCGGGATGTCGTCGTGGGCGATCTCGTCATTATCGACACCGGCCAGGAGATACCCGCCGACGGGGTGCTGTTGGAGGCTGTGTCGCTCAATGTCGACGAGTCGTCGCTAACCGGTGAGCCCACTTGCCACAAGAGTATTGTGGAGGCCGACTTCGACCGCGATGCCACTTATCCCACCAACCATGTAGAGCGTGGCACCAACGTGCTGGAAGGTCATGGCATCTTCCGCGTCACCGCCGTTGGCGACCAGACGGAGAACGGAAAAGTCTATACGGCAGCGCAAATCGACGACAGCGTGAAGACTCCGCTCGACGAGCAGCTGCAACGGCTGAGCGTACTCATCACCAATGCCAGCTATATCATTGCCGCAGCCGTCATCGTGGGCAAGCTGGTCTTCTTTTTCGGCGGGGCCCCATTGTCGTGGACCTTTGCCCTGCCCGTGGCCGTATTCTTCTGGCTTGTCATCTGCCGCTTCAAGCGAATGAGTTCCAAGGCCTGCGCTGCCGCCATCGTCGGTTTCTTCCTGCTGCTCATTGGGCTGGTGACAGCCGTCTTTGTCCATTACCACCCCGGCCAGGATTTTTCCGGACTATTGGCCTATTTGCTCCAGACCATCATGATCGCCGTGACGCTCATCGTGGTGGCTGTGCCTGAGGGACTGCCCATGGCCGTGACGCTGAGCCTGGCCTACAGTATGCGCAATATGCTCAAGACCAACAATCTCGTGAGAAAGATGCACGCCTGCGAGACGATGGGAGCCTCCACCGTCATCTGTACCGACAAGACCGGCACGCTGACACAGAACCAGATGCAGGTGAGTGCCTGCGAGTTCTACGGCATCGGCTGTGACGATCCACTCGTGGCCGAAAGTATTGCCTACAACACCACGGCGCTGCTCGACCTCTCCCATCCCTCTCATCCCCGTGTGTTGGGCAATCCCACCGAAGGAGCCCTGCTCTTGTGGCTCCATGCCAAGGGCATCGACTTCATGCAGATGCGCGAGGAGGCCGAGGCACTAAAGGAACAGCCTTTCTCTACACGCACGAAATACATGACCACGGAGATGCGTCTGCCCGATGGACGTCGGATGCTCTATGTGAAAGGTGCACCCGAAATCCTGCTCTCGCTCTGCCAGAGCATAGGGGGCGGAGCTGACCGCAGATACATCGAGAAGACACTGGCCGGCTATCAGAACCACGGTATGCGCACACTGGGATTTGCCGTGCGCCAACTGGAGCCCGACAGCGACGGGCGAGCCCTGCAAGGGCTGACTTTCATAGGCATCATGGCCATTGCCGACCCCGTGAGAGGCGACGTGCCGAAGTCGGTGGAGGAGTGTCTGAAAGCCGGAATCGAAGTGAAAATCGTTACGGGCGACACTCCGGGAACGGCAAAAGAGATCGGCCGGCAAATCGGAATCTGGGGCAAGGACGACGGCGACGACCATATCATCACAGGCCCAGAGTTGGCAGCCTTGAGCGATGAGGAACTGCACCGCCGGGCTCCAAAGCTGAAAATCATAGCCCGTGCCCGACCAGAGGACAAGCTGAGGCTCGTGAAGGCCTTGCAGGACAACAACGAGGTGGTGGCCGTGACAGGCGACGGCACCAACGACGCTCCTGCCCTCAATGCGGCCCAGGTGGGGCTGTCGATGGGATCGGGAACCAATGTGGCCAAGGAGGCCAGCGACATCACCATCATCGGCGACAGTTTTTCGAGCATCGGAAGGGCCGTCATGTGGGGACGCTCACTCTATGAGAACATCCAGCGCTTCATACTCTTCCAGCTCACCGTCAACGTGGCTGCCTGCTTTATTGTCTTAGCGGGAGCTTTCCTCGGAAAGCAGTCGCCCCTCACCGTGACACAGATGCTGTGGGTGAACCTCATCATGGACACCTTCGCGGCCATGGCTCTCGCCTCGCTGCCCCCATCGGCCGACGTGATGAAGGAGAAACCGCGCAACCGGGGGGCATTCATCATCAGCCGGGGAATGGGATACAACATCCTCGGCGTGGGCGGTGCCTTGTTTCTCGTCTGCCTCGCTATGGTCTACATTTTCGACTTTTACAACGTCGACAGCATGACCGACTTGCTCGAACTCCACTTCAACCGCGGTGGAAACGGCATGACGACCTATGAGCTCAGTTTGTTCTTCACCGTCTTCGTGATGCTCCACTATTGGTATATGTTCTGCGCCCGGGCCTTCAAGACCGGAAAGAGCGTTTTCCGCGTGGAATACAGCATGGGCTTCTGGGTCATCAATGCCATCATCTTCTTTGGCCAAATCCTCATCGTTGAATTGCTCTACAATTTCTTCAACGTCACCCCACTGCGTTTGCAGGACTGGGTGATCATTGTCGTAGGGTCGTCGGTGGTGATTTGGATTCGCGAGGCGCACAGAATGGTCTGGAATCTTGTGAGGTAGTCTACCGATGTGACTGAGCAGGCCCATCCCTGTCAGAGCAGAAAAAAAGATCTTGCATGTCTTTTTTTTCTGCTTTTTTCCTGTTTTCGTCACTTTTTCGGGGATAAAAGTTAATTGCTTAAAAACCAACAAACAAGCCTCTGAAAATTTCCGAATTTGGGTGTCCTACGCTATCTTCGCTTTATGTTGTACGTTTACATAAAATATGTAGCGTGGGTAAATGGAAATAATTACTGGCATGGGTGTTAGG
>ONYL01000091.1 GCA_900322035.1 uncultured Prevotella sp.
CGTATAATCTCCCGTGTCGGCTCCTCGCCAATCGTCCACGAATGTTGTCCGATGGTGGGGTCGCCAAAGCCCATGCAGCCTAAGCAGATGCGCGACACACTGAGGTCAGAGTGTCCAAGTTTTACGTATTCCATATTGTTCGTTTGTCTTTAAATTTCTGCTCTCACTTCACCAAAATCTTCTTGCCATCCTTGATGACGATGCCTTTGTAGCTGGCAGGTGCGGGTGCACCACTCAGCATATATGCAAGAGATTCTGACCCTGCGGTGTTCTGGCGATTGTTGCTTACATCGCTGATGCCTGTCGCAGCTGGAGTGAGCGAGAGGGTGACGGTGATGTTGCTTTCACCAGCTTTCAGGAATGTGCGCAGCTGGCTTTCCGACAGGCCTTCAATCTTGCCCAGACGGGTGTAACTCCATGAGTTTGAACCATAGAAAAGGCAGATGTTACTGCCGTTGTAGAGGACGACGTCTCCTGGTTGTGCCATCATCTGCTGGTTGCTCGTCGGGAGCGAGAAACCAAGCGGCCCCCATATTTCAAAGCCGCCACTGGAGTTGAGTGTAACTGTGACAGCGCCGTTATGCAGCCTTGTCACGAGTTCCTGCGTGGCCGCATTATTGGCAAGGACCACACTTTGAGTCTGTCCTGCGATGGTAATATACATTTTCATATCGTTTTCAGTCTGCAATGTCTCCGCCTGCGTTCCACCGTCGGAAGAGCAGGCGACGAAGAGCATTGTCAAAAGTGTCAGCATATATTTTTTCATACACACGCTCATTTAAAATTCTTAAGGAAGAACAGTGCCATCTTGTCGTAGGGGGATGATACCTGCCACGTCGTCGTAGCGGTCAACGTGCGATGCTCCGAGGTTGACGTAGAGCTCCTTGGCGCCCTGTCCCTCAACGACGTGACGCACCCTCGTGGCTCTGATGATGGGCAGCATGCCTTTGGCAATGGCCCAGGTGCCTAATGCAATCTTTGTCATATTATGATATTTGTTTGTTTCCGGTTGCAAAGTTACGAGTCTCCTGGCAGTTGGTTGTTACCCAGAGTAAGGCAGCTATAACCCTTTTTGCTGAAATTGCAGCTTCCCTCTTGCGTGAATAGAATATCTCAACTAAGTGTGTGCGTGTGTGGAAATATAAATACAGACAGATATGAGCATCAGCAGGTGCATCTTCTCCAAATCCGGTTTGGCGACCATCGTCTCTGTCGTTGCGAAAGCTACGGTGAAGTCGCGATTGGCATTGAGCCATATATGCAGGAAGATCTTTCCCTCAATACGAAACAGTACCCAATCCTCACTATAAGCCTAATCTTCAGTAGTCCCCGGCAGGATCAACGCATATTCACGAACTTCCTCGATATTCATCAGCCTGCTTTATTTGATTTTTTCAAATCATTCTAAAATTGTTGCTACAATCTGCCTGCTGCCTCCGTCGTTGCGGAACTCGCCGAGGTAGATACCCTGCCAAGTGCCAAGATTGAGCCGTCCGTCGGTGATGGGAATGTTGATGCTCACACCCGTGATGATGCACTTGGCGTGTGCGGGCATGTCGTCACTTCCCTCAAGTGTGTGCTTGTAGTAGGGTGCATTCTCTGGAATAAGCCTGTCATAAATGCTTTCCATATCTTCACGCACCGATGGATCCCAATTCTCACAAATGCTCAGTGCACAGCTGGTGTGTTGCACAAAGAGGTTGAGCAGTCCCGTCAATGGCAACTGCGGCAGCTGCCGGAGCACTTCATCCGTTATCAGATGAAAGCCACGTCGGCGGGGCTTCAATGTAAATTTCACCTGCACCGCCATCAGAATTTTACCTCTTTCGTAGGAGCAGAGAACGAGCAGAACTGCGCCACACCGCCTGTGATATACAGCACAGCCGTATTGTCGTCGTCGGCAGAGTACATACTCTTCAGTTCCGGATTCTTGTCAAGCACATAGGCCTTTGCCTCGCGGCTGTCGTCGTTGACGAGCTTGCCGCTGATGCGAATCCACTCCGCGCCCGACGGCTTCACGGCAGTGATCTCAAACTTCGGGTTGGTCATCATCTGCTTGAACACCTTTTTCTTCTTACCCGTCTGGATGTAGAGCTTGCCGTTAAGCACCTCAGCCACGCCGAACGGGCGGACACGAGACTGGTCGCCATCCTGAGTTGCAATATAAAACACACCACACTCATGGAGATAGTCTCTCACTTCCTGCACGGCGCTCTTCGTCTGTGCGTTTACTGCCATTGCAGCCAATAGCATGAAAAATAACAACAGTTTTCTCATCATAACATTCATTATCATATAAAAGCGGATAACCTCATATCTGGCTACAAAAATACGTTTTTTCAGTCAGTTTGCCATTTTGAGGGGACAGAATCTACAATGCATATTTCTTTCGGTGCCTTATGATGGCACCCATGTTTTCCAACGACCAATCCACCAATTGGTTGAGTAGCGGGATGAGCGTCATTCCGCGCCTTGTCAGCTTGTATTCCACACGCGGCGGCACCTCGGGAAAGATGGTCCGCGACACAAGATCGTCTGCCTCCAGATTACGCAACGTTGCAGTGAGCATCTTCTGTGACACATCGGGTATCGCCTTGCAAATCTCGCTGAAGCGCATGGCTTCTGCTTTATCATGCAGGGCAAGCAGCGCAAGCAATGACCAGCGGTCACCGATACGAGAAAGTACGTTTCTTAACGGACATTGGGGAAATAACGGGTCCACTACCTGATTTCTGATCATTTTCTTCATTTCTTATAAACGTGCAAATACCGTCACAGGCAAGCAATTCTTGTCCATGACGGTAGAGATTGTTGATATGCTTCCTCAGTTTACCATTTCACCTGGTCCTTCAGGATAACGCCATCGGTGGCATCGTCCTGGGTGAAAGGCGTCTCACGGTACTGCACGCAGAGCACCACCATCGGCTCCGTGCCGTTGTTGTGAATGGTGCGCTTGCCTTCAGGTGAGACGCGCACCACACTGCCTTCCTGCAAAGGAATGTTCTCGCCGTCAACCTGATATTCTCCTTTGCCGCTGAGGACGAAATAGAGTTCTTCGTGGGTTTTATGCGTGTGATAGAAACCGCCTTCCTGACCAGGAGCGTAAATCTGAAAAGAGAACTCAGCGCCTTTGGTGCCGAGAACCTGTCCGCCAAACACCTTGCCAGGAATCTTTATATCGCCCAAAGACAAGACATAGTCACCCAACTCGTTCAACTTACCGAAATCCACTGCACTGAAGTTCTTGCCTTCAGCAATTTTTTTAACCTCTTTCATAATGTTCAAATATGTGTTACTTACTTACTTTTATTTCGTTTACGGTTGCAAAGTTACCTACTATGTCTAATTCCTGCAAGAAGGCACTTGAAAGTAAGACACTTACCTTGAGGTAACCATTGTTGATACAGTGCAAGTTACAAACTCTACCATTAAGATTGTTTAGCTCTTTTCGTTCTCACAGCGGATTCCATAAGCAAGTGCAAAATTAGCCATTAAATTTGAAGACCGCTTCAAGATTATGTAACTTTGCGCTGCCGCGGGCTCCTCGTCGTCGAAACGCGATTGAAAATCGCGTCCCGCCGACCGAGGTTAATGCCCAACGGGAAAATGCCCCTGACACAGTTGAGTTGACTACCCCTCATTTTGGTATTTCAGCCAATCCGACAATAGTTCAAGTTTCTTATCCATTGTTTGCTAATTGTTTGCATCTGTTCACAACATCAACAAAAAGTTGAAAGACCTCATCAAATTCAAGAGGAGAGATATATTTCCACACACAATGAGTGTTGCAACTGGGCAGAAGGTCTTTAAGCTTCTCAATACATGTGCCATTTATACCTCGTTCTTCTTCCTG
>ONYL01000014.1 GCA_900322035.1 uncultured Prevotella sp.
ATACCGAACCGAAAGTTAATTAGTCATACTATCAAAGAACTCTTTGGCTGGCAGCGTAAAACTGCTTAGCCTTTATCTCAAATTTTAACGAACTATTGAAAACTGTGGTTCAAGAGGTATTTACCAATCACAGTGGTACCTGTGCGGTCGAAGTTCACCGTAGCAATATCTGAAGGATAATTGGGGATAAAGAAGTAGCCATAGACACTGGGCAGCACGCCGAGCAGCACCGGGCCCGGAATACCCAACTTATAAGCCAAAGGCAACATGGCCACAACAACGGCTCCTTGAGAGTTGATCAGCACGGAAACGAGGAAGAATACAAAAGCTATGCTCCAGTTATACTTGGCAACGATATCAGCTAACATGAGTTTCATCTCGTCAAGATAATTGCTGAAGTATGTATCGGCCAACCACGCGATACCATAGATAGCCACCACAGCCACCATACCACTCTGCCACACAGCTCCCGCAACAGCCTTCTTGGGACTGGCCTTGCAGAACATGATCATCAGAGCAGCAGCGGAAATCATCACAATCTGAATCACCAAGTTCATCTTCAGCTTCACGGTGGTGGCCACAGTCACGCCCGGCAGCACCACATTGGCTGCCGCCAGCTCTTTCGGGGTCACGGTTACACCCGACGCTAACGTAACGTCCTTAGCACCGTCGATGGCCTTCACAGAGTCATAGGCTGGAAGGAGATTCTGAAACACTGCGAACATCACAATAACGGCCAAGGCTCCAAAGAAAATGTACACAGCACGGCGCGACTCCTTGGAGATTTTCTTGTCGAGCGTAGTAGCGGTTCCGCCATAGATATATTCCCTCTGCGCGGGATCCTGAAGTCGTTTTTGGAAGACAGGATCCTTATCGAGGTCGAGACCACGATGATAGGAGGCGGCCGCGGCACACATCAAGCCACAAACGCAGGCGGGTATCGTCACCATGAGCACCTGTGGAATGGTCACGTCGAAGCCGTTGGCGTTGGAGATGGTGACAAAAGCCACCACAGCCGCGGCGATGGGCGAGCAGGTGATACCGACCTGCGAAGCTATGGAGGCGACGCCGCAGGGACGCTCCGGACGGATTCCCTTCTTGATGGCGATGTCCACAATGATAGGCATAAGGGTGTAGACGACATGCCCTGTACCCACGAGCACTGTCAACGTGAAGGTGCACAAGGGAGCTAAAAACGTGATACGGTCGGGATGCTTACGCAATAATCGCTCGGCAATCTGAATCAACCAGTCCATACCGCCAGAGGCCTGCAAGATGCCGGCACAGGTGACCGCCGCGATGATGATATAGATAACGTCGGTGGGCGGTGTGCCTGGCTTCAGCCCAAAACCAAAGACAAGTATGGCCAAACCGATGCCCGAAATAGCTCCCAAGGCAAGACTGCCATAGCGGGAACCAACATAAAGAGCTAACAGTACGATGAGCAGCTCAATAATCATAGACGCTGTAATCATATAAAAATAGGTTTAAATTAATGGATTCAGAAGACAGAGGCCAAATGGGGTGTTCAACGATTACCCAATGGGTTGTTCAACCATCTCTGCAAAAATAACTTTTATTTCGCAAAATCGACAATCTTTGAGCAAAAAAAAATAGCTATGAGGTCCAAAGTTTTTTTTCTTTCCTATAGCTGATCCATTATTTTTATTTACAGCGTTTTCCCCACAAAAAAACCGCAATTAACACGAACAATTGACTACTTGGCAGCAAAAACCGGAAATTGCATGAAATGTGTAATGAGCAGGTGAGCCGTTTGCCCGAAAACAACACGAAAATATAACATTTTATTCGTGGTTTTCCTTTTCCCGTTCGGATTTTAATTCGTATCTTTGCAAGCGTATCTAAGAAACTGGACAATCGCACAAAATTTCACAAAATTATTATAATGAGTTCGTTAACAATTGCAATTATTATCTGCTTTGTCATCGGCTATATGTTTATAGCGATGGAGAGCGTGACAAAGGTAAACAAGGCAGCCGTGGCCTTGTTGATGTTCGTAGTTTGTTGGACGCTGTTCATGATCAATCCGGGCAGTTACTTCCCCGGCATGGAAGGTCAGGACCTGATCAACGCCGTGAGTGCCAGTATTGAAGAACATTTGGGCAGTACCTCTACTACGCTTTTCTTCCTGATGGGTGCCATGACGATCGTGGAAATCGTCGACCAGAATGGTGGCTTCAACTGGGTACGCGACGTGATGCACACCAAGTCGAAGCGTGCTTTGTTGTGGCGCATTGCCATTATGACCTTCTTCCTTTCGGCCATCCTGGACAACCTGACGACGAGCATCGTTATGATTATGATTCTGCGCAAGCTTGTCCACGACCACAAGGATCGCATCATCTACGCTTCCTTGGTCATCATTGCGGCCAACTCGGGCGGTGCGTTCTCACCCATCGGCGACGTCACTACGATCATGCTGTGGAACAAGGGCGTAATTACCGCAGCGGGCGTGATCAGCGAGATTCTCGTGCCGAGTGTCATCTCCATGGTTGTCCCGGCGCTGATATTGCAGCTTGGACTCAAGGGAGAACTCTACAACGAAAATCCGATGAAGATGAAGAGCGACTATGAGGTGCTCGACTTCACCAGCACGCAGCGCAAGGCGGTGTTCTTCATCGGTGTAGGCGGCCTGATGTTCGTGCCTGTCTTCAAGGCCATCACCCACCTTCCTCCGTTTGTAGGCATTCTGCTCGTTTTAGGTGTGCTGTGGACGGTGACCGAAATTTTCTACCGCAATCTCCATCGCCAGAACGACCGTGAGGGAACCCAGAAACGCGTGACCAACCTGCTGCACAACATCGACATGTCAACCATCCTCTTCTTCCTCGGCATTCTGATGGCCGTGGCCTGCTTGGAAGATGTGGGGGTACTGGTCGCCTTAGGTAAATACCTCAACGAGGCCTTCAACGGCAATCACTATCTCGTGACGGGTATCATCGGTGTGCTGTCGAGCATCATCGACAACGTTCCTCTCGTAGCCGGTTGCATGGGCATGTACCCCGTGCAGGCTGTGGGCGACATGGCTGTTGACGGCATTTTCTGGCAACTGTTGGCCTACTGTGCCGGTGTGGGTGGCTCATTGCTCATCATCGGTTCGGCTGCCGGTGTGGTGGTGATGGGATTGGAAAAGATCACCTTCGGCTGGTACATGAAGCATGTCTCCTGGATTGCTCTCGTTGGCTATTTAGCCGGCATAATCTCCTATTATATCATCCGCACGTACCTCTTCGTTACACCGCTATAATTTTTAGGGGCAACAGAAGAATCATCAGATAACACAGAAGGAGTTGAAGGCATGAGTAGCGTGTGTTTTAACGGAACGGCTACCGTCTTCAACTCCTTTTTTCAAACAGAAGGAGCAGCCCATCTGCCCGCCGGGTGGGATTTCCACCGCCAACAACACAGAGTACCATGAACCATCAAGACCAAAAAATTACTTGGCATGTTCTTGTAGTTATGAAAATTAATGCGTAACTTTGCAATATGAACCCACTACAATCCAATAACATTCACTGGAGCGAAAACATCATCGTCGCCGATGCCGAATATATCGACAAGGTGGCCTTCAACCTCACCGTCTATTTCGAGCGGGCACTCAACCGCCGCATACCCAAAGCCGACTTCTCCACATGGGCCATTGACGTGGCTTTGGACGGAGGCGTTCGCGAGGGTGAACATGAGACACAAGTGGTGTTGGTCCACGATAAAGACAAGCGCCAGATGGAATACTTCACTCCATCCGACTTCGAAAGAGATCTCAACGCCAAGGCTTTCCGCCATGAAAAATTCGGCGAGTTCATCGTGAGCAGCCTGGCTGTTGAAAAGGGCTTCACGACCAAAGACAACTTTATGGCCGACATCGTCAGGACATTCTGCGACCAAGAGTCGGTCAAGCGAATCATGGTGGTTCCCAACAGTGAGGAGGGCGACGGCTACGAAGCCGTGAGCAGAATACTGCAACCCAAGGACGACGATGAAAAGCGCATCACTCTCTTCGCCATGCAGCCCATGCCGACGGGCAACTTCCGCCAGGAGATCCTTGGCTACTCGCTCATGAACGCTCTCGGAATCAGCGCGGACGAATTGAAATAAAAACAATACTTACAGAATATGGGACGAATACTAATGATTGGAGCTGGTGGCGTAGCCACCGTTGCAGCGTTCAAGATCGCTCAGAACGCTGATGTTTTCACAGAATTTATGATTGCCAGCCACCACAAGGAAAAATGCGACCGACTGGTGAAGGCCATCCACGATAAGGGATACACCATGGACATCAAGACCGCAGAGGTGGATGCCGACGACGTGGAACAGCTCAAGCAACTCTTCAACAGCTACAAGCCGGAGCTGGTCATCAATCTCGCTCTGCCTTATCAGGACCTGACCATTATGGACGCTTGCCTGGCCTGTGGTGTGAACTATCTCGACACGGCCAACTATGAGCCGAAAGATGAAGCCCACTTTGAATACAGCTGGCAGTGGGCCTATAAAGACCGTTTCGAAAAGGCTGGACTGACAGCTATCCTTGGCTGCGGTTTCGACCCGGGCGTGAGTGGCATCTATACAGCATATGCCGCCAAGCACGAGTTTGACGAGATACAATATCTCGACATCGTGGACTGCAACGCCGGTGATCACCACAAAGCTTTCGCCACGAACTTCAATCCCGAGATCAATATCCGCGAAATCACCCAGAAGGGTCTCTATTATGAGGACGGCAAATGGATAGAGACGGCACCCTTAGAGATTCACAAGCCTCTCACCTACCCTAACATCGGACCGCGTGAATCGTATCTGATGCACCACGAGGAACTGGAATCGCTCGTGAAAAACTATCCCACCATCAAGCGCGGCCGCTTCTGGATGACCTTCGGGCAGGCCTACCTGACTCATCTGCACGTGATCGAAGACATCGGCATGAGCCGTATCGACGAGGTGGAATACGAGGCTCCTCTGGCCGACGGCTCGGGCAAGACAGTGAAAGTAAAGATCGTTCCGCTGCAGTTCCTCAAAGCCGTTCTGCCCAATCCGCAGGATCTCGGTTCCAACTATGAGGGCGAAACGAGTATTGGCTGCCGCATCAGAGGACTGAAAAACGGCAAAGAGCACACCTATTATATTTACAACAACTGCAAGCACCAGGAAGCCTATAAGGAAACAGGTATGCAGGGGGTAAGCTACACCACAGGCGTGCCCGCCATGATCGGCGCAATGATGTTCGTGAAGGGCATCTGGCGCAAGCCGGGTGTGTGGAATGTAGAGAACTTCGACCCGGATCCCTTCATGGAGCAGCTCAACAAGCAGGGACTGCCCTGGCATGAGCTCCGCGACATCGACCTGGAACTTTAATAGGAGTTAGGAATAGAAGTTAGGAGACAGGAGTTAGGAGACAGGAGTTAGGAGTTGCCCTTACACAACCTGCAACACCTCTACGCCCTAAGACACTTACACTACCCACGACTCCAGTGCAACCCACGACTCCTACACCATAGACTTTTCTCTACTCTCTCAAAAAAAACATCACAGAATGGCAAAGACAGAAGAAGAATTGGCTGCCGATAAGCAGGCAAAACTCAAGGAGCAGCAAGCGGGCAAGCTGAAGGCCCTACAAGCTGCCATGGCAAAGATTGAAAAAGACTTCGGCAAAGGCTCCATCATGCGCATGGACGACGAGCATGTGGAATCCGTCGACGTGATCCCTACGGGCAGCATCGGCCTCGACGCGGCATTGGGCGTTGGCGGCTACCCGCGCGGGCGCATCGTAGAAATCTACGGCCCGGAATCCTCAGGTAAGACAACACTGGCCATCCACGCCATCGCAGAGGTGCAGAAGTTGGGCGGCACAGCAGCCTTCATTGATGCCGAGCATGCCTTCGACCGCTTTTATGCTGAAAAACTTGGCGTCGACATGACCCAACTGTGGATCTCACAGCCCGACAACGGCGAGCAGGCACTGCAGATCGCCGATGAGCTCATCCGCTCCAGCGCTATCGACCTGTTGGTGGTCGACTCCGTGGCTGCCCTGACACCAAAGAAGGAAATCGACGGCGAGATGGGCGACAACGTGGTGGGCCTCCAAGCACGACTGATGAGTCAGGCCTTGCGCAAACTGACATCGTCGATCTCCAAAACCAATACATGCTGCATCTTCATCAACCAGCTACGCGAGAAGATCGGTATCATGTTTGGCAATCCCGAGACGACGACCGGCGGTAACGCGCTGAAGTTCTATAGCTCTGTGCGTCTCGACATCCGCCGCGTGACGAGCATCAAGGACGGCGACAACGTATTGGGCAACCAAGTGCGCGTCAAAGTGGTGAAAAACAAAGTGGCACCGCCTTTCCGCAAGGCTGAGTTCGAAATCATGTTCGGTGAGGGCATCTCCAAAGTTGGTGAGATTGTAGACCTCGGCACCGAATACAATATCATCCAGAAGAGCGGAAGCTGGTACAGCTACCAAGGCAGTAAACTCGCCCAAGGACGCGACGCAACGAAAAAGCTGTTGGCCGACAATCCGGAGCTTTGCGAAGAACTTGAGACCCAGATCAAGCAGGCCATCAGCGACAAGGCCAATGCCTGACCGGTCCTGCTGAAGTTCGGTCGGCCACTTCCCATCCCGATTCAACCGACACATTGAACAGAACTCTTTCATAAGGCCTTCCCAGCGCATGGGGAGGCTTTTTGCGTAGCAAGCTCCAACGACAAAGAGGATCACCACGTAACACGATCTTGCCGTTTGAGGATGCCGGCCCTTTTACAACATCTCAAATCAGAAGTGAAAGACAAGAGAATTCTCCGTTAAATTGCATTAACATAAAAAAGAAAAGCAAGTAGCAAAGGACTGTAATTCGAAAAAAATCAGTAAATTTGCACGCAATAAATTTTAAAGGAGTTTTTATGTCATCATTTGTTGCAGACAAGATTGTAATGGACGGCCTTACTTTTGACGACGTCCTTCTTATTCCCGCTTATTCTTCAGTACTGCCCAAAGAGGTGGAGTTGAAAACGCGCTTTTCGCGCCACATCACGCTCAACGTACCCTTTGTGACAGCCGCCATGGACACTGTGACCGAATCATCGATGGCCATAGCCATCGCACGCGAGGGCGGTATCGGCGTAATACACAAGAACATGACGATCGACGACCAGGCTCGCCAGGTAGCCATCGTAAAACGTGCTGAGAACGGTATGATCTACGATCCGGTGACGATCAAGCAAGGGCGTACGGTGAAGGACGCACTGGCCATGATGCACGACTACCACATTGGTGGCATTCCCGTAGTTGACGACGAAAACCACCTCGTGGGAATTGTCACGAACCGCGACCTGCGTTTCGAGCAGCACATGGACAAGCTCATCGACGACGTGATGACCAAGGACAACCTCGTCACTACAACCCAACAGACCGATCTGCATGCTGCCGCAAAGATACTGCAAGAGAACAAGATCGAGAAACTTCCCGTGGTGGACCATCAGAACCATCTTGTTGGGCTCATCACCTACAAAGATATTACCAAGGCCAAGGATAAGCCCATGGCCTGCAAGGACGAGAAAGGCCGCCTGCGCGTAGCAGCCGGCGTGGGCGTCACCGTCGACACGATGGAACGCGCACAGGCTTTGGTCGAGGCCGGAGTAGACGCCATCGTCATCGATACCGCCCACGGTCATTCTGCCGGTGTGGTGGGCAAACTGCACGAAGTGAAGAACGCCTTCCCCCAGCTCGACGTTGTGGTGGGCAATATCGCCACAGGCGAGGCCGCACGCTATCTCGTTGAAAATGGTGCCGATGCCGTCAAGGTGGGTATCGGTCCGGGATCCATCTGCACCACACGCGTCGTTGCCGGTGTCGGCGTGCCTCAGCTCTCGGCCGTCTACGATGTCTTCTCCGCACTGCAGGGCACCGACGTGCCCATCATCGCCGACGGCGGTCTACGCTATTCGGGCGACATTGTGAAGGCACTTGCTGCCGGCGGCAGCTGTGTGATGATCGGCTCTCTCGTTGCCGGTACTGAGGAAAGCCCCGGTGACACCATTATCTTCAACGGCCGTAAGTTCAAAGCTTACCGCGGTATGGGCTCGCTCGAAGCTATGGAGCAAAAGAACGGCTCACGCGACCGTTATTTCCAGAACGACATCCGAGATGCCAAGAAGCTCGTGCCCGAAGGCATCGCCGGACGTGTGCCCTACAAGGGAACCGTACAGGAAGTGATCTATCAGCTCGTTGGCGGTCTGCGCTCTGGTATGGGATATTGTGGATCTGCCAACATCGAGAAGCTCCACGATGCTAAGTTTGTGCGCATCACCAATGCCGGTGTGTTAGAGAGCCATCCCCACGACATCACCATCACCAGTGAGGCACCCAACTACTCACGCCCCGAATAATGGCAAACATTACCTATCATATATTGCTTTAGGAAAGATGCGCGTGGCCCCAGCAAGGGCCGCACGCATCCTTTTTTAATTTGAAGAAACCATCAATGAAATCGAAAATTCTATTTGCTGCATGGCTGTTGTCAGCACTTTCGGCAACAGCCCAGACCAACGACCCCATCATCATGACCATCAATGGTGAGAACGTGACAAGGTCGGAATTTGAATATTCCTACAATAAGAACAACACCGAGGGGGTCATCGACAAGAAGAGCGTGAAGGATTACATTCCGCTGTTTATCGACTACAAACTTAAAGTGGATGCCGCCAAGGCCGCCAAACTCGACACACTGACATCTTTCAAAAAGGAATTTTTAGGCTACCGCGACCAGCAGGTGCGCCCATCGTTCATCAACGACGCCGACGTGGAGGCTGAGGCCCGGAAAATTTACCGCGAAACCCAACAGCGTATCGACTCTACCGGCGGACTGATAAAACCGGCCCACATCCTCTTTATGGCCAGGCAGCGCGATCCCCAGGCCAAATGGGACGAGGCACAGCAGCGCGCCGACTCGGTATACAACGTGCTTCTGCATGGAGGCAACTTCGCCGAACTGGCCAAGAAATACTCGCAAGATCCCGGCTCTGCCAAAAAAGGAGGCGAACTGGGATGGCTGCAAAAAGGCGCATTGGTGAAAGAGTTTGAAGACGCGGCTTACTCGATGAAAAAAGGCGATATCAGCAAACCCGTAAAGACGCCCTTCGGCTATCATATCATCAAGCTTGAAGACAAGCGCATGTTCTTTCCCTACGACTCGGTGAAGGCCGACATTCACCGCTTTATCGAACAGCGCGGACTGCGCGAGATGATCATCAACCAGAAGCTCGACTCGTTGGCCAAGGCCAATCCCGGAACAAAGGGTGAGGATTTCGTCGACAAGCGACTGGCTGAAATGGAACAGAAAGACCCCAACCTGAAATACCTCGTGCAGGAATATCACGACGGACTGCTGCTCTACGAAATCAGCAACCGCACTGTGTGGGACAAGGCTGCAAAAGACGAGGCCGGTTTGGAGGCTTTCTTCAAGAAGAACAAGAAGAACTATAAATGGGACGCCCCGCGTTTCAAGGGGATCGCTTACCACGTGAAGAAGCAGGCCGATGTGGAGAATGTGAAGAATGCCGTCAAGGGACAGCCGTTCAACAAGTGGGCCGACGTGCTGCGCAAGGACTTCAACAGCGACTCGGTGCAGATTCGTGTAGAAAAGGGTATCTTCAAGTTGGGCGACAACGCTCTCGTAGACCACGAGATTTTCAAGAAGGACACAACGGCGAAGACCAATCCCAAATATCCCATCGATGCCGTCTACGGCAAGGTCATCAAAGCTCCACAGGAGATGGATGATGTGCGCGGCCTTGTCGTGGCCGACTATCAGGAAGCCCTCGAAAAGAAATGGATGGAGGGACTGCGTCGCAAAGCCACAATCAAAGTATACGACGACGTGGTGGATACGGTGAACAAACACTGATCAACGGAAAGACACCAACAGCCGTTATGCAGAACGGCAATACCAAAAAATATTTACAGGGTGCATTCTCCTACCGGAGGATGTACCCTTTTTTATTGCAGCAGCACTCCCATCCTTCTATATGACTATACGTTATTGCTGGATTACTATACCGTTTTTACTGGTTTGTAGAGAGTAGGTGCTGCATCCCGCCTTTACCCCTCTCTTGTTCTGTTATGTACTTTGCTTACGCAGCGGCTGTATCAACCATAAACGTGACTAAGCCGCACATGTATCAACCAAATATAAAAGTAATGTTTAACCGGGTCAACCAACATTAAAAGTAGTCAACCAAAAGCGTTAAACTACAAGTGGCGGAAGCCACACGATGATGTGGCGGAAGCCACACGACGATGCGGCGGAAGCCACACGATGATGCGGCGAATGCCACACGATGATGCGGCGAATGCCACACGACATAGGCATAGGGGCACATTTTGCTATTTTCCCATACATAATGAACCCCTAAAGCGATCGGGAGGAAACCAGGAAAAAAGGCCAACTCGACAAAGCGAAAACAAAAAATAACGATTTTTGTTTGCGTGCCGTTGTTCTATTTATTAACTTTGCACACAAATGACACTTTTCCCGCCATCCTGTCACTTTTCGTAACGACTGCGGGAAATGGAAAACAATAAATAAGAAGATGAAACTACAGACAATAGGCAAAGCTTTCGCTGCAACGCTCTTCACCGTGGGTGCGGCAACAATTTCCACCGCCACCAACGGCAACATGCATTGGGCCGGGACCGCGGAGAACGATACCACGACCACAACGGTGAAGACAACCACCGACAGTATTCCCGAATCAAGCGTCATCGACGAAGTGATTTGGGTAGTGGGCGACGAACCCATTCTGAAATCCGACGTCGAAGTGGCACGGATGCAGATGGAGATGGAAGGAGAGAAAATCGACGGTGACCCCGACTTCCGAGTGCCAGAGCAGCTCGCCATACAGAAGCTCTTCCTCCATCAGGCCGAGCTCGACTCCGTCCAGGTGACCGATGCCGAGGTGACCAACGGCGTGGAACGGCAACTCAACGCATGGATCCAGGCCGTTGGCTCACGCGAGAAACTTGAGGAATACCGCGGACAAAGCATCACAGCCATCCGCGAAGGCCTGCGCACCGACTATCGCAACCAGCTCCTCATCCAGGAAGAACGCAAGAAAATCGTCGGCGACATTGCAGTGACACCGGCCGACGTGCGCCGCTATTTTGAGAAATTGCCCGCCGACAGCCTGCCTTATGTGCCCACAGAGGTGGAAGTGCAGATCCTGATGCAGCACCCCAAGATACCGCAAGAGGAGATCAACCGCGTGAAAGACCGTCTGCGCGAGTTCACCGACCGCATCAACAAGGGCGAGACGACATTCGCCACACTGGCGCGCCTCTATTCAGAAGACGGTTCGGCACGCCAGGGCGGTGAGCTGGGCTACATGGGCCGAGGCATTCTCGACCCGGCCTTTGCGCAGGTGGCGTTCAACCTGACTGATCCAAAGAAGGTCTCCAAGATTGTAGAGTCGGAATTCGGTTTCCATATCATCCAGCTCATCGACAAGCGGGGCGACAAGGTCAACGTGCGCCACATCCTACTCAAGCCCAGGGTGCCACAGACAGCCATCGACACCACCCTCCACACACTCGACTCCATACGCACCGACATCAAACGCGGCAAGTTTACGTTTGACGATGCCTGCACTTATCTCTCCGACGACAAGAACACGCGCAACAACCACGGTCTGATGTCCTTCGACGACCAGGAGAACCAGCAGCGCACGAGCCGCTTCCAGATGAAGGATCTCCCCACAGAGGTGGCCCGCGAGGTGGAAGGACTTGAGGTGGACAGCATCTCTGAGCCTTTCCAGATGATCGACAAGAACGGAAAGACCGCCTGCGCCATTGTCAAGCTCAAGAGCCGGCGCAACGGACACCGAGCCGACATCAAGGAAGACTTCCAGGTGATGAAGAATGTCGTGATGAACAAAATGCGCGAGGACAAAATCAGAGAATGGATTCAAAATAAAATCAACCATACCTATATTTGGATGGCCGACCACTATCGGAACGGCGATTACGAATACAAAGGATGGGTGAAGAAATGACAAGAAAGACACATCTTTACAACTGCAGGAAAGGGCATAGAATCGGCATGTCGACGATTCTATGCCTCTTTGCGCTTGCCATGGCAGCAGGCATCCAGTCGCCCCTGCGCCATCACAAGCCGACACGGAAGGCCGCCGAAGAGCGCATCCTCTTAGTGCATGCCGATGAGCTGAGGTACAACCAGTTTGGCCCGGCCCCCGGAGCGCAAATCGTCAAGGGCAAGGTGCACTTCACCCATGCCGGTCAGCAACTGTGGTGCGACAGCGCCTATTTCTATCAGGCCTCCAACTCGGTGAAAGCCTTTGGCCACGTGAGATACAACGACGGCGACACGCTCTCGCTCTCCTGCGCACGGGCAGCCTATGACGGAATGGCCCAGATGCTCACGGCACGCCAGAACGTGGTGCTGAAGCATCGCCGGCAAACCCTCTTTTGCGACAGCCTCAACTTCAACCGGCTGGAGAACTATGCCTATTTCTTTGAAGGCGGAAAACTCGTAGACGGCAACGATAAGCTCGTGGCCGACTGGGGAGGCTACCGCCCCGACCGCCGCGAAGCGGAGTTCTATTTCAAAGTGCACATGTACAACGGCAAGCGTGACATCCACACCGACACGCTCTACTACGACATCGCGAAGTCCATGGCCCATGTGCTCGGACCGTCGACCATCAAGAGCAAAACGACTACGGTAAGGACCTCTGATGCCTGGTTCAACTCTCGCACCGACTATTCGCGTATGTACCACCGTTCAACCATCATCGACCAAGGCCGTGAAATCACGGGCGACAGCCTTTTCCACAACGACAAGACCGGACTGAGCCGGGCCTTCGGCAACGTTGTCTACAAAGACGTCAAGCGCAAGAACCAGCTCAACTGCGGCCATCTGGAATACAACGACAAGACCGGCTACGGATTTGCCACCCAACGGCCTTTGGCCATGGACTATTCGCAGAAAGACACGCTTTGGGTACACAGCGACACAATGAAGGTGTTCACCTACCACATCAATACCGACTCTACCTATCGCATCCTTCGGGCCTACGACAACGTGAGAGCCTTCCGCAACGACCTCCAGTCGGTATGCGGACTGTTGGTAGGCGACTCGCGCGACTCCTGCCTGACTCTACTGAGGGACCCCGTGGCCTGGAGCGGCAGTCGCCAGATATTCGGCGACAGTATCAAGATATTCATGAACGACTCCACGGTGCGTCAAGTGCAGGTGTTGGGGCAAGCATTCTCTATAGAGCAGTTCGACGACAAGGATCATTTCAACCAAGTCAGCTCAAAATATATGGTGTCGGATTTCGTCGACGGCAACATCCGCCGCAACACCAACATCGGCAACGTGCTTTCGATCTACTTTCCTGTGGACGACAAGGACACGACCATCATCGGACTGAACTATATGGAGACCGATACCATGAGGATGTATATCTCTGAAGCCCGCAAACTGGAAAAGATTGTCTGTAGCAAGACACAGGCCACCACTTACCCCATGACACAGATTCCTCCCGGCAAGTCGAAGCTTCCCGGATTCCAATGGTTTGACAATCTGCGCCCCAAAGACAAAAGCGATCTCTTCCGCCGTGCGGAAAAGACCGAGGAACAAAAGCTGAAGCCCACCGACCGACAGGCGGCTCCGCTGCAAAATTTATAAACAGGACATTCAATCATGAGTGATATCATTCAACTGCTGCCCGATTCGGTAGCCAACCAAATTGCCGCCGGCGAAGTGATCCAGCGTCCCGCTTCGGTGGTGAAGGAACTGGTGGAAAATGCCATCGACGCCGGTGCCAAGCGCATCGACGTCATCATCCAGGATGCCGGCCGCACGTCGATACAGGTGATCGACGATGGCAAGGGCATGTCGGAGACCGATGCCCGACTGGCTTTCGAACGTCACGCCACATCAAAAATCCGCCAGGCCGACGACCTCTTCTCGCTGCAGACCATGGGATTCCGCGGCGAAGCCCTCGCTTCCATTGCCGCTGTGGCACAAGTGGAACTGAAAACCCGTCAGCAACAAGACGAAGTGGGAACAAAGCTCAGCGTGTCGGGTTCAAGATTCAGCAAGTCAGAACCCTGCTCCTGCCCTGTGGGAAGCAACTTCATGGTGAACAACCTGTTTTTCAATGTTCCGGCAAGACGCAAGTTCCTCAAATCCAATGCCACGGAGATGAACAACATCATTGCCGCTTTTGAGCGTATCGTACTGGTCTATCCACAGCTGATGTTCACGCTCACCTCCAACGGCGTCGAGACTTACTGCCTGCGCCCCGGCAACACCCGCCAACGGATAGTGGATGTTTTCGGAAAGCGTATCAACCAAGATCTTCTACCCGTGAAGGTAGACACGACGATATGCCGTATCGACGGATTTGTGGGCAAACCGGAATCCGCCAAGCGGAAAGGTCCGAAACAGTTCTTTTTCACCAACGGCCGCTACATGCGCCATCCCTATTTCCATAAAGCGATCATGCAAGCCTACGACAGGCTGATACCGGAAGGCGAGCAGACACCCTACTTTGTCTATTTCGACATGGACCCGCACGACATCGACGTGAACATCCACCCCACGAAAACCGAAATAAAATTCGACAACGAGCAGGCTGTGTGGCAGATTCTCAACGCCGCCGTAAAGGAAAGCGTAGGGATGTACAGCAATGCGACGACCATAGACTTCGACACCGAGGGCAAGCCCGACATTCCCATCTTTGACCCAAAGTCGGACACCGATATGCCTAAGGTAGAATTCAACCCCCAATACAACCCCTTTGCCGAGCTCTCACCCAAACCGGCCAACTCCTCCAAGAGCTGGCAGCCTTCGGCCACAGAACAAAGTCGTGTGCCCGACAAGTGGGAGAAACTCTACGAAGGACTAAAACCCACACAGCCACAGCAACTTAGCATGTTCGGCGATGATGAGGAAACCGACGAGGAGAACGTAGCTGCCGAAAAATCACCCACACACTACCAGTACAAAGGCCGTTTCATCATGACAGCCGTAAAATCCGGACTTATGGTGATCGACCAGCACCGCGCCCACGTGCGTATCCTTTATGAAAAATATCTGAAACGACTCGGTGCTCACAAATTCGAGTCGCAACGATTGCTGTTTCCCGAAATTGTCCAACTCTCGCCACAAGAAGTCAACACCCTCAACGAAGTAATGGACGACTTCCACGAAATGGGATTCGAACTCACCGACATGGCAGGGGGAAGCTACTCTATTCAGTCGGTACCAGTGGGAGTGGACGGAGTCAACTATGCCGCATTGGTGACCGACATGCTGGCGCAGGCACAGGAAAAAGCAGGCGCACTGAAAGAAGACGTGCGCAAGAGCATGGCACTCACGCTGGCACGCAACGCGGCCATCCCTGTAGGACAGGTGTTGAGCAACATCGAGATGGAAAACATCGTCAACAGTCTTTTTGCCTGCGAGAATGTCAACCACACACCAGACGGCAAGAAAATCCTTGCCATTCTGCGCCAGCAGGAAATAGACCACCTCTTTGAATGATAACAGTAGAAGCCGACTAAAGGGAAAATATTCATTCTTTTTTGAACACCCGACGGAGAAAAAGCCCCTAATCATTTGATATAAAGCAAAATTTTACATCAAAATAAAGGTTTTCAGCAAAAAGGGTTCGAAGTTTAGGAATTAATTATTAACTTTGCAGCGGATTCGCTACGGACGAAGCCATCTTTGAACATTATTGTATTAAAATAAAAAGGTTATGAAAAAATTATTTATCGTATTGGCTTTGGCTGGCATGTCACTGACTTCGATGGCGCAGGAGGATCCTACGCTGAAGTATAGCGTTGCCACCAATTCTTTCTGGAGCAACTGGTTTATTCAGGCTGGTGCAGAATGGAACGCTTGGTATTCCAACGAGGAGCACGGACTGGGCTTGGCTCGCAGTCCTTTCAAGAAGTTCCGCTCCAACCCCGGTGCATCTATCGCTATCGGTAAGTGGTTCACTCCGGGTATCGCACTCCGTACCAAACTGCAGGGTATCTGGGGCAAGACTGTGACCGACGCTGACAACTACGGCAACCACAACAGCTTCTGGACTCTGAACGAGCACGTTATGTTCAACCTGAGCAACCTCATCTATGGCTACAACCCCAACCGTGTTTGGAACCTGATTCCCTTCGCCGGTGCTGGTATCAGCCGTACAATGACCTACAACCTCTATGCTATGCAGCTGAGCGTAGGTCTGCAGAGCTCATGGAAACTGAACAAGCACCTCAACATCTATCTCGAAGGCGGCTGGAATCGTCTTGAGGGCGATGTTGACGGTATCGAAAAATCCAACGGTCAGCGCGGTTGGGACTCTCACGACAACATGTTCTATGCTGAGTTGGGTCTGAACTTTAACCTTGGCAAGGCTACATGGAACAAGGTTCCCGATGTTGACGCTATCAAGGCTCTCTCTCAGAGCCAGATCGATGCCCTGCAGAAGCAGCTCGACGACGCCAACGCAGAGAACGCTCGCCTGAAGAACATGCTGGCCAACCAGAAGAACGCCGGTCAGAGCGTCAAGGAATATGTTACCACTCCGGTATCTGTATTCTTCAACATCAACAAGACCAAGATTGCTTCTCAGAAGGATCTCGTAAACGTTCGCGCCCTGGCCAACTATGCTAAGGACAACAATTCTAAGTTGCTCGTTACCGGTTATGCCGACAGCGCTACGGGTACTCCCGCTATCAACCAGAGACTGTCTGAAGGCCGTGCCAACACCGTGGCAGAGGAACTTGTTAAGATGGGTGTAAGCCGCGACAACATCTCTACCGCCGCTAAGGGTGGCGTTGATGACCTGTCTCCGGTTTCCTTCAACCGTCGTGCAACTGTTCAGGTTACAGAATAATTCCTGCTTAGGACAAGACATACAAGAGTGCCGCTTGGAAGAGTGGCACTCTTTTTTTTGTATACAACAAGCTTCCGTAGGACAAATACAAAGAGAGTAATCACCTGCCCATGCGGACACAAGTTGCGTGGGCAAGCTGCGCAACATGCTGATAATAAGCAGTGAAAACTACCTTGCCAAAAAAGCGTAAGCCCTATACCTGAAAACTTTTATAGAAAAAAGTTCCAAAAAAATTTGGTATAACGAAAGAAAAGCAGTACCTTTGCACTCGCTTACAAGAAGCAAGGGCGTTTAGCTCAGTTGGTTTAGAGCATCTGCCTTACAAGCAGAGGGTCGGCGGTTCGAATCCGTCAACGCCCACAGGGGTGTTTCCCTGTGGCCTTTCGGGGCCGCAGGGATTATTTTTTTATATATTCCCAAGGGAGGATTTGTGCACGAAACTCACCACTTTCAGCCGTTTTATGTTTTTTTTACGCAGTAAAAGAGCATAAGTCCCATAAATTTATTAAATTTGCAACCATAAAAAATACGTATTTTTCATATTTATATGACACTTGACACATTGACGGCCATTTCGCCTATCGACGGCCGTTACAGAAGTAAAACCGAGCCTTTGGCCAATTATTTTTCAGAGTATGCGCTCATCCGCTATCGTCTGAGAGTGGAAATTGAATATTTCATTACCCTTTGCGAGCTGCCTCTTCCACAACTGGCAGATATGGATCATCGGCTCTTCGACCGACTGAGAGACATTTACCGCAACTTCAATGAAGAGAACGCTCGTCGCGTTAAGGATATCGAGAAAATCACCAACCACGACGTGAAGGCCGTGGAATACTTCATCAAGGAAGAATTTGACAAAATCGGCGGACTCGATGACTACAAGGAGTTCGTACATTTTGGCTTGACCTCACAAGACATCAACAATACCAGTGTACCCCTCTCCATCAAGGACGCCCTCGACGAGGTATATTACCCCCAATTGCAGGAACTCATTGATCAGCTGCGCGCCTATGCCGAGGAATGGAAAGACGTGCCCATGCTGGCAAAGACTCACGGACAACCCGCCTCTCCTACGCGTCTGGGCAAGGAAATCATGGTGTTTGTCTACCGACTGGAGGAACAGCGTCAGTCGCTCAAGCAGTGTAAACTGACAGCCAAGTTCGGTGGCGCAACAGGAAATTTCAATGCCCATCACGTGGCCTATCCGGAATACGACTGGCGCGCCTTTGGCAACAACTTCGTGAAAGAGAAACTTGGTCTTGAGCGCGAGCAGTGGACAACCCAAATCAGCAATTATGACCATTTGGGCAGCGTCTTTGATGCCCTGCGCCGCATCAACACCATCATCATAGACATGGACCGTGACTTCTGGATGTATATCTCCATGGAATACTTCAAGCAGAAGATCAAGGCCGGAGAAGTGGGATCAAGTGCTATGCCCCACAAGGTCAACCCCATCGACTTTGAGAACAGTGAGGGCAATCTCGGCATCTCAAACGCTTTCCTGCAGTTCCTGGCCGCAAAGTTGCCCGTGAGCCGATTGCAGCGCGACCTCACCGACTCCACTGTGCTTCGCAATATCGGTGTGCCTTTGGGCCACACGCTCATCGCCATCCAAAGCACACTAAAAGGACTGCGCAAGCTTATCCTCAACGAGGACAAAATTGACGCCGACCTCGACAATACATGGGCTGTGGTGGCCGAAGCCATTCAGACCATCCTGCGCCGCGAGGGCTACCCTCATCCCTACGAGGCTCTCAAAGCGCTTACACGCACCAACAAGAAAATGACAGAGGAGACAATCCATGAATTCATCCAGGGACTGGACGTGAGCGATAAGGTAAAGAAAGAACTCATGAGCATCACCCCTCACAACTATTACGGAATTTAATCATTTTTCCATCAAATCATATCATCAAACAGACGCCTTGGAAGCGTCACTTAGAGAGTTAGTATCAGTATTAATAACCCAGCCGTGAGGCTAATCAAACAATTGCTACAATGGATTCAGAAGAATTGCAGAACAAAAACCAGGAATCTACTGCTGACCAGACCAGCAGCCGCGAGGGCTACAAGCCAGCAGGAAGTTATCAGAAGGATGGCGGCACTACCGCACCCCATCCCCAGCGTCCACGCATTCACACACAGCGTGCCTATAGTTCAGACATTCGCACAACAAGCAACGATGAGGGCGGATTCCGTCCGGAAGGATTCGGCACCGCACTTGGCAGCAGCCAGCAGCGTCCGCGCACAACAAGCTACCGCCCACGTTACGGCAGCAGCGACCCCAACGCAGGACACAGCTACGGCCAGCGTCCGCAGCAGGGCTACCGTCCTCGTTACAACAATAACACGACAACACCGGGCGAGCACCGTCCCGTCTACGGGCAGCGCCCACAACAAGGCGGCTATGGACAGCGCCCACAGCAGGGCGGCTACGGTCAGCGCCCACAGCAGGGCGGCTACGGTCAACGTCCACAGCAGGGCGGCTACGGTCAGCGTCCGCAACAAGGCGGCTACGGACAGCGTCCGCAACAAGGCGGCTACGGACAGCGCCCACAGCAGGGCGGCTACGGACAGCGTCCGCAACAAGGCGGCTACGGACAGCAGCGCCGTCCGGGCGGCTACGGGCAGCAGCGCCAGGGTGGCTATGGTCAACGTCCTCAGCAAGGCGGCTACCGCCAAGGAGGCTACGGACAGCGTCCACAATATCGCCAACACTCTGCCGACTATGATCCGAACGCTAAGTACAGCATGAAGAAGCGTATCGAGTACAAGGAAGAGAACGTAGACCCCAATGAGCCCATCCGTCTCAACAAATACCTTGCCAACGCTGGAGTCTGCTCACGTCGTGAGGCCGATGAATTCATCCAGGCTGGAGTTGTTTCGGTAAACGGTGTCGTCGTTACCGAATTGGGCAGCAAGGTAACCCGCAACGATGAGGTAAAATTCCACGATACTCCCATCACACTTGAAAAGAAAGTCTATGTCCTGCTCAATAAGCCTAAGGACTATGTCACGACAAGCGATGATCCTCAGCAGCGCAAAACTGTAATGGATCTCGTCAAGAACGCTTGCCCCGAGCGCATCTATCCCGTAGGACGCCTGGATCGCAACACTACCGGAGTTTTGTTGCTCACCAACGACGGCGACCTGGCCAGCAAGCTGACTCATCCTAAGTTCCTCAAGAAGAAAGTTTATCACGTCTATCTTGACAAGCCCGTCACTGAGCACGACATACAACAAATCGCTGAAGGAATCGAGTTGGAAGATGGCGAGGTACATGCCGATGCTATCGAGTACGCCGACGAGCAAGACAAGAACCAAGTAGGCATTGAGATTCACTCGGGCAAGAACCGCATCGTGCGCCGTATCTTCGAGCACTTAGGCTATCGTGTCGTGAAACTTGACCGCGTACAGTTCGCAGGACTCACAAAGAAGAATCTTCGTCGAGGCGACTGGCGCTTCCTCACCCAGAAAGAAGTAGAAATGCTTCGCTCGGGAATGTTCGAATAATCCTATTTTACATACAGTTTACAAGCGGCGTGACCGCGGGGAATGCGCCAATCCACTTTTTGGCGCATTCCTCTTCTTTTTCTGCACTTTGCAACAGGAAAGGACAATTTGCCAGCCGCTTTTTCCCAACAAAGCAATTATAATGGAAAGAACAAAAGTGATCGATGCATTGCACAGCACCGATTTCGGTAAAGACATCACCGTTAAAGGATGGGTTCGCTCCCATCGCAGTAGTAAATCCGTTGACTTCATTGCACTCAACGACGGTTCCACCATCAATAATATTCAAGTTGTCGTAGACCCATCAAAGTTTGACGAGGAGATGCTGAAGAGCATCGCCACTGGTGCTTGCATACGTGCTACGGGCAAGTTAGTGGAGAGTCAGGGCAAAGGACAAAACTGCGAAGTGCAATGCAACGAGTTGGAAATCTACGGACTCTGCCCCAGTGACTACCCCATGCAGAAGAAAGGACAAAGCTTCGAATACATGCGCCAATACGCCCATCTGCGTCTGCGCACCAACACCTTCGGTGCCGTAATGCGTATCCGCCACAACATGGCTATGGCCATCCACACCTATTTTCACGAGCATGGATTCTACTATTTCAACACCCCGCTCATCACCTCCAGCGATGCAGAGGGCGCCGGCGAGATGTTCCAAGTGACGACTCTCGATCTCGACCGCGTGGCAAAGGGCGGCAAGGTAGAATATGACCGTGACTTCTTCGGTAAGAAAGCCAACCTCACTGTGAGCGGGCAGCTTGAAGGTGAGCTGGGGGCCACTGCACTTGGCGCTATCTATACCTTCGGCCCGACCTTCCGCGCCGAGAACTCCAACACGCCCCGCCACTTGGCTGAGTTCTGGATGATAGAGCCGGAAGTGGCCTTCATGGACAAGGAGGAACTGATGGCCCTTGAGGAGGACTTCATTAAATACTGTGTCAACTGGGCCTTGAACAACTGCAAGGACGACCTGGCCTTCCTCAACAAGATGATAGACAAGAATCTGATTGCCACTTTGGAGTCTGTCGTGAAGGAATCCTTCGTTCATCTCACCTACACCGACGGTATCAAGATTCTGCAGGAAGCTGCCGCAAAGGGACACAAATTCGAATTCCCCGTTTCGGGCTGGGGCATGGACCTTGCCAGCGAGCACGAGCGCTATCTCGTAGAGGAGCACTTCAAGCGCCCGGTAATCATGACCGACTATCCCAGCGAGATCAAAGCCTTCTACATGAAGAAGAATCCAGATGGCAAGACCATGCAGGGCACGGATGTTCTCTTCCCACGCATCGGCGAAATCATTGGCGGCTCTGTTCGTGAGGAGAACTACCAGAAGCTCGTCGACGAAATTGAAGCACGCGGTATGCAGGAGAGCACCTACAGTTGGTATCTCGACACCCGCAAGTACGGATCATGCCCGCACGCCGGCTTCGGTTTGGGCTTCGAGCGTCTGATTCTCTTCGTTACGGGTATGCAAAACATACGTGACGTCATTCCATTCCCGCGCACACCGAAAAACTGCGAATTCTAAATTCATGACCATAGAGATCCGAAGGGATTTCTCTATTTCCGAAGACACTAAGTCAAGAAATTAAACAATAACAACGATAAACAATGGGAAAAATCATACTCACCGGCGACCGACCTACAGGCAAGTTGCATCTTGGCCACTATGTAGGAAGCCTTCGCCGACGTGTTGAACTGCAGAATGCCGGCGACTACGACCGCATGTTTGTCTTTATGGCCGACGTGCAGGCCCTCACCGACAATGCCGACAATCCGGAGAAAATAAGGCAGAACATTATAGAGGTGGCACTCGACTACCTCTCCTGTGGCCTCACCCCCGAAAAGTGCACGCTCTATATCCAAAGTCAGATTCCTGAACTGGCTGAGCTGACAGTCTATCTGATGAATCTTATCAGTGTGAGCCGCGTACAGCGCAATCCTACAGTGAAGACGGAAATCAAGATGCGAAACTTCGAGGCCAACATTCCGTTAGGATTCTTCTGCTATCCAGTATCCCAGGCTGCAGACATCACAGCCTTCAAGGCGACTACAGTGCCGGCCGGCGAAGATCAGGAGCCAATGATCGAGGTGACCCGTGAGCTCGTGCGCCGCTTCAACCAGATCTATTCGCCGGTTCTCGTGGAGCCGAACATCATGTTGCCAGAGAACGCCACAGCCCGCCGCCTCCCAGGCACAGACGGCAAGGAGAAGATGAGCAAGAGCCTTGGCAACTGCATTTACCTGTCAGACGACAAGGACACGCTGTGGCAGAAGGTGCGCTCGATGTACACCGACCCCACCCACGTCAACGTCTCCGACCCCGGACACGTGGAAGGGAACGCAGTCTTCACCTATCTGGAGGCTTTCTCCACAGACCAGGACTTTGCCGACTTCTGGCCGGAATACAAAAATCTGGATGAGCTGAAGGCCGCCTACACCCATGGAGGTGTGGGAGACATGAAATGCAAAAAGCTGCTCAACAACATCCTCAACCGCATTCTGGAACCCATCCGCCAGCGCAGACATGAACTGGAACAAGATATTCCTGCCATCTACGACATCCTCCGCAAAGGATCTGAGCAGGCGCGGGAATACGCCGCACAGACCATGGATGAGGTGAGGAAAGCCATGCAGATCGACTATTTCAACGACACGGAGCTGATACGCCAGCAACAAGAACGTTTCAACACTAAATAACGACCAAAAGCCGCAACCTCGTCAGGGGTTGTGGCTTTTTTCTTTTATTTTTTTTATGCCAACAAATCCCATACATCTCATCATTCTCGACTTCGACGGAACATTAGCCGATACGAGCCGCGTCATTATTGCCACCATGCAGGCAACCTTCAAGCAAATGAATATGACGATACCCAACGCCGACCAGGTGAAAAGCGCCATTGGTCTACCCCTAAAAGAATGCTTCACCCACCTCATGCCGATGGACGATGACACCGCCAGACGCTGTACAGAAACCTACCGCGAGATATTCGATCAGAAAAACCAAGCGCTCGCGCCTCAACCTTTCCCGAACGTAGACTCCACGCTGCACCGACTCCACAACGATGGCCTCTCCCTGGCTATCGCCAGCAGCCGCTCCACACGCTCATTGGAGGAATTTATCGACCTGTTTGGATGGAACGGACTTTTCTCTGACGTGATAGGCGCAGACAAAGTCACAAAGGCTAAGCCCCACCCCGAGCCCGTCGAACGAATTCTTGCCGATTTGCACTTCCTTCCCAAAGACGCATTGGTGGTAGGTGATGCCCCTTATGACATTTGGATGGGGAAAAACGCATCCACACGAACTTGTGCCGTGACCTACGGCAATGCCCAGCTCGAAAGTCTATCCGAAGCGAAGCCGGACTGGGTCATCGACGACTTTAAGAAGATAGAATCGCTCATACTGCAACAAAACGGAAAAATCAAATGAGCACCCCGGCTGACATGCGCGAGCCCACCGGCCCCCATATGCAAGCCCGGCGGCTGCCAGTTGGGAGCCCGGCGGCTGCCAATTGAAAGCCCGCGGGCTCCTTTCCACAAGCCGGGACAAACTGCCGTAGAACAAGACGTGAGCAAACGGAGATCGCTACATAGTGGAAGCATCCGCCCGGAACGAAAACGCGAAAAACGATACATAGAGCGGTGAGGCCGGGTCGCCATGACAGCTCAGGGACAGATGTCAGTACAGAGGATTCGATGCCCCCGCAGAGGACACGGAGCAGCCTTTCAAGCTGCAAGAAATAGGGCTTCGCGCCCCTACATTTGGATGATTGCGGATGGTCATTGATGGATAAGAAAGAAAATGCTTCAAATTCTGAAAGAAGAGGACTGTTGTCACATCCGGTCGGTCATAATAAAGGTCGGTTCTAAAAATTAGGTCGCCCTAATTATTAGAACGGGCCTTAAATTTTAGAACCGCAATTGTAATGCATTGTCAAAATAATATTGTACTTTTGCAATATCAACTAAAAACGATTCTATATGGACGACCATAAGCTCACCTGCGGAGGCATTGCGTTGATCGTGCTAACGTTGCTCGTGCTTTTTATGACCAATTGCGATGCTTCATCCATCTTCCTCATTTTCGTGTTATTGGTCTGTCTGCTTCTTTCAATAGCAGCCATAAAAAGAATGACTGATATAGAAGTTGAAAAGGAGACTCCCATGCATGAGTCGGCAACAGAGAATAATGAGCCGGTTTCGAATGAGCAAAAACAGGACTCTCCTTCCGAAACTGGCGTTGCGGGCAATCAACCAGCGGCAAATGCTCCAAAGGACGAGCCCATAGTGGTCAAACTCTCGTTGCAGCAATACCAAGGCATCCAGCAATCAGTCAAGTCAGGATTGGATTTCTGCAAGAAGTTAGCTGAAAACGATGGGTTGAGAGAAACGTTTTTTAGGCAGGCGGTCAATTCAAGCTCCTACCAGAGCTATTCGCCAAACGATTTCTTCACCACCCTCCGCTTCTTCTTTGGAAATGATTTGTTTGATTGTTTTGGGCACCTCGGACACAGCATCCACTCCGTCGGCAATGCGGGGAAGAAAGCCATGATAAATTACCGCAAGCCCGAGGGACAGGCACTCTACGCGACACTTTCGACACTTATGGAAACCCCTAATGATTTCAAATCATTCAGGGAGGAAATCCTATCAATCAATCAAACCACCGACAATCCTCTTTACAGCAATATCAGGAAGACCACAGAGGCTACATTGCAAGTTTACCTTAATTCCGGTGCCTCGATTACGGCCGACGGCGTTGATGATTTCAATTTGGTATTGCTCTTGCGCTCCTTTGATAGGGAAGAAATGATACCAGAGATACGACAGGTTTATTTGGATTTTGCCAATGCCGTCGCACTTTCAGACAACGAGATAAGCGACGATGAGCGCGCTTGGCTTGAGAATCTCAAAGAAAAGATTGTCAGCAAGGAAATCCCCCAACAACCGAAAGAAGAGGAAAAGGATTCGGAGCGGAATGCCGTGCCAGAGCATGAGCCTGTTTTCGAAGAACAACAGAAGAGTCCCATGAGGCAACTGAATGAGCTGATAGGATTAAGGCAGGTAAAGTCGGAATTGCAGTCGCTGACACGGTTTATAGAAGTCAACCAGAAGCGGAAGAAAGCGGGACTGCGAGTCGCAGCCATTTCCTATCATTGTGTTTTCGCAGGCAATCCAGGAACAGGCAAGACCACCGTCGCCCGCATTCTTGCAGGCATATACCGGCAATTGGGCATTCTGAAGAAGGGTCAGCTGATAGAAACCGACCGCTCGGGGCTTGTTGCAGAATATGTGGGTCAGACAGCCGTGAAGACCAATAAGATGATAGACAGGGCCATTGGGGGAGTCTTGTTCATCGATGAGGCCTATACGCTGGCACAAGGTGGCGAGAACGACTATGGACGTGAGGCGATAGCTACGCTCTTGAAGCGCATGGAGGACGAGCGCGACAGGCTGGTGGTCATTCTTGCCGGCTACACGAACGAAATAGAGCAGTTCATCAACAGCAATCCCGGACTGAGATCACGCTTCAACCGGTATGTGCATTTTGATGACTACACGGAAGAAGAGCTGTTCCAAATCTTTATACTGCAAGCGCAAAAGTATGATTACCACCTCGACGATGAGGCAAAGGGCGCATTGCGTTCCCTGCTTCGCGACAAAGTGGAAAACAGGCAAAAGGATTTCGGCAATGCCCGTTACGTGCGCAATCTTTTTGAGAGTGTGATTGAGAACCAGGCCGTAAGATTGTCAGCCAACAAAGAGACCGACAAGGAAAGTCTGGCGATAATAACCAAAGCTGACATACATGAGTAGAAAAAACGACATAAGGTATGCGATAATGAGGGAGACTGACGTGAGGCGAAGAATCTTTCTTGAGAATTACCTTGTATGCTGTGATCAGATGGCTTACAATTCTGATTTATGTGACGCCTGGTATCTTCCTGATGCAAAACTCTCATGGATGAAGCCGGATACAGTGAGGGAAGACATAGAACGTACGACGCGTTTTCTGGACAATCATAACCAACGTCTCGACCATTTTGTCTCGCCACATCAGGCAACAGCATACAGGCACCTGACGTATTGGGTTGACCACAACACAGACATTTGGGCTTTCCTTGAAAAAACATGCTCAAAAAATCTCGCAGGAGGCAATATCATAGAGAGCAATTATGATTACAGCCTGGTAGGCGCTGGAATGCGGGGATTTTGCAACGTCGTATCCAACGTGACCAAGAAAGTTGTCCATATACCACGTCCTGGTCAGGACTGCTTACTGTATGCCGGATTTGTTGTAAAGCCATCAGCCGACATTATAGATTTCAAGCTTATACCTTATGAAGATGTATCGGTCAGGATTAAGGCTGAGAAGAAGCCCACTTTCCATGATTTTATCGGTAAGGCAAAGATGTCGGATTACACTTACGACGTAAGGGAGGGTTACAAATTGCCTGGCAACGTTGATGTGGGGTATTACAGGCAGTCGCATCCTGAGACAATCTATACGATTGAGATGCCTGATTTGGAAGTTACGATGTATACTTTTCAGAAGAAGAAAGCATTCCAATTAGCCCTTTTGCTGAAAGATTTGGGAGCCAAAGTCCATACGCCATTTTCAAATAAGGAAACGGTCATATTCCTTAATGACGAGAATCTGTAAAGGCTATCCATGTATTCTACAATACAAGATGAAACGTGGGTCGCCAGTCCGGCAACCCACGATAGCTTGTTGCCTCTTCAGTGTTTCTTCAGCCATGGCTACCTGCTTATCAAAAAAAGGACGGCCGCGTTGATTACCGCACAGGGATGCAAGTCGTATTGTTTGCCCCAATTCGGGATAAATAAGGCTGCTTTTCATTTTATGTTTGGGCATGAAGCCTTCATCCCCCATAGGCGCAGGCATTGATTCAGACATTAAAACGGATTAGGATTTAATACATAGAGACTTGTCTTGTATTCTCTATGTGATACCCCCCTCTAAGGCTTTAGGATTGTTTTCAAAGAAGCAATAAGCCCCCAAGGCAGAAATGATGTTCATTATGAAATTGTTTTGTTTGCAAAGATACTAAATAATTCTGAAGACGCAATGTCGCAGTGCTTCCAGACCACGCCCTTGTTGGTTAAAAAAATAAATTTTTCCCATATATATTAGGTGAAACGGCCAAAAAACCGTAACTTTGCACTTCGTTCATAATCAGTGGTTAATAGGCTGAAAGGCCGACGGAAGACTGAAAATCAATAACAAATAACAGATAAACAATAATAAGTAATGAAAGTATCATTTGAAAACCCTGACAAAGTCAACGGTCTGTTGACCATAACAGTCGAAGAAGAGGACTTCAAGAATGATGTAGAGAAGCAACTCAAGGACTACCGCAAGCGCGCCAATATCAATGGTTTCCGCCGCGGACAGGCTCCTATGGGCTTAATCAAGAAACAGTTTGGTGCCTCAGCCAAAATGGACGCTATCAATAAGGTGGTAAGCGACACACTGAACAAGTATATCCAAGACAACAAGATCAACATGCTGGGACGCCCCATGCCCTCAGAGAAGCAGACCCCTGTAGACCTCGACAAGGAAGCTCCCTATACATTCATGTTCGACATCGCTGTTGCTCCCGAGTTCGATATTACACTCGACAGCAATGACACAATCGACTATTACGACATCAAGGTTGACGATGAGCTCATCGACCGCCAGGTGATGGCTTTCGCCCGCAACGCCGGCCATCGCGATACAACGGTCAAGGACTACGATCCAACAGCCAACGACATTCTGAAGGGTGACCTTCGCGAGCTGACCGAGAACGGTATCGTGGAGAGTGGCGTGACCATCATGCCACAATATATCAAGGTCGACGACCAGAAGAAGCTCTTCGAAGGAGCTAAGCTTGGCGACATCATCACCTTCAATCCCCGCAAGGCCTATGCAGACAATGACGCCGAGGTGAGAAGCCTGCTGCGTCTGAAGGATGACGATGATGTAAATGCCCACACCGGCGACTTCACCCTGCAGATTACCGAAATCAGCCGTTTTGTCCCCGCCGAGGTCAACCAGGAGCTCTTCGACCAGGTCTACGGCAAAGATGCCGTGAAGAGCGAGGAGGAATTCCGCGCCAAGATCAAAGAGGGACTGACCGCCCAGCTCCAGGGTGACGAGGATTTCGAGTTTGTTCAGGACTTGCGCGCCTATGCGGAGAACAAGGTGGGCGACCTGACCTTCCCCGACGCTCTGCTCAAGCGCATGCTTGTCGAGAATGTGAAAGACGACAAGAACAACAAGGAGAATCCTGAAGACGTTGTCAACCGCAGCTATGAGCCCAGCCTGAAGGCCCTCCGTTGGGACCTCATCCGCAACAAGATCGCCCTGGCCAACGAGGTGAAGGTGAACGACGAGGACGTCAGAGCCATCGCTGTCGACACCGCACGCGCCCAGTTCGCTCAGTACGGCATGACCAATCTGCCCGACGAGTACCTGCAGAACTACCTCAACGACATGATGAAGCGCCAGGACTATGTAGAGGCTTGCGCCAACCGTGCCCTCGACATGAAGCTTGCCGCCAAGTTGAAAACTGTCGTGACGCTCAACCACAAGGAAGTGAGCATCGACGACTTCAACAAGATGGTTGAGGAAAAGAACGAGGCTGCCAAAGCCTGACAAAACAGTCTCTCCTCAGAGGCGGCCCCTATGGCTCTTTACTGACAAGAGCGGTCTCCATTAGTTTTTTTTGAAAAAATCTTCTTAGAGATAAGAGGTTATCGACTTTTTTTGTTATCTTTGTGTTCCGAAGATAAAAAGGAAGTGGATAACCTCTGCTTTTTATCATTGAGGAGCAACGTTTGCTCCGAATAATAAGAAAGGAACAACCAAAAATGAACAACGATTTTAGAAAATTCGCTACACAACATTTGGGAATGAACGGCCTCGCCCTCGACGACGTGGTGAAGGCCCAGGCTCAGTACCTCAATCCCTATATCCTTGAGGAACGCCAGTTGAACGTTACCCAGATGGACGTCTTCTCCCGCCTGATGATGGACCGCATCATCTTCTTGGGTACAGAAATCGACGATTATACAGCCAACACCCTTCAGGCTCAGTTGCTCTATCTTGACTCTGCCGATCCCGGTAAGGACATCTCAATCTATGTCAATTCTCCCGGTGGAAGCGTCACAGCCGGTCTCGGCATCTACGACACCATGCAGTTTATCTCGTCGGATGTCGCTACGATATGCACCGGCATGGCAGCCTCGATGGCAGCCGTCTTGCTTGTGGCCGGCCAGGAGGGTAAGCGCTCTGCCCTGCCCCACAGCCGTGTGATGATTCACCAGCCCCTTGGCGGCGTGCAAGGCCAGGCTTCGGATATCGAAATCGAGGCCCGCGAGATTCAGAAGTTCAAGAAAGAACTCTATACCATCATCTCCAACCACAGTCATCAGCCCTATGAGAAAGTATGGAAAGACTCCGACCGCAACTACTGGATGACGGCTGAGGAGGCGAAAGAGTATGGAATGATAGACAGCGTCTTAACAAGGAAAAAATAAATGCCCACAACAACAAGGAAGAAAGTTTGCTCGTTCTGCGGGCGTAATGAGCGCGAAGTAGGCCTGCTCATCACGGGCATCAACGGCTATATTTGTGAAGACTGCGCACGCCAGGCTTATACCATCTGCAAGTCGACCGGCATCTACGGCGATGAGCCCGATCCGTTGGACGAGCCAAAGAAGAAGCCCGAGAAGCCGAAGCTGAAGAAAATTCCCAAGCCTAAGGAAATCAAGGAGTACCTCGACCAATATGTGATTGGTCAGGACGAGGCCAAGCGTTTCCTGTCGGTAGCCGTCTACAACCACTATAAGCGCTTGTCACAGCCCAATGACGACGATGGCGTAGAGATCGAGAAAAGCAACATTATCATGGTAGGTTCCACGGGAACGGGAAAGACGCTCCTGGCACGCACCATTGCCAAACTGCTCGATGTGCCGTTTACCATCGTAGACGCAACGGTGTTCACCGAGGCCGGCTATGTGGGCGAGGACGTTGAGTCCATTCTCTCGCGCCTTCTTCAGGTAGCCAACTACGACTTGCCTTCGGCCGAGCGGGGTATCGTCTTCATCGACGAGATCGATAAGATTGCCCGCAAGAGCGACAACCCAAGCATCACGCGCGACGTGAGCGGTGAAGGTGTTCAGCAAAGTCTGCTCAAGCTGCTTGAGGGTACCATCGTCAACGTGCCGCCAAAGGGTGGCCGCAAGCATCCCGACCAGGACTATATCCACGTTGACACACGCAACATTCTCTTCATCTGCGGTGGTGCCTTCGATGGCATCGAAAACCGTATCGCCCAGCGGATGAACGCCCACACGGTGGGCTACACTTCGGTGCAGAATGTGGCACGAATCGACAAGAACGACATGATGAAATATGTGACGCCCCAGGACCTGAAGTCCTTCGGCCTCATCCCCGAGATTATTGGCCGTCTGCCCGTGCTCACCTATCTGAACCCACTCGACCGCGATGCCCTCTACCGCATCCTGACAGAGCCTAAGAACGCCATCGTGAAGCAGTATATCAAACTCTTCAAGATGGATGGCATTGAGCTCACCTTTGACGAGGACGCCCTGCAGTTCATTGTAGACAAAGCCGTACAGTATAAACTCGGAGCACGCGGACTACGCTCTATCGTAGAAACAGTGATGACCGACGCCATGTTTGAAGTGCCGTCGGGCCGTAAGAAGAAATTTACTGTCACAAAGGAATATGCAGAAGAACAGTTGGCCAAAAGCCGGCTCGACCAAAGCAAGACCGCGTGACGGAATGCTCTAATATCCATGGCCGCCTGCCTGTTGCCATAACAGGAAGCGGACCATGGTTTTCCCTCGATTTACCTTTTTGTCCTAAACATTCAAGAATCTAATATGACACAAGAAATTAGTCTTAATCAAGCACTTAAACGCTACTTTGGTTTCGATAATTTCAAAGGCGACCAGGAAAGAATCATCCGCAATCTCATGGCCGGCAAAGATATCTTCGTTCTTATGCCGACGGGAGGAGGAAAGAGTCTTTGCTACCAGCTACCCTCACTGCTCATGGAAGGTATGGCCATCGTGATCTCTCCGCTTATCGCCCTGATGAAGAATCAAGTGGATTTCATCAACAGCCTCGGCGAAGGCAATGGCTTGGCCCACTACCTCAACTCGTCACTCAACAAGTCTGACATCGACCACGTGCGTGACGACGTGGTGTCGGGAAGGACAAAACTGCTGTATGTGGCCCCGGAATCGCTGATGAAAGAAGAAAAGGACGAAAATGGAAATCTGGTGCGCAAAGTGAAATTCCCCTTCCTCAAAGAAGTAAAAATCTCATTCTATGCCGTAGACGAGGCCCACTGTATCTCTGAGTGGGGGCACGACTTCCGCCCCGAATACTGCAACATTCGCAAGGCCGTGGACACGTTGGGCCGTGCGCCGATCATCGCCCTCACGGCTACGGCTACCGACAAAGTGCGCTCCGACATCAAGAAGATGCTTGGCATCCCCGACGCTATGGAATTTAAAAGCTCCTTTAACCGCCCCAACCTCTATTATGAGGTAAGGCAGAAACTGAGCGACGACGATACCAACTGCCAGATAGTAAAGTTCATCCGGCAGCACAGCGGCAAGAGCGGTATCGTCTATTGCCTCTCGCGGAAAAAGGTGGAGGAACTGGCCGAGGTGCTTAAGGCCAACAACATCAAGGCCGCTCCTTATCACGCAGGCCTTGACACAGCCACACGAACCCAAACGCAAGACGACTTCCTCATGGAGCGCATCGACGTCATCGTCGCCACTATCGCGTTCGGCATGGGTATCGACAAACCCGACGTGCGCTTCGTCATCCATTACGATATTCCCAAGAGCCTGGAAGGCTACTACCAGGAGACAGGACGTGCCGGGCGCGATGGCGGCGAAGGTATCTGCATAGCCTTCTATGCGCGCAAGGATCTGGAGAAGCTGGAGAAGTTTATGGAGAACAAGCCCGTTGCCGAACAGGAAATTGGACGTCAACTGCTTAATGAGACCCAGGCCTATGCCGAATCTTCCGTTTGCCGGCGTAAAATGCTGCTCAATTATTTCGGAGAGAATTATCCGGAAGACAATTGCCACAGCTGCGACAATTGTATCCATCCTAAGGAGAAACGAGAAGGAAAGGAAGCGCTGACGCTCGTGCTGCAAGCCCTCGAAGCTTTGAAGGAGAACTTCCACCAGACCTACGTCATGGATTTCCTGCGCGGACAGGCTTCACCCGACATAATCTCACACAAGCACGACCAGCTTGAGGAGTTCGGCTCAGGAAAAGACGTCGACGAGAAACTTTGGAACCCGGTGATCCGTCAGGCCATCATCTCTGGCTACATCCGCAAGGACGTAGAAAACTACGGGCTGCTGAAAATCACAGCGGCTGGAAAGCGGTGGCTGGAAAATCCACAGTCGTTCATGATCGTGGAAGACCGCGACTTCAGCGAAGTAAGGGAGTCGGCAGGTGAGACGGGAGTTCTCGACCCCACCCTCTATGATATGCTGAAGTCACTCCGCCGTGACGTGGCCAAACGCTTCAAAGTACCCACCTACGTGGTCTTCTTCGACCATTCGCTTGAGCAGATGGCCACAACCTACCCGGAAACGCTTCAGGAACTGGTCAACATTCAAGGCGTGGGAGACGGAAAGGCTCACAAGTTTGGTGGAGACTTTGTCAAGCTGATCAAGAAATATTGCGAGGAAAACGACATCGAGCGCCCTGAGGACGTACGCGTGAAGACCGTCCCGAAAAAAAGCCACATGAAGGTAAAGATTGTACAGGACATCGACAAGAAGATGGCCTTGGAGGACATAGCCGACGGACTGGGACTGGATTTCGATGAGCTGCTCGACAAGATAGATTCTATCGTCTACAGTGGCACAGGCCTCGACATCGACTACTATTTGGAAGACTGCTTTGATGAAGACACCATCGACGAAGTCTATGCCTACTTCATGGAAAGCGAGACCGACGATATAGATGCAGCCATCGACGCAATGGCCGAAAAACTTGAGGATGAGCTTGGTGACGACTATGACGAGGATGTATTCCGCTTGGTGCGCATCAAGTTCCTTTCTGAACAGGCCAATGGAAAAAGGCACTAACACCCAACAGGAGTAAGGAACAGAAAGAGTTGGGGAACAGTTTCGTTCCAGTCGCATGATATAAACGTAACGGCAACGGCGCTGGAAAATTCCCACCCTTAGCTCTTTCTGTTCTCCCGATCTTTTCAAACGCGAAGCCTACCCATCCCGCTATTAAGACCTTGCATTTGCACAAAACGCTCTAATTCACAACCAATAGTGCAGGTGTTTGCGTATTTTTTATTAATTTTGCAGCGGTTATTCAAAGCTGCCCAATTGTAAGTAATTGGGCTTATGGGTAAAGGATTCATTATTTTTTTATATATGAAAGATCGCAAAGTAGCTCTTATCACGGGCATTACGGGCCAGGACGGTTCTTACTTGGCCGAGTTTCTCATCGACAAAGGTTATGAAGTACATGGGCTTCTCCGCCGCTCATCATCGTTCAACACAGGGCGAATAGAGCATCTGTATCTTGACGAGTGGGTGCGCGACATGAAGAAATCCCGTCTGGTCAACCTTCATTGGGCCGATATGACCGACTCCTCATCGCTCATCCGCATCATATCGGAAGTGAAACCAACAGAGATCTACAACCTCGCCGCACAGAGCCACGTAAAGGTGAGCTTCGATGTGCCGGAATATACGGCAGACACCGATGCTGTTGGCGTGCTGCGCCTGTTGGAGGCCGTGCGTATCTGCGGTCTGGAGCACGAATGCCGCATCTACCAGGCTTCTACATCAGAGCTGTTTGGCAAGGTGCAGGAAGTGCCTCAGCGCGAGACAACGCCTTTCTATCCCCGCTCACCCTACAGCGTAGCCAAGCTCTACGGCTTCTGGATCATGAAGAACTACCGCGAATCCTACGGCATGTATTGCTGCAATGGCATTCTCTTCAACCATGAGAGCGAGCGACGTGGTGAGAATTTCGTCACCCGCAAGATCACGCTTGCTGCCTGCCGTATCGCCCAGGGATACCAGGACAAGCTTTACCTTGGCAACCTCAATGCGCTGCGCGACTGGGGCTATGCCAAAGACTATGTGGAGTGTATGTGGCTTATCCTGCAGCAGCCCGAGCCCGACGACTTTGTGATTGCTACCGGCGAGTACCACACAGTGCGCGACTTCGCGACACTGGCTTTCCACCATGTGGGCATAGAACTCGAATGGCAGGGCGAGGGTGTAGACGAAAAGGGCATTGACAAAGCCACCGGCCGCGTGTTAGTAGAGGTTGATCCTAAATATTTCCGTCCCGCAGAGGTAGAACAGTTGCTCGGCGATCCCAGCAAGGCAAAGAAAGTTTTGGGATGGAATCCCCGCAAGACAAGCTTTGAGGAGCTCGTCAAAATTATGGTCGACCACGACATGAAGTTTGTCAAGAAACTGTATCTCAAGGCACAATTGCCGGAGTAGGAGACCCGCCCCCAAGCCCCTCCCTCCAAAGGGAGGGGAGTAATCACTATTGATTGGATTTCAAAAGTCGTAGCTTCATTAACAATTCAAGCATGTCTGATTCTTCAGAAAACAGGAGGGCTCTCAGCCACAACACTGATAAAGGAGAGGATCATTCTCTTGCAAACGAATGGGATGCTTTGCGCATTGTCTCTGACAGGACACTCTATCAATGTGCATCTCCAAGTTCTTATGGCATGTTGAAACAATATGCCAGGGAAAACAGAAAGTACATGACAGATGCAGAGAAAATGTTGTGGGAGGAATTGAGACTTGAGCAATTGGGGGTGAAGTTTCAACGACAATATATTATTAAGGATTACATTGTCGACTTCGTTTGCTTAGAGAATAATCTGATTATAGAAGTCGACGGTGCCTACCATTTTGAGCCCAAACAGCAAATCTTGGACGAATATCGTCAGTCTGATTTAAAAGGATTGGGCTTTAAAGTGTTGCGGTTCTCTAATGAGGAGATTATGTGCAACATGAATGATGTAATAGATAAAATCAAACACGAATTAATGATTTGACCTGAACCTTCTGATCATATCACTCCCCTCCCTTTGGAGGGAGGGGCTTGGGGGGTGGGTCTTCTATTTTTCGCTATGTTAGACAAGTCATCAAAGATTTACGTTGCCGGTCACCACGGATTGGTGGGATCGGCTATTTGGAACAATTTGAAGCAGCGCGGCTACAACAATCTTGTGGGCCGCACCCACCGTGAGCTGGACCTCACCGACCAGCTCGCCGTGAAGAAGTTCTTCGATGAGGAACAGCCCGACGCAGTTGTATTAGCAGCAGCCTTCGTGGGCGGCATCATGGCCAACTCACTCTATCGCGCTGACTTCATCATGCAAAACATGAAGATTCAGTGCAACGTCATTGAGCAGGCCTACAAGCACCACGTGAAGAAACTGCTCTTCCTTGGTTCCACCTGCATCTACCCCAAGAATGCGCCGCAACCGATGAAGGAGGACGCACTGCTCACCTCTCCCTTGGAGTATACCAACGAAGAGTATGCCATCGCCAAAATAGCCGGACTGAAAATGTGCGAGAGCTACAATCTGCAGTACGGCACAAACTATATCGCCGTGATGCCGACAAACCTCTATGGCCCTAACGACAACTTCCACTTGGAGAACTCCCATGTAATGCCGGCCATGATGCGCAAGGTCTATTTGGCCAAACTCATCCACGACAACGACTGGGATGCCATTCGCGTGGATATGGACAAACGCCCCATCAATCCCACAGACAAGCTGCGCGCTATCATTGGCGAGGGAAATGTGGACGGCGGCAACGACAAGGAGCGAATTCTCAAGGCTCTTGCCTTCTATGGCATTGAGGACAACAAGGTGACGCTTTGGGGAGACGGAAGTCCGCTGCGCGAGTTTCTTTGGAGCGAGGACATGGCCGACGCCAGCGTCCACGTGCTGCTGAATGTGGACTTCAGCGACATCATCGGTATAGAGAAATACTCCAGCGTGTTCTATGGGGCCAAGACCGACGGTGAGGTGAACCGCAACAACTCTGAGGGTCGTGGCGGTGCCATTCCTTCGTTGGGCGAGATCCGCAATTGCCACATCAATGTAGGTACCGGAAAAGAGCTCACCATCAAAGAACTTTCAAGTCTCGTGGTGAAAACAGTAGGCTTTGAAGGCGATGTGGTGTGGGATACTACCAAGCCCAACGGCACTCCTCGCAAGCTCATCGATGTAGAGAAACTCCACCGCCTGGGCTGGCGCCATAAGGTGGAAATCGAAGAAGGAGTGGAGAAACTCTATCAGTGGTATCGCAAGAGCCTGGAAACGGAATAATATCAATCTGATTATCATACAACTATAACATCATGAATGTAATCAAAACAGCCATCGACGGCGTTGTGATCATCGAGCCGCGCCTCTTCCCCGATGAGCGAGGCTACTTCTTTGAAAGCTATGAGAAGAAAGAGTTTGAGGCCAAAGTACGTCCGATAAACTTCATTCAGGACAACGAGTCACGCTCCTCCTATGGAGTGCTGCGTGGCATCCATTACCAAAAGGGTGAGCATGCGCAGAGCAAACTGGTGCGTTGCGTGGTTGGTCGCGTGCTCGATGTGGCTGTCGACCTCCGTAAAGGTTCACCTACATTCGGACAGCACGTAGCCGTAGAACTTACAGAGGACAACCACCGTCAGTTCTTCATCCCGCGTGGATTTGCCCACGGCTTCAGCGTGCTGAGCGACGTGGCCGTATTCCAATACAAGTGCGACAATTATTATTGCCCGGAAAGCGAGGGCGCCATTGCGTGGAACGACCCCGCGTTGGGTATCGACTGGCGAATCCCGGCCGACAAGGTGATTCTTTCGCCTAAGGATCTTCACCATCCCCTGTTGAAAGACTCTCCCTACCTGTTTGAATATCCATTGGAATACTAAGAGCACAAACGGATTGCCGCTCCAATCACACGACAAGACAACGTCTTTGATCGTGATCGCTATGAGAGGCAAGGCACACCATCCACCGGCATAACTGTTCTTCACCCATAAGTGAATTAGCAGGAGCCTGGAGAGCAGGAAACTCCAAAGCATTTAGAGTCCCAGAACTTCTTAGCCATAGAACGTTCTGGGACTTATTTTTGGGAGAGCGCACAAATCGCTCTTCCCTACCTTGAAAGGCCCATTTTACGAAGATACGATACAACGTACAAAGTCCTTTTTTTCAACTTTCCCAGTATGTGCAATTTACACAATCTTGTTTTACAATGACCCACAAAGCAACAAAATTAGGCCCCTTAAGAAAATAAATCGTCTATTCCTTTTTTATTATAAAAATATTGATTATCTTTGCAACGAGATATTTACGAGAAATCATTGCCTGAAAAAAAAGGAGTAGTATATAACCAGATAAGTGGCAAACATATCATTTATTATCTCACACCGATCACATCAGCCATGGACATGGTTGAGGGGTCAGGCAGTCAATGACATTTCTGTTCATTAAATAATCATGTATATCTTTTTTTAATGTATTACCCGGGGTGGAACTCTGTGAAGAGTTTCACTTTTTTTATTTCTCTTCTATATATTTCCATGCTTTGCGGCTCGCAAAGCCATAGGCCGTACAAACAAGCACTCCTGTCAACACCCATGATATGGGATAAACGTAGAGCAGGTTGTCGTAGCCTGGCATTATAGGACAGACGGTAAAGACCCAAACCAGCCTTATCACACATGTACCGAATACAGTCAGCAATGCCGGGAGAAAAGACTTGCCAAAACCGCGCATTGCCGAAGCCGAGATTTCATAGCTGCTGGCTATAGACTGGAAAATCAACACGCAACCCATGCGCAGATAAACATAATGCATCACCGCCAAATCCTTCGTAAACAATCCAACGAGGGGCTGCCGCTGCCAGTAAAACAGCCAATTGGGCACGAGACAGAAGACAAACGCCATCACCAAGCATCGCCAATAGATCCGCCGGCAACGCCGGGCGTCGCCAGCGCCATAGCATTGGCCGATAAATGTCGTTGCCGCTCCACCAAAAGCTGCTATCAAGAAGTAGCAATAAGCCTCGAAAGTCTGAGCAACCGACGATCCCGCCACCGCGGCACTGCCATAGCCGTTGATGGCCCACTGGACAAACACATTGCTGAAAGAGAACACCATGCCCTGCAGGCCTGCAGGGATGCCGATGCGCAAAATGGCACCGCACTCGCGACTATAGAGCCTCAACTGCCCGATCCGCAATCGCAGGGCTCCGGATTCGTGGCAGAGTATACTGACCACACAGGCTGCACTGTAGACATTGCTGATGGATGTGGCTATGGCCACACCGGCCACACTCAGATGGCAGACGATGACAAAGAAGAGATTGAGCACCGTATTAATCAACCCGGCCACAAGGAGAATATAGAGCGGCCGGCGGGTGTCGCCCTTACTGCGAAGGATCGAGGCTCCAAAATTGTAGATAAGGAAAAAAGGAGCCCCAAGAAAATAGATGCGCAAATAAAGAACGGCATCATCGATGACGTCGGAAGGGGTCTCCATGAGGGCCAGCACAGGCCTGGAGATCATCATGCCGACAACAAGCAGAATCAGCCCGCTGACAACCGACAGCACTATGGTGGTGCTCACGGCACGGCCAATGCCCTCAACGTCGCGCTGCCCAATCCGATTAGCCACGACGGCATTGGCACCAATAGATATGCCGACAAAGAGGTTGATCATCAGATTGATGAGAAACGTGTTGGCACCCACTGCCGCCAAAGCCTCACTGCTGGCAAACCGACCGACTACAGCCACGTCTACCGAGTTGAACAGCTGCTGCAATATGCCACAGGCCGCAAAGGGCAGTGCAAATTTCAGCAACTTGCCCGTGAGCGGCCCATGGAGCATATCCATTTGATTCGACATAGTCCTTCGCTCTAAATGATGGGTTTCTTAATGTGCGTGATAATAAAACGAATGAAGTTGGAAGGATCCTGCTGAGCGGCCGCATCCTTCCAACCTCATTCACGGGTCTATATCAAAGCAGGTAATCTACTTGCCGTCCTCCTCAGGAGCCTTGTCGATGAGGTCCATAAACTGATCGAGCTTCGGCGTGATAATGATTTGCGTACGGCGGTTGCGCTGTCTGCCCAATTCCGTATCGTTGCTGGCAATGGGGTTGAACTGTCCGCGCCCACCGGCTGTAAGACGCTTGGGGGCTACGCCGAAGTGGTCGATGAGATACTGTACGACCGAAGAAGCACGCAAGGCCGAGAGATCCCAGTTGTTGCGGATATTCTTCATTGTGGCGGCCGAAGTGTTGATGGGCACGTTGTCGGTGTTGCCTTCAATGAGCACGTCATAGTCGGAATAGTCCATGATGATCTTGGCAATCTTGCTCAGTGTCTCCTCTGCGCGGTCGTTGATCTCATAAGAACCGCTCTTGTAGAGCATATTGTCGGCCAAGGAGATGTAGACAACGCCTTTCAGCACCTGCACATCGACTTCCTTCAACTCTTCCTTCGAGAGCGAGCGAGTGAGGTTGTTGGTAAGCACCATATTGAGCGAGTCGCTCTTGCTCTTCACCTCAACGAGATGACGGATGTATTGGTTCGACTCATTGATTTGGTCGACAAGCTTCGAAATGTTGATATTATTCGAATTGGCATTGTTCAAGCTCTTGTCAAGACTCTGTTGCAGCGCGGCATAGTCTTTCTTCTGCTGGGCCAACTGATCCTCCAAACTGGTCACCCGAGCCTTCGAAGCAGCCAATTCTTCCTTGGCATTCTGATAGTCAGTAGAGAGTTGTCTGTTTTCCTGCTGGCAGTTTTCCAGGTCTTTTTTACTTGCGCACGAAGTCGTCATGAGCAGCGAACCGATCATGGCTGCCATCACGAATCCCTGGAGGGCGCTTCTTCTTTGAATTTTAATCATAGTCAAACTGTTAGAATGTTTTTTCCTTTAATCAATAACTCCCGACGGCATAGAATGTTTCATCAGCCGCTTTGTAGGTGTAAAGTTATAGATTTTGACGAATGAAGGCTCTAAAAGTAATACAATTTAGCATAGTTTAACCACTTTGCACGGGATTCCCATGCTATAACAGGGGAAAAAAAACATTTCTCATTCTCCACCTTAGAATAAGCGAGGTTGGGAGAATAGCGATTTTCAAGGGGATTATCGTCCTAATTCAAATATTTTTTCGTATTTTTGGCCCCGACAAATCCAACGAAAAATGAAAAGAATCATCTTCGCATCCATTCTCTCTACCGCCACATTGCATTGCGGCGCGCAGGATTTCGATACATTCTTTTGTGATTCCACCATCCGTATCGACTATGACTTCTCAGGGACCTCAACTCAACAGCACATTGCAGTCGACGCTGTCTACAAGAGCAATCACTGGTATGGCCGCCGTCAGCACCTCAGCGAATTGCCCGTTCAGGGCAACGGACAGCTCATCGTGCGCGACCACCGTACCCAACAGGTGATCTACTGCCAGTCGTTCTCGACACTTTTCCAGGAATGGCAGTCTTACCCCGTCTCAAAATCTTCTACACGCAGCTTTGAGAATGTCTTTCTCATGCCCATGCCCAAAGACACGGTCGACATCACGTTGGAATTGCGCAACAACCGCCGTGAGGTATCGGCCACACTGACACATCAGCTTGCTCCACGCGACATACTCATCCGACGCATCGGCGACAGGAACCAGACGCCCTTCGTGGTGATGCAGCAGCCCGACGATCCCCGTCATTGCATCCACATCGCCTATCTGGCCGAAGGCTACCGCAAGGAGGATATGCCCAAATTTTTGGCCGACGTGCGCAAGGCCATGGGGGCGCTCTTCGCCCACGAACCTTTCAAGAGTCTGCAAGGCAAGTTCTCCATCGTGGCTGTAGAATCTCCCTCAAGCGACAGCGGAACGAGCGAGCCCTCGAAGGGCATCTGGAAACAGACTGCTTTAGGCTCCCACTTCGACACATTCTACAGCGACCGCTATCTCACCACTCCGAACATCCGCCGCATGCACGACTGGCTGGCCGGCATTCCCTATGAGCACATCATAGCGCTCGTCAACACCGACCGCTATGGAGGGGGCGGTATCTATGGCGAATATCTGCTCGCCACCATCAACAACAAATATTCGGAAGAAGTGGTGGTGCATGAGTTCGGTCACAGTTTTTGTGGACTCGCCGACGAATATGCCTACGACGATGAAGAGGTGGCCATGTACCCGAAGGATGTGGAACCCTGGGAGCGCAACATCACAACGCGTGTAGACTTTCGCGGAAAGTGGGAAAACATTCCCGACGCGGGCTTCTTTGAAGGCGCGGGCTATACTCTCCACGGGGTTTACAGGGCCTATCCCGACTGCCGGATGCGAAGCAACAAGATACCCTCTTTCTGCAAAGCCTGCCAGAAAGCCATCACCGATTATATCCGTTTCTTCACAGAATAACCTGGACAGACTCTCACCGGCCATGGTATTCACTCTCGTGGTCGATTGAACCACAAGCATCCTTTGTTGGTCACAGAGAGCCTTCAACTGACCAACCGACACACGACTCATAGGGACAGAGAGGGGGTTCAACTTCGCGAAAAGCAAGGACCGGTGAGTGGCGGAAAGAAGCCTGTTTTACAAAACAAATGATGTATAGGAAAAAGAGGGACTCGCCGATCTATAGAAAGCTACGATTTTTCACCGTTGATCTGTTCTTCCCTTTCGGCCAACTCTTTCATCTTTCGGCTCAAATCGCTGGCAAACACCAGATCGTTGAGCCGCCGATTGGTGGAACCGATCACCTGATCCTTATTGCCGGTCCACTCTACGTGTCCCTTGTAGATGAAGAGGATGCTCTCACCAATACCTAACACCGAATTCATGTCGTGGGTGTTGATGATCGTCGTGATGCCCTGCTCGTGAGTGATGCCCGACAGCAATTCGTCTATCACCAACGAGGTCTTAGGATCGAGTCCGGAGTTAGGTTCGTCGCAAAACAAGTACTTGGGTTTCTGCGAGATAGCCCTGGCGATGGCAACGCGCTTCTGCATGCCACCGGAAATCTCACTGGGATACTTATTTTCGGCACCCGACAGATTGACGCGGTCGAGGCATTCGCGTGCGCGCTGCTGACGCTCACGCAAGGTTAAGTTGGAAAACATGTCGAGGGGAAACATCACATTTTCCAGCACTGTCAGCGAGTCGAAAAGCGCCGACCCCTGGAACACCATGCCCATCTCCCGACGCAGGTCGGACTTCTCGCGCTTCGACATATTGATGAAGTTGCGATTGTCGTAGAGCACCTCGCCCGAAGTGGGTTGGAGCAGGCCCACCAGACACTTCATGATCACCGTCTTGCCCGAGCCCGACTGACCGATAATGAGATTGGTCTTGCCCGACTTAAAGCGAGCGTTGATGTCGAAAAGAACCTGCCGGTCCTCAAACGCTTTATTGAGATTCTTCACTTCTATCATAGGTCACGAAAGAATTTGGGTGAGAAACACATCGCTGCAGAGAATCAGTACACTCGACGACACCACGGCATCGGTCGACGCCTTGCCCACTTCGACCGATCCGCCTTCGACTGTGTAGCCGAAATAGCTCGACACACTGGCTATGATAAAGGCGAAAAACAAGCTCTTGATGATGCTCATCCACACAAACCATTGGTTGAAAGAGTGCTGCAGGCCCAACGTGAGGTCGTCGGGTGGCATCATGTGGCCGATGTAAGCCGTAGCGTAGGCACCTACGATGCCCATGGCCGAAGAGAAAACAACGAGGAAGGGCATGAGGGTCACCAATCCCACGATTTTTGGCAGAATGAGATAGTTGGCCGAATTGACACCCATGATGTCGAGCGCATCGATTTGCTGGGTTACACGCATCGTGCCCAGCTCTGAGGCTATATTGCTGCCTACCTTTCCAGCAAGAATCAAGCACATGATGGAACTGGAGAACTCGAGCAGCATGATCTCACGCGTGGTGTAGCCCGTGGTCCAGCGAGGCATCCAGGGACTCTGAATATTCACCTTCATCTGAATGCAAATGACGGCGCCGATAAAAAACGAGATCAGCAGGACAATGCCGATGGAGTCGACACCTAACTGGGACATTTCCTTCACATAGCGCTTGAGAAACATCCTGAAACGATCGGGCCGCTGGAATGACCGGCCCATCAGAATGACGTAGCGGCCAAAGGTATCGAGCCACCTAAAAAGTAATCTTGTGATTATCATCTTTGCAAAAGTAAGCATTTTCCACTGAAAAACCACAAGAAGCCGAAGAGTTTTTGAAAATATAAGTGTTATTCCCCTTTTTTTAGTATTTTTGCAAATAAAACAACAATTGTCATGGAGAAAGACATCAACGCGACAGAACCACAACAGAAAGAGCAGCACTTAGTGGAGTTGCGCAGTGAGGGACTCGTCAAGAGATACGGCGCACGCACCGTGGCCGATAACGTGAGCTTCCACGTCAGACAGGGAGAGATAGTAGGTCTGCTCGGCCCAAACGGAGCAGGCAAGACCACGTCGTTCTATATGACCACGGGACTGATAGTGCCCAACGGCGGCCATGTCTATCTCGACGGAAAGGAAATCACCGACTATCCTGTCTATAAGCGTGCCCGGGCCGGCATCGGCTACCTGCCACAGGAGGCCAGTGTATTCCGCAAACTCAGCGTGGAAGACAATATCATGTCCGTGCTGGAGATGACGAAGCTCTCTCATCAGGAGCAGTTGGACAAACTGGAGTCGCTCATCCGTGAGTTCCGACTGACCAAGGTGCGCAAGAATAAGGGCGACCGGCTCTCGGGAGGAGAGCGCCGCCGCTGCGAGATCGCCCGCTGCCTGGCCATCGACCCTAAGTTCGTGATGCTCGACGAACCCTTTGCCGGTGTCGATCCCATCGCTGTTGAGGACATCCAGCACATCGTCTGGCGACTGAAATACCGCAACATCGGCATCCTTATCACTGACCACAACGTGCAGGAAACCCTCTCCATCACCGACCGGGCCTACCTCCTCTTCGAGGGTAAAATTCTCTTCAAGGGACTACCCGAGGAAATTTCGGCCAATCCCATTGTACGCAAAAACTACCTGAGCGACAACTTTGTCTACCGACGGTTCCAACCCAGCCAGGAAGACATTCAGGTCGTTGAGAGCATGAAACAAAGGAATGAGGCTACCCATGACAGCCCTGCTGTTGTGGGAAACAACAGAGACAATGCCGATAAGTCAACACCCAAATGGAAGTTTTGGCTCCCGGGAAAAAAGAAAGACGAGGCAAAAACAGAATAAATCCAATTATCCAACTTACCCACGGGTGGGCTGTAAAAACCTGCTGGCTATGATTGAAATCAAAAACATCAGTTTCGGCTACTCCAAACGGCGTCCGGCGATATTCCGGAATCTTTCGCTCAGCATCGACCATGGAGGAATCTACGGGCTGTTAGGCGGCAACGGGTCGGGCAAGTCGACCTTGATCTATCTCATTTGTGGACTTCTTCCCACCGACGAAGGCTCTATTCTCATCGACGGACAGCGGGTCGACCGACGTATACCGCAGCTCCTGCGAGAAATGTATCTCGTCCCGGAAAAGATGGATTTGCCTGACGTCAGCTTCAAGCAGCTTTTAGCCCTCCATCACGACTACTATCCCCTTTTCAGCGACGACGACTTGAAGGATTGCCTGCAAAGGTTCAACGTCTCTCCCGCCAACACTTTCACGGGTCTCTCCATGGGCGAGCGCAAGAAATTGCTCCTGAGTTTCGCCCTTGCGGCCAACACCCGCTATATCTTCATGGACGAGCCTGTCAACGGACTCGACTTGCTGTCAAAAGAAGTCTTCCGCCAAGCTGTGGCCGACCACGTGCGGGGAGAACGTGTAGCGCTGATCGCTACGCATCAGATACACGACGTGGAACAGATGCTCACCAACGTATTGCTGCTCAGCAACCGGCAGGTAGTCGTAAACACGACAACCGCCGACATTCTTTCACAATACTCCTTCACCGTGCGCAGCGAGGCTCATGATGCCGATGTGGTATACGCCCAGCCTGCACCCGACGGTTACTTCGTGATGACGCGCCGCAAGGAAGGCAGCACATCTTCATCTGTCAACTTAGAGTTATATTTCAACGCACTAACCCAACAACACAAGCAGCCATGAAGAATTTCACCATTCAAGGATTCGGTCTCAGTCTCAAGTGGGTCACGATATTGCAAAGCCGTCATCTCGTGCGGTTGTTTTTTGTGCAGGTAGCAGTCTTGTTGTCGCTGTTGTTTCTCTTCACGCAAAACTGGCTGTTGCCCGACAGTGGCGACGGCACAGTGCCCGATGCGAGCTTCTTTCAACAGACAGAATTCAACACCATGAGCTTTAGTTTCCTCCTGTTGGCGCCTTTTATGATCGTTGGCACGCTACATTCCCTTCTCAGTGCCCACTCGCGCCAGTTTCATCTCATGATGCCGGCCACGCCAACAGAGCGCTATTCGGCCCACATTCTCATAGCGTTGGCCTGGCTGCTGATCGCATACCCATTGAGTTTTATCATTGCCGACCTGTTGCGGTGGCTGGTGTTCGCCGCTTTTGGCAAGGACAGTTTAGGCATGATTCTCACCTTCCACAATCCCCAATTGCCCGGTCTGTTTCACATAGAGGACTCCACAGATGCCATGTTTCTGTCTGCGTGGCTGCTCTACGTGGCCGGAGGATGGTGGTGCGCCCTATTCTTCAACAAAAGCTGGCTCATAGCCTTTGGCTTCTTCTGCGTTGCCTATCCCTGCCTGTTCGTCATGCCGTTTTTAGCGATCAGCAGTTTAGATGCAGGCAGCCAGTTCTACATCGGCCTGAACCTGCTGCTGCTTGCCTTCATCTCGTGGCACAGTTGGAGGCTGTTCAGATACAAAAGAATGAAGAAACAGTAGCATCGGGCTTCAGCCGCAATTTGCGCAATAGCAAGGACGGAGAACGGTTTTCCCCGCCCCAGTGTCATGATTGTTGTCTATGATAAGGAGAAAATAATATTGCGGTCCATTCTCCGTTATCAACTTATATGGAGTGGACCGACAGAATAAGACAAGTAAAAATATTGCTGGTGATAGCGGCCATCGTCATTGCCGTGGCCTCGCTCATCACCTCACATCTCCTCACGCGCGATTTGGAGCGGGAAGAACGGGCACGAATGGAAGTTTGGGCCACGGCCATGCGCACGCTCAACACAGCCGATGAGAACACGAACTTGGGATTGGTGCTGAAAGTGATCAACGAAAACAACACCATTCCCGTCATTGTGCTCGACGCCAAAGGTAACGCGCAGACTTTTCGCAATGTGCAGTTGAAGGGGAAAAACTACGAAGACAGTCTGAAAGCCGCCACGACAATAGGACGTAAGTTGCTGGCAAGCGGAAAGAACATCCGTATTTATCTCGACGACGGGCCACATCCCGACTACAACGACGTGTGCTTCGACGACAGCAGCATCCTCAAGCGCCTGGCCTACTATCCGTTTGTACAACTCGGCGTGGTGCTGATTTTTGTCGTCATCGCCATCTTTGCCCTGCTCACGTCAAAGCGGGCGGAGCAAAACAAAGTATGGGTGGGACTGAGCAAAGAAACGGCCCACCAACTCGGCACACCCATCTCAAGTCTCATGGCGTGGGTAGAAATCCTGAAAGAACAATACCCCAACGACGATCTGATACCCGAAATGAACAAGGATGTGGAGCGGCTCCAACTCATAGCCGACCGATTCAGCAAGATCGGATCCCTGCCCGAAATGCAGCCGTCGAGCCTGAACGATGTGCTGCTCCATGTGGTGGACTATATGGATCACCGCACTTCAAAGCGTATCAGGATCACCACAAAGATGCCCGACCACACGGTGATGGCGCTGATGAACCCGAATCTTTTCGAATGGGTGGTGGAAAACCTTTGTAAGAACGCGGTCGACGCCATGGGCGGAACGGCGGGGAGCATCACGCTCAGCGTGGACGACACGGGGCAGAAGGTGATCATCGACGTTGCCGACACAGGAAAAGGAATCAAGAAGAAAGACCTTGGCAACGTGTTCCGACCGGGATTCACGACAAAGAAACGCGGCTGGGGACTCGGACTGAGCCTTGCCAAACGCATCGTGGAGGAATATCACAAAGGAAAAATCTATGTCAAGAGCAGCGAAGTGGGCAAAGGCACAACGTTCAGAATAGAATTGAAAAAATAAACTTTATGAACAGGGAAATGTCTGCAAGTTCCGCAAGTTGTTGGATGGTGAAACTTGACTTGCCAATTCTTTGTTTAAGCCGCTTTTGCGCCCACTGACACGTTGTTGTGTGGCAAATGCCGTATTGTTGGATGGCTACCGCCAGACTTTATCCCCCCGACACATACGCAACAGGCTGAATCTCCAATCCATGAGATTCAGCCTGTATGGTTGTGTGACTGTTTTCCGCAAGACCGTGTAGCGATATGAGCGGGAGAGCTCACCGGAGATACCACGTGCCCCGACTCTCCACCATGGGCACGCAGACGCGCTCTTCGGTGCTGTCGCCATATGAGAAGATGAGATAGGCATTGGCGACATGCGCGGCCGTGTCGGCATCGCAGCCCTGCACCTTGACGCTCTTGATGCCTCGGTGGTCTACTTGCTGCTGGGCCATGAACATTTTTGCCGCGGTCTCCAACTGCTCCCGATAATTGTCGGGAATGCGTTCGGGATGATACGTGCCCTCCACAAACGCCTTATAGTCGCCATGCAACAGCTGGTCGTAGTAGCCTTTTGCGGCATGGGCGGCAATGGCGGCCGTGTCGGGTCCCTTATCCTTACAAGACACCACGATGAGCGACGACACCACGGCCATCAGGATGAACAACAGACGCCGCATGATTATTTCTGACGAATGAACACGTTGATGGGACAACCGTGCATCGACCAGTTCTCGCGAATCTTGTTCTCCAGGAAGCGACGATAGTTCTCCTTCACGTATTGTGGCAGATTGGCATAGAACACAAAGGAGGGTATCTGTGTATTGGGCAACTGCGTACAATATTTGATCTTAATGTATTTTCCCTTGATCGACTGTGGCGGCGTTGCCTCGATGATGGGCAGCATCACCTCGTTGAGCTTGGCCGTCCCCACGTGAGTATTGCGGTTGAGATACACCTGCTTGGCGGTTTCGAGCACCTTGAAGATGCGTTGCTTGGTGAGGGCGGAGGCAAAGATAATTGGGAAGTCGTTGAACGGCGCCATGCGGTTGTAGATAGCCGCCTTAAACGTGTCGATAGCCTTCTGGCTCTTGTCCTCGACGAGGTCCCACTTGTTGACCACGACCACCAGACTCTTGTTGTTCTTCTGGATGAGCTGGAAGATGTTCATGTCCTGCGACTCGATACCGCGCGTGGCATCGATCATGAGGATGCAAACGTCGCTGTTCTCTATGGAGCGGATGGAGCGCATGACGCTGTAGAACTCCAAATCTTCCGTAACTTTGTTCTTGCGGCGGATGCCTGCGGTGTCAACAAGATAGAAGTCGAAACCGAATTTGGTATAGCGGGTATAAATGGAGTCGCGGGTAGTGCCGGCAATCTCAGTGACGATGTTGCGGTCCTCACCGATAAAAGCATTGATAATGCTCGACTTGCCTACATTGGGACGCCCTACAACAGCAAAGCGGGGGATGTCCTCGTCTACAATCTCATCGTTTTCCTTGGGCAGTTTCTCCACAACAAGATCCAGCAGGTCGCCGGTGCCGCCCCCCGTAAGAGCGCTGACACACACGGGATCTCCAAGCCCAAGTTTGTAGAACTCTGCTGCCGTATAAGCCGTTCCGCTGTTGTCCACCTTGTTGGCAACAAGGATGATGGGCAGACGTGAGCGGCGAAGAATCTGCGCCACATCACTGTCCCAATCGGTGACTCCCGTCTCATTGTCGACAAGAAACAGCACGAGGTCAGCCTCTTCTGTAGCCACCTTGACCTGCTCGCGGATAGCGCCCTCGAAGATGTCTTCGGAGTTGACGACCCATCCTCCAGTATCGACAACGGAAAACTCGCGGTTGTTCCATGTGCATTTGCCGTATTGACGGTCGCGTGTCGTGCCGGCCGTATCGCTGACAATGGCCTGGCGCGACTGCGTCAAACGGTTGAAAAGCGTAGACTTGCCCACATTGGGCCGTCCTACTATAGCTACTAAATTTGACATTTTTTTGATTTTTTCCTAATTATAAAGCATTGCGTGCCCCGGCGGTGTTCTCTTCAAGGCACGCCCAATCCTTTACCCCAAGAACACTACTATTTGGGGTCATAACCAAACTGCTGGAGCTCCCGCTGGGAGTTGCGCCAGTCTTTGTCGACCTTGACAAACGTGTCGAGATAGACCGACTTACCAAAGAACTTCTCAAGCGACTTGCGCGCCTCACTGCTGACTTTCTTCAAGGCCGCGCCTTGATGACCGATGATGATTCCCTTCTGCGAGTCGCGCTCCACATAGATGACGCAAGAGATATGAATGTGATGCTCATCCTCCTTGAAGCGCTCAGTGACAACCTCCACCGAATAGGGCACCTCCTTGTCGTAGTAGCGGAGAATCTTCTCACGCAGTATCTCGCTGACGAAGAACTTGGCCGGCTTGTCGGTGAGCTGGTCTTTGTCGAAATAGGGAGGCGAGTCGGGCAGCAATTCCTTGATGCGTTTGAGCAGGATGTCGGTGCCGAACTTATTCTGTGCCGAAACGGGAAGAATCTCGGCATTGGGCAATAGTTTATGCCACAGTTCTACCAGATCGCCCAATTGTTTCTGGTCGCTCTGGTCAATTTTGTTGATGAGCAGGATGACAGGCACCTTCATCTGGCGCACTTTCTCAAGGAAATCCTTGTTTTTCTCCGGGCTCTCCGTCACGTCAGTGACATAGAGCAGAATGTCGGCATCCTGCAAGGCACTCTCAGAGAAGGCCAGCATCATTTCCTGCATCTTATAAGCAGGCTTCAGCACGCCCGGCGTATCGGAGAAGACAATCTGGCAATCGTCGTCGTTGACAATTCCCATAATGCGATGACGCGTGGTTTGGGCTTTGAAAGTGGCAATGCTGATGCGCTCGCCCACGAGTTGGTTCATAAGCGTGGACTTACCCACGTTGGGGTTTCCCACGATGTTGACGAATCCTGCTTTGTGCATGGTTGAATGGAGTTTGGTTGCGCGCGCGATATGCGCACGCTTCTGCAATGTGCAAAGTTAGGAATTTTTTTTGGATTTTCGGTCTGCCTTTTCATTTTTTAGCAAACCAAAAAGAGGAATCATTCCGCTTTCAGCCAACACCGTCAAAAGAAGTTTCGTGGCGATTGCCTCGCGTCCGGTATGGCGTTGTATCACAGAAGTTCCGGGGCGATCGCCTCGCGTCCGGTATGGCGTTGTATCACAACGCCCCCCAACACCCCCCATTTCCCCTTGCTGCCATTATGCATAAGAAAAGCGTCGCTTCAGAGCCTTGCTCCGAAGCGACGCTTTTTATGCTTATCATTGAAGAGAATCTATTTCACGCCGTCGCCATCGTAGCCCCACTTATAGAATGAAGCACCATGGACGAAACCTGCCCCGAAAGCGGTGAAGATGATGTTGTCACCCTTCTTGAGGTTTTTCTCACTATCCCACATAGCCAAGGGGATGGTAGCGGCTGAAGTATTGCCATAGTGATCGATGTTGATGATCACCTTATCCATGTTAATTTCAGCACGCTTCGCAACGGCCTCAATAATACGCCTGTTGGCCTCGTGAGGGATGATCCAGTTGACATCGTCACTGGTGAGGTTGTTGCGGTGCATGATTTCCTGCACGTCGTCGCTCATATCGGTCACGGCATAGCGGAACACCGTGCGTCCCTCCTGATAAAGGTAATGCAGACGATGGTCCACCGTGAAATGGCTGGGCGGGCAAACACTTCCGCCTGCCTTCATGTGAAGGAAGGGAAGCCCCTTACCGTCGGTGCGCAAGAAGGAGTTCTGATAGCCCACGCCCTCTTCTTCGGTAGCCTCTACAAGCACAGCTCCGGCCCCGTCACCAAAGAGCACACAGGTCTGGCGGTCGGTATAGTCGACGATGGACGACATCTTGTCGGCACCGATGACAACGATCTTTTTGTAGCGGCCACTCTGTATCATCGACGAAGCGAGGTCAAGACTGTAGAGGAATCCGCAGCAGGCGGCCTCCAAGTCGAACGCGAAAGCATTTTTCAGCCCAAGCTTGCCCAACACGACACTGGCCGTGGAGGGGAACTTGTAATCGGGGGTTGTGGTGGTTACAATCAAGGCATCGATGGTATCTGGATCAGCACCCGTCTTGTCCAAGAGCTGACGGGCAGCCTTGCGGGCCATGTAGCTCGTGCCAAGACCTTCCTCAGTGAGAATGCGGCGCTCCTTGATGCCAACACGCGTTGTAATCCACTCGTCACTGGTGTCTACCATGCGGGACAACTCCTCATTGGTGAGGACATAGTCGGGCACGTAACCTCCAATACCAGTGATTACCGCGTTGATCTTTCCCATTATTCAGCCGTTTCCTTTTCTACAGCGACCATACCGCGATAGTAACCGCAAGTGGGGCATACTGTGTGGTAAACATAGTAAGCACCGCAGTTGGGGCATACTGCCAGTGTGGGGACTACTGCCTTGTCGTGAGTTCTACGCTTGAGCGTACGAGTCTTTGATTGTCTTCTTTTAGGATGTGCCATTTTGAAATTTGATTTTTTGTTTATTGCTTGAGTTTTCTAAGAGCGTCCCAGCGCGGGTCTGCTGACTCTTCCTCGTCCTCATCGTCTCTTCGGGAAACGGAATACTCGTCAAGAATACTCATCATGGCAGCGTTGCATTTTCCAGGTGCATGAACGTGCCTGATCGGGACTGCAAGATTCACAAACTCATAGACGAACCACGATATGTCGAGCACGCCATTCTCGCGCGCCACTACAACAAGCTCATCATCGCTACGGTCTTCTTCTCCCAATTGGCAGGCGAGGGTCTCATTGGCCTCTATCGGCTGCTCCATGTCGTCGAGGCACAGATCACACGGAACAATCACCATGCCTGAGATATGGAATTTGAGTTCGAAGAACGTGTCGGTCCGATTAACCGACAAGTCACAGCGCAAACGGCCTCTCTTCAGCGTCGCACCTTCAAGACGGCCGAAAAAATCGTCGTCCAACATAAAACTCATCTCCGTGAGCCCTTCTTTCAAGTCGCGAAGGTCTATCTGAAAATCGTCCATTGCGCTATATTACTCTTTTGGAGTGCAAAGTTACTAATTTTTTCTGATTATCACGTCTTTGCCGGTTAAAAATTAAGAAAAATGTGTGTTTACGGTAGCTATCGCCGAAGAAGCTTAATGACATATGGATGCTTTCTATGATATATAACATCTACTATCTGGCTTCAGCACAGCAATCCCTGCTTTGAGCGGCTGTCCCCCTACGGCGCGGAGTATAGCCCTTGCTTGACACTTTCTTTCGCATCAGCATATAGCCAAAAAGTTGGGGGGCAACAGCAAACACCCATATCCACAGCCAGAACCAAAAGCCACGGTGGAAGTAATAGATAATCCTCTGTGCTCTTTCGCTTAAAGAAAATCCTAAATCCGCTTCCAACGAAGGATAAAAAAACGAATACAGAATATAAAGCACCTCTACAAATCCGAAATACTTTAAGAAAAGCAAGAATCTCTTAAACACGCTTTTCGACAAGAGAAGAGCTGCCGTGCGGTCAAAGTTGAATTCTACCTCAAAAAGCCCAAGTTTATTATACTTTGCGTAAACGGTATCATAAAAGAAGATACCCAGCGCAATATTGGCATAACCCAATTTAAAAACGTTGAAAAAAGGCTCACCGTAAGCAAATCGTAGAATTAGATATACGATGACTCCAAGTGCTATATAAAAAACAAAAAAGCCAGTCAAGTTTCTTCTTTTATACATAAATCAAAATTTGTATTGGGCAGAAAAGAGTTGTCACCTAAAGAACAACTTACAGCCATAATACCCACAAAAAAATAAATAATATTCTTTTCATAATAATAGGTTTAAGTTAAGTTTGGTGCAAATATACGAAAAATTTTAGTATTCTCAAGGTTTATACATACATTTAACTATTTTTACTTCCTATGCAAAAGACGGCACTTCAACAATGGAGTTATAAACAGAAGCTCTGCGATTGAAGCATAGCGAATTATCCCAATAACTTGTTAAAATCGGTCTGAATGTTGGGATAATCAAAATAATTCCCTATTTTTGTATTCGTAATTATGAAATTATGCAAATGAGTAAGCTTATCATCAACTCCTATGAGGAGTTTGCCGCCCATTTAGGACAAAAACTCGGCGAAAGCGATTGGCTCACCGTGGACCAAGACCGGATCAACAAGTTCGCCGACGCTACCCTCGACCATCAATGGATTCACGTAGACGTGGAACGCGCCAAGAAAGAAAGCCCATACAGGAGCACCATCGCGCACGGTTACCTCACACTGTCGCTGCTGCCCTATCTGTGGGAACAGATCATCGAAGTACACAACCTTAAGATGATGGTCAACTACGGAATGGATCAGATGCGCTTCGGCGTGCCGGTGATCACGGGAAACAGAGTGAGACTCACGGCTACGCTGCACAATATTGAAAACCTGCGCGGTATCTGCAAGGTGCAAATCAAATTCGCCATCGAGATAGAGGGACAGCGCAAACCTGCTCTGCAGGGCATCGCTACCTTCCTCTACTATTTTGAATAAACCCGTATCGCGCTGTGGCCACAATACGGGCCACGGCGCGATGCCAAGAACCTTAACGCTTAAACTAATTAACTAAAGACAAAATGACAAACATCAAGAACTTCAATGCCCTCTCCATCCTGCTGGCCGAAAGAGGAGTGAAAAAGAGAATTGTTGTGGTTAACCCCGATGACGAGTCCACGCTTTGGGCACTCGACAAAGCCCGTCGGAGCGGATTCTGCGAGACCATCATCATCGACGACGACGACCGCCCCACCGCTGCCCAGAAGGCTGTACAACTGGTGCGTGAAGGCAAGGCAGACGTACTGATGAAAGGTTTCATCAACACGGATGTGCTGCTTCACGCTATTCTCAACAAGGAATACGGCATTCTGGAGCCAGGCAGCGTGATGACCCATATCACGGCAGCTTCCCTCCCCGCCTACGACAAACTCATCTTCTTTACCGATGCGGCCGTGATTCCCTACCCCACTCAGGAACAACGCGTGCAGCAAGTGAGATATATGGTGAATCTCTGCCACAGCTTCGGCATCGACGTTCCCCGCGTATCGCTCATCCATAGTTCAGAGAAGGTAGACGCCCGTCACTTCCCCTACACCGAGGGTTACGTGGAGATCAAGAAGATGGCACAGAACGGCGACTTCGGACACTGCATCGTCGACGGACCGCTCGACCTGAAGACATCCTGCGATCATCATGCCATGCAGGTGAAAGGCATCAAGTCGCCCATCAACGGACATGCCGACGCGCTTATCTTCCCGAACATAGAGGCTGGAAACCTCTTCTATAAGACCATAACGCTCTTCTGCAACGCTACAACGGCAGCTATTCTCCAAGGCACGAAGGTGCCGGTAGTGTTGCCCTCACGCGGCGACTCGCCCGAGACAAAATTCAACTCCATTGCTTTGGCTTGTATCCTCTGATAAAACGCGACACCTATGTTTAAACTTTTAATTATCAACCCCGGTTCTACATCAACCAAAATCGGTGTGTATGAGGATGAGCATCAGGTATTCGTGGAGGATATTCCGCACTCTGTGGATGAACTGCAACAATACGACGAAGTGACTGACCAGTTCTCGATGCGCAAACAGCTTGTCATCGATGAACTGAAAAAAAGAAATATCCCTCTTGAATTTGATGCTGTCGTGGGACGCGGCGGACTGTCACGCGAGGTGGAAAGCGGCGTATACGAAGTAAATGAACACATGGTTCAGGATGCCTTCTATGCCATCCACAAGCACGCCTGCGACTTAGGATGCATCATCGCTTTTGAGATTGCCAAGGATATCCCGGGTTGCCGAAGCTACATAGCAGACCCTGGACGTGTTGACGAGCTGTCACCCCTGCAGAAAATCACGGGCACTCCGCTCATACACCGTATTTGCATCTGGCACGCGCTGAACCAAAAGGCCATCGCCCGCAGGTTCGCCGCCGAGCACAAGACAAGATACGAGGACCTGAACCTCATCATGTGCCACTTGGGTGGAGGCATTTCGATTGCTGCCCACGATCACGGACGTGCTATCGACGCCAACAATGCTCTCGACGGTGAAGGCCCATTCTCGCCGGAGCGCACGGGAACGCTTCCCGTGGGCGACCTCATCAGGCTGTGCTTCTCGGGTAAGTTTACGGAGGCCCAACTGCTCAAACGCATTGCTGGAAAATCGGGTATGATTGCCCTGCTTGGCACAAACGACATGCGAGAGATTGAACGGAGAATCAACGAGGGTGACGAGAAGGCCAAGCTCTACACCGACGCCATGATATGGCACACGGCCAAGTACATCGCCGCGGAAGGCGCCGTGCTGTGCGGAAAAGTGGACGCCATCATCCTCACGGGTGGATTGTGCCGAAGCGAATACATCACCGGCGGACTGAAGAAGCGACTGGACTGGATGGCCCCGGTATACCTCTATCCAGGACAAGACGAAATGAAAGCCCTCGCCCTCAACACGCTCCACGTGCTTAGAGGAGAGTGGGAGGCCAAACAATACTAAAAAGATAGCATCGTACAAAGCAAGCGGATAAAACTTTAAAGCGCCACACATGCAGATGTGCGGCGCTTTATTGTTTAGTCTTTTAGAAACGTTCCAAACAGGCTGTCAGTCCACGGCACTGAAGCCTTTGGTGGAATTGTTGCGCATAATGTCGCGGATGTTCTGTTCCTTGCCG
>ONYL01000092.1 GCA_900322035.1 uncultured Prevotella sp.
TTATGGTGACATTCGATGCACTGTGCCCCCTTTTTACTAACGATGCAGATTATTTTCGCTTCTGTATCATATTAGGCGCGTAGTTGCGGATTTGAGGGTCTAATAGTATCTTTTCGAGCTGAAGCATTTCGTCGTCGGTTGTAGCCCACGACGTGACGAAGCGACAGACGCTCTCTTGATCGCACATTGGTCCCCAGACGGAGAACTCCACTTGTTTCTGCAACGCGGGGATGCGATCGTTGGGCATGATGACAAACTGCTGATTGGTGGGCGAGTCGAGGTAGAACTTAAAGCCGCTGTCGGCTAAGATCTGCTTGAGCCGCCGGGCCATGTCGATGGCATGGCGGGCGATGCGGAAGTAAAGGTTGTCGGTGAAGAGCTCATCAAACTGTATGCCCGTGAGCCTTCCTTTGGCCAGCAGCGCGCCGTGCTGTTTCACCATCGTGAAGAAATGGCGCGGCTCGTTGGCATGAGTAAACACCACAGCCTCGCCGCAGAGTGCTCCCATCTTGGTTCCGCCGATATAGAAGGCATCGCAGTGGTGGGCAAGAAAGGGCAGCGAGATATCGTTGCCGGGTGCCATGATGCCATAGCCCAGGCGTGCACCGTCGACATAGAGGGGCAGACCATGGCGCTGGCAGACAGCGTGGATGGCACTCAGCTGACTGGCCGTGTAGAGTGTGCCGTATTCTGTGGGGAAAGTGATATAGACCACACCCGGCCACACGCAATGGTCGGCGTTGGAGTCAGCCTTGAAAGCTTTCAGGTAATCGTCCAATTCGTCGCTGTCGAGGCGTCCGTCGTGAGCGGGCAACGTGAGCACCTTGTGTCCCGTATTCTCTACGGCCCCGGCCTCGTGGACGGCAATATGGCCTGATTCGGCACACACCACACCCTCATAGGGCTGCATCATGGTGGCAAGTACGGTGGAATTGGTTTGTGTACCGCCGACTAAGAACGTCACCTGCGCGTCGTCGTCCTCACAGGCTTTCTTTATCTTGTCTTTCGCGCTCAGGCTCCACTCGTCGAAGCCATAAGTCTCGCTTTTCTCTTCATTGGTTTCCAAGAGCTTCCGAAGCAATGCGGGATGGGCTCCGTTGTTGTAATCAGATTCGAATGTCAGTTTCATGTTTCTGCGTTTGTGTGTTTTGGGGGCAGAGAAATAGGAGTATTACTGCACGATTCTCAAATCCTTGATGTAGACCTTAAAGTCTTTTTCCAGCTCATGGGGCGATTCCATATCGGGCACCACTACGATCGAATAGACGCTCACCCCGGGAGCCGTGCGCACGTTGAATGTGACATCGGTCCAATGTCCGGGGGCGACCGTCGAATCGGACAGTACCCAAAACTGCTCCGTCTCCTCGCTCTGTCCGGGACGGTTGTCGCGCTTGCCGAGTCCGATCAGCAGGGTGCGGCCGCTCTTCGGCTTGAGCATCTTCAGGCTTACCTGCACGGGCTTGGGCGAGGTCTTCAACGGACTGTCGAGCCAGACGCGCACGCCATAAGTGTTGCTGCCCATGCGCGAGCGCACAAAAGTGATGACGCTGTCGCTCACCGTGGCCTCACCCTGCATCTTGCCGAGGCGGAAAGGCGACTGCTCCCACGAGTCGTAAACGCCCACACGCTGTGCGGTTGCCATAAGTGGGAAGAACAGCAGTAAGAATATCCATTTTTTCATTGTATGTTGCGGTTTTATTGATTACACTTCTACCTGCCCTTATTCACTAAGAAACTAATGACAGCCAAACTATATCAGTACACGCCCACCTCACACAGCGTAGGGCAGGCCTTGCTGTCGTCGATCACAACACGCAGGGCTTTGGCCGTGAAGCCTTTGCCATAGCTTTCCTTGGTGGAGCCGTTGAGGGGAATGATGCGCTTATAGCCCACGGTGGTCGTTGCCACGTTGGATGCCACACGGTGGAAGCTGGTGCCGTCCTCGCTGATTTCCACATGGAAGCGCTTGATGCGTTGACCCAGTCGGATATATTCCATGAGCTGCACATAGCGCACGGTTTGGGGGCGCTTCCACGTCAGTGTGACGGTGGCAGCACGATTGTCGTCGTGAGTAGCCCAATAGGTGTCGGGGCGGTTGTCGGTGAGGTTGCCCGCCACATAATTGCGTGCGGCACCGGCCCCGCGGGTATCGCTCACGCTGACCGTGGCCTTTCGGGCAAGATTATGCCCCAGCCGCCGGCGCAGCATCCGGCCCACGGCCTTCAGCGAGTCGACGGTAGCCTGTGGGAGACGGCCGCTCCGATCGGGCGGACAGTTGAGGATGAGCGTAGCGTTGCGTCCCACTGTCTCCAGATACATTTGGAAAGTGCGCTCGGCCGACAGCGGTTTCTCACCGTCATGCCAGAACCATCCCTTGTCGGTAAACATGGCATCGCTCTCGCCGGGCAGCCAATACCATCCGTCCTCGTTGCCGTGGACGCCTTCCGTCTCTTCGGTCCATCCGCGGTTGAAGGGAGACCAGTTGGTCTCTCCGGCCCATCCTTCTTCGTTGCCTATCCACCTGGCCTCACCGCCGAGGCCCCACACCACGATATTGGGGCAGAGCCGGTGAACGCTGTCGCGCACATTGGGCACGTCGTAATAGATGTCGCGGTCGATGCTCACCGTGGTGTCGCGGCCGCCATACCAGCCCGACCCGCCATTGGCACCGTCGAACCACATCTCAAACTGGTCGCTGCCATACTGTGCCAGTTCGGCACACTGCCGCAAGAAGACGTTCTCCACATAGGCATCAGTGCCATAGAGCGCGTTGTTGCGGTCCCAGGGTGAGACATAGAAACCGTATTTCATTCCCTCTTTCCGTGCCGCGTCGGCAAAGGCGCGGGGAAGATTCAGGTTGCGGGCATAAGCATTGCCACCGCGCGTACAGTTGTGCGTGGTGGTTTGGGTGGGCCAGAGGCAGAATCCGTCGTGATGTTTCACCACGGCGATACCGCCTTTCATTCCGGCCGCCTTGACCGCCTTGAGCCACTGACGGGGACAGGGGGGCTGGGTGGGCGCAAAAAGGCTTTCGTCCTCATTGCCCAATCCCCACTCGCGATGGGTATAGGTGTTCATGCCATAATGGAAGAAAGCGTAAAATTCGGTTTGCTGCCATTTCATCTGCCGCTCGTTGGGTACAGGAAATACGGGGGTCGGCTCATTGTCGGCATTCTGGGCACCGGCAGAGACGGAAATCAGCAACGCCAAGGATAAAATAAGAGTATGGTTCATCGATCTATCATTAGAATAAGTAGCGCAAAGATAGCAATAATTACTCAAACAACGGTCAAACCCCGACTTTTTTATGATTTGGCCACCGCTGAAAGGCCGTTTCCCAATACGATGGCAGGTAAGGGACAAACACAGCGTACTCACCTACGACATATCAGCCACTTTCGTTCCGTGGCGTTCGCCACATGGTCACTCGTCTTTTCATGATGGTTTAAATAATGCAAGTTCCGCAAGTTGTTGGATTGTGAAACTTGACTTGCCAATTGTTTAAGCCTCTTTCGCGCCCACTGACACGTTGTTGTGTGGCAACTGCCGTATTGTTGGATGGCTACCGCCACACGGTTGGATGGCTACCGCCACACGGTTGGATGGCTACCGCCACACAGTTGGATGGCTACCGCCACACTTTGTGGTTAACCTGTCGCACAGGCTCAATAATAAGGATGAAATATCTTCGAAGCTTATGATTCGCGCTCACAAGCCTAACGATTAAATAAAACTATTACCAACTCAGAGATACAAGTTAGCGACTTGATATTTTTTTCAGCTTTGCATTTAGACTTCATCTGACCTCACGTATATGGCCACATGATCCCTGCTGAAATACTTGAAAGTAAGGCGCAGCGTGTCTGCGGGATTTGGCTGCAGGACAAGACTGTTGTTGGTGGATATAGGAGCGTTAGGAATAAGGGAAAGTAGGGTCTGATCCTTTTAGAATCCCGGCAAGTGGCGAAAAAACGCAATTTATTAAAATAGTAAAAAATATCAATACTAAAATACTGTTATACAACGTTTTACAAGCACACCATGAACGATAATGATAAGTCAAGAAATGCAAAAAGCACGATAATGATAGGTTTTTGACCGATATTGATAAGCCCTTTCGTGCCACATGCCTGTAACTTTGCAACAAAATCCAACGACACTCTACAAATTGGGTACAGGTGCCCCCTTTGCGCTTGCTTAGAGAATCTTTACAGTATAATTTAAGGTTCATCCGACATTTCGAGTGATACGGCAATCATGAAGGGCGTAAAGTCTTAGCTTGAAATACCGTTCATCTCGAAATCCATAGGCATTTC
>ONYL01000093.1 GCA_900322035.1 uncultured Prevotella sp.
GACAAAGATTTGAAGGAGTTATTTGTATTGGTCAGCCCAAATGCTGATTTTAGGAACAAGTTTGACTCTATATTGGCAGAAATCATAGAAAACCGTTGCGCAATGATAGAATTGACTAAGCAACGAGACGAGCTTCTTCCTCTTTTGATGAACGGGCAGGTAACGGTAAATTATCATTTATCGATAAGAATAAAACTTTTAGAAATACTAGCATATTCATATTTTTTTCTTAACTTTGCAGAGTTAAGGCATTCGATACCAACTGCAGACACGCAAAAAAATGAATTCATAAATTTGACATACTAAAAGCAAAGAAGACATGGGTAAAACCATTACAACATATTTGATGACAGGCGACCCGAAAGGAGCCCAATATGTGCTTATAAGTAATAGAGTCTGTAAGATGATAATGATACCACGTTCTGAGTTATCTACAGTTTATGAGAGGGAGGAGTTGAAAACTCCATCCTTCTATATACTCCTCGGACAGGACGAAGATGCAAATCCAATGGCATATATAGGACAGACAGAAGATTTTACAGAACGAGTCAGGCAACATGACAATAAAAAGAATTTTTGGAATAAGGCTATAATCTTTATTTCTATAGGTGGTGCCATGACTAAGGCTGATGTAGAATATTTGGAATATAAGGGGTATCGGCTTGCAAATAAGGTGAAACGCTATAATCTAACAGAAAACAAGCAGGAACCGAAGAAACCACATCTTCCAGAACATCAGCAGGATGCTATGGATGATTATTTTGAGGATTGCAAGTTCTTGACTTCTTTTATAGGCTGTAACTTGTTCGAGGAAGAGAAAAAGGAAGATACAACTGGACAATTGACCTTCTATCTTACTCGAAGGAATTGTAATGCAAAAGGAGTTTATACATCAGAGGGCATGACCGTACTTAGAGACAGCCATGTTGTAAGAGAAAGCTCGGCAAGTTACAAGAACCGACCAAAACGCGAAGAGTGGCTTAAGAAATATACATATTATAAGAATGGTGAACCATATTTGAAAAGTGATTATTCATTTGATAGTCCTAGTACAGCCTCTTCATATTGCTTAGGATGCTCTAGTAACGGTTGGAAAGATTGGAAAACGAAAGATAGACGAAGTTTGGATTCTATCTTTCGCATATAATACTATTCAACTTATTTATTCTTAGCTATTATACTCAACACTGGTGGATGAACTGATATGATGAACTATTTCTCGGAATGGCTGCTGAACCGCTTTCGGGAAGGCTATGCCCTTAGCCGCAATCCATTCTACCATGATGTGGTCAACCGGATAGAACTTTCGCCGGAAAACATTGGCGTAGTAGAGTTCTGCAGCAAGAACTATCGTCCGATTCTGCCACGGCTGCATGAGATCACCGACCGCTTCAACTGCCATTTCCACTACACCATTACCACCTATGTGAAGGACATAGAGCCAAATGTGCCCAGCATTGACGAGAGCATCGAGACGCAGAAAGAACTTTCGGCGCAGGTAGGGAATGTGGCGGTCGCCATCCAACAGTGTGGCGGTAGCCATCCAACAGTGTGGCGGTAGCCATCCAACAGTGTGGCGGTAGCCATCCAACAGTGTGGCGGTAGCCATCCAACAATACGGCAGTTGCCACACAACAACGTGTCAGTGGGCGCGAAAGAGGCTTAAACAAAGAATTGGCAAGTCAAGTTTCACAATCCAACAACTGGCGGAACTTGCATTACTCAATACTTTGTTCATTATTGTCGATATAAAGTTGTACCTTTGAGGCTGAAATAAATAATTCATCAGCTTATGGCATTTAAGGAATTAGCAACAAGGCGCTTCTCCGTGCGCAAGTACACGGACGAGCCGGTCAACAAGGAGGAAACTGTGGCCATCGTTTCCATCGGCCACATCGCTCCCGACTGTCCACAGACGGACAAGAAGCGGAAGGAATTGAACGAAATATTTGAGGAAGTTTAATATGAAGAACATTCTAACAATCGCATGTGCGGCTTTTTTCATGGCAGCCATATCATGCAAGGCGCAGGACAATGTCCAGCTGCCGAAACCGTCCAAGAACAATCAGGTGACGCTGATGCAGGCTTTGCAGAACCGTCACTCGACACGTGAATACGCAGACAAGGAGATTCCCGACGACGTACTGTCAACCGTGCTTTGGGCAGCTTGTGGCATCAACCGTCCCGGAGAGGGCAAGATTACCGCTCCGTCGGCCATCAACGCACAGGACATACTGGTGTACGTTGTCCGTCAGGACGGCACTTATCTCTATCAGCCGAAGGACAACAGTCTGCAAAAAGTCAGCAGCAAGGACTTGCGCACCGCCGTTGCCGGCCGTCAGCGTTTTGCTGCCAGTGCACCGGTCTCTCTGTTGCTGGTCAGCAATCACAACAAGTTCCCGCAGCAGATACCCAATGAGGCGAAGGTCCGCATGGGCGTTGTCGACGCGGGCTATGTGTCGGAAAACATCTGCCTCGCTTGCAGTGCGCTTGGTTTGAACACCGTGCCCCGTATGACAATGAACACAGAAACACTGAAGAAAGAGCTTGGACTTGACGACAACTACGATCTCGTACTCAACAGTCAGATTGGTTATCCGAAGGAAAAATAATCATGTAGCTTAAAATAAGAAGAATATGAAGAACTTTGATCCAAAGGCATGGTTCATGCCACAAGCAGTAATCATTATCGGCACGTATGATGCTGACGGTACGCCCAATGCAATGAACGCGGCATGGGCTGGGCAGTGGGACGGTGATAAGATCATGATCTCGATGGGCAACCATCAGACAACCGTCAACCTCAATGCCAATCCCGACTTCACCATTGCTTTCGCCACTACTGAGACGATGGTCGCAGCTGATTTTGTCGGTGTGGTGAGCGGAAAGAAAGTGAAAGACAAGGTGGCTAAGACGGGCTGGAAAGTGGAAAAGGGCGAGCATGTGAATGCTCCCGTCTTCACCGACTTCCCCATGACCATGGAGTGCCGCATAGAACGGAAGATTGATGAGTCGGAGACCGGCTACTATATTGTGGCAAAGATCGTAAACATCCGGGTGAACGAGGAGTATCTTGCCGAGGATGGCAAACCGGATTTGGAGAAGATGCACCTGCTGACATTCGATCCCGTCCACTTAGGCTATCTCGAAATCGGCAAGCGAGTGGGCAATGCTTTCAAGGATGGAACACAACTCAAATAATGTAAGGGAACTGTCATTGTTTCCCGAGGATGACACGGAAAGTGAAGAAAGGCAGGAGGTTGACAAGATTGACCTCCAGCCTCTCTTTGACCGTTTGGCCAAGTCAAAGTTCCGCAGCTCTTTCTATCTGAACGCCAAGGATAAGGCTTATATCAAGGCGAAAGGTTGGGAAAAGATAGAACAAGGCACAAGGGAGACGATTGCCAAGCGACTGGCTCCGGCATTTATCCCCAACGACGGCAAGCAGACACCGATGCGCCACGGCATTTTCCCGCCGTTCATCGCCCAGCATGCCACCGGCTGCTGTTGCCGAGGCTGTCTGGAAAAATGGCATGGCATACCGAAAGGCCGTCCACTTTGATCAATGTTAGTGGAGAATATTGACACAACCAACATGTGCTCGCACCTGTGGCACAAGCTGATGGATGCTGACGGCATCTACCATCCTATTTGGCAGACGATACAAGACGATCCGGAATTGACGGCGGTCGTCCGTTACCGCCAGCTCCATATCTACCGCAACGGCAAGAAAGTGCTGGTACTGAAAGGAAAAGCTGAGCCGCAGATCGTCAGGGAAGATCCGATAGACGAATTAATCAAACAATGACAATGGAATCAAGAGAAGATATGCGTGTGAGTTCTTGGAAGAAGAATTAGGGAAGTGTGATGCTAAAATATTTACACTTTGCTGACAAGAATGGCACTTCCTTGGTCTTATTCGGCTATTTCGGTGAGTGCTCCTGTAGTGAGAACATCGGAGACTACAGATTTAACAACTTTTACACGTCCGACTATCACTTGTATTTCCGCATTTCCAACCAAAAGGTAAGTAAGCCACTTTCTGGTGCCTTCTTGCAGCGATCACCGAAAGTTAGTACTTTTGTAGTGTCAAAATAAAAGTAGAACAATGAACGAAAACATATCGATGTTACAGACCGCACTCAGATTCTTAGACGAACATAACGAAATTACCTTTGCCACATGCGAGGGAGATCTTCCGAAAATCCGCATCTTTCAGATTATGCGACGTGAGGACCATATGCTCTACTTTGCCACTTCTGCAGAAAAAGCAGTATGGCGTGAACTGCTGCAAAACCAGCATGTAGAGTTATTAGCATACGCCGACAACATCTCAGTCCGTTGCAGAGGCATGGTGACCTTCGATGTAGAGGATAGCGTGAAGCAATGGATCTATGACCATAATCCCGTGCTGTCCCGCCTCTACGACAGTTGGGAAGGGATGGCTTTCTTCTGTCTGCCGATTGCCGAGTTGGACTACTACGATCTGACTCCTACCCCACCGGTATTCAAGCATTTTAACTTGAAGACAGGTGAAGTCAGCAACGGTTTCGTCGGCTCGCGATTTAAAAACAAATAACCGATTATTAAAGTAATAAGGATCATGGACAGGCTGGAGAATCTGAAGAATATCATCATGTATCTGATGGCTGATGAGCATGTCAGCTATCAGAATGGAAAGCCCGTCAGCATGAATCTCCGTTGTGACGATACCTTCGTAGAGGACAGTCTCTGGCACCGGCAAGCCAAACGCTACAACGACTTCGTCTACAAGGCATCCGACAAATCGCTCCTGCTCCTTGAGTTTGGCGTAGGCTTCAACACTCCCGGCATCATCCGCTTCCCCTTCGAGCGGATGGCTGCGCAATTCCCCGACGCCACCCTCGTACGTTTCAATCGCGACTTTCCGCAACCATCTTTACAAGGAATCAAAAATTACGTAGGTATCACAGAAGACGTTACAAAAATAATTTGAGACAGGATTCTTTCTTGCCATAAGATACATTGAAGATACGATACGCAGCCCGCTTACTATTTGTTGTGCTCAAGCCACTCTGTGCGGACTGCATCAGGAAGATGCTTCACGGAAAAGTCCGAGAAAGTCACGTTAAAGCCGTTTCCGTCCGGACTTGCCCCCATCACTCCAACTCTTACAGGGCGGTTGGCCTCCATCCAAGCGTTGCGCATCATGGTGTATTCCTTGTCGTCAAACGAATAGAAAATCTCTATCGCATCTTTTCGGCGGACAGCCTTTATCCATATAAAATCTATAGGCTTGTTGAGGGTGATGACACTCCAGTCGGATGTGTGATGGGTCACCACGGTGCTGAGGTTGTATTTTCCGTCGACATACTCTATTCCAGCTTTGATATAGTTCTCATGATCGATGCGAATCATCATGCCGGCCTGGTCGAAGCGCGCCTTATAATCGCCGGACACCTTCACCTTGGCCTCAAACTCCCCACCGTATTCGGCATAATAGAACGGAGCGTCATCAACGGTAAAGCCATAGTGCGAGATACGCCAGTAATCACTTTTGGGAGTGACCGACATGGTGAGCTTGTTATTAGCGATGTTCCACTGCGACGGTTCATTGAACCAGTTCATCTTTTCAAGTGTCTGTGCCGATACTGCCAGACCCGACAACAGGACGAATGCTGTTATAAAAAACTTCTTTACCATATATGTTATTTTATAGTCTTATCTTGTCTAATAACCATTTTTTATGGTTAACTTTGCAAAGGTAATCAATAGTTATATAGTGTGCAATGGCTATAAATAACCATTTTTATCATGAGCTGTCTCAAGAAACTTAATCAACTTCTTAAAAGTCAATCCTTTAACGGTGGCACAATAGATGTCAGTCAATTGCTTGATTATGCCAAAAACATATCTCGGATAGAGAATGTCACGGTTGTAGTCAGCGATATGCGGTGTGGCATAAGTCGGATATTCCCTGGAAAGTTCGGCATCGTTTTGGGAGTCTCAAATTACGTTGAAGAGAATTCTATTTGGGAGAAAGCCATCCTCAACCTGATGACAGAAAAGCAACGTGAGGAAAAGTATCTTGCCGAACTTCGGTTTTTCAACTTCTTGCGTCATGTCCCACGCCATGCCCGTCCTGACTATTATCTTGTATCAAGATTGCGAATGAAGGCAGCAACGGGAGACACAATAGATGTGATTCACCGGATGTATTATATTTATGCCGACGATTCAGAAACTGTTACCCATGCATTATGCTTGTATGGCCGTCCCGCCTTTGACTTCATTGGCAAAAACAGGATCGTCAATTCATTCACGGGAATTTCTGAAGAATTGACAGCCTCCGGCGACTCGTCGATTCTCAGTCGACGTGAGAAGCAGGTGTTGACACTTATCGATTCTGGAAAGAGAAGTTACGAGATTGCAGATATTTTATCCATCAGCAAAAACACGGTTAGCCGTCACCGCCAGCAAATACTTGCCAAACTGCAAGTGAAGAACTCGATGGAAGCGTGCAGTATAGCAAAGACTATGAAGATCATTTAGAGCAATATCTTTTTGCCACAAATATACGATATTTCTTTCGAGCGACAAATAATTTATGTATTTTTGTGCCACCGTTAAGTAAATGGAATTAGATATGTATAGCATTGACAATATTGTAACAACAAGCACGTGTGACAAGGACGGCAACCTGAAATTATTCTCAGCGTTTCAGATGATGCAAGACTGCTCAGAGATGTGGATAGAGTCAGAACCTGGCGTGAAGACTTTCTTTGAGGAATCCGGTATGACACAACTGCTTGCATCAAGACAAGTGGAGATTGTAAGAGTACCGCGGTTCAAGGAGAGACTCCGAACGGAGACATCGGTCTTTGATGTCAAGCCTATGTTTGGCTTCCGCAACACGTTCATCTATGACTCAGACGGCAACGTATGCTATAAGACCTGGTCGATGGGAGCCTTCGTCGACCGCATAAGCGGCAAATTGCAGAGAATACCCGATGAGGTTCTCAAGACGGTGATGATTGAGCCCAAGAAGGACATGACCTACCCATGTGAACAACGCCAACTATATCCGTATTGCTATGGAGTATCTGCCTGAAGGATTCGCATACCGACATGTAAGGGTAGAATACAAGCGTCCCGTCAGATTCGGGGAGGTGATTGTCCCCAAGACATACTTGTCGACGGATGGCATTTTCTATGTAGAGCTGTT
>ONYL01000094.1 GCA_900322035.1 uncultured Prevotella sp.
TGCTACGCTACAGTTGGCCAGTGGTACCGACATCTATACTGTGAGCAAGATGCTTGGACATACTAACGTGAGAACGACGCAAGTTTATACCAAGGTGGTCGATAAAAAGAAGGAGGATGCTGCAAATGCAATCAAGATCGACCTGGACTTAACAAAATCATAAAATTTACCGCACATGGCAAATCTTATTGAAGAGATAACCAATCGTCTGCTATTGGTAAACAAAACTATACCTTCCAAGAAAGCACCCGAAGAGATCGTATTCGAGGATGCTTCGGTTCTCGCAGAGTTCTTTGCTGATTTCCAATATACGAACCACCTGATTGATGCTGCGGAGAAACAGGCGCAAGAGAATATACATGCCCTTATCGAATGTAACGGTAAACTGCTGGATGCCATTTTCTCTTTCAAGTCATTGGACCTTCAAATTTGGAAACAGGTGGATTATATTCGTATGGCGAAGAAACATGATGACATCAATCTGAAAGAATTGAGAGTGGTGGAAGAGGCAGCAACTAAGCTTTGGAAACAATATCAGTCAGAGAGCAACCGACTGGATATGATGCCTTTCGGCACACCGGAATTCATCCAGTTGGACAAGAAATGCGATCAGAGTAGAGAAGATTATTACAAGGCTCATGAGTTGGCAGAGAAACAATTTGACATATACAGGAAAGTGATGAACAAGTGTGCCCATGTGTACTACTTTGAAATGCAGTTCCTGGAAATCTTGATTGATAAGATAGCGCACATAGCACAGTCGATTATGGCAGATGCTAAGCGAATGGAAAAGGAGGTCGGCACATGAACAACGAGATTCTCCTCTTGAAGGAAACAGCGAAGTTGAAAGACATTGTTGACTTGGGCGTTTGCGTTGCCATTTATCAAACTTGTAATGGTCGCCAGTTTCGGGACATGCCGGGAAGTGTCTTTGTCAACTTCATGAATTTGCAGGTGTCTAAAGATGTAGTGTGTCCGCTGCCCCGTGAGAATCAAAGAATCTGCTACATGATCTATGCGGTATCCCTCACCATCACTCCCGCCAATTATGCCCGTCATTGGGTCTTGGGAGTGCTGGAAGTATGTGGTATTACTGTCGACTACTATGATAAGCACCACAAGGATTTCCTTAGTGTTACAGCCTCAGAAAAGAACAAAATATACGTTGAACAGATTAAGGAGGCCATAAAGAGGGCCTTATAAGGACAAAAGCCACAGAAAAAAGGCATTCTTCCACAATCCTTACATACATTAACAAATATCGGATGTATTAACTGCTCATTATCAAGTAGTTGTCGCATCCGATATTTTTGTATTCCCACAAAATGCCACACAGAGCCACACAAGGGTTTTGCTAATTTTGCATACAGAGATTTACTAATTAAAAGGATAAAATCATGTTGCAAAACCAGATTACATTCAACGACATACCCCAGCTGATGGTGGATGTGCTTGCGAAGCTCAAGGAGTTAGACGAGAAGATGGACAGACTGGCGCCTTCCGTGAAAGCTGATGAGCCTCAGTGGTTCAACGTGTCCGCTTTGATAGATTATCTGCCCAACCATCCGGCCGAGCAGACCATCTATGGCTGGACGAGTCCTAAGAAGATTCCTTTCCACAAGAGAGGAAAGAGTATTCTCTTCAACAAAGCCGAGATTGACGAGTGGTTGAACGACAGCACTCATCATAAGTCGGTGCAAGAGTTGGAGCGTGATGCCATGTCTTACATCAGTAGCAAGCGAAATGGAGTCGCAAAGAAAGGAGGTTGGAGATGAACTTAAGAAACTGCATCAATGGACTCTACGCCTTGGACAGCAAGCGCTATGTAGAGTATGTAGTTAAGAAGGAAAACGCAGAGTCTTCTTACTCATTAGCATCAAGCCGTGTGAAGATGGTTGGCATCGAGCTGGGGAAAGTCCAGCAGAATGCTGATGGCATACCTTCCAATGTAGGGGTGTTGTCTATCAAGAGTGTCAACCAAGCCATGAATGAGGCCAGTCTGCGGAGCAACCCAAAGGAGTTGTTCGGACCGTTTTGGTTTGAAGGAGAAATAGGATGTCTCTTTGCCGACTCCAATGCCGGTAAGAGTATTCTTGCTGTGCAGATTGCAGAAGAGATAGCGAAGAGCTATAAGGTCCTCTACTTTGATTTTGAACTTTCCGACAAGCAGTTTCAACTACGCTATACAGACAATCAGGGCAACTTACACCATTTCCCACCAACGCTGTATCGAGTGTCGCTGGAGCCTGACAATCTCGCTAATCTCGATATACCCTTTGAGGAGGCTGTGATCCGAGATATTGAAAAGGCAGCCGTTGCTTGTGAGGCCAACATCATCATTATCGACAACATTTCCATCCTGTGCATGCAGATGGAGAAAGGTGAAGACGCTGCCAAACTGGTTCAGAATCTCAGAGCATTGAAGAACAAATATGGCTTCTCCATACTGATTATAGCACACACGCCAAAGCGTGACATGAGCCGTATCATCACGCAGAACGATTTGGCAGGTTCGAAGAAGTTGTTTAACTTCATCGACAGTTGTTTCGCACTTGGTACTAGTGCCCAGGGCAACAGCGTCCGTTATCTTAAGCAGATAAAGGTGCGTAATTGTGGAATCAAATTTGGAGCAGACAACGTGAGAGTTTACAGCATAGAGAAGGACGGTGTGCTCCTGCATTTCGTCTACCATAACGACTCGCCTGAGCATGATCATCTCAAAGAGCAGGATCGGGAGAATTTGAAAATGGAGGTGAAAAAGCGTGTCGGAGAAGGACAGACCGTTCGGGATATCAGCCGCGAGCTGGGCATCTCAAAATCAGCTGTTGGACGTATCAGACAGGAGGTTTGTCACAGCACGAATAAAGCTGTCCCAACAAAAGACATGGGACAGCAGGGACAGCAGGGACAGCATGGGGTACAACCTTTGCCGGGCCACTGCGATGGGTTGGAGTCTATTACGGAAGGAGGTGACGATGTGCCATTCTGATCCGATCCACTATCTTCCCTTCGACTATGTGGTTAGCTCATGGAGCATGGAAAATGATTTCTTCCGTTTCCTTCGTGAGAAGTGCCGCGTCAGTACGGCTGAACTCGAACGGTTATTGTGTCGTTATCTTATCGGTTCTACCCGTGATGGAGGTATCATCTATTGGCAACTGGACTTCAACGGCAATGTCCGGACGGGAAAGGTTATGTATTATGACGCAAATAGCGGTCATCGAATCAAGACAGGCATGGCAGTTGATTGGATACATTCCCGATTGAAGCGAAAAGGCTTGTTACCCGAGGATTTTGCGATTACACAGTGTCTTTTTGGTGAACACTTGCTTCATAGTGATGACATTGGAAAGGCTGTTGCTTTGGTGGAATCTGAAAAGACGGCCTTGCTCGGCTCTCTCGTCTTCCCCGACTATGTCTGGGTGGCGGTCGGTGGCAAAGCAAACTTCAAGCCTGAGCGTATGGTAGCACTATGCAACCGCACGGTGATTATCTTCCCTGATGTGGATGCCTATGACGAATGGAAGGAGAAGTCAAGAAGATTCTTCTTACCTAAACGCGTAATCGTGTGTGATTTGCTCGAACGCCAATCTTCAGCAACAGAGCGTGGAGCCAAGATAGATATCGGCGATTGGCT
>ONYL01000095.1 GCA_900322035.1 uncultured Prevotella sp.
CTGCAGCCTGCTCACTCATGCCGACCACTTAGTCTGCTGCGACCGGGCTGCCCAGACGGCTTTTCATCGTGGGCTGGTGCCCACAGCCATTGTAGGCGACGGCGATTCCATTCCCGATGAACTGCGGGAGCATTTCTCCGGACTATGGCATCAAATAGCCGAGCAAGACTTCAACGACCTGACCAAGGCTACCCGGTGGATGATGGCTTTGCCCTCGTTCAGGCAGTCGGCCGACAAGACCATCTGCTATCTTGGAGCCACGGGCAAGCGCGAGGACCATACGATAGCCAACATTTCGCTGATGGCCTATTACAAGGATGAGTTTGGCCTCAACCCCATCATGGTCACCGACCATGGATGGTTTGTGGCCCTTCATGGCAACGCCACGCTTGAGGTCTTTCCCCGCCAGCAGGTGAGCATCTTCAATTTCTCCTGCCACCAGCTCAGTGCCAACGGCCTTAGGTGGAAACCTTGGGCGTTTGAACGGCTCTGGTGTGGCAGTCTCAACGAAGCCCTCGGCACCCACGTGGACTTTGAAGCCGATGGCACTTACCTCGTTTTCCGCACCTTTGATGGAAAGGACAAAGAACCAATGTAAGGATTAGTGGAGGCACTGGAAAAGCTTAGTTGATGATGATTCAGCACACAAGAGCTGTGCGATTGCTTTTCCAAAGGCCTCCCATTAATTTTTTTCTGTCATTTTTTTTGCCATCTCCAGCAAAAATATTACTTTTGCCTTATCTAATCCTAACCAGTAATTCGATATGAACTTTAGAGCTAAGACCGTGCTTTTGTTGTTTGCCTTTTTCGTGAACCTCACTGCACTTGCTGCCCCCCCCAATTTGGCAGCTGAATCAAAAGAACACCCTACCCCGACTACTTACAAAGAAGCCGCTCCCATCCGCACTTTCAAGCGGATCACGTCCACCGACCAGTTGATTAGTGGAAGAAGGTATCTCATCGCGTATGGAGGTGAAGATTATCCTACCGAGGTGTTCGTTGCAAAAAATATCTCAAAGGATGGTAATCTGGATTCAGATAATCTCCAATTGGAAGGTCAGAATGAGCTTTCCATACAAGATGACAATTATAGCTTTATTTTGCTTCAGGTAGCAAGTGGTTCTAATAAGGCTTGGGTTATTCAACAGCAGAATGGTAAGTATTTGAAAGTTGAAAAAAACTCGTCGTGGTTTTATCTTGCTGATAAGCAGTTGAAGGATTGCCGTTGGAACATCAACTCTTCTTCAAATGGAATCAAGTTCATCTTTCAGAACCAGAACCAAAGGAACTATAGGATAGTTAGAACGTCATCTAATAACAAGTTTTCTGTTTCGGAAAGTAAGTATTCTACTCTCGTCCTCTTCCAGGAGGTTCTCGACCCCGCTACAGTTTCCATCTCTTCAGTAGGCTATGCCACCTTGTATTATGGCGACCGCGCATTGACCGTGCCGGAGGGCGTAGTTGCCAAGACTTACGCGGTGGAGAACGGGCTGTTGGTCAACACCAAGGAGTATGTGGCGGGCGACGTGATTCCCCAAGCCACTGCTGTGGTGCTGAAAGGCAAGGAGGGAACCTACACTTTTGAGTCGGCCACCACCGAAGGCACTACCCCTGAGAAGTCAGACCTCTATGGCTATGACACAGAGCAGAACACAAGTGTCGACAACGCCAAATACTATTACAAGTTGTCATTGGACGACAATGGGGCGAACGTAGGCTTCTATTGGGGGCAGGACAATGGCGCCGCCTTCACTTCGGGCGCCCACAAAGCGTTCTTGGCCGTGAAGGAAGCCATTGCGTCGAAAGCTTTCTCTTTCGACAGGGAGGTGACGGCAGTCAAGTCTGTCGGCCTCAACCCAGCCCGCGATGCCGTCTATTCCCTTGCCGGTATGCGTATGCTTCCCAGCCGTCTTCCCGCTGGCGTCTATATCAAGAATGGAAAGAAAATCATTGTGAAGTAACCTTTTATCCTATTGGCTATGAATGGAAAAGAATATATCGTCCCGCGAGTTAGGTTGAGACAAGTGGAATCCACGGAGTTGCTGCAGGGCAGCAACGAATTGAAGTTGAGCAATCACACGTCCCATAGCTCCCAACTCTCCAAGGACTCGGAGTTTGAGGCCGAAGACGAAGAGCCGGACGCTTGGGAGTAGGCCAATCGACCACGCAAACAGCCCACTGCCGCCGCTGCCTGGCTCATACCGAAATTTGTGCTTGAACTGTGGGGCTATTGGAGTCTACAGGCTTTATGGGATGCGTCCTAACCTTTGTCGCCCAAAAACTTCCTCTCAAACGCCTCTTTCTTTCGCAAGGCCTCGGCGAGGAATTGCCGATAGTCGCTGCTGTCAGGATGGAATGGCTTGTGGGCGGGGGCCTCGCGGATAGGGCGCCATTCGGCAACCATCTGTTTTGCGGCCTCGGAGAAAAACGCCTCACGGAAGCGCTCGTAGAGATAGTCTACGGTCTGCTCTGAGGGATGCAGCATGTCGGGCTGATAGAACCGATAGTCGTGCAGCTCGTCGTTCACAATCTCGTAACTCGGAAAATAATACAGACTGTCTGACGCATCCTCGACCATCAGCTGCTCGATGGCGAGCAGCAAGGTTGACTTGCTCAACTGGCTCCCATGATAACCATACTTGCGATAGCGGATGGGACTGACCGTGAACACGATGCGTACCGCCTCATTGTGCCTCCGCAGATGCTCCACGCACTGGCGCAGGGCCTGCACACAGGCCGCCACGTCCAACGTCTGCTCCTTGAACTCGCGTTGGGGCCGCTTGCGGCAGTTGTCGACGATTCTTCCGCTGCTAAGTTCAACATACACATGGTTCGTGCCAAGCGAGACGACAGCCACGTCGCAGTCTATCGGTTGGGCGTCGCCCTCGCAGGGGTAGGGTTGCCCCGCCACGGTATGCATCACGCTCACGGGGTTGTACATCACCCCGTAGGGGTTCACCACGGTCTGGAAGTGGTCGTTGGCGAACCTTTGCCCGATGTTGTCGGCGAAGCAGCTGCCCACAAAGGCCATTCGGTCCGTGGGGAGTATGCGCCACGAGGGGGCGGGAATTTCTACGGGAGTCTGCAGTTTCATGACACCCCCTTTTGCTTGAGGTACAAGGCGCGCCGCAGAATCTCCGCATGGTCGAAGGCCAAAGGTGGCAGCTCGGTTAGCGGAAACCAGCGCGCGCCGGGCGTCGTCGCCTCCGCAGACTTCGGGCATTCCCTCCACGTCTGTCCAGAAGGCCACCGACAGCACCCTTTCGCGCGGGTCGCGGTCCACGGTGGTGAAGGCGCCAATCTGATGGATGTCGGCCATCGCGAGTCCCGTCTCTTCCCTCAACTCGCGCCGCGCCGCGTCGTCGGCAGCCTCATCGATGTTCATAAACCCGCCGGGAAAGGCCCATTGGCCTTTGCACGGCTCATTCTTCCTTTCTATGAGCAGCACCATGGGAGCTTCGCCCTGCTTGTGGGCGAACACCACGCAGTCGGCAGCCACGGCTGGAAGCGGATAACACTTTGATTCCCTGCGCGAGCTCGAGATAGGCATGAAGGCGGAGGCTCACAAGCTCGGACACCTCGGAATGAACTATCTGGTTCGTCGCAGCACGC
>ONYL01000096.1 GCA_900322035.1 uncultured Prevotella sp.
CCCTGTCTCCCTATCTACATTTTCGGCATCTTCCTGCAAATGGGGGCCGAAGGCCACGTGGGTGCCGTTCTGGGCGCATTCCTCAAGATTGTCGGTTTCATCTTCCTGCTCCACGTCACCGAGCTGCTCTTCCTCTTCCTCATTGCTGGTCTGGTAACCAAGAAGAACCCCTTCCGTTCGCTCGTCACCATGCTCCCGGCATACGTCACAGCTTTGGGCACTTCCTCGTCGGCCGCCACCATTCCCGTCACACTCCAACAGGCTATTAAAAACGGCGTACGGAGCGAAACAGCCAGCTTCACCGTCCCCCTCTGTGCCACTATCCACATGCCTTGCAGCATCCTTAAAATCACTGCCGTCGCCTATGCCATCTCGCTCAGCATGGGTCTTCCCTGCGACTTCGGCACCTACGTTGGGTTCATCATGATGCTCGGCATTACTATGGTAGCCGCACCCGGCGTACCTGGCGGTGCCATCATGGCTGCACTTGGTCTGTTGGGCAGTATGCTCGGTTTCGATGCCAACATGCAAGGCCTTATGATTGCCATATACATTGCTATGGACAGCTTCGGAACTGCCGGCAACGTCACTGGCGACGGTGCCATTGCCCTCATTGTCGACCACATCAGAGGCAAAAAGCAATAGTTTTTTCACACTAATAGAATCCCTCCCCAACAACCTCCCTGCTGGGGAAAAAGGTCGTGTATATACACCATCAGGTGGAAGGCACTATCCCGTTCCGCAAAAACAAACATGGGGTGACGGACTGCATCCATCACCCCATATTCAAAAACAAAGAATAGTTTAGTATTCCACCTTGGGCTCCATCTCTTTTGCCTGAGCCACCATCTTCTCAATCTCTTTGACCGAGGGGACCCGGTTGACCAAGTTTTTCTGGGCATTCACCTCCTCCATCTTGGCTTGGAGGTTGGCTGGCACACGGTGGCGGAATTCCTTGATGGTGTCCACTCCTGCTGCTTCTAGCAATTCGGCAAACTGGCCGGCAACACCGTTGATGCGGAACAGGTCGGCGTGGTTGGTCCAACGCAATATCAACTTCTCGCTGATTTCTGTGGCCTCGGCCATCTTGCGGCGGCCAGCACGGGTGGCACATTTCTCTAGCAAATCGTCGGTGGTCTTCACACCGGCTTCATTCAGCTTGGCGGCATAAACATCGCCAATACCTTCAATGTCGATAATCTTGTAAGCCATAATGATTTTTTTTAACGGGTTTTCTTAGATAACGCAATACTGTCCTTTTTATTGCCCTCAACCACAGAAAATTTACATCACTGCTCTTCCTTTAAATATACTTTGTATTTCGGACTTACTGGCGGCTACCAACCCTCAATAGTCTTCTGAATCAACTTACACTTTTCTCGCGTTCTGGCGACAATACCTATCGTCAGATTGTCCGGCTCCTCCATCATGTCCCTACCCATTATTATGTCGTTAAGCGGGAAACATTCCTTTGCCTTCTGCCTTGCCTCTGCCAGCAAATGTTCTATCTCCATCACACGTCTGCCGGTCTTCGAAGCAAGCCATTTCATATCGTCCTTTATCTCACCCAACTCAGCCATGCAATCCGCATACAACGCTGCATCCATCCTTTCCCTATTGGATTCTATCACCTCTGCCACCTCCTCGCAATCCCTACTCGTAGTCAGTTCCCTATCCACCGACCCAATCCCAAACACCGCCAACTCCCCGTGCACCTCATCCGACAGCCGCGTGTGAAACATCCGCCCCACATCCCACAGGATGAGGCTATCGTTTAACCCTTGCATAAACTGTTTCTTGTCCATCGGCCTCATTACTCTTTATTCCTCTCATGGCACATCGCCAAATACTGCTCCGCTAATGCACGGGTGGCATCGTCTGGCTCATGTTCAAGCACATACTTCAATTCCTCTTCTGCCTCGCCTACGCGGTCGAGATTAAGGTAGTAAGCGGCGCGGTTGACGTATGCCAACAAGAAGTCGGGGTATAGGGTTTTCTATTTTTTCATCCATCCAAACAGACAGAACCCATTAATCTGCCTGACGACCGTGATTTAACCAATCCCCCTGTCCATTAACCTTTATGATGCAGTTTGATGGTCTTGAGATGGGCAGGGCTCTGCCTTATACTGTCAAGATTGGGAACAAGACCTCCATTCTGGTCCGGGTCTTCATAATTATCCAAGTCGAAAGACTCTGTACGGATATTCCCTATTCTTATGATTCAGCCAAATTTATTTTGAAGTTTTTATCGTAAGGGGTATTGTCACGGACAACGGCGAAAGCCGTGAGCATGAGTTTTGCACGGACAGCGTTAAGAACGCTCATCTTGTTCTTGCCTTCGGCAGTCTTACGCTGGTAGTACTCGGCGAACCGTCCTGATTTCATGCGTGTTGCAGCTACTAAGGCGCACATGTGTAGCAGTGCTTTAAGCTGGTGGTCGGCACGACAGGATACCCTGCGTTTGGAGCGTATACTGGTGCCAGAGGTGTAGGCAAATGGGGCCAGTCCCGCAAAACAACATAGCTCTCGGCCATTGTCGAATAGAGAGAACCCGGCAGTCACGGCGATGAGTGCGGCGGCACAGACCATACCGATGCCCGGGACAGAGAGCAGCAGTTGCTGCTGACGGAGCAGTTCCGGGTCTGATGCCACTATTTCTGCCATACTGTTGTCCACCTCCTCTATCAGACGGTCAAGCTCCTTGATCAAAGACAGCTGTCTCACGGCACGGGCAGTGTACGCTTCCGGGGACATGAAACCCCTCATGTCGCGTAACTGCCCTTTGTGCGCAGCCCGTTGGGAACAGTACATGGCCCTCTCGGAAAGGAGGCCGCGCAGGGTGGCGATGCTTTCCGCAGGGAGGCGGTAGATACGGGCGTCATCCTGGTTTTTGCGGCCATACTCGGCGATGCGCCGTGCGTCCGTTCGGTCGTCCTTGCCGCGTTCCTTCCTTGCCTCACACTTGATGTTGTAGCCACTCTCCAGCCATAGGTCAACCCGGCACTTGTGACATGCCAGCACCAATGGATAGATATACTTGCCCGTGTATTCCGCGCAAACAAGCACCTCTCCGATGTCTATTTTGCCATACTCAAGTACTTCGGCAAACTTGTTGTAGATGTCGTCCATTCTGTTCGCTGTGTCATGAAAACCAGCAATTTCCTTATCCACCATGACACACCAGTCCAATTTTTTTTTACTGATGTCGATTCCGATTACAATTTTTTTCATTATCTTTGCATCGTTTTTGAGACTGAGAGAAATAGGGACTTTTGACCATGCCTGAAAACCTTAATGACTTTTTGGCAAATTCTTATTTGGGTTGATGGTTCAAAAGGGTGGCGGGACCCATAATAGGGGAATGGATTCTTCTCCGTTTTCAAAGTTTGGTTGTCCCGTCGCCCCCTCTCTTTCAGTCTATGTGATTATACATTAATATCTTTCTGCAAAAATACAAATTATTTTGCAATTGCAAATATAAGGT